>DHYP01000057.1:317-8318 GCA_002414145.1 Methylophilaceae bacterium UBA5127 | reverse complement strand
AACCTCGCCGCTACCTTTAGCCCCGAACTTTCTGATTTAACCATTTATGTGATTGATGTGGCCGCAGGTGAGAAAATTCCTCGTAAGGGTGGTCCAGGTATTACCAAGTCTGACTTGCTGGTGATTAACAAAATTGATCTTGCGCCCTTGGTGGGTGCGTCATTAGAGGTGATGGCTGTTGATGCCAAGCGTATGCGCGGTGAGCGCCCGTTTATTTTTACCAATTTAAAAACTGGGCAAGGGTTAGCAGAAATTGTGCAATTTATTGAAAAACAAGGGTTGATGCTTTAAAGGAAAAATCATGAAAAAATTAATACTCGCGCTACTTTTAAGTTTGTTTGCCTCTCAAGTGCTAGCTCACCCAGGCCATGGTCTAGAAAGCACCTATGCTGGATTTATGCACCCCGTGACAGGGTGGGATCATCTCTTGGTGATGCTGGGTATAGGTCTATGGGCTGCTAAACTGGGGGGTAACGCACGTTGGCAATTGCCGCTCACGTTTGTCTCTGTAATGGCGTTGGGCGCTATTTTGGGAGCGGCAGGTTTTTATTTTATGGGCGTAGAAACCGCAATTGCTGCGAGCGTGATGGCAATCGGTGTGCTGTTAATATTGAGTGTACCAATGCATAAAACGCTGCAATTAAGTATTACTGCCATATTTGCGCTATTTCATGGGATGGCACATGGGATGGAGCTTGCAGTCTCTTCTTCCATTGTAGGTGTGATGGGCGGTATGTTAATCGCAACGGTCGTTTTGCACGGAATCGGCTTGCTATTTGGTTTACAGCACGCTAAGTGGGATAAATACCTGCAAGATTGCATTGCTAGCCTGATGTTGATTGCAGGCAGCTATCTCTTGTTAAGTTAAATTATTAGCAGGTCAAATAACGCAGATTCTCAGCCTTAAGCTTTGGCTTAGTCAAAGACATTTAAGTCAATACGCATAGCTTATTCTCACTGTTCTAATTCTCTTTCCATTTAAGTCGGAATAATTTCACTTTAGGATGTATCGCGTCTTGATGATGATTGATATGTACGTCATTTTGCGTACAGATTAATCAATTTAAATTAGATACTATATATTTGGGTAACTTTATAACCCGAGGCATGATTGTTGCTATAAACCTATGCATGCTGAATAACGCTGATGATTTAGCGGGGAGTGCGTTTGAATACCATTAGTCTGAATCCATCAATCCAAGATAAAGTTGAGCCATCCCAACGTATCGTTAAGGTGCGCCGTGACTACAATACATGGGTCGCCAATGAGACTTTGGAAGATTATGCATTACGCTTTACGCCAGCGTCTTTTCGTCGATGGTCCATATTCCGTGTTTCCAACACTGCGTTAGGTGCAATCTCATTTTTGGTGCTGGAGGCCATAGGAGGCACTATTTCGGTGAATTATGGCTTCATTAATGCATTTTGGGCTATTCTTGCCATCAGCCTGATTATTTTTATGACAGGTATTCCCATTAGTTACTATGCTGCAAAATATGGTGTCGATATGGATTTGCTCACACGTGGCGCAGGGTTTGGCTACATAGGCTCAACAGTATCGTCATTTGTGTACGCCTCTTTTACTTTTATTTTGTTTGCGTTAGAAGCGGCGATTATGGCTTACGCACTAGAGCTGGCTTTAGATATTCCGCTTTATATCGGCTATATGATGAGTGCTTTAGTCGTGATTCCGCTGGTGACACATGGTGTGACATTAATCAGTCGAATTCAGATGTTAACCCAGCCTATCTGGTTGCTATTAATGACATTACCTTTTATCGCAATTTTTGTACAAGATCCGCATGTGATTTCTAGGCTAGTTGAATATAGCGGAAAATCTGGCCAGCAAGGCTTTAATCTTCTGCTATTTGGCGGCGCTACAGCAGTAGGTGTTGCCTTGATAACGCAGATTGGTGAGCAGGTGGATTATTTGCGATTTATGCCCAAAAAAACCGAAAAGAATAGATTGGCCTGGCATATCGGTGTGTTGGCTGCTGGACCTGGTTGGGTGTTGGTTGGCTTGGTTAAAATGCTCGCAGGGGCTTTGCTAGCCTATTTGGCAATTGAAAGTGCGATGCCACTAGAAGAAGCTGTCAATCCAACGCATATGTATTTGTTAGGCTTTGGATATACGTTTTCATCTCCACAAGTAGCCTTAGCCTTGACTGCACTATTCATCATTGTTTCTCAAATTAAGATTAACATGACCAATGCTTATGCGGGCTCATTAGCATGGTCTAATTTTTTTGCACGTTTAACTCATAGCCATCCAGGAAGGGTGGTTTGGGCTGTATTTAATGCGCTCATTGCAGTGATGTTGATGGAGCTTGACGTGTTTCAAGCGCTGGAACAGGTGCTCGGTTTGTACTCAAATATCGCCATCTCGTGGATTACAGCAGTTGTGGCTGATTTAGTGATTAACAAACCCTTAGGCTTGAGTCCCAAAGGCATAGAATTTAGACGTGCCTATCTACACGATGTAAATCCTGTCGGCGTAGGTGCTATGTTGATCGCATCTGTGCTCTCAATCACTGCTTTTATGGGCTTTTTGGGCGAGACAGTACAAGCTTTTTCTGCCTTTATCGCGTTAATCACTGCGTTAGTGACCGCTCCATTAATAGCTTGGCTGACTAAAGGCCGCTATTACATCGCACGCAAGCCGTATCATTTTAGTCTTGGTCAGCGTCATGCTAAGTGTTCTATCTGCGAGCGTGAATATGAAACAGAAGACATGGCACATTGTCCGGCTTATCAAGGCTATATCTGCTCACTCTGTTGCTGCTTAGATGCAAGATGTAATGATATTTGTAAGCCGCATGCGAAGTTTTCCGCACAATGGGAAAGCTTCCTTAAAAGATTGTTGCCTAAGGCACTGCTGCCGTATTTAAAAAGTGGGCTTGCTTCTTATCTATTGATGATGAGCATGATCTTGTTGTTCTTAGGGTTATTGATAGGCTTAATTTATTATCATGACACATTGATTTTAAAAGAATCACCCTCTGATGTGCTGTTGCAGTTACGCTTAGGATATTTAAAAGTGTTTGCCGCATTAGTGTTTGCGAGTGGTATCGTGGCGTGGTGGCTAGTGTTGTCTGGAGAGAGTCGGCGTGTGGCACAAGAAGAGTCTAATCGCCAGACTGGTTTGCTATTACGTGAAATTGATTTGCATCGACAAACCGACGCTGAGTTACAGCTTGCCCGTCAGGTTGCAGAGCATGCTAATCAGGCAAAAAGTCGCTATATTAGTGGCATTAGTCATGAGCTGCGTACACCGCTTAACAGTATCCTAGGCTATGCGCAGTTACTGGATGATGATGCATCTATTCCTCAAAACAAGCAGCAATCAATTAAAGTCATCAGACGTAGTGGAGAGCATCTTTTATCATTGATAGAGGGTACGCTGGATATTGCAAGAATAGAAAGCGGGAAAATAGTATTTGATATTAAGCCTATTAAATTCTCAGAGTTCATTGATCAGATTGTGAGCATGTTTGAAATTCAAGCACGCAATAAAAGGCTAGATTTTAACTATAGAGTACTAAGTGAGCTTCCAGCATTGGTAAAAGGAGATCAAAAACGGCTCACACAAATACTAGCTAACTTGATGGGTAACGCAGTTAAGTTTACCAAAAAAGGGTATATCCAACTGAGTGTGCAGTACGCTAGGGAAATCGCATTGATTGAGATTGAGGATACAGGGCCAGGGATTAAAGCTGATGAGTACGAAAAAATATTTGAGCCATTTGCCAGAGGCAGTGCGGCTGACCAAATTAATACGGGAGGTACAGGGCTAGGACTAACCATTAGTAAACTACTCACGGAGTTGATGGGCGGTGAGCTTAACTTTACGAGCGTGGAAGGTAAGGGAACGATTTTCCAAATTCGATTGTTTTTACCACAAATTCATCAAGAGAGTGAGGTTGCCCCTGCATCACTGGCTAATAGAACTGGTTATATTGGCAGACGGCGCAAGATATTAATCGTTGATAATGAAGAGGTTGATCGCGAGCTTATTTGTAATATCCTAACTCCCTTAGGTTTCGAGCTAGGAGAGGCGGCCAACGGACAAGAATGTCTGGCAGCCTATCAGATATTCAAGCCTGATGCGATATTGATGGATTTAGCTATGCCAGTAATGGATGGCTGGGAGGCTTCCTATGTGATTCGTAAAGTGTATCAATCGGCAATCCCGATTGCGATTATCTCCGCCAATGCCTTTGATAAAAATTTAGAAAATGCGGCGGGTATTTCTACAGATGATTTTATGGTGAAGCCTGTAAATGTGCAGGAAATACTTGATTGGCTGGGATCAAGTCTTGAGATTGAGTGGATACATGAACCGGCAGAATCCCAAGCAGCTTTATCGAGTCAGAACACAACATTTTCGCCGCCTAAAACGGTGTTGCCGCCACGTAACTATCTAGAAAAGTTGCTTTCGCAGATCGAAAACGGCTATATTAAAGGCATCCATCATCAATTGAATGAGATTAGTCAGTTAGGTGGGGAATTTACGCCCTTTGTTTCACAGATGAATATTTATGTGAAGAACTTTGAGGTTGATGCAATGAAGCATTACATCGTGGAAAATACGATATGAGATCACCAATAAGCACTATGAATCACTCTGCTACAGTTCTGATTGTAGATGACGTGTTAGATAATCTGGCGATTTTGCATGATGCATTGAATGAATCAGGCTTTACTGTGCTTGTCGCCAACAGTGGATATAAGGCATTGCAGATTGCAAAGGAAATGCAACCTTCTATTATTCTATTAGACGCCATCATGCCAGAGATGGATGGTTTCCAAGTGTGCGTTAAACTAAAAGAATCTATGGATACTAGCCATATTCCTGTGGTTTTTATGACGGGCTTAACTGAGGTAGAACATGTGGCGGCTGCGTTTCAGGCTGGGGGTGCTGACTATGTCACTAAACCTATCAGACCTAAAGAGGTGTTGGCTAGAATCTCATCGCATTTACAAACGGCTAAAATGATGGGTCAGGCAAGAAATGTGCTGGATGCGTTTGGCCAAGCGGCCATGGCAATCACCCCGTCAAATGGCCAATTGGTTTGGCAAACGCCATTAGCGCGAAAGTTGATGCAAAATTACTTTGGCTTGGAAGCCTCTATGTCAAGTATCGCTACCCCTCCTGCAATATTAAAGTGGATAGAACAAATTTCTACCTTAAAGGGAGGCGAGCAAAGTATGCCTGCATTAACGTTAATTCAAGACTCCAAAAAACTCAAACTAAGCGTTGCTAATTTAAGTGATGAGCAATGGCTGATTGTGTTACAAGAAGAGTCGGATGCCGCGCAAATTGAGGCGTTAATGACTATATTTAAGCTGACAAAACGAGAGTCAGAAGTGCTTTATTGGACGATTAAGGGCAAAACCAATCGGGATGTTGGAGATATTTTAGGTAGCAGCCCACGTACAGTAAACAAGCATTTGGAGCATGTGTTCAGCAAGCTAGGTGTAGAGACAAGAACTGCTGCGGCCTCCTTAGTGACCAGTAGAATCAGGCTTGCTATTTAGCAGATTGACCTTTAGTTTTATTCGCTAGCTGCAGTGCGCGGTTGAACATTTCAGCTTTTGACAGCTTGATTTTCCTAATTTGGTCGGTTCCTATGTGGCATGCGTGTGAGGCATACCTATGGTAATAATCAATGCATAAAATCCCCTCAAGACATTTGCTTTCTTATGAAAATTGCGTATAATGCTCAGTTCTTTAAAAGATGATGTTTAAGGCTTTATTATGTACGCAGTAATTAAAACAGGTCGCAAGCAATACAAAGTGGCTGCTGGTGACAAACTAAAAGTTGAGAAATTAGCTGGCGACGTTGGCAGCAAAGTGGTGATTGATAAAGTATTATTAATCGCCGACGGTGAAAAAACAACAATAGGTGCGCCTTTGGTTGCAGGTGCTAAAGTAAATGCTACGGTTGTTTCGCATGGGCGTGCTGATAAAGTGATGATTTTTAAATTCCGTCGTCGTAAGCATTACCGTAAAACGCAAGGACACCGCCAAAGTTTTACAGAAATTCAAATTGATGCAATTGCTGCTAAATAAAGCAGTTTGATTAACAAAATAAGTTGTTGAAATAGATTAGCTAAGGATTAAATCATGGCACACAAGAAAGCAGGCGGTAGTTCACGTAACGGTCGCGACTCACACTCACAACGTCTAGGTGTAAAAGCATTTGGTGAAACAGTGGTTTCAGCAGGTAGTATTATTGTGCGTCAACGCGGCACAAAAATGCATGCGGGTGAAAACGTTGGTATGGGTAAAGATCATACTTTGTTTGCAAAAATTGATGGTAAAGTCACTTTTGCAATTAAAGGTGCTTTAAAACGCCATACCGTGAGCATTGTTGCTGTTTAAGTTTATTTGATTTTCTAAAGCCTCATCGTTTGATGGGGCTTTTTTATTTGGTACACTCTATATATGAAATTTATCGACGAAGCGACTATTAAAGTATACGCAGGGGACGGTGGCAACGGTGTTGCGACGTTTCGTCGTGAGAAGTATGAACCAATGGGCGGCCCTAATGGCGGAGATGGCGGTAAAGGTGGCTCTGTATTTGTATTGGCAGATCGCAATATTAATACCTTGGTCGATTATCGATACACGCGCACCTTTAAAGCGCAACGTGGACAAAACGGTAGCGGTTCTGATTGTTACGGTGCGGGTGGCGAAGATATGGTGCTGCGCGTACCTGTGGGCACTACGATTAGCGACAAAGCCACAGGTCAGGCATTGGTTGACTTAAACACTGATGGTCAACAGGTGATGATTGCCAAGGGTGGCAATGGTGGTTTGGGTAACATTCACTTTAAATCCAGTATTAATCGATCACCTCGTCAATGTACAAAAGGTGAGCCTGGTGAAGAGTTTGAGTTGTATCTCGAGTTAAAAGTGCTGGCTGATGTGGGGTTGTTAGGAATGCCTAATGCAGGTAAGTCTACGTTTATACGTTCAGTTTCAGCAGCAAAACCTAAAGTGGCTGATTACCCATTTACTACTTTGCATCCTAATTTAGGCGTGGTGCGGGTAGATGCAGAACGTAGTTTTGTGATCGCAGATGTGCCTGGTTTGATTGAAGGTGCCGCTGAGGGTGCTGGTCTAGGACACCAGTTCTTACGGCATTTGGCAAGGACTTCATTATTACTGCATTTAGTAGATATTGCGCCGTTTGATGAGTCAGTAAATCCAGTAGAAGAAGCAAAAGCGATTGTAAATGAACTGAAAAAATACGATGAAGCGCTTTATCATAAACCACGTTGGTTGGTGCTGAATAAGATTGATATGGTGCCAGACGCAAAACAAGTAGTTGCAGATTTTGTAAAGGCGTATGGCTGGCAAGGACGCGTGTTTGCAATCTCAGCCATTAGCGGCGTGGGTTGTAAAGAGCTGACGTACGCTATCATGGAGCATTTAGAGCAAGTGCGTGCGCAAGCACAGGCTGAACAAGAAGAAACAACAGTGCATGAAACAACAAAAAGTATCTCTGTTACAGAATAGTAAAACCTTAATCGTTAAGGTTGGTTCCAGCTTGGTCACCAATAATGGCGAAGGCTTGGATCGTGATGCCATCGCTGCTTGGGCTTTACAGATTAGCAATCTGGTCAAACAGGGTAAACAAGTCGCGTTGGTTTCAAGTGGAGCGGTGGCAGAAGGTATGCAACGCTTAGGTTGGAAAAAGCGTCCAGTGGAAATTAATGAGTTGCAAGCTGCCGCAGCAGTGGGTCAAATGGGCTTAGTGCAAATGTACGAGCAATGTTTTGCGCAGCATGGTTTACATACGGCACAACTACTGCTTACCCATGAGGATTTAGCCGACAGAAAGCGTTATCTGAATGCACGTAGTACTTTGAAAACACTACTCGATTTAAAGGTCATTCCTATCATTAATGAAAATGATACGGTAGTAACGGAAGAAATCCGCTTTGGTGACAATGATACTTTAGGAGCCTTGGTGGCTAATTTGATAGAAGCTG
>DHYP01000057.1:0-291 GCA_002414145.1 Methylophilaceae bacterium UBA5127 | reverse complement strand
GATTTTAACCGACCAGCAGGGATTGTATTCAGCTGACCCCCGTAAAGATACGAATGCCGTGTTTATTCAATTTGAAACAGCGGGTAATCCAGAGCTAGAGCAAATGGCAGGCGGTGCGGGGAGTAAAGTAGGCACGGGAGGCATGCTAACCAAAATATTAGCGGCTAAACGCGCGGCTAATAGTGGCGCCCATACCGTGATTGCCTCTGGGCGTGAGCCTAATGTGTTGGTACGCCTGAGTGCTGGTGAGGCGATTGGTACACATCTGGAGTCAACCCAAATGAAAACGGT
>DHYP01000020.1:98734-100086 GCA_002414145.1 Methylophilaceae bacterium UBA5127 | reverse complement strand
ATGCCATTGTCTACAAATTGATTACGCTCAATATCCATATCAACGCTATTGCCGTCGACACTGCCTTGCATGATCGGCCTAAATAGTGGTTCACCTGATCCAGCAACGCTGTTGCTGCTAATACTATTCATATGTAATGGTGAGGTTTTACTGATGCCTTCACTGTTGACATTATTATCTTGCTTATCGCCAGATAACGCCTGTGCCATTGTCGATTTAAAGTCAATGTCTCTGGCTTTGTAGTTGGGTGTATCGGCATTGGCAATGTTTGCGGCAATAATTTCCTGACGCTGACTACGAATTCGTAGCGCGGTCTGATGGAAACTGAATGCAGCATCTAATTTATTTAACATGACTTACCTCCAGTTTTAATCTTGTCTAATAGGCGGAAGCAACCGCGTATCGCATGAGAAAAACACTTTAATTACAATCATGAAGCTAAGTCTAAAGTATTGTGCATAGTTTGATTGTGGAAGAAAAAGGGTAAAAATCATCCTTTTCTTTACTTTGCTTGACTGCAGATTACGTAGAATGCATAGTCAATAGAGTGTATAGGTAGGGCTCACATGAACTTGATACAATCACAGCAACGTTACTTTTACTTAATAGGCATACTCTTCGCACTGATTGGCATTGCTGTCTCCGCGGCAAAGGCAGACGAGGCTCCCGCTAAAGCGAAAACAGCCCTGCAATCAGTAACAACTGAAAATCTTACTGCCCTTCAAAATAAGATTTCCGCATTTCTAGAAGTACAAACCAAAGGCTATCCAGGGGATGTCAGCATAGAAGTGGGAAATTTTGACCCAAGACTTAAGTTGCCCGCATGTCCTGACGTTAATGTATTTATGCCAAGTGGCAGTAGACCATGGGGTAAAACGAATGTGGGTGCAACTTGTGTTTCACCAAAATGGACAGTGTATGTGCAGGCAACTGTACGCGTCCATGCACAATATCTGGTGGCCGCGACGCCATTAGTACAAGGTCAAGTGCTATCAGAGCGCGATGTGATCTTTGAAAAAGGAGATCTGACACAGTTTCCTGTGGGGGTCTTTACAGAAGTTTCGCAGGCCGTAGGCCGCATTGTAAATAACTCCATGAGTGCAGGCATGGTGCTTAGACAAGACATGCTAAAGCTGAGTCCTGTTGTTCAACAGGGTCAGTCTGTGACGATTGTCACGGTTGGTCAAGGCTTTACCATTTCTGCTGAAGGGCAAGCGATTTCTAAAGCTGGCGAAGGTCAGGTGGTACAAGTGAAAGTAGCTAGCGGGCAAGTCATTTCGGGGATTGCTAGACAAGGTGGAAAAGTTGAGGTAATGTTTTAGCAAGGTGTGATAACTTTTTGTTTTATCAAC
>DHYP01000020.1:91224-98695 GCA_002414145.1 Methylophilaceae bacterium UBA5127 | reverse complement strand
CGCAGGCGCATTGCCGATATAAGCACTATAGAAGCGTTTTGTGCTACAGGTTTTGCGGAAAAGGAAAATACCATGAAAGTAAATGATTCAATTAAAAACAAAGTGGATATCGGTCTAGATAAGGCTCAGACAGACAAAGGTTCTAGTGCTAAACCAGCCTCAACGCCAGCTGGAGAAGTGTCGCAATCTTCTGTGAAGTCTAGTGATAGCGTTACTTTATCTCCCATATCTGTGCAGCTGCAATCCATACAGTCTGAAGTATCAACGACAGAAGTATTTGATGCGGAAAAGGTAGATGCAATTAAATCTGCGATTGCCAGTGGTCAGTTTAAAGTAGACTCAGAAAAAGTAGCAGACGGTTTAATTGATACTGTAAAAGATTTACTCAAAACCAAATAAAAGAGGTCGCTTGATGAGCCAGTCTAATTCAAAATTAACCATTACTTTTGAACAAGATGCACAGCTCGTCAACTATTTGTTAGCGGATTTACAAAACGAACAGTCCGCACTCATTTTGTCAGATATTCATGCAATTGAAGCTTTAGTAGATAAGCGCTTGCTTTTGCTACAACAGCTGAGCGTGGCAGCAAAAAATCGCTATGACGCACTTGCTGCAAATGGTTTTGAAGCCAACGAAAAAGGAATGTTAGATTGGCTTAATGTGCAGGCCAAGCCAGCATTGACAAATGCTTGGAAAAATTTCCAGAAATCGCTTGCGCAAGCCAAAGAAATGAATCGTCTCAACGGTATACTCATCAGCAAACACTTCAATCGCAATCAACAATTGTTAAGCCATTTACAGGGTAATGCCCGTAAAGCCGATGTTTATGGCAAAAATGGTCAGGCAAAATCACAAAATTTCCTACGCGACCCACTTTCTGTATAAAAATTTACAATTGTTTACAATCTCCGTTGACATTCAGTGTAAATAAAAGCACTATAAATGCTGAACTAAATCGTCTAGTACACATTCAAAATGTGTATGTTTAGACAATATGAAAAATAAGAAGTCTAACATCGTTTGTTTTGGATAAATGTGCAATCTTGAGAAATTGGTAAGTTTATTTGCGAGTTCTCTTTCTCCAAAACTAAGTAGAAATCCGTTTAACTTTAATTAGTTGAGGGAGGGGTATGGAGACTACTTACAGTTCTAATTCACATACGTTAGCCAACGCCTCAGTATTACTCAATAAACTTACACAACACCTGCACGGATTTGTATATCAATTTTGTATGGCTCCTGATGGTGCCTACAGTATGCCTTTTGCAAGCCATCAGATTGAACAGATTTTTGGTTATCGTGCCGAAGAAGTGATGGCGGATGCTTCCAAAATGTTGGCAATGACACATCCTGAAGACCTTCAAAAGTTAGAAGAAAGTATTGAATTATCTGCAAAAAACATGAGTGTATGGGAGTGTGAATGGCGCATCCTACAGAAAGATGGTACGGAATTGTGGCTTTACGGAAGCTCAACACCAGAACGACAAGCAGACGGTAGCATATTGTGGACAGGCTATATCAAGGACATTACTGAGATAAAGCAATTAACAGAAATTGCCTTAATGGGAAGCTTGGCATTAGAAGCCAAACCAGGAGCCATTTCAGATTTATTATTTGAAATTGATGCAGATTGCATTTGCACGCTCGTACATAGTAGCACTTCAGAAATTATATTAAAGGGCTCAGAGTCGATTAAAGGTCAATCGTTAAAAGAGTTTCTGCCTGAGGGAGGTTTGAATGCAGTTTTATTGAGTATTGAGGAAGCAAAAAGGCTAGGCAGGTCGTTTGGGAGACGGTTTTTTGTAGAAATACAGGTAGGCGTTGTGTTCTGGTTTGAAGTGGTTGTGGATGCTAAACGAGGCGGGCATACGACCACACAATATATTGTTTTAGTGCGCGATGTGACAGAACGTAAAAAAGCGGAAGATGCTTTATATGTTGACTCTGTAGTATTTCGTTCTATAACCCAAGGCATTGTATTAACTAACCCACAACTCAGTGTTATTGCTATCAACGATGCTTATACTCAAATGACAGGGTACACATTGAATGAAGTCGTTGGTGAAAATGCTTGTTTTATGTATGGCGAAAAAACTAACCCAGATACGATAGAAGAGATACATCAAGCTATTTACAATCAGCAAGAGTATTTTGGAGAGGTTTTATACTATCGTAAAAATGGTAGTGCGTATTGGTGTGAGCTGACAGTCAAACCAATATTTAATGAGAGCCAACAGCTTACAAATTATTTAGGGGTCATGCGTGATGTCTCTGAACGTAAAACATCACAAGAAAAACTATTAAAAACACAAAAGTCTCTAGTGGAATCCAATGAACAGTACATGGATTTATATGAGTTTGCGCCAATTGGCTACGTGACACTGAACGAGTCTGGCATGATTTCAGAAGCTAATTGGAAAGCCAGATCCATTCTAGGTATTAAGCGTAAAGATTTAGGAAAAGAGCGTTTTGCCAGATTTGTTGTGCTAGAAGATCGAAAAAAATGGCAAATTCAGTTTTCCGCGCTACGGGAGCTATCGGTACAAGAAGAATTGGCTTTTGACTTAAAGCTGATTAATGATGTGGCAAATCAGTACATTGATGTGAAATTGAGTTGCGCGCACACAGATACTATAGAAAATCACGCAATGGTGCGAGTCACGTTGTTTGACATTACCGAGATGAAACAGGCTGATTTAGCACTCAGGCAAAAAGAAGCTTACCAAAGATCATTGTTAGATAACTTTCCATTTATGGTATGGTTAAAAGATACCAAAGGTCGCTTTTTAACTGTGAACAAAGTGTTTTTAGACGCTGTTGAAGCGCAGAGCCTAGATGAGGTCGTTGGTAAAACGGATCTAGATTTTTGGTCGCCAGAGTACGCTAACGTTTATATTAAGCAAGATAAGTTTGTGATGGATCAGCAGGCGACCGCCGTGAATGATGAGATCATAGAAATTTCTGGGCACCCACGTTGGTATGAGACCTTTAAATCACCAGTGATTGTAAATGATAAAGTAGTCGGTACTGTGGGCTTTGCGCAAGATGTTTCTGAGCTTAAGAAGTCAGTCAACTATGAAAAATTCAAAAGCAGAATGCTCGAATTGGTGGTGAGAGAAACAAATCTGCCTAAGATCTTTGATGAAATTACACGCGGTTTAGAGCAACTCAATCCAGAACTATTTTGCTTTATTGTACTAAAACCAAAAAATAAGAACTTGCTGCATGTGATCTCTGCGCCTAGTTTATCTGACAGCTGTAAAGAGACTTTGAAGGAGGTCAAAATTAGCTTGGGGAACGGCACAGTTGGATCGGCTGCTTTTCTGAAACAGCGCGTGGTAATCGATAATGTCATGGAGCACCCATATTGGGACAAGTATCGTGAAACAGCAAAAAAATCAGGAATAGGCGCTAGCTGGGGAGAGCCTATTATTGGGTTGTCTGGACAAGTGTTGGGGGTGCTAGGTGTTTATCGCGCCGAATCTAAAATGCCTAATAATTATGATCTAACGGTGATTGAGCAATCCGCACATCTTATTAGCATTGCAATCGAGCGTGAGGAGTCAATTTCAAAGATTGAGCATTTGGCCTATTATGATGAAGTGACTCAAATGCCAAATCGCAGATTTCTGCTTGAGCAGCTCAAGCGGTCGGTGGCAATGAATCAAGAAACTGGGCTAAATGCTGCGTTGTTATATCTAGATATTGACCAGTTTAAGGTGGTTAATGACTCTCAAGGGCATGACGTGGGAGATATGCTGCTGGTTGAAGCTGCTAGTCGTTTACGCGCATGTTTGCAGGTGATGGATGTTGTGGCGCGCGTAAGTGGCGATGAGTTTGCAATATTATTAATTAACTTAAGTGAAAATATTATTGAAGCAGCTAAGAAAGCAGAAGATGTTGCAGATAAGGTGCTTAACTCGCTGAGTAAACCATACCATTTGGCCAAGCATAAACATCATAATACTGCGAGTATTGGCATTACCTTGTTTGGCAGACAGAAGATTGATACAGAAGAGTTGCTAAAGCAGTCTGACATTGCGATGTATCAGGCGAAAAAAGCGGGTGGCAATACCTTCTGCTTTTTTGATCCCAAAATGCAGGCAAACATTACGCAATTGATTGGATTAGAGAACGAGCTTAGAAAGGCGATTAGTCTAAATCAGCTACAATTGTATTATCAAGTGCAAGTAGATCATTTGGGGCATCCATTTGGCGCAGAAGGATTGATTCGCTGGATGCATCCGGAACGAGGCATGATTTCTCCTGCACAATTTATCCCATTAGCAGAAGACTCTGGTCTAATTATTCCCATTGGGGCTTGGGTGATAGAGACTGCATGTGCGCAAATTAAGTCATGGCAACAACATCAGTCTACAAAGGAATTAACTTTATCGGTGAATATTAGTGCTAAGCAATTTAGGCAATCAGACTTTGTTAAGCAGGTAGAAAGTAGTATTAAAAAATATGGTATAGACCCTATGTTTTTAAGATTGGAACTTACTGAGAGTATGTTGCTAGATAGCGTAGAAGAGACTGTAGAGCATATGAATACTTTGGGTAAAATTGGGGTGCAGTTCTCATTAGATGACTTTGGTACTGGCTACTCATCATTGCAATATTTAAAACGGTTGCCACTGTATCAGCTTAAAATTGACCGTTCCTTTGTACAGGATATTGTGACTGATAGCCATGATAGAACAATTGTACGTACCATTATTGCCATGGCGCAAAGTATGTATATTAGCGTGATTGCCGAGGGTGTAGAAACTGCAGAGCAAAAAGAGTTGCTACTGACCAATGGATGTAGACGTTATCAGGGATATTTCTTTGGTAAACCTATGCCCATAGATCAATTTAATGCTGCAATAGCGTCGACATTGCAAACCACGCCAACACAGTGATAAAAAACAGAAGCGAATGCATTTTAAACTAGTGCATTTGCGGTTTAATCTCGTTGTTGTCGCTAATCTCGTTTTTTGTTTCATAAAGAATCATGATGGAAACCCTGCGGTTACTCGCGCGACCGAACTCAGTTTCACTACTACTTATCGGTTGTGTTGCACCATAGCCTACAGCACTTAAGCGTGTTGGATCGATGCCTGTATCGCTAAACATTCTGACTACGGTAGTAGCGCGTACTGCTGAGAGCTCCCAATTTGAAAAAAAGCTCGCGTTGTGAATTGGAGTGTTATCCGTATGTCCCTCAACCTGAATTAAGCGTTGGTTGGTTTTGATGACGTTGGTAATTTCATTGAGCACCTCCAAGGCGGAGGGTGCGAGTTCTGCTGAACCAGAAGTAAATAATAGGCTATCGTTTATATCGATGCGCACACCTCTGTTATTTTGCATCACGCGCAGTTTACCATCTGAGATTTGTGTGGCAAGTTTATTGGAAATATCCAATCCCATCTGAGCCATATTTTCGCGTTCGTGTAGCGATTTTTGCTGATATAAATAACTAAGGGGTAGTGGCTTAACCATAGTTTTTTTTTCATAACTCTTGCTACTGATTTCGGGTGCTTTTTTATTTTGACTCTCGCTACCTGTAAACGCAGTCCCCATGGAAGTCGTAAGTGCATTATATTTACTTAAATTGACAGATGAAACGGCGTACATCACTACAAAAAACGCAAACAATAACGTAATGAAATCTGCATACGAAACCAACCAACGGTCTGGGTTGTCATCGTCATCATCTAGCGCTCTTCTTCTAATCATGGATATGCCCCTGAGTTAATGTAGATAAGATTGCAGACGTTCTTCCACAATTTTGGGGTGGTCGCCTCTGGCAATCGATACCCAAGCATTGATTAACATTTCTCTTCGCATCATTTCATGAGAAATAAGATTTTTGAGTTTATTGGCTATGGGGATAAAGACGAGATTCGCTAAACCCACACCATAAATAGTGGCCACAAACGCAATGGCAATACCCCCACCTAATTTGGTTGGGTCAGTTAAATTTTCCATCACGTGAATGAGGCCTAACACTGCACCCAAAATACCAATCGTAGGAGCATAGCCACCAGCAGCACTCCAAATTTTGGCTGCGTTTCGTTGATGTACTTCATAAAAATGCACGTCAATAGCGCAAATTTCCCTGATTCTATCTGGCGGAGTACCATCGATCATTAACTGTAGTCCTTTACGAATAAAAGGCTCTGTTTCACGCTTTAAATAATTCTCAAGCATAAAAATACCTTCTTTACGTGCGTATACGCTCCATTGATTTACACGCTTAGCTAATTCAATTCGGTCATCTACTGGAGTAATAAAAACATTACGTAGCATCAATATGCCAGCTTTAAAATTAGGGATATTCGATTGCACTAACACTGCACCAAAAGTGCCAAACAATACGATGATGAATGCGGCTGGCTGAATCAGTGAGCTAATATGCCCACCTTCTATCGATTGCCCAATCAGAATGGCTAGCAGGGCAACCAGTAAGCCAATTAAACTACTCCAGTCCATGCTCTTTCTTTCAAGTGTGCGCGTAATCTTGCAATTGCTTGACTATGTAATTGACATACTCGTGATTCAGACA
Source organism: Methylophilaceae bacterium UBA5127 (assembly GCA_002414145.1). Lineage (GTDB taxonomy): Bacteria > Pseudomonadota > Gammaproteobacteria > Burkholderiales > Methylophilaceae > Methylophilus. The sequence continues at coordinate 92,144 of DHYP01000020.1, read as the reverse complement.
CGTTCATGACTGCACCAATTTCTTTTAAGTTAAGCTCTTGCTCATAATACAGTCCCATCAATATCTTTTCGCGCTCAGGTAACGCCTCTATAGATTCTACTAGCGCATCCCGAAAATCACTTTCCAGTAGGCCTTTAATGGGGTCCTGACTGTCGTCATTTAAAAAGCGGTCAAGAAAATGTTCGCCACCGCCTTCATCATCATGAAAGTCTTCATAGTAGACAAGCTGGTGACCTTGGCAGTCGGCTAAGGTCTCATAATAGTCATCTAGTGAGATGTCCAATTTTTTTGCAATTTCACTTTCACTCGGCTGACGGCTAAACTGCTGCTCTAATTGTGTAATGGCAGTCTCAATGTCACGCATATTTTTGCGTATGCTTCTAGGTAACCAATCTGCACTTCGGAGCTCGTCCAACATCGAGCCTCGAATTCTTTGTACTGCATAGGTTTCAAATTGTGCACCATGACTATCTTCGTAACGATTAATCGCATCTAACAGCCCCATCATGCCTGCCTGAATCAAATCATCAAGCTCTACACTAGGGGGCAGTTTGGCCTTAAGTTGATACGCCAGTTTCTTTACCATAGTGGCATGCTGTTTAAGCATTTCACTCTTTTGATCTTTTTTTCCCGTGACTGTATACATAGATAACCCTTGGCTTAAATAAATGCAGCCTCTTTAAAGTTGTGAATAGGTGCTTGTTTGTAATCTAATTTAAGCGCCATTTTTTTGAATGCCGTGGATGCAGTCGCCAATGGAAATGCTTCTACAACTGAGCGTCCTAACTGTGTTGCTTTGCTGACATAGTCGTCATTAGGAATGGCACCAAAGAACTCTAAATCAATCATCATATAGCGCTTTGAAACGGCAGAAATATTGTTAAAAACTGTTTGTGCCTGTTGTTCTGTGGCATCGTTTG
>DHYP01000020.1:83757-91210 GCA_002414145.1 Methylophilaceae bacterium UBA5127 | reverse complement strand
AATGCCAAAGCTACGTCTGCCCAGCTGTCCATACATTTTTTTGATGAGTGAATAGGCATCCTTGATAGACTCAGCCTGACGGGTGAGCTGAATAATAATTTCACCTTGATTGAGTTGATCTAACTGCAGCATATGCTGTTTGTTTAAAGAAGCATCTACCAATAACATTTCATATTGATTGGCAATTTTATGTAACAGTGCGTTCAGTTGGTCATGTGATGGTTTATCCAAGATATAGTCCAAATGGCTTCTTTGCATCAGCTTTGCAATTGAAAAGCCGTACTGTGAAAGATAAATGGCTTTAGCTAAGGGATTCTTTTTATTTACAGTATCGACCAAGGTGGGCAGGGTATTGATACCATAAAAGGATTCAGATGACTCTTTAGAGGCATGTACTACTAATATCTTGCTACCTTGATCGCTGATAGAGGCCGCCAAATTGGTCATTAAACGTGATTTGTCGTGCGTAGAGGCCGCAGAGATAATAGAAATGACCCGTGGTGCGGGTGCTGCCATAATCCTACGTAAGCCAGCTGCTTGATCTTGTATTATTTTAGACATGGCCAACCCCCATTAATCTGCCTGTCTCGGCTTGGGTTTGTAAGGTAGAAACCACAAAGGGTAACTCTTCATCTAAAAATTGGAATGGCCAACTGCTAGGATTCAAGGTAAGTGCTCTGGAAATCAAATCCTTTTTGTTTGCTAATTGCATGTCTTCAGGCACGCGCTGACCATGTGTGGTGTAATAAAGCTTGATTTTTTCACGAATAATGACATCAAGCACATTACCAATAGAAGCTGCTTCATCCAGCTTGGTAATGATGCAACCATCCAAAGCACGTCCTTTATAGGCGCGGATGACATCAGACAGGGTTTCGCCTGTGCTAGTAGCATTTAGGCAAAGCAGTTTTTTAATGTTGATATTAGTGTTAGTGAGCATGGCCACTTGTTCTGTGACCATGCGATCGCGTTGACTTACGCCTACGGTGTCAATCAGAATCGTGTGTTTATTTCTCAACTCGTTCAGCGCAATTTTTAGATCAGCCTCATCTTTCACAGCATGTACCATAACGCCTAAAATTTTACCGTAGATTCTAAGTTGTTCATGCCCGCCAATTCTGTAGCCATCCGTAGTGATAAGCCCCAGTTTTTGGGTGCCATGCTTCATCACATAACGTGCTGCTAGTTTTGCAGTGGTTGTGGTTTTGCCTACGCCTGTTGGCCCAACCAAGGCAAATACACCTCCTTGATTAAGCAACTCGCTCTCATCTTGGATGGTATGCATGTTGTTAGCCAAAACATTCTTGACCCAAGTGGTGGCTTTGCCAAGTTCTAGATCGTTTGGCATTTTCTCTGCCAATTGCCTGGATAAGGAAGCACTAAAGTTCGCTGCCAATAAAGTGCTTAAAATTTTGGATTTTACTGGATTGTTTTGTAAATGGTTGCTCCAAGTCATGGCTGTGAGTTGCGACTCCATTCTGCTACGCATATTGCGCATTTCATTTAGCATGAAATTGATTTTTTCAGTCAGTTCTTGGTTAGACGTATGATTAGACTGCTCCGTCTTAAACATAAAATCATTGCGTTGTGGCGCAGCTGTTGCGATTTCTGCTGGTTCAACGATGGATTTTTGTATTGCTTTGGGTGTTTTTGCCCCAGCTTTATTTTGGTTCAAAATAGACAGTAGGGTGGGTGCATCCTGATAGTCATCACCATCCAGATCTAATGTATTTGCATCTTCAAGTAGATTATTTGACGTATGCATTTGATGTGACGCAGCGTGTTGCACGCTCTCATTCGTTGCCATGGCATGCATCTCAGATTCGCTAATGGCCATGATTTCAATGCCGCCACTTACGGAGCGGTTGGAGACGATCACTGCATCTTCTCCCAGTGCTTTTTTTGCCATGGTTAACGCTTCGCGTGAGTTTTTTCCGAAAAATCGTTTAATGTTCATGCTTGACCTCCAATGAGACTAGTGACACGTATGGTTTTTGAATCAGGTAATTCTTCGTGTGATAACACGCGAAGATGTGGAACGGAACGGCGTAAAAATTTGGATAATGCAACGCGTAATGGCGCAGGTACAAGTAGTACAGGGGTTAATCCCATTTGTTCCTGTTGTTTTGCAGCCAATTCAGCTTCTCTAGACAAGGTTTCGGCAATGCCTGGTTCGATGGCAGTGCTGTTGTTATTTTGTACTGCTTGAAGCAACAAGCGTTCAAGTTGACTATCTAAAGTCATGGCGGTGACTTCATTTCCTATTGGGAATAAGTCTTGCACGATCGCGCGGCCAAGGCGAATGCGCACAAATGCGGTGAGTTCGTTAGCATCTTGCGTTTGTGGCGCATACTCTGACAGTGTTTCTAAGATTGTACGCATGTCGCGAATATGCACCCCTTCAGTCAGCAAGTTTTGCAGCACTTTTTGCAATAAAGACAAGGACATATGTTTAGGGACGAGATCCTCAATCATTTTGGGTGATTCTTTGCTGATATGATCAAGCAGTTTTTGTACTTCTTCGCGACCTAATAATTCTGCGGCATGCATAGAGATCATGTGATTTAGGTGTGTTGCAATGACAGTGCCTGCATCGACAACGGTATAGCCTAAGTTTTGTGCGTGATCACGGGTATTGGAGTCTACCCAGACAGCAGGTAAACCAAATGCAGGGTCGGTTGTTTTAATACCCTCAAGTGCACCCGTGACAGTGCCAGGGTCGATGGCAAGAAATTGACCAAAGTTGGACTCGCCAGTAGCAACTTCAACCCCTTTAAGGGTAATGCGATAATGGTTTGGCCTGAGCTCAAGATTGTCCCGAATGTGCACTGTGGGCGCCAAAAACCCAACTTCTTGGGCAAATTTTTTGCGTATGCCTTTTATGCGTTTGAGCAAATCACCACCTTGTGCTTGATCAACTAACGGAATCAAGCGATAGCCTACTTCTAAGCCAACAATATTGTAAGTTGCCGCGCGATTTGGCACTAATTATCGCGCGATTTGGCACTAATTATTTTAAATATTTTTAAAATAAGTATTGACATTAATTAAAATAGGTGTATAATGTGAAACATGCAGTAACGAACTGCAACTGGCACACCGCAGAATCAGGTGATTAAAAGGAAACGACATCATGGCAACATTAACAATTCAACAAGCTTTTGACGCTGAATTAGCCCCATTTCAACAACTAAAATATACTTTTGATAATTGTGAGCCTTTAGGTTGCATTTTACCTGCTGGTCATTGGCACCATGATATTCATGGATCAGTATTTATACCAACAGGCGCTTTATATACTATAAATGGTAAAACATTTATGTGCGCGGACTAATAATGTCCGCCAAACGCAACAACGCATTTAACCAATTCCCACGCTTCCTATGGAGCTTAGAAGCGGCGGGAATTGAGTCTGATTACATCTACCTGACCCACACCAGATACCCAAGATTTTTAGCGATGGCCATTGAGGGAGAAGAATTTGAAGAGCAAGCACTTGACCACATCAATGTGACGGTGGTCGAACATGAGCGTCATGGTTTAATAGCCTGCTATGATAATGGCCTACACTTCAAAAACTTCATTTTTTTAGATAACATGCCTGATAAAAACATAATTGCACAATCTTGTCTAGAGGCGATTGCAGATTATAAATTGCTGATTTTGGAAAATACTACCGATGATTAAAAACCCAAAAAAATGCAGGGCGCAAGCCTGTTCCTGATGAATTAAAAGCTAAAACGCGCTCTATAAAATTAAGTGATGCTGACTGGCTTAAATATAAAACACTTGGCGGAGAAAAAAAGCTAAGAGAGCATTTGAAAAACAACACCTTTTAAACCACTCGTAAAAAACTGGCTGACAATCTTCGCACTAGGTAAAACGGGTGCGTTAAATATTCCTGTATTTAACGCACTCGCCCTGTTTTTTAATTCAATCTATCCAGCCCAATAAAAATCACAATAGCGAGAATCGTCACGACGACACCTGCTAAAAACCCTAAAAAGAATTGCATTTAATACTCCCAATCTGGCAGATCAACAGTCTGCCCCTTAAGCTCATGCGTGCAATCGTCTAAAAACTGAATGCGCCCATCAGTTACAAACGAGTGGCATATCTGACATTTAAATGGACTTGATTCATCTGGATGCTCAGCATTATAGGTACACCAACAATTATCTTCGGCTTTAAAATTGGCGGCATAGTGGCCGCTTTTTACACTGATGCTCGGAGTAAAAGTTGGTTTTTCTACTGATCCATTCCAAGTCCACTCACCTGTTCCTATTCTTACTCTGTGAGCAGAATGGCATCCAGGGCACATAAACGAATGCCACTACCATCAGTATCTCTTAAGATCTTGCTGAGTGCGCTCATTGCAACTCCTAATCGTTATAAAACCCGAACAACTCTTGACCATCACCCAAATTGGGGCCACCGCAATCCATATGTTTTTTCATGCAGTTGTCGATGATTCTTTGCATGATGGCCTCGTCCCAGCCGTTCATCCAGTCACCGTGCAATGAGTAGCCGCCTGGTAAGTTTGGGTCGTAGTTGTCACTGGATAAACGGTATTTAGCATTAGGGTCGAGGTCTGCAAAGTCCGCATTAATGGTTACACCTGGAATCGCAATTGGGTGAGATGCAGGGCAACCATTCGGTGTGGCTACCACATTGCCAGAGGCATCTTCACACTCGTCTTTACAGTAGTGCGCCATGTGTGATTTATGGTCTGGGCTGTCCAGGTTTTTACCATCCCAGCAGGTAGGGAAGCTCACTGATAAACGCAAACGCTGATCTGACCCACCACATGACTCTAAGTGATTACCCTGCCACACCACACCATAATCAGGGGCTTGGTTTACATACCTGCGGTCTTGGCAAAACATGTAGCCATTGGCGTCTGCAATGCTCAATGGTTTAGCGTTACCTGCAATCATGCGTAGCCCTTTAGGCGGTGCGGTCATATTCTCGGCATCACGCCACCCTTGGGATTTATAGTAAGTCACGGTGTCAATCGGCTTCACAGGTGCGCCCGTAGTCATGTTGATGAGCGTGGGAATCCAGTAACCAGAACGGTTGGCAATACCACCCTCACAAGTACTGTTTCCCGCAGCGCGCAGTGTGTCATTAGTGCTATAGGCATCGGCAGACACATTGCCAAAAAACGTGTGCAAATGGCTCGCGCCTGGTACGCCTGGGAATACAATCGGATCATCAGGCGCCATCTTGGCAAAGTCACACCCAATACGGAACTCACCACCTGCATTGGGGTTATCACGACGACTTGGCGGAATAGTTGCAGCACGAATTTTAAGTACGCCTTCCCCCACATTAGGTGCTGGAATCAATGCAGCGTTATAGGTAGGCATTAAGTTCTGCCCTTTAGGGTCTAGCGTGGCCACTAGTTTATTCTCATCAATCCAAAAGCAACGACGATAATCATTTGGATAAGTGTTACCCAAAGTATCACCATCACAGGTGAAGTCGCCTTTCATGCCGTTTTTAGTCACCCAATGGGTATGTGAAGTGCCAAACCACACCTTGGCTGTAATCGCTAGAGGTATATGACAAATCTTGCCTTGCTCGGCGCATTGCAACGCGCTGGGTGGTGGCGCAAGGTAATTGAGTGAAATGGGTGGCGTGACTACTGGAGGCGGCACAACCACTGGTGGTGGAACCACGACAGGCGGCGGTACTGTAACTTTCTCAGCAATGGTGCATGCGCCCAAAATAGAATTAAGCGCATTTTTAAATGTAGTGTTTGTAGTATAAGTATCAAAAGTTCCAGATTTCGGTTTAACGGTTGAAACGCTAGTAACGCTGCACTGTTTAGATGCATCAGACTTGGTGATATACCAGTTCGCCAGTGCAGAGCAGCTCACGAATAGTAGAATAAAGGCGAAAAGCTTTTTCATAACAATCCTTAATCCCGCCGAAGCGGGAAGTCTTAACGGAAAAATACAGCGTAGCCAACAGCTGCTACTAAAACAACGATGACCACAGCAACTAAAAAACCGTTGCCGTCATCATCACCGTTATTTGCTGGTGGTGTTGTACCGTTTTTCTTAAATAAACCCATATAAATCTCCTCAATAAAATTAACGATAAGAACGCGGATACTGCTTCCGTTCTAGTTCTGCTACAAAAGCCTGATAACAGTGATTTTTAGACCAGAAAAACAGTACATTCACCACTACCACGCCTACCTTCCACAGCAGGTTTTTGTCTTTATTCCGCCAAATCCTTGCTGAGAGAGTTTCGTCAGCCCATCCGCCGAGCAGCGTGTTCAAAAGCTGGTCAACGGCAATGAGTATTTGCTTAATCACAATGTGCTCGCCAGTACAAAAAGGTCGGTCAGTTGCTGGTCAGTTAAACCTAGCGCTGATTTTAGAGCAGCTACCAGCGGGGAGGTTTTAACAACATCCGCTGCAAACTCCCACTCTATTTGTGCGGCGGTACGTTGAGGCTCTGGAAAAGCCGCGATGATAGCGTTCACCTGAGTTAAATATCCGCTTTGAAATAAAGCCAAACGCGCCTGACGCATGGAAACTGATACGATATTCTGCTGCGCTTGGGCAATCTGCGCCTCCACTGCATCGACTTCTGCTTGCGTGTAGGGCACTTCAGAGATTTCACCAGTAGTCGCATTAGTGATGATATGTGTGTAAGCCATTATTTCACACCGTAAACTTTAATTGAGCCAGCATCAAATGCTGCACCGCCTGACCATATAAACGCAATTGAAGTAGACGATGATGTATATGCTGTAATGTCTCCCGCGGCATAACTTGCAGGTACGTTTATAAGAACAGTTGCGCCCGAAAGAACGCCCGTAGTTAAATCTATTTCTACTCCACCGTATAAATTGGCTGCAGCACTAGATGATGCTGCTGAAATTATTTTCCCGCCTAACAATAAGCTGCCACCACCACCAATCGCATGAGACACTCCATTTAGAATGATTTTCAAAAATTTATAAGACGTTAAATCCAATCCAGACAACGTTTGAGTAGTGCCAGAGGTTGTAGTCAACGTACCAAGCAGTGTGTAGCCGCTCTGGCTTGCTGTATCCAGCACGCCGCCACTTAACGTTAAGCCGCTACCTACGGAGATTTCTTCAATAACGCCCGTACCAGCCGTGGTTCTGCCCAATAGTTTTGCTGTTGATTGCGTTAATCCAGAACCTGTAATCGCTCCACTTAATGATTGCGCGACCCAGCTGGGCGCGTTACCAGGGCCATTTGTTTTTAATACCCATCCAGCAGTACCCGCAGATAATTTACTCAGTACGCCAGCCGCGCTGGCATACAGAATATCGCCCACCGCATAAGTTGTTATGCCAGTACCGCCTTCTGCTACAGAAAGCGCGGGGATCTGTGATGTGAGCACTTTCCCCCCAGCATCTAAACTAGCAACCCCATTGGCTGCGCCTTTGGCATCTTTAATGGCATTA
>DHYP01000020.1:71843-83716 GCA_002414145.1 Methylophilaceae bacterium UBA5127 | reverse complement strand
TGCTTAATCTGCACACGCGCTTGGCTAGGGTCATCCGTGCCTATGTCCATTTGTGTTGTATCAATTGTGGTGGTTGGCCATGTCATGTTTATGCTCCTCTGATAAACGCATCAATACTTGCATCTGCCAGTGCGTTGCTGGCGTTGTAGATCTTGATGCGCGGTCCTGTGGTGGTAGATTTATCGATCAGCTCCCAAGACCAGCCCGCGCCTACGTTTTGCAGCGATACTTGTACTTGGGTGATGAGTGAATACGCTTTTGCTTTAGGCAATCGAATATCGCCCACGCCTATGCGGTACGCACCAGAGAGTGATGACGTGCTGAGATCGTTAATTTCTTCTGAAATGCTCTCAGCGCTGAGTTTAATATTGGCCAGATCGATACTGGCAATGCCCGCGCTGGTGACGGTAATGCGCACTTTGACATAACGAGCACTGATCAGGCTGCCCGCTGTTGCCCAGCTGGTGTAAGTGACGTTATCATTGCTGTGTGATTCTTGCACCAATACAGTACCATTGGCAATCACATCTACGATTGGTGTAAAAGGCAATACACCGCCCACATCAATCACAGGAGGCTCGTAATAAATAGGGCTAACAGGGCTATTGTTCCACGCTGTCCAGCTATTCCATGAGGTGATGCTATCCCACGTGGCCGTACTGTTGGCGACCAGCGATCCGTCTTCTACATGGCAGCCCGTTTTTGTGCCTGGCCAGCCCTGTGTGTGCGGCAATACGCTTACCAATACGCCTGCCAAACGCGGATTGCCAAGGTCAGCAATCACAAATGCGGCATTGGCAGATTCAATGCCAGAATCATCAATCGCCTTAATAGCAAAGGTGTACTGCCCAGCGGTGAGCTGGTTGGTCTCCCACGGGCTGGATGTCAAAATACCATCGTGCGCAGGGCTTAAATCAGCCCAGCCCCACGCGACATTGGTGCCTGTACGGTAGCGAATCTGATACCCTGCAAGATCAGGCGGAGGCGCACTGCTCAACGCCCAATCAAATTGACGTGTGCCGTCTGATTGGCGGGATACCAGCAAGCTGGAAACATCGGGGGGAGGCACGGCATATGGATTACCAATCCATTGCACCCAATCACCTTGGCTTAACCCTACACCTGCCACGCGCACATATACTGTGCCACGCTGTGCTGCAACTAGAGTATTAGCGCTTGATACTTCTCCCCTGCGTTGCCAACTTGCACCATTATCGTAACTGGTTTCAACATAATAATGGTCTGCACCAGCAGCGGGTATCCAGTCGATGGCTAATTGTGGGTTGCTTGGTGTGCCTGAAAGCGTTACGCTTAAACCAGTCACCAAAGGTCGTGTGATTTTTGCAGGTAAATTCCAGTAACTGGAAGGCGGTGGCGTGATACCAGTATCCGCCGTATGCACAGCAGGATCTTCATTAACGCATAAAATTTCGACTTGATGAATAGAACGTGGGCGCACTGATATTACGCGCGCCAATTTACGGTATTCTTCACCTTTGCCAAAAGTAAACGTGGTTTTTTCGCGCGTTGTATCTGTATCAGGTGTAAAATCGAGTGGCAGACTTAATACAGGATGGTATTCATCTACGCCTGCAGTTGCCAGCCAAGGCCCGCTAAAACTGCCATCACGCAATTTGAAGCCAAAGTAATGGTTGCCAGCAGCAAAAGTAACAGGCTCACTCAGCGTTAAAATTTTAGTTCCTGCGTTATAGCCAAGCACATCGCCAGCCACATTGCGCTGCATACGATCATGTGCAATAGCGATTAAATCTCCAAAAGTAGGTATAAATCCCTCCATCTCCGTAGTGAAACTAATAGATTGACGACGATATCTGTTGGCTGCGGCGATGTATCTACCTTCTCGCCATGCATGATCGGCATTGGTTACGCCAAATAAATCAATTGGGTAGGGGTTATCTGATGAATAGCCTGGTAACTGTGCCAATATCTCAAGCGGTTTTTGTTTGGCTGCATCAAAATACGTGACCATGACAGAGTCTGCAGTTTCATCGCTCGGTAGCAAATATTCAACTTTAAGGCTATTTTTAACGATGTTGCGTTGACTGAATAATGCCACGGGCAGTGTGACAGCACCATCACGTGTAAAATGGTACATACCGCCTTGCACATACGGTTTGATACGGCCTGCGCGTGCAATCAGTGTGAGGGCTTCCCATAGCACTTGCTTTTGATCAAAAATGCCGTCAAAAGTATCTCCTCTGGCAGCAAGCGTGGCATCGAGTGCCAACAACTGTGCCAAATCAATACGACTATCAGCAATATTACCGCCATAGCTCGCACGTAAGGCGTCAGCCAGAGCCCAGCATATTGAACGTGTTGCCGTTGGCGCACTCCATGTTGTACCATTCCAAACTGGTAACTTACGCTGTGCGATACAGTTAATTCTGCGTGCGCTTTGGCTTGAAATATTATTGGTGGCACGCATACGTACTGCCAGCATAGTCAAATCACCATAATTTTGGCTATCTGGTATGTATGCCCGCAATGATACCCAGTCGATCTCATGTCCGTAACGTGAATCGGTTTGTTTTATATCAGTGCGCGTAACTTTTACTTCGTAGCGCGCTTTAGCCACGGTGTATTTAAATGATCTGCGTTGTGGCGTACCTGTCGCTGCATTTATGGTCTCTGATCCCAATATACCCCAACTGCCGATTGGCGTACCTGCGTCATTCACCATGCGCGCTTCTACTTTAAAAGCCACCCCAACGTTACTTAAACCGCCAGCATCATTGGCATAATACAAACCACGCGGCGCCACAATATCCACAGCGATAAAATTAGTTTGTATGCCCGCAGGGGTCGTCATAAACGCGCCTACGGCAACATTGGTCAAGAGTTCCTGCCCTGAAACTTCGTTTGCAGTAATCACATTAGATGGGAATAACGTAACCAGCGCACCAGGACTTACTACCTCATAAGTGACTTCCGCAAAATTGGCAATATCAGTGTCTTCAATCTTGATATTACTCACATCATACTGGCCTTGACCGATACAAAAGAGTTGGTACAAGTACTGCTCATTACCTGCGTATTCCGTATACGGTTCAGCTGCAAAATCAGGATAGATCAAATGCTGGCCATATAGCACTGGTATGGCTTGACCAATACGCGCACTGTTACCTTGGGCATTTAAATTATAAGTAGGTGATGCCGCTGCTCAGCTTTGCGCTTGCGATGAGCTGGTGGGCTTAGGCGGCGGGATCAGCGCGTTAATTAGCGCGTTGCCCACAAATCCGATGATTGAGCTCGCCAGCGATGCATAAGTCATGCCACCAAATGCCTCTACAGCCGCCAAATTCTCTCCGACCAAAGAGGATCCTAATCCAGGCGCAGCAATCGCTAATCCCACCATTAGAATAATACGCAGTGGGTTAGATCCGCCACCACCTTGTGGTAAAGTGATAAAAGCCACAACATCACCATCACTGATCTTGCGCTGCCAACCATTGTTAGCGCGCAATACTGGCACTCCATTGACCAGACAAATAAAAGGCAAGGTGGTTTTAGGTACATATTTTTGTAAACTGTGGCGGCGACGCACTTGTACCTGATTGCGGTCACGTGCTGGGTCAAATGGGTTATTGGCGTACACTACCGTGGCAAGCATCGATACGCCCCTAAAATGTGGTATCCCATTAACCGTAAATTAGCAGTGCTGCTAAATACCACGCCTGCGCCTTTTACTGCATGCAACAAGCCGCCCCCATCTACATTTAACCATACACCTACGTGCGTAGGCTCTTTGCTTTGGCTAAGCAGCAGACAATCACCGTCTTGCGGTTCTGTTATTTGCTGCCAGAAGTTACGCTCATCATGCGTAGTAAAAGCACACACCACAGCGCGCGTGTTATCCGCATCAATAGAAATTTCACTTAATTCACGGTTATAATGCCGCTTTTGCACATCTCGCACCAAGCCCCAGCAGTCAAACGCATCAGGGCCATGCTGGCCAGATACCCACGGTTTGCCTAAATAATCGAAAGCCCAATGCATTAGCGTATTAGCCCAGGAAAGCGTGAGGCAGTATAAAGTTGACTGGGGAATGCCTTGTTAGCGGCATCACCATAACTGGCACGCGCGGTCACTCTAAAATCATCGGCTTCCACATGCGTCAGCGTTACAGTTAACGGGGGATCCATTTGCGGTTTGGTAGGATCTATTAGCAAATACGGTCTGTAAGTCACTTCCACTTTGTAAGGAGATGCTGCAGCGAGTGCGAGGCTATCTTCAATCTCGCGGCTTACGTTATCCATCAGTATAAAAAATTCTGGTGTAGCACTGCTTTGCACTTCTGGCAATTTAAAGTCAAACACAAAACCTATAAAATTGACGTAACTACTGGGGTCGATGGGCGCACTTGCTTCGAGTTTTAATAAATGATCTGCATGATCAAGCACCACGCGTATGGGCACTGTAAAATTGGAATGACGAAACTCCAATGTATGCAGTATCACCTCGCCAGCAGGGGCACTTGAATAAGCCTCTTTTAACGCTTGCTCTAAACTGGGATCAGGCATTTTTTATCCTTTCACGTCCAGTTTTGCAGTGACGATCCAGTTCATGCCAGGCAGTATCTGATATTGATATTTACCTGATACAAACCGCGCTTCATACTCCAGCAATCCATTGCCGATATTGAGTGTAATTAAAAAATAATCGACACCTGAATTAATATCGTTGGTAAAAAATGCTTTAAATATCGCCATTTGACTTGCGCTGAATTTCCAGTTAACAGTTAAATCATCAGGGCAATTTGTAAAACGCAGCCTTTGGCGTGCAGGGCCAGAATCAAAATCAGTGCGTAATACTTTTGCACCATTTTCACCCTGATAGCCAGACATATTGGGTGAGGGTAGTGTGGATGGCCATGTCGCCATTAGTAAGCCCCCGCCGCACGGTTAAGGCCATATTGACGCTCCATTACAGGCGCTATGCCACGGCCTTGACTGATGTTACGGCCTAACATACCTTCAATTTTTTCTACGACGATATCCAGGGTGAGATTGTTGCCATTTTGTGATTGATTGACCTGACCACCATTACCTGGTGATTCGATCAGATTGATTGTGACATTGGTGCCAGTCTGACCTTCTGCGCTCACACCAAGCTTGCCATTTTTACCACGCTTAAGGGGGAATATGCCTTCTGGCCCATCCTCACCCATCACATTGCCACCACTGGCAAAAAACGTAGGCTTACTTACCACGCTGCCAGAATATGCACTGATAGATTTGCCTGAATAAACATTGCCATTCGCATTAAAATTTAAAAAATCAGCAAAATTAAAGTCATCCAAAGCACCGCTTACAGCTTTCATAAGCGGATCTGTGACAGTTTTGCGTAATAGCAGTTTTTCAATATCCTGCGCTAGTGATTGCAGCACATTACTGAATTTTTCACCTTTAACAATCGCATCTTCAAAAGCACTGCTGAATGTCATACCCAGCTCTTTAGTGATACTTTTTGTACCCTTCAATCCTTGATCGATACTTTTGAGCTTTAAATTATAATTTTTAGTTTCTGCATCAATCAACGCTTGTGCTTGTTCACCTTCCAGCATCAAACTATTAATATGATCGAGCGCGCGCTGATGTTCTAAATCTATTTGTGCTTTAGCACGCTTTTTATCACTTGAGATCAGTGATATATTTAGATTTTCATTTTCCTCTTCAAGACTGTCAGATAAATCCTGAAATGTTTTTTCCCGATCATCCGCTGCTTTTTTGGTAGCCTCATCCAACGCATTTTGTGCTTCTATTTCACGATCAATACTGTCATTGATGACTTTTTGCCAGTTAGCTTCTTGCTCAGCTGCCTTGGCTAAATCAAGTTGACTTTGTATATAAGCCTGCGTCGCAGGTTCTAAATGGTTATATGCATCCAGTTTTTCCTGCAGGATGGCAACGTTAGATTGATCACTTTCATTTAGCTTTTGCGCGGCCTGTGTAAGGCTGGCAATATCTTGCATCGACTCTTTGTGAATTGCCAGCTGTTGTTCATATTCAACATCTTTAGGCGCTTTATTTCTTTTGGAAGCAGCCTCTCTAATGTTGGCGACAGCTGATTCATGTGCTTTAAGTGCCGATTGATAGTCTTGTGAGTTTTTTTCTAAATTACGCGTTGCTTTTTTAAATGCGTCATCTTCATCTGCCAAAAGCTTGGCTGTTAAGTCTGATTTTGAATAGCGAGCGTCACTGCCTAGATATTTCTTAAGGTCATCTTGCTGCGCTATTTTGTCTTTTTGCTTTTCCTGAAATTTTTTAAAATCCGCATCTGTAGATTCTGCATGTTTTTTAAGGTTGGTTAGCTCATCCAACTTGGCTTGCGCTTCTACAATGTCATTATTACTAACTCCTAACAGCCCGCCATGTCCTTGTTGTTGTTTGAAACGCGCCTTAAGATTATCAACCTCTGTTTGTGCTTTTGCCACTTGCTGACTCAAAGAGTCTGCCCTGCCAATACTTTCAAGCTGATCAATCACGCCGCCAATGGCACTCTTAATTCCAAGCCAGCTTTTCTCAATCAACCCCGCGTTATCAACCACTTGCTTACTGCGCGTTTGCATCGTATTTGCAAAAGTATCAGTAGCCAAAGTAACCGCTTCCTGATGCTTGCCTTGCTCTTCAAGCGAGCTGATCTGTTTATAAATATCAACCGTTAAAAAATTATAGCTTTCGTTAAGTTTTTTAATAGCGGCTACAGGGTCTTTACCAATAGCTTCAAAATCCTGCACTAGGTTTTCTGCAGATTTTCCTGTCACCTTTACGCCAGCCACTACACCATCAAGCGCAGATTTAATGTTTTCAGATGATATTTTGCCGCTGGCAGCCAAGGCCTCGGTGGCTTCACGCGCCAAGCCATACTGCCCAGTTGTCCTCCCAACACTTTTCGCCAGATCATCCATTTGACCTAATGCTGTGGTAGCTGCACCGCCAGACATAATTAGAGCATTTTGCAACCGCTCGCTTTGCTGACTGCCTGCAAACGCGGCCGCGGCCACACCTGCGATTGCTGCACCCGCAATCGTCAGCGGACTAACCAGGCCGATGATATAACCACTCAGTGCTTTTGCTGCAGGGCCGATACCACCGAATAAATCTTTAAGCTGTCCACCTTGCTGTAAAAATACCTGCATCGGACTTTGACCAGCTTGTAAACTCACAACAATATCAGTAAACTGCATAGGCACCTGCCGCATCGCAAGGGCAGTCTGTTTTGCAGAATTGCCGAGCTTTTCAAGATGATTTTGTCCATCTTTAGCAGCCTTGCCCAGACCGCTTGCATCACCTGTAATCTTGATTTCAACTTTATTGTCAGCCATAGTCCATATCCTACGCGCGCGCGAGTTATAAAATAAGGCGGAACTGTTTCCGCCTTGTAATGCTTAATGACTTGATTGCAATTAACTGTTTAGGACTTTTTTGGCAGCCGCTTCCATGATTTGCAGGCCGTTAAAAATCTCTTCAGTCTCTTGTATTTTTAACAGTCTTAACACACTTTCAATTGCCGAGTAATTCAGCCCTTGATAGTAAATGCCAGAAAAGCCCGCCACGATATGCCATTGATGTTTAACGCGCCAAAATACATCAAAGGTTTGCCAGTTTTCAGGGTAAATCTGGAATTCATCGCTTGAAATGTCACCCAGCGCTTGTTGAATTTGCGCTTCAGGGATGTTCCATCGCCTTAATTCTGCTTCACGCTCAGCACGCTCCAACTGTCCTGATCCATCGCCTGCCGCCCATTTTTGAGCGGCCTCTGCTAGTTTTTTGCGCGGCTTTCAGTCAGACTGTTGAAATAGGCAGTTGTGATTTCTTGTCCTGATTTGGGGTAATTGGTCATGAGCTCCTGCAAATGTGCTTTACTGTACTCAATCGGCTTGTCTTCAGGCCCTATTACACCTTTCCAGCCGATGATCACTGCATCGAGCGCTTCAAGTGTGTCTGCGTGATCTTTGAACCACGCGTCCAGCTCAAACTTATTTTTATATTTAAATTCAAACTCAATCGGCGCAACGCCTTTTTGCTCAGGCACGCTTAAATTGACGGTGACTTTAAATGTTGGATTAGGCGTTAACTTAAAATTCATAATTAACCTTTAAAATACACAAATACTAAGTTCATCATTGCCTGTAATTGGCGTCAGTGCCAATCCCGCTTGCAACATTGCCAAGCCATTTTTATCACCGTACTTGGGACTGGTAATCTGTACGGCAGGTGCGGTAATCACAAGTTTATTACCTGCCACCGTGCCATGTTGAATAGCCAACGCACCTAAAGTCGCGTTTTTAGCACTTGTCCACCAGTCTTTAGTGGCAACTAAAACAGCTTCCATACTGATATTACCCGCAGGTTTGCGATCAGTAATGATGAATTGCTCAGCACCATTAATTAGTGCATGGTGCGCAACTGCATTGTTCATATCAAAATCAAACGATTCTAATGCTGCTGCATTAAAGCCATGTAGTGAAACAAAAGGGGTATTAGCTTTGTTGGCAGGTTGCGGCGTTTTCCAGACTGATAAAGTAACAGTTGGACTGACTGCATCTACCACAGGTTGAAATAGTCCTTGCGCACTAAATTTGAATGACGGAATCTGATCTGCCGTTAAACTACACGAAACATTGCTGCGCGCACCTAAAAGTTTATGCAGTACGCCGTCAATATTCATATAGAGCGTAAGAGACTCAAACAAATCAGAGATTGGACGATAAGAGACGTTAGCACCAATACTATAAGCACTTGTCGCATCTGGTGCTACCCATGCAGTAGAGGCTACCGTTGCAATTTTAGTTGTACCATCATAATCAACAATATAACCAGACTGGCCATTGCCTGTGCCCGCTGTAATGCTGATCGGCATGCCATTATAAAACTCATTCACGGCTGAAGCTGCTGCGGCTAATTTAATTGATGTGGTTGAACCACCCGCTTGCGCAGTCCCTGTAATAGCAGCTGCAACAATGGTTTCACTGAATCCGCAACCACGCAGCAATGCACCCCATGCAGGTGCAACACCTGCAGTGCCAGAACCTGCCGCCTCTACTTCAAATTCAAGCTTACCAAAGATCGAGCTGGGTAAAATTTCTGCATTACCAAAGAATGGGCGTAAATTATCACGCTCAACCGATGTAAGCTCCATCGGCGTTAAGGTAGGCTGGCCTTTTAGCAAAATAGCATTAGATGCGCCCGTTGGCGTTGGGTCGGTACCATACGTACCCTCAATTTTAGCCAAAAGTGAGGAGATTCTGAGACGTAATGACATTATGCTTTCTCCTTAGCTGGCTTTTTAACAATCGGCGCGACTAATGGCTCTTCATCCACTTCACCTGGTTGTTTAGTGCGTTCTTTCAGAACAAGCGTTTGTGTGTCAGGATCAACCGTATAGCTACCGCCTTGACCCATTAAATTTTCAATATTGTTAGCCATTAGACGACCCTCTCATAATATGCTGTTGTAAAACTATCCATCCACCAGAGCACTGCGTCATCACTCAACTTAAGCAAACCGCCTGATACATAGGTGATTGGCTCAAAATCTGCCTCTGGCTGCCACCCCATTATTTGCGTTTTAACGGATCTGCGAATCGCTTCCAAATCCGTTAGGCTTGCCAACCCAGTGGCATCAGACACATTGCGTACAGCCACAAGTACACCAAAATTCACGGTGACCAACTGACTGATAGCGCTAAATGCCAGCTGATTGCTGCTAGCAACTTCATTTAACGGTAAAACAAAAGCTGCTGGATGGTTGAGAAGGCGCTCTTCTGCAGACGGAATATCGGCAGATCCTCCCACCAATTTAAATATCGCCACATTGTTTTTAAGACGATCAATAATAGGATTCAAATCCATTAGTAATCACTTAATGTACTATTTGAAAACACCCTGTCATTGGATACGATTTTAATCGTGCCCCCTGTAACAGGCTCTACCTGATTGCCAGCATCCACCCCTAAACTGACCACACCCTTAGAGACGTTAATCAGATATTTGACTGCATCGTCATAGCGTTGTTTGATCAGATCAGTTGCACGAATATCGCAAAGTTGATACCGCGCGATATCACAAGCCAAACGCGTAAGAATCAGCGGAGCGCTTGTCATCGGCAATGTATAACGCGCTGCAAGGTAACCATTGATCTCATCATCAGCGCTTTGCAAAAACTTAACCAGCAGGGGTACATCAATCACACCAGTGTTATCACGATCCGTCAGCTCGATCACTTCGCGCTCACCAAACCTATCCACCATATCCTGTTGCGTTGCGTAGGTCATTATTTAGTTTTTTTAGCAGTTACTTTGGCTTTAGCAGGAGCAGGTGCTACCTGTACAGGTGCTTGTCCCTCCTCCGCTTGATCATCAACCGTGCTATCCACTTGCTCAGCCAATGCATCTTCTGCCGCCGTGCCATCAACATTATTGTCAACTGGCTCAATCTCAACAATTGCGCCAATCGCGAGCAGAGGCTTTGCATGTTTATCCTCGAGCGCGATTGTGCTGCCTATTTCAAAATCTTCATTGTCATGATTAACTCTATTTTTAACTTGGTAGTTTTTCATAAAATTTCCTAAGCTACACAGTTTTGGAAGAAGTAACCTGCATCAGTAGAGGCAATAACCTCTTTAACGCTTTCACCAGAACGGATACGTGTGCCGCCGCGCAATCCAACTTTTGGATCTAGAAATGTACCCGCAATACGTCCACCCCAGTTTGCAGTCCAGCCAAAAGTAGGCTGTTGAAGTTGTGCCGCAAATTGATCAACATGAATCAATGCTGCATGCTTACCCCAAGCGCGAACATAGTTAGGTGTCTGGCCTTTTTTAGCGAGGTTATAAAACCCTTGCCCAACAATAATTTCATCTAACTCAAGCAAATCAGCGATTTGCTCGCGCGAAGCATACCCCGCTGTTTGTGCAGACTTACCAATTGCTTGCGCTAACTTGGGATGCATGCGAAGTTGCGTCCAGGCTAATTGCCCAATGACCAACTTATTAGGCCGCACCAATGGAATATCCATTGCCATTGTAATAGCTGCCAGCGGATCAGAGTTTGCACGATCAGACCATTGACCAATGCCAGACAATGTAGTTTGATTTGTGCCAGAATAATTGACTGCATTGAACACAGTATTGGCCACACGCACTTCTCGATCAAGTTGCACCAATCCAGTCAACATCATTGTAGATAGCTCTATTGGGCTAACAGGCCCACCTGTTGATGGTTTGGGCATTGCATCAAAAGCTTCTTGTTCATCATTAGGCACAACATCATCTAAACCAAAGTCTTCACATTCTGCTGTAACTGATGTGCCACCAAAATCCACCATGTTAGGTTCGGATTTTCGACCAACGCGCGTCTCTGGCACGGTGTACCCTTGTGCAGCAGTGTAAACGGTGTATGTGAACTTTTTAGCTGTCGGAATGCGAGGCAGCACTTTATCTGCAATCAATGCAGCTTGCGGATTTTGATAAGCCAAAGCAATTGCGGTTAACTGCGGGTTGACTGAAAATGCGGTAGTAGACATAGTAAATTCCTTGTAAATTAAATATTAATTAATGATTAACCCTGCAACATGCCTTGAGAAATTTGCACCTGTCCAACGTCATTCAACACACCAGAAACAACTGCAACACCGATAATTCTATTATTCACCCCAGCCGCTGGTGCAGCAACCACCGCACGCCCAGAAGCGTCGGTTGTTAGCAGGTCGCCGCGCGTCACTGCACCACCGTAGATCACATCAGCAATTCCACTTAAAATGACATCGCAGCGCTCATTAATAGCAGCTGCAATATCGGTTGACACACCTAATGTTTTATCTGCAACTGCCGCTGCGGGCAATACTTGCCCAT
>DHYP01000020.1:54625-71809 GCA_002414145.1 Methylophilaceae bacterium UBA5127 | reverse complement strand
ATTTAACAATCGTAAAAGCTGCAATCGCTGCCTCTGCCTTAAAATTACGAACCAATGTTGTATTTGACATGATATTTTTCCTTGATAATTTCTAATGAAACTTACTTTTGATGCTTATTCATCACGTGTTTGATAGCTTCAGCAGAATTAATTACACGTCCTGCAGCTTTTTCTGATTCTATAAAGTTGACTGCTTCTGCCGCCATCGCATGAGCATCTTCAGTAATATCTACAGACTCTTCACCCTTACCCGCTTGACCAAACTCCACTAATTTTGGGCTTGATTTAAGTTGCTCTTTCAGAAGGTCATAAGGATGTTTACTTGATTTTTTATCACCTTCGCCAAACTCAATTGGCGCTGTGATTGCTGCCGTGCTATCCAACAAAGCCACGGTGCTTTCTTTGTTAACAGGCAACAACTTGCCATCGGCGATCAGTGTTTCAGCAAATGCTTCGTTATCCTTATGGATCACAGCAAACTTTTGCGCCTTCTCATTTTCTGCAAATTCTGCATTCTGTTTTTTTAAATCTGCATTTTCAGCCTGTAGCTTTTCAAGTAATGCTTTATCTTCAGCGGACATTTCGTCTCCTTGATTGTTTGGTGGTGTTTCAGAAAAATAGGATTTAATGCCGTCCTCTTCATTATCAATGGCAGCATTGTTTTGCAAGCGATTAATTTCGTAATCAGGCAAAATCTGATCGGCAGTTTCTGCACCGTCTTTGCCGATAATGTATTCACGCAACTTGCGGAATAAATTGGAGATCGTCATCTTGTCCCAGTCGGCAAACTCCACCACACCTTCTTCATTATCAGAGAACTGGGCAGTTTTTAACCCCTTAATAGCGGGGGGCTGCGCACCCAAAAAGCCAACATGGCGCAAATAATAAACACCAGGGACTGGGTTATTGGGGGCATCGGGGGTATACAGACTGGCAGAAACTTTTTTGAATTTACCTTGTTTGTTAAGCTCGGCAAACTCAGCGTCTACCTGATCGGGCAATGCGGTCACTACGCCTTCAGAAAAATTTAACGATTTCACCCAGCCATAAGCGGGGTCATCCGTTTTTGGGTGTCCGACAACAATCGGCGCCTCGTGCAACGCAGGATCATAAGCATTCACCATCGACTGCAAGTCAGCTTCAGAAAAAGTAAGCGTCGCACCACTCATCGCAGTGTGCTTACCCGCTTTAAATATTTGAATTGGATTTGGCATGTCGTCATTATGGCGACGATGATATTGCGCGTTAAGGCGGAACCGCTTCCGCGGGAGTAGGGCGATGATTAAAACTAGCCTATCATCAAAAACAGTTGGTGGTCAACCTGCTAAATTTCAGTAAATTTTAAATATAGTAAAAAATGTCACTCACAAACAGATTTAAATACGCTCAAAAACCGCGTTAAACCACCGTTAAAAATGAATAAAATATTTTTTAGGTAGTAAGAGTGCTTAAAGAAAAAATAACGGCTTAAAACGCGTTAAATTAATTTGATGCCTAATTACCAAAACGACCATTGATCACGTCATCCAAATGTGCATTCAATGTATTTAAAATGGATTGCTGTTCCTGCGGGTAAAGTTGGCCGTTAATCATCACAGGTAAAAAGGGACGTGCTGGGATGGTAACTTTTTTATTGCGACCTGCTTGCCCGCCAAACTGTTGAATGGCAGCATATATCATGGAGTTACCTATCGTTACACTATGATTGGTCGATAACACATGGAATTGCCTGGCTAAGTTACCCGTTTCACCGATTAACGGCTTTTTATTGGCAAGTTTGCTGGCTCCTTTTTTATTCACTCGACCATCTTTACCCAAACTTGATTTACCCAGTCGATTCGCTAATATCGCATATGTGGCTTGGGCATTAGGTAACCACTTTATGCCATCTGGCCCTATCCCCGTACTAAAGCGCTGCTTGGTGCGTTCCATAATACCCTCACCAATATCCTGATAAATGGGCTGCATATTCACGCTTGTAGCATGTAGTCGCTTAAGTAAGGCTCTTACTTCTGTATCTTGTACTTCAATGGTAAAGGTATTCATATTTTAATCTCTCAAAAGTTGAGTTATACTGGAATATGTGAGCGGCTTTTTCCAAAAGGAATGGTTGCGGGGCTTTAGCCAAGCATGACGGGGTTCGAATCCCACACCGCTCACTTTTCTAACTTAACATAGCGCGAATCTTTAACTACGTTATCCGCATCAACAATGCCTCCTGTGCTCACAAAATTAGCTTTTAAGTTTGCACGCTTACCATCAAACCTTATTTTTTGACTGTAATTAACTCTAACCACTACCTTGCCTGACACACCATCCACATCAAGCGCAAATACCAATGCTGGGTCTTGCGTATCAAAATAAATATCAGCCTTAGCCAAGTAATTTGGCAAATTAATCCAAACTTCATTGGGTAAGGTTGCACCACGTGCCAGCTTAATATCGCGCATAGCATGTATCAATGCGTTATCTACCATATAAACAGCAGCAGTTTCTAATGATTGCCCTAGTGTTGCCATATTAGCTACGGTAGGCTCTGGCAGCACAAATGCCAACGCGCCTATATTTTGCGCTTGATAACCAGCATCAAGCACTGCTAAAGCCATATCTTGATAGCTTGCCAACTGCTCAATTTGTAGTATTGGCTTTAACACTTGCCACATTGCCGCCCCAATCGGGGCATCAAGCTTGATTAACTTGTCATCAATAAATGCTTGTAATGGGCGTTTAACATTTGCGCCTGGTGCATAATCAAACCCTTTATCAATGCCGATGGGTGCACCTGTGTTAGGATCCAGCTTATTCCAGCCATGTGGCGGCTGCTTAATGGATTCACGCCTGCCAGCGGGTACAATACGGCAATGACAGCCCCATCCGTTGGGAGCAAAGTGCGTTTTCCAAAAAATGTGATCGTGCGGCAAGGTCACACCATTCCAAGATTCATGCAGTGGGCGTGGATGCGCCAAGCCATCCATATGTACATAACGCCAATTAGGATTTAATTTTAAGTATTCTGGATCAGTGAGCTGCGCCCAGCGCCCTGCGGCATAGCTGGTAGCCATATTGGTTTGATAGATCACACGGGTGCGCCATGCTTCACCACCTGCAGAGCCTTCTCCCGCCCAGCCTGTCCAGCCGTATTTTTTGACAATTTTTTTAAAGTCCTTGCGAAATTCCTGTATGCCTTTACCTTCTGCAATGGCTTTTTCTATGGCGATATTAAAATCTTGCAGCATATCTGCATTGGCCGCGCCCGCTACAATAAAGGCTTTATCGTGCGCTGATTTTTGTATGTCATCCCAGCGCTGCGTGGGTAGGTTAATCTTTTGCCTAAAGAAATCCAGCTGCTCTTTAAATGGTGTATTAAAACCAAAGTTAGCCATTTTTTTGTGTTTCTATATTGGCTTCATCTTGCACATCACTTAAGCCTTTTAATTCTGCTAACGCAAATCCTGCAGCCATAATATTGACTATTTCTTCATTTTGTAGGTCGCTAAACTGTGCAGCCATTGTTTTTTGCAGACTAGCTAGATCCGTGGCTTCATTTACTAGTTTTGAGACTTTTTCTATCGTACCTTGCCAAAGCTTAGCTGTGTTTGTCACCAGCAAGTCTTCATCACCCGCAGTTGGGTTATCACCTTCAGCAAAGTTGGTATCCACTGGCTTATCATTGGGTTTAATTGTCGTTTTAACTTCCCAGCCTTCGCCATAGGTTTCCGTGATATATTCAAGCGTTGGTGCAAAACCCATGTTGTAGATTTTGGTATCTCGTTCAGAACGCTGCGCCAGATCCTCTTCTTCTTCAACCTCTCTATAAACGCGCGGAGGGGTAGCGCCTGGCACATTAAATTCTGTGAGCCATTTCACCAGTGTTTTATTCAACGTGCCGCTCAGTAGATCCGCATCCGCTTTTACCAGTTCCAGCCGTACTTCATTGTGCACACTAGATTGATTGCCTCCCAAGCCACTGCTTTTAGCGCTCGTGGTCATCGTCTCGCCAAGCACCGCAACGCTAATTTGCTCATCCATGTAGCGGCTAAGCTTTTCAAAAACATCCGCGCCACCTGTACGTGATGCTTCCAGCAACTCAACGACCATGTTGTCAGGTATGCCAATCGCAGCATCCTGCGCCATTGCGCGCAAGGTGTTAATAAATTCCGTCTGCTCTGGTTCTAGCGTGCCAGCAGGGTACTTGCCTAATAAAGTCGGGCTACCAAATTTATCGGCAAAGGTCAGCCAGAAGGTAATATCCTGCCGTTTAAAAAATACTGGCCAGAACAAACGGGAGCCTAAGCCTAAGCCATATGGATTGCCATCCTTGCCACCGCAGCTGTGCACAATGAACTTGCGGTCTGGCATGATCTCGCCTTGCATCATATGCGCTTGGGTTAACAGGCGCAGTTGATAGTCTTCATCAAATACAAAGCGGCGTTGATTGCGTGGCAATATTTTTTCCGCAACTACCTCGGCACCATCGCGTGCCCACATAATCTCACCCACTGCAAAGCCTTTTAAGATGGCATCAAGCAGATCCAGTGTGAGTAAATCAAAGTTTAGTGCTTCCAGTTGCGCTTTCACCATATCTGCCGCACGTTGATCTGCGGCATTTTCACTTGCCGCCTCAACGCACCATTCACGTGCAATCACTGCCATCTTACGTTTTTGCAGTACCGCAAAAGCGTGACAGTCACGCTCAATCTCATCATAGATCTTTAAACCCTTGCCATTGCCACGGGTGAGTAAGGTATCATCTTGGTTAGCCAATAAGCCCATAAAGTTAATATTGTAGATATCGCGTTTAACGCTGGCGATTTCATTTTTAACATCAGGCTTTTTAGGGGTTTTTACATTATCTTGTGCCATATTTTTAACCTATATAATCCGTTAAACGTCCACCAGCGCGCGGTACACCAGCCATCTTAATATCACCCATAAACGCCATCGTAGTTGCCAGCGCCCAAAGCATATGTAACGCGTCTGGACCATCATCATGGTCGGCTTTAGGAAAGTGTCTAAGCTGCTCTATTAAAGTGTGCTGGCTAGGGTGAAGTCGAATCAGGCCATTAGCCATATGCGGCTGTATGCTCTCTATCCTGAGCAATTTATCTGCAATGGGCTTAACACCACGCGCAGGCACAGGCACACCCACTTTTGCGCTGCGTTTAATCAACTCAGTTTTTAAAAACTCCTGAAACTGCACCTCTTCGACTGACCAGATCACGCACTTATATTGTCGCTGCATCGCAATCACATCTTCAATAATCCGATCAGGCAAACGCTTTTTGATTAAAGCCTCAACTACATCCAGCACACCTGTGCTACGGTTAAAACCACCCACTAAAATAGCTGAAGGATCACGGCTTGCACCTGCTTTACCCATGCTAGGATCTAACGACCCACAAAAAATCCAGTCGGCTAATCGGTTCACCCAAAAAGTGATCACTTTAGCAAACGGCGCATCTTCATCACTGAGCGGATCATTTTGCAATTCAGAATCAAAAGAGTTGTGACCATCACGTGCGCGTATGGTCATCAATACAATCAATGGCCTTGCTTCAGGCCAACTGACCTTAGCGCCTGCATCCATATCAGGTTTATGCGCTTGGTAAAACTCTTCAGCCTGTTTCTTTCCTACATTAAGCAGCAGCTCTTCCCACTGATCCCACAGCGCCATATTGTCTGGCCAAGTGATCAGTGCTCTAAATTTTTTACCTGTCCACATTGGATTATTGAGTAATCTGGCCAGCACGCTATCGTAATGCAGTATTGTTCCGATAATAATGACATCGAACTTTTCTCCAGCCTCACCCAATTTCAATACCGCTTTAGTGATCCAGCTCATCAACTTATCACGCTGAACGGGGCTAGCCACGTTCTCATCATTTTCCAAGTCATCGCCGATAAACAAATCTGGACGGTATGCACCATGCCTGCGGCCACGGATTCTTTTACCAGAACCAACGGCTTCAACCTTGGCACCATTAGCCGTTAAAATAACGTTTGAACGCCATACGCGGCCTTGCCCACATGCTTCAGGAAAGTCCATTTGCAATCGCGTGTTAACCTCCAGCTCGGCCTTGATTGCATCCAGCATGATTTCAGCTTGCTCTGTGGCATCCATGCCAATAATTGGATAATGTTTAAGGCCTGTCACGATGCAATACAAAGTATAGAGCTGCGTAGTTAAAGTAGATTTTGCCTCACCACGCGGAGCAGCGAGCGCTTCTGTTTCACTTGCATCGCTATAAGCAATCTCTGGCAGACGTGCATACAAGTACTCATGCAGTATGCTGTTAGACTTTTTAACGTAATGCGGAAAATAAGCATGACAAAAGAACTCAAACCCACCTATTCGTGCTAATACTTTACTACGGCGTTCTTGTATGGATTTTGCACTAGGCTCAAATCCATCAAGTTCAGCCTCTATCTGCTGCCTTAATGACTTGCCAAGCTCAGATAAAGAGTTAAGAAACTCTTTTCTGGTAAGGCTTTTCTCTAATTTTACAGGGGTAATCATGATAAGTTCTGGCTTAAACACTCACCAAACGGCTCTAATATATCAATAAAAACAGAAGCGTGCTGTGGGAACTGATTGCCCACAAAATCTGAAAGCATCTCAATCACCTCCATCGCTACTGCCAGTTTATTAAGTTTCGGGCTACCTTTAGCAACAGCACTCATGGTCTTGTTATAGGCATCACTCAGCCGCGATAAAGCCTCAGCCTTGGATAAAGCAGTCGCTTTGGTGTCTTCTTTAAGTCCAGTCATGGTGCTTTGAAACAACGTGACAAACTGCTCCAGCACAGCCTGTGTAACAGCCTCAGCACCTTGGCTAGATAACAATGCTGCGCTTCTGGCTCTATCCCAATCATCACCATTTTCAAGCGCCTCACGTTTCCAGCGCGCAGCGGTACCAAAAGAGACTTTGAGCCGCTCAGCCGCAGCCTCAAGGCTCAGTTGCTGATAAATGTAAGTAGACCTGACTGCGCTACGTATTTCTGGTGCATGTGCCATTAATGACCGCCAAATATGACAGATAGTTTGGCTTTAATCAGCTCAAAACCAACCGCTACAAAACCGCCTGTGACAGCACCGTTGATTGCAGCTTTAGTCTCTACATTTCGGAGCCTGCTATCAATTTTATCCAGTCGCTCATCAGATTGATCAAGCTTATCCAAAATCATATCGGTTTTGCCCTTGATTTCACCAAGTAGCAGGGTATGTTCATCTTGCGGCATATCGCTTATCCTCTTTTTCGTTTAATGTTTGGCAATCCACACACACCATAATGCCTGGTATTGCACGCCTTCTTTTTTCTGGAATCTCAACACCACACTGCAAACAATCCAATGCTGTTTCAGCTCCAGGTATGCTGCTGAGTGCAGCAAATCTTTTTTGTTGTTTTGCAATCGCTTCTTGTCTTTGCATCATTTCAAGCTCTTGCGCACGGTCTAAATCATCCATATCAGATCACTATACTTTTCTTAACTAAAACCTTGCCTTCACCTACACCAGCATTCGGCGTATCCGCCTCCCAGCGGTATGTCCAGGTACCCGCTGCGCTCAGTACAATATTGCCGTGGTAATTCCCGACACTGTCTTTAACAATTTCAGCTGCAGCACCAAATACATACACGGTGACAACTCCAGCAGGGGAGCGCACTTTTAAGCGCAGCGCGCTGGGGTCTGTCAGCACATCGAGATCATTAAAAATACTCACACTGATCTTGACGGCACTGCCGATCACCACATCATCTAAACTACGCTGCATAGCGCACTTCACTTTCTATTCTGGTCATTTTTTTGGCGATGGTTGTCATGGGTACCATTTTTTTAACTCTGGAGCTAAAGCGGTAAGGGATCACCAATCCAAGCGTATACAGATCTGCACTGGCACTGGCTACGTCCTGCGCAAATCCGATCAGCTGTGTTTTACTGGTGAGTGCGCCCGTGGCTATTGCATTGACAATACTGGTGGCGCTTAACGGTATCTGTGTGGTCATGGTGACTGTCATGGTGACTACGTCCTGTGCATCGCCACGCAGTGCAGCAGCAGTACTTAACGCCGCAGTCACACTCACGACATCTGCGGCATTACCCGCAAAACTGGCGGCACTGCCTGCCAGACTGGCAGCAGCGGCGGCAATACTGGCGGCATTGCCAGTAAATTTAATCTGTGTGGTAATCGCGGCTGTCGCCAGTACGGTATCTGTGGCATTGGCACTCAAACCTGTGCCCTGCGCCGTTAAACTGGCGCTGGCACCCGCTGTATCAACGGCTACGCCATTGAGTTTGATTTGCGCCAATAGGGCAGCAGCTGCACTGGCAATATCCTGCGCGCTGGCATTCATGTTAATGCCAGTCGTTAAACCCGCACTTGATAATGCATTATTTAACGCCTGCGCATTTAAATTGATTTGTGCCGACAATGCACCACTAGCTCCTGCAACATCAGTTGCATTGGAAGAAATAGAACCATTAGGGCTGGCCGTTAAACTGGCCGTGACTGTGGCTACATCTGCAGCACTGCCACCTAATTTGATCTGTGTGGTGGGTGCAGCACTGGCACTGGCGATATCGGTGGCTGATCCACCCAAATTGATCTGTGTAGTGGGTGCACCGCTTGCACTCACTACGTCGATAGCCACCGCATTTAATTGTGTCTTGGCTGTAAGATTAGCAGTTGAGCTCACCACATCAGCCGCAGCAGCGTTAAATTTAATTTGACCAGAGAGATCACCTGTTGCAGCAACGTTATCTATAGACGCAGCCTGCACCTTGATTTGCGCGGTGATTGCACCTGCCGCTGTACTGACATCGACCGCATTGCCTGCCAGCGCTGCTGCAGGGGCGCTAGAAGGCGTAATAGCCACCAGCATAGAGAGGCCGCGCCCAGTTTCACTGACGTTATAGCTACCGCCTGTTGCGTTTTCATCTGCTGTGCCAGTTTTAGTTTTGTAAGCCAGCGCCATGCGCTTCAGGTGATCGGCTGGCGACGTACCCGCAGGTACAGAAAATAAGCCCGTGTAGCCTGTGGGTGCGGTAAATGTTCCACTATTAGCGCTTGAAGTGTCTGGCGCGGCTAACCACAAGAGCAAATCGCCATCCAGACCGCCAACCAGTGTGGGTGGTTCTAATGGTATAGGATTGCTATTCGCGCCATATAGTACACTTGTTATGGTATTGCCTACGCCATCATTCACAGCGAAGGATGCATAATAGACCGTGCTTGCGTCACTTTTAGTAAATGTAACGGAGGCACCTTCAGTACCGTCAATTTGCTTTACAAATACCGTAAACTGTTGAGCATCGAATCCTGACCATCCCGATCCCAACTCAACAAAACTATCACTTAAAGTTAACCAGGTCGGATTAGCCTCAGTGGTGGTGATGATGAACCATAAAGCAGTTGCTGACATTCCCGCTGGCTTGGGGAATGTCAGGGTGGTTGAGGCAGCACTAAGTCCTTGTAGTAGATTACCTGTGTCAACCGTGGCCACACTTTATTCCAGTCAATTAATTAGTTATCGATCTGGAATGTGGCAGCGCCAATGGCAAAACTAGGGGCTGCGTCACCATTATTAATAGTCTTGTTGGTAGTCAGCGCGGTTCTGAACAATAAGTTACCTGCTGTCAGCGCATCGAATACACAAAATTCAACAACGGTTCCCCAGTTGGCTGTGGGTGTGGCAAACGTCACCACCGTGTTATTACTGGTAGTGCCCGATGTCCCGCTTGAGGCCACGGTAGAAGCTGCGGCTTGCGTACCTGCCCAGTTGGCCAAAGAGCTTGCCACGCCAACACGGGAATAGCTACCACCTGTAACTTCTATGCCACATGCCGTATCACTGCCCGCTGTAGTGGCCAGCGCGTAATAGACCGTGGTGGGCGCAGTAAAAATCTGGCCACGCAATAGCCAGTCAATGATTTTATTTTCTAGGTAATCAGACATCGCGCCTGCTTGCGCCTGCGTACTGATGCTTATCAGCATTACTAGGCTGATTAAAATCGGCATGAGTAATTTATTAAAAAGTGATTTCATTTAAGTTCTCCTGTTGAGTGGGTGTTAATGTTAAAAATAGGCTGGACACGTTCTTGATTCAAAATTGCCTGACAGGCGTTAAGCTGACTGACTATTTGGTCGGCTCGCTTGGCTTCTCCGATAAGAAATTCAGCAGCCTCTGTAGAAAGTTCGCTTGTTGCGGCTTGTTCACTTCCCCTGAGACTGGCGCTAGCTCCGCTGCTGGCACCTGCACAACTTGTGGGGCGCAAGGTTGGGATGCGCAACTTGAGAGTGCCAGCGCGCACACGGTCAATAGCCAAATTTGCCTGATTTTGTACATTTTCTATCTCCTTTACATGCGCGGCTGTTGCCGTGGCCATATCTTGTTTATGTTGCTGCTCTAGATCGTATTTTTGATTTTTAAGATTTAAAATCTGCTCATTTGCAGCAATTAATGCCTGAGATTCTTTAAGTTGCCAGCGCATGCGCTCATCGGACTCACCCATGTGATACACGCCGTACAAGCCGCCTACTGCCAGCAACAGTGCAATTAAATACGGCACAAAAGCAGGCAAGCCTAATGCCTCAAAAAGTGTCTTGATCATTTGCCTATTCCCTGAGTAGTAATAATGCGCAAGCCTGCATTGCCCATTGTTAAAATCAGCATGCCATAGGCAAATACATTGCCAGACACGTATGGCTGAATCACATGTGCAGTCGCTTCCAGCGTAGCAAGCATAGCCACAACCGTGTTAAACCAGATGGTTTTAGATTTGTACCAGGGCTTTTTTTCGGTTACTTGGACTGTGTTAATTTCGGTCATCTTCTACCGCCTTATCAAATAGCAAATGCTCACGCAAACGGCGTGCATCAAGGCCTTCACTCACCTTGTAAGTATTGGTTTTTTTGTCGAAATATTTATTCCAGCGCAGAATCTGCTTAGAAGCTTCTTGATAATTGCCCGCTTGCAGCAGCTTGAGTAAGGTTGATCGATCAAACTCACCTACGCCGATATTAAAAATAAATGAGACCAGCGCATCAAACTGGTTTTGATTGAGCGCCACGTGCACCGTGGCGTTAATAAACATTTCTGGCAAAAATAGATCAGAATCAAATAGCGTCTCTGCTTGTGCCTGCGTGATAACTTTAAGCTTACCTATTTCATGCCTGGCAAGCTTATGCCCCCAGCCGATGGTTTGATGACCAGCAATATCGATATACAGCTTAAGGCGTAGCCCTTCTTCTTTCTTAAGAAAGGCTCTGCCATTGGGGCTTGTTTTTAACTGATTGATTACTTTTGATGTCATGGGTGCAGTTTACGCGCGCGCGCGAAACTGCTTAAGGCGGAAACAGTTCCGCCCCAGTGACGGGGCGGACTCTAGTTAAAAAGATAAATTCAAGCTAGGCATTAGTTTTATTTAACTCGTTTTGTATATTATCCAAATCTTGCACACACAATTCAAGCAAACCTAGCACTGCACCTGCTAAGTCACTCGCATGTTGTGCCTGATTATAAATAATACATTTATTGCCAAATGGGATTTGTTCTATTAATTCATTGGCGACAGCCTTGGCACTATCAATGTGCCAGATCAAATCAAATAAAGCAGGTGGCAGATTATTACATGGGGTTGCATTAATGGACATTTTTCACCGCCAATCTTTTTGCCATTGCTGCTTTACCTCCAGCAATACTGGCGGCGCTAGGTGTGTATNNNNGTAGTCAATTAAGCCACACAAGGCCATATAACGCAGGTTTTCACGCAAGGGTTTATCGCCAATGGTGAGCAAGCGCTGCATTTCTTTTTGCGTTAAACCTGCCTCAAAATAACGGCGTAACTTGGCCCACAGTGGCTTGGCTTCCATCACCACACTGCGCATGACCGCAAGTTGGTGCTCGGCGGGAGAGCCTAAGCCATCTTGCCCACGGCGTAAAAAGGTGGGGATTTCGCGGCGGGCGAGTTTTTCAACCTCGATAAAATAACGGCGGGCTTTTCTGCCTTGCTTGGGATTTTCTACCAAGCATAGCTCTTTAGCCATATCTAGACTGACGTGGTATTCAGCCTTGGGGCGGCCAATCAGACTTTTACTCAAATTTGTTAAAAAGTCCTCACCATCAATAAAGCCGTAGGTTTCGATGCGTTCTTGAATCCAATTGGCAAATTGGCGACCAGAGCCTAAAACGGTATGTAAATCACGGGCATTGACTAGAGATTGGCTTTCGCCATTGAGGATACCTGTAAAGGTGGTGATAAGTTCGTTCATAATGTTGTTTCCTTTTGCATTGGAACCAACCAAAGACGATGGGTGGTCAGGTGCTCAAAAGGCCGA
This sequence comes from Methylophilaceae bacterium UBA5127, assembly GCA_002414145.1. Lineage (GTDB taxonomy): Bacteria > Pseudomonadota > Gammaproteobacteria > Burkholderiales > Methylophilaceae > Methylophilus. The sequence goes on along the minus strand of DHYP01000020.1, from coordinate 59,475 downwards.
CAACAGACGGCTGGGCTTATTCCCACAAGGGTATTGTATTAGCCTCACACCCGACCATAAGGAAACTATGGACGTAAAAAAACACGACTTCGGGCGCGGCATCCGCTGTTGTTAGTGCTTTTGAACACTTAACGAGGATAGTACGCCTAAAGATTATGGCTTGTCAATCCTGCCACGAGGTAACTACACCATTTCTTGTATAAACATATGTTGGTTTTGAATATTTACTATAGTCACCGTATATGTTTTGTATATTTATACCGTCATGGCTGACTGATCTGTTAGTTCTTTTTGGGGATCCCCATGATGCGTAAAGAGCGCATTCTGTCATTCCAATAAAAATTTCCTTATTATTAACAGCTGCAATTTCCCTTTCGGTCAACAAGTTCCTTTTTTCAAGCTCCCGCATCCAGGGTTCCGCCAACTTCTTCCCGCCGAGTATATTTCTCAAATATCCAGACGCTCTGCAAACCTCATCATCTGTTTTTAATGCAAACTTTTCTGGCGTCATGGTTGTGCAACCAGCCATAAATAACATCATTATTACAATAGACACTTTTTTCATAATCTTTCCCCTTGGTTGGTTAAAACAACTGCTCTTGCCGTTCATCAAAACCCAAGTTATTCTTACCTTGAATTTTTCTGATCTGGCGTACCGTTAAGTTCCACTCAGTCGCCAATTGACTTTGTGACTTATCACTCTGAATAATCTGCTTATTACGTACAAAACGCATGGCAGCATCGCATTTAGGTATTTCGATAGATTCGCCATGATACGCATCTATCAGCTTAACTGCGCTTGCAGCGCCAAGCAATAGTGCAAGCGGGTGTGTTGGGTCAAATTCTGCAGGTACCCACATTTTACGGCCTTTATAGTGATCAACAATTTTTAAGACATCCGCCAGACCGATCAGATGGGTGATATCCTGCACCACATAAGGCAACATGGTGATATCGAGTTGAATCGTTAAAATATCAGCAGTTTTAACTTTTGATTTAATCATGCTTGCTCTCTTTAACGATATCTGCAACGCCTTTTGGCATCCATACCAAGCCACGCTGCTCACCCCAGCTATGTAAAAGCTCATTGTCTAAATCAAACAGAAATTTTTCATCTACTTTAATTTCATAATTAATAATAGGCGGCTTGCGGTTAATCCATGCACCAAGCGCATAGCCCGCATAAAAGACACAAATTATGAGAATCGGCTCAGTCATTTGGCTGACCATTTTGTTTTGACTGTTTAATAACCAACGCCGCCACAATGCCACGAAGCTCTTGCGGGTTGCACCACTGCACTTTCTCACGTTTAAACATCTGCTTGGCAATGCCGTCTGCATATGCCCAGCTTAACTGCATATCGGTGAGCAATGCAGCAATCTTGGCAATCAATGGCTGCTTAATATTGTTGACATTCGGTTTTACGTGTTTAGGCTTCCAGCCACGCGCTTTAAAATGCTCAAGCACTGCCGCACGGCCAGCATGGTCTAGGTCTTTACTTGATTCCACACGCGCTGCCGTCCAAAGTAAAGAGCGATAAGTTTCATCATCCAAGCCAAGGTCTTTTTTGGCGATATGGATTTTGGCGATCTCGGCCTTTTTAGTGTCTTTAGCCTGCAAAGTGTTTACTCCAGATACGCTCAATATTCTCAAGCACTTTGGTTGTAAAAAAGTCTGTACGCTTGCCGTTTTGGTAATAACGTTGCACGATGTTTTTCACAAAATCTGTCTCCCATTGGGTAAGGTCAGTGGTGCCATGCAAGCCTTCCAGCTGCTGTATCATGGTGCTAATAGATACCATTCACATATCTCCTAAACTATCTCCCATATCACTTTGCCATTGCTGGCAAAATGATATAAGTGAGCGTTTAATTAACCTGCCACCGCATCCTTAAGTGCTTTGGCAGCACTAAAATGCGGCACCTGTTTTGCTGCAATCTGCATTTCTTCGCCCGTTGCAGGGTTGCGGCCAGTACGCGCTGCGCGAGTCTTGGCGCTGAATTTACCAATGCCTGGCAACGCGATTTCGTCACCATTGGCTAGCGCAACTTGTGTAATTGCGCCCAACGCTTTTAAGCTTTTTTCTGATTCTGACTTGCTAAGACCCGCCTCAAAAGCTACTTTACTAATCAATTCACTTTGATTCATGTATTTCTCCTAAGTTAAATAAAATATTTCAAGTTTGGAAGCGCCTGTAAGAAAGGTATACATACATCGCTTCCTGCTATGGTTACCCGCCACTCATAGCTTGGCGCTGGAACACGCTTTTTGATGTACTTTCTACATTAATTAATGTCATTAGCACATTAAAAAACGCCCGATTTCTCAGGCAAAAAGCGCGATTGGAGATCACGCTGCAAGTTCCTCACGTTCAATTTCTTTAATTGCTTTTTTCATGTCATTGAGCATTTTTTCTTCACGTTTAAATGCATCTTGAGCTTCATGTACAGTAGGGTCATAAGCACCCGTCATATAATCCACCCAAGTTTTTGTGGCTTTGTATAAATTGGTTTCTGTCAATTTCATTACGCTATCTCCTGCTCAAATGGTATGATCACAAACTGCTCCACACCGCTTACGATGGTGATACCAGCTATCCCGCGCACTTCATCTGGCTCATTAAGAATTGCATCCTTGTTCACCTCTTCTTTTGTACGCACAAACTTATAAAGTGACATGCGTTTAAGCATCTCGATCACAGCTTCTGCATTGGTCACGCGCACACTAGGTGGATTCTGTCTCCATGACACTTCGCCTGTAATCAGATTGGCACTTTTCACTTTTCCGCCATTGGTCAGTTCATCTCTGTGAGCCTCGCAATAACCTTGTACGCCTTCTTGCAGCAGGTCAATCTGCTCTTGAATCAGTTCAAACTCAGGCTGATATTGTTGGGTAATCGCGGCGATTTTGTCATTCATATCTGCTTGTGCACGTGTGAGCTTACGTACTAAGTCACCTACTTTACGAATATCTGCTGCGGCATCTTCCTTGGTCTGCGGTACGTATACCTGTGCCTTACTTTTAAGTTTTGTTGCTTTTTTAGCCATGTTGGTCTCCTGTTAAGTTCTTAAATGTAGCTGGCCAATCAGATCCGCCATCGGTAGTTTTGATAAAGTGCTTGCCAGCTTGAGGCTATGCAGTGCACGGTCTTTTAAAAAATCCAGCGTTTCTTGCATTTCTGCGGCGGTTTGCGCCACAAAATAACCCGTGCTGGGGTGTCCGCAGATTGCAATGCCATCTTCACGGCATTTGGTCACCAAGTGCCGCACGCGGCGCTCTGGTATATCCAGCTGTTTTGCAATCTGTTTGGCGCTGATGCCGTAACGGTTGCCGCAGTGAAACACCATCACTGCCATCAGATCGTGTTTAGTGACCATTGCGCGCCTTTCTCAACGCTGCACATTGTTTGCGCTCCAGTCTGTCTTTGGCTTTGGCTTCTGTCACCGTTTGCCATTGCATATTGGCTGGGTTATCTGCTCCGCCTGCACACAGCGGTACAATATGGTCGATCACGTAACCCTCACATTTGCCATAGCGCGTGCCTGCTGGCCCTGGGCAAATATGCTCTTTACGGAACTGGTATTTAGCCTTGGCGCTGCGCTTTTGCGCGGCTTCTGCATGTGAGTGTGGATTCAGAATCGCCAATACAATGATGATGACTGTTAGTTTTTTCATAAGCCTTTTCCTGTAAGTTTGTCGAGTGTGGCTTTAACGTTATCGGGCATGGTTGACTTGGCTTTTTTGGCGGGTGCAGATGCCACCACATGATCTGTTGCTGCATGATTGATCTCTCCATACTTGCGCGTTTGCTCGTGTTTGGTCTCTGCCTTGGCTTCTGCCTTATTGGCAAACCCGGCCAGTATCTCTAGCAGATAACCGTGGCTTTTAAGCGGCAGGCTGAGCTTATCGCGGCCAGAAAGCATGCTGTCAAACGCTTGTGACCAATAGCTTTGAGGTGCTGGCCAGAGCCTGCCATTGCGCTCGATCTGTGCAGCTTTGATCATGGGTAGCAGATCGTTAAGAATGCTGGCGAAGCGATCCATGCTTAACGCGCGCTGTGCAGGTTTAAATAGGCTGGCATACTGTAAAAACTGTTTGCCCAAAGGCGCAGGAAACTCAAGCGCAAGGCGTACTGCCTCACGTGCTGCGTCATGCTCGATGAGCGCAGCCAGGCTTAAAGTCTCGTAGCAGTTTGGGCAGGTGAATTTCATTACACGACCAAGCTCATTGAGATGTTTTCACAAAAATCCATAAGCGTTCTTGTGGCCTCTTCATCCAGCTCAATGGTGGTATCGCCATCCAGTATCAGCAGTGTTCTATCATTGGTGACTGCAAAGCGTGTTTTGTTTTTGGTGATGGTTTTTTGCAATAGCTCACTAAGCGCTTTGCGTGACTCTTCACGCGCTTGTTCAAACGTGTCTGTGGCTGGTGCGGTTGGTGCTTCAAATTCCAGCGCGGGCGGTTCTTCTACCACGAGTGGATCCGCAGCCTGTTCTGGCTCTGCTTCTTTACGTAAAAAGGCAGGGATCTCATATTCAGGCGCAGGATGTACTGGTGCGGCTTCAATTACTGTAGATAATGTGGCGATTGGTGCTTTTGCTTTACGTGTGCCTGTATAAAATTCTGCCAGTGGCCTGGTGAGCGCGTACTCTTTTTTATTTTTTGCATTCAGCGCAGCCTTGATGTGACCATTTTTGATATAGTCGATAATAAAAGATTCACCCAGCTCTTTAATGCTCAAACCTGCTTGCATTTGCTGCATCGTGCAGTTGGGATTGGCTTCAATGTATTCAAGCATCAGTAGTGCTTTAGGTTTTGTGTTTTCTAAAGTTTCCATCTGGGGTTTCCT
>DHYP01000020.1:54246-54579 GCA_002414145.1 Methylophilaceae bacterium UBA5127 | reverse complement strand
ATCGGGATAAGCGGCTTGGTGAGCGAAGCAATATCCAATTCTGGCAATAGCGCAATGGTTTCATGCGTGGGTTTAATGACATTTTCAGGCGGCGTTTCAACACATTTATTCTGCAATTGATTAATTCTCGGGTTACGGTTCGGGCAGACTTCACGACCAAGTGCAGTAATTCTGTATTCAGACTCGTTAAATTTTTCTATATAGTACTTTCTGATTAAACCAGTCATCGTACTGCCTGCATTTGGCCAGCGCTCATAAATCTCAAACGAGCTCAGGCTGCCTGCCCTGAGCGCTTGCAATATCTGTGCATTAATACCCGTCAAAACCATTTTT
>DHYP01000020.1:53780-54179 GCA_002414145.1 Methylophilaceae bacterium UBA5127 | reverse complement strand
TTAGCCACCGTGCCATAGGCTGCGGCCTGATGTTTTTCGCAATGCAGGGTTAAGCCTTGCGCGGTGCGATCCAGCCAGAACACACTGCGTACACCTTGATCTTCTGGCAAGCAATCGATAATGCGCTGATCTGTCTCTGATACCTGCACAGCCTGCTTCACATGATGCTTAGCCACATGCATGGCCATTAAAATCACCACCACAGTCACGGCTAAAAACCTTAAATTAAGACTACGTTTACTTAACATGGCGCGCCTCCTTTCACGGGCTTAACTGTCACGCTGAATCTAGGTTCTTGTATATCAAGCGCCTGCACCGCGCTGATGTTGGCTTGAAGTGGTTTATCTGCAATCACTTCCAGTGTTCTGAGTGTTGATGCGTTACCACTGAATGTTCTAC
>DHYP01000020.1:50411-53752 GCA_002414145.1 Methylophilaceae bacterium UBA5127 | reverse complement strand
TATCATGGTGGGCTCCTTGATTGTTTGGGCAGCTTTGGCATGCTAACCAGTGAGCCTCACGAACACCGCCCGATTTAATTGGCCTAGCTGCTGTTGATTTAGTAGTACAGTAATGAATGTCAACTTGCTTCGTTAAAAATGGGCAGTTTCTAACGTCATAATGACGTTTGATTGCCTCTTCAATTTTCTCAACCCCCGCGCCATAGCTGCCGCTCATATAGCGGCTAAGTGCTGGGCGTGAATATCCAATGGTGATGGCCACTGCTTGAATACTTGATTCAGCGATAGCAGCAACAGCCATTTGATAAATTGCTTGGTTACTCATCATGCACCCCCTCAGCGATTGAATAGGTGATGTCGGTATTAGGGTCGTAAACCTCTTTAAAGCGATCCCTCCATACTGGATTTTTACGGCCACTGTTGATAACTAAGCGATACTCGAATGAACCATTGCTAGTGAGCGCAGAACCTGCTCTACGGGTGTCAGATAGTTTCAAAATGCCTGCCTTGGCAAGTGCATTGCAGTATTTGCGCAAATTGCTTAAACCATCTCTCTCAGAGCCATCACCTACTACGTTAAGCAGCTCACTCAGTGTGAACTTTTGGCGGCGACGCATGACCCACCAAGCACGCTCACGTAAGCCATAGCTCACTTTGCGTTTTACTGGTTTTTCACGTTTAGCCATTATTTAGCCTCGCGTTTTAGTGCTGTCATGGCATCTTCGCAAAGGCGTAAACCTTTCACATCCGTTGCAGTTAAGTTGGTTTTACCCAGTTTTTTAGCAATCGTTTCAAGCGTTTTGCCTGCGTTGGCCATTAGGCGATATCGACCACTGCTTTGTTTAAATACTTGCTCAACAATTTCACCATCTAGCGTTACTTCACATAGGGTTTTAAAGTAGGAGGCACAGTCATCTAAACTGGCGCGTTTAAGCTCTACAACGTCACTTACACGGGTGCTGATATGCTCTAATCCACGCGATGCAAAGCGGTGTTTTTCACTGCTGTGGCAAACTAAAATCAACATCACACCCGCATTTTCTGCAATGCGGCGCAAGTATTCCAAAACCTCAGCGCGATGCGGTAAACCGTGTTGTGCCTCATCTAAAATAATCGGGTATTGACTACGGCGGAAAAATTCAACCATGCCGTGGTATTGTTCAAATTTACCCTTACCATAAACATTGGTTTCACGGCTTAGATAATCACGTACAAATGTGAGGCTCATGCCTGGTACACCTTCCAGATAAATGGCGTTGACATCGCTCCCATAGTGATCTGTCATGCATGTTTTACCTGTGCCTGGCTCACCCGTGAGCAACAAAATACAAGCCTCTTGACTGCCGCGTGCAGATACTGCAGCAACCCCTGCCATAAAGCGCTTAAAATTACTTGTTTCTACAAATTGTTGTTTCATGCTATTATTTTCTCCGTGGTTTCTCTTAACTACTTGCTGCAAAAAGGCTGTTGTTAGTTGGCGCTACCAACAGCCAAATCCTCATTTTTCGGTTTGTCATCTTCCCCGTGTAGCCACATCAAAGTTTCTGACCAAGAGCGCTCTACCTCTTTTTCTGGCAACTCATGCACAAATGCTTGATCAATTTGTGGTGTTTGTGGCATTTCGTGTTCAACCGCAATCAAATCATCGCCTTTTGCAAAGTGGCCATCTATCACAACGCCTGTTAAGCTTGGTGTATTTTGTTTAATCTGCTCAATTTGAGTTTGACGTAACTTGATTTGCGCTAGCGCACGTTTCTCTTCTGTATGTGCTTGGAAGCTTTGGCTGCGGCCAACACTTAAGCGGTAATTCGCCACACAAATCGTTGTGCCATCTAAGGATTTCACTACGACTTGCTCATAGTTCATGCTGTCATACACCACAACCACAGTCTCACCATTCATATGGTCAAGCGCTGGGTGTTGGTAATACATTCGCCCATAGGGCTTAACCATTTGACTTGTTACTTTGACTTTAACGTGCGTACGGAAGGCGTTAATTAACACATCTTCTGGCACTTTTAACGGTTGCCATCCTGTATCAAATGCTGCTTTTAAAGCTTCTGCAGGGGTTTGATGACGCATCTTGCCTGTGGTGGCGTCTGCTATTTTTGGCAAGCTACGGTGTGGGCGATTGTTTAGCTTATCAATAGTGCAATTAATCCAATCTAGGGCCTCTTGATAGCTCGTAAACACAAGACCCTTACCTTGCTTTTGCGCTTCTAATCTAAGTATTTCAGCCTGCTCAGCATCGCCTTCATGCTGGGCTTTTACCATTTTTGCAGTGATTTTCTTAACCCGTTTTAATGTTAAGCTATCCATGCCCTTGCCTTGATAAGTCGCTAGTTCACGCGATTCACGGTCTAAGCTCGTGTTAAAGTTTTCTGGTGTACCATTTGCACGGCTGTTGCCCACTTCGTGGGGGTGTACAAAAGTAAAGCCAAAGCGCTCACTCAGGGCTGTATGCGGGTCTGTTTTCATGCGTGCACTGTTCTTAATCACTTTAGTGCTGTCAGTTTGTATAATCCGTGGCACGCCACCAAATCGGATGGCGTTTTCAATGCATTTGGCAATGACTTCAAAGTTTTCTGTTAAGCCAATGCTCACTGGGGGCGTGTACTTAGTGGCAATGTCATGCGCATGCCAAATCTCATAAGTCACAAACTCACCACTCACAGGGTGTGGGGCGGTAAAGTGGGTATTCCAGCCATCCATATGCAGCTCACCCCAAGGCTCAATGCCACTGGTGTCGCGTTTGTTGTATTTCATATGTGATTTGAGCGCACTGCCTGTGTGACGACCTTTCAGCGCATCAATTTTGCTAAACTTTTCAGCAAAAAAGCGATTGATCATGCCATAGCTAAGGTATGGATACTGTGACTGTAGCGTGTCTAATATATATTGATGCGTCGTGCCTTGAGGGCGCTGTTTAAGCGCAATGGCTGCCGCATGCCAAGGCTTAACGCTCATGTCTTTTTGCGGTTTTAACGGTGCTGCCACGCCGCGTGTTTTTTTAACGGCAACCCATTTGTTATATGTGTCACGTGTCAGGGTTAAAGGCTCACGCGGCTTATCCCATGCGTGTTTTAGCGACCAAGTAAGGTGCGCATTAAGTAAACCCGCTTCATAGGCTTGATTAATATGCGCCAGTGCTTGAGACACACTGCCTTGGTATATCTGCACAAACTTAATTAAATTGTCACGCGCCTGCATCACGTCTCTTTGGTGGGTGCTAAGCGCTGCCGTATCAACAGGCGCAACCTCAACCGCTGGTAATGCTTTTTTTACCTCTACAACAGCGCTAATTAACTGTGTATTGTTAATTTGTTTGAGTATTGATTCCA
>DHYP01000020.1:50005-50378 GCA_002414145.1 Methylophilaceae bacterium UBA5127 | reverse complement strand
CTTTACCCTCACGTTTTTTTGATTTCCACTTCTCGCGCGTTACTAAATCAATAACACCCTTTTTGGACATTGGCATCCCCGCCAAGCCCATTTCTGCCAGTTCTTTAGCGCTGTACCAACCTTTCATCGCGCACCCTCCAAAAAGGTGAGGGGCACACCTTGTGATACATTATGGTTTCCACGCACATAACTTTTAGGAGACCCCTCATGAACCAACACCAGCATAACGGCACCGTTGCATTGGTAGCGATTACTAGCTTGCTTGAACACTTGGCTGAACATAATCTGATTAACCCTGCTACTTATTTAAATCAACTTGGCACGGCGCAAGTTGGCCTTGCGATGACGGGGCGTCTAGATGATAGCCGTGCAA
>DHYP01000020.1:46581-49980 GCA_002414145.1 Methylophilaceae bacterium UBA5127 | reverse complement strand
CAGATTCGGCAGACATTTCCTGACCAAACTTAGAGGCAAAATTGCTCCACCACGCGATACTGCGCTGGCGTGAGTAAGCCTTGTTTAACAAACGGCCTACAAATCGACGTTTTAGGCCGCTTTTTTCCACCATCATTTTTGTGCGTCTCATTCCCTCTCTCCTAATGCCTGCTTCACTTGTTTAATTTGCTTGGCCACGTCATCACGCATTTTTTCTAACTTCCCCAGCTGCCAGTTAAGGTTTTCTTTGCCCACAGCTACCCGTGCGCCTAACTTTTCTGCATAAAAATTAAGTAGCGCATAGCCTCCTGTGGCCATGTCAAACGCAATCGCCACATCAATCGGTGGAATCGTGTCTTCACGGCTTTCTGCCGTGTAGTTATCCAAAATATGCTTGCTAAAATCACGTCCGAGTAGCTTTGCTATTTCAGCCGTCACCTCAAATCGGTCATGACCTTTTAAAGCCCCGCTCATCACATGAGCAATTTGTGTTCGACAAGCCAACGCCCCCGCATACGGCGCAACTGGTTGCGGAACCACAAACAAATCTCCGCTTAATGTGTCAATTTTTCTCATGCGGCTTGTTTATTCTGTATATCGTTTTTAACGTTGCCTTTGTTTGTCACAGGTGTATGATTCTTTTTAGCTTCAAAATAGCTTTTATGGCGACCTTTACCACGCTCTCCGCGCCCACTTCTTGGCGTGCCGTCCGCGTGGTAGCGGCTAGGCCAGATGGTTTGTGGTGTAACGCCCAAGAACTCAGCGATAACTCGCTCAGCCCTTGGGTATGGTCTTCCAGTAGCTTGAGCTAACCAAGTGCTTGTATAGCCTTGATTTCGTGAGTAATGCGCCAAAGTAGTATTGCGCTTTCTGAACGCGGCAACTATATCTGCACGATGCCAGTCTTGAGGGGCTGTTTTTTTTGACACGTTGAATGTCTCGTTGTTTTTTAACATAGACGAATTGTGAACTAAGGTAACTGTTACGTCAATAGTTTTTTTAAGGTAACAGTTATGTTTTTGCAATTATTTTGAAATTTATTAGATATTTATATGAAAAACAAACACTTAAATTTTACTGTTACCTGTGTTGTAGGTAACGATTTAAGGTAACAGTTATGACGGATAAACTGTTACCTAAAAAAACGTATTCTGCACGTGATTTAGCAAGCTTTAAGTTGCCTGGTTTTCCTACTTCTAAAAAAGCTTGGTATGCATATGCAAGGCGCTTAAATTGGGAATCTGTGTTTATTCCTGATAGTGGGCGAGGCTGTAAAAATGGCTTGAGAGAGGAGTTTGTACCACCTGAAGATGTTCAATTGGTTATTGATGCATTAATTCCAAATGTTGATCGCAATCCAGAATTAAAAGTGATGCAGCAAAAAGAGCTATACAAAGCATATGAAGAGACATTTCAATATGATGAATTTAAAGTTTATCGAGATAATGTCGTTAAACTTAATGCAAAACCAAAAATGTGGCTGGAAGATATCGTGAATTATTTTGTATCGTTACCTGAGCAGGAACAGGAAAAAATAAGCATATATAGCAAAGACTTATATGACAAAGTCACTAATTTGGAAAAGAGAAAACAACTAAATGTGACTATTTCAGGGATTGTTGAAGTGCCAGTCCCTGATAACAGGGGTAATGCAAATGAGTCTATCAAATTTAAATCACAAAGAAGGCAAAACTTTAAACATAGTAAATTATACAAACGATGATACGGTTAAAGTATTAATGCATTTGTATAATCTTGCAATTAATGGCCAAGTTAAAGGGATTTGCATGATTGCTGAGTGCGATCATTACAATCATAAGTTAGCAATTACAGGTGAATATAGCCGTGATCCTAACATTGCCTTGATCCCAATAGAAAAGCTACTAGATCAAATTATAGAGCGTGCTAAGAATATGGAATGCTACACTGAAATTACAATTCAAGATTTTTGATTAATTGAATATTTAGTGCCAAATCTCGCGCTAATTTATTCAAATTCTATCTAAAATACACTATTTAGTGCCAAATCAAAAAAAACCTTAAATTTTCTTTAAATCTAATAACCACGCGCTTTTTTGCGTTTTTTTTGTGATCTTCTTTAGTGCCAAATCAATCACTCCCCCACACTTAGTACATAATCAATATGCTGGGGATACAAAAAATATTCTAAAATGCTACTTTAATTAAGGTTTAAAGGGATGCAATATGACAGTCAATCTAAGATTTAGCAATCATTCCAAGTTAATTTTAACATGCTTATATTTACTCTACTTTTCCGTCGCTGACGCCTTTGCTAGGGACATTGTCATAGAGCAGCACAATGCATCCGAAGCACGCATCGAATATAACAAAGCCAAATCTAATTTCGAATCGATTACACAACAAATTGCAAACCAAGAAAAGCGCATCGCTGATGAGCAGGCTAAATTAAAAGACCTGCAAGAGCAGCAAATAGCAGCAAAGAATCATCTGGAACAAGCGCAAGTGGATCTTGATGCGAAAGTAAAAATACTGGAAGAGGCATGGGAACATCGAAACCAGTAGACGCTTTCAATGTTAAGTAAGTATTTATGCATAAAAAAATGGCTCACTAGGAGCCATTTTTAAGAATTCTATTGTTTAGAATTCGCTAGTTTGAATTCTAGGTGAATTAAGCTTTCTGAATGTTAGATGCTTGTTTACCTTTTGGTCCATCAGTCACGTCAAAACTCACGCGATCGTTTTCTTTCAAACTTTTGTAGCCGCTATCAACGATAGCTGAAAAATGTGCGAATAAATCGTCACCGCCTGCGTCAGGAGTAATGAAACCAAAACCTTTAGAGTCATTAAACCACTTTACAATACCTGTTGCCATAATATTACTTTCTTACTTTAAAAAGGGAGGCACCCTGAAAGTTTCTATTTCCCAATAAAAAAGAGTCTTACGACTCTTCAAATCAAAATTTAAAAACGCCTAATGCACCTTGTACGCCCTATCCAAAACATAGTCAAGCTTTATTTACGCAAACCAACGTTCTTAAGTAAGTAATTTGCTATATTGGGTCATGAAGACTATACTCACGCCTAGATTGACTTTGGCAACACTGATATTGATGTTGTCATTTCTATACCATTCCCAAGTATTGCTTAATTTTCAAGCACTGCAATTTGCCTGCAAACTCCTAGAGATTGTTGCTCAAACGGGTCTCACGAAAAGATTGGAGTGCTGTGATGGCAAAAGAAGAGCTTATTGAAATGAACGGTGTTGTGGACGAAATTTTACCTGACTCGCGTTATAGGGTGACACTAGATAATGGTCATACATTAGTGGCATACACGGGTGGTAAAATGAAAAAAAATCATATCCGTATTCTGGCTGGCGACAAGGTGACATTAGAGCTTTCTCCTTATGATATTAAT
>DHYP01000020.1:42850-46542 GCA_002414145.1 Methylophilaceae bacterium UBA5127 | reverse complement strand
TTGAAACTAAAGGTTCGTTTACCCCAATGAAAAGACGCGCCTATTAAACTGAGCGAGTCAATGAAAGCCAGCCTAAACGCTGGCTTTTTTATTTTTTAAAGTTGACACATGCGATTATAATTGTCACCGCATTGAAAGTGCTTATTCAGGTTATCTACTTCGGAATCCAATCGTGAAGCATACAGAAACAGACGTATTATTAGTGGGTGGTGGCATCATGAGTGCTACATTGGGTGTACTTTTACAAGCACTTGACCCTACCATGAAAATCACAATGATAGAGCAATTATCAGATGTTGCCTTGGAAAGCACTGATGCACTCAATAATGCAGGGACAGGACATGCGGGTTATTGCGAACTGAATTACACCCCTCAAGCACAGGATGGCAGTATTTCAACACAGCGCGCACTAGAAATTAATGCTGCATTTGAAGTGTCACTTCAGCTGTGGTCCTCTCTCGTAGAGGTAGGTGCATTAGAGTCTCCCCATACGTTTATAAATAAAACACCGCATTTAAGCTTTGTATGGGGTGCACAAAATGTCGCATTTTTAAAACAACGTTTTACAATGCTTAAGCAACATCATTTATTTGCGGATATGCAGTTTAGTGAAGATCTTCAGCAACTCAACACATGGATGCCACTCATGATGCATCATAGAGACAATCGCACTCCCATGGCCGCCACCTATGTTAATTATGGTACCGATGTGAATTTTGGCGCGCTTACACGACAGTTAGTAGCGCATCTCAAAAGGAATCCACAATTTACATTGATGACCAATGCGCGCATGAACAAAATCAGAAAACTCAAAACTACCGCTCAACCTTGGTCAGTCTCAGTTTTGGATTTAATCACGAAAAAAAATGCTACCTTACATGCAGGCTTTGTATTTTTAGGGGCTGGTGGAGGTGCACTTCCTCTATTACAGAAGTCTAAAATTCCAGAAAGTGCTGGCTATGGTGGCTTTCCTGTGAGTGGTCAATGGCTCATTTGTCAAAACGAAGCTGTGATTCATCAACATCATGTCAAAGTGTATGGTAAGGCTGCAGTTGGTGCACCGCCCATGTCTGTACCACATTTGGATACGCGTTTAATCAATGGCAAGCCTGCTTTATTGTTTGGGCCATTTGCAGGATTCACAACAAAATTTTTAAAAGAAGGATCCCGGTTTGATTTAGCAAAATCTATCAAGGCAAAGAACATTAAAAGCATGCTAGGTGTCAGTCGGCACAATATGGATCTGACCAAATATTTGGTTAAAGAAGCATTTCAAACACATGAGCAGCGCATGTCAGCACTGCGCGATTTTTTACCAGATGCCAAGTCAGAAGACTGGCAATTAGCCAACGCTGGACAACGCGTTCAAATTATTAAAAAATGTGACGAAAAATGGGGGAAGCTGGAATTCGGGACTGAAATCGTTTCTTCTCAAGATGGCTCACTCGCTGCCCTGCTCGGCGCATCCCCAGGGGCATCAGTGAGTGTCAAAGCGATGATTGATGTGCTTGAACGCTGCTTCCCACAGCAAATACGGACGAATCAGTGGCAAACTAAACTTTCTACGCTTATTCCATCTTATGGAAAATCACTTATAGACGATTCGAATTTGCTGAATACAATACGTCAGCATACGCTTCACACGCTCAAATTAACTGTCTAGAAGACTACGTTGCCTACGCGCTTCATATAAGCAGATACCGCTAGCTACACTTACATTCAAGCTCTCGACTGAGCCAAACATGGGTATCGTGACTAAAGCATCACAAGTTTCTGCAGTTAATCGGCGTATACCATCACCTTCTGCCCCAAGTACCAGCGCTATTGAACCATCCAGCTTGGTATTGAGCAAACTACTAGGTGCATCCATTGTTGTTCCGACCACATAGACACCTGCTTCTTTGAGTTCACGCAAGGTACGTGCAAGATTGGTCACTGCAATGAAAGGCACAGTCTCAGCCGCGCCACAAGCCACCTTACGTACAGTAGCGTTTAAACCAACCGCCCTGTCTTTTGGGGCAATGACTGCATGCACTCCCATGGCATCTGCCACCCGTAAGCAAGCACCCAAATTATGCGGGTCTTCTACACCATCCAGCACCAAGAAGAACGGTGGCTCTTTTAAGTCCGACTCTAGAACATCGTGAATATCTTTGTAGGGGATGGGTGTATCTACCACACGTGCTATCACACCTTGATGACGTCCATTTATACCTGCCATGCCATCGAGACGACTACGCTCTACCTGCATCACACGCACTCCAGCACTTTCTGCCATATGCAGTAAATCTTTCATGCGCGCATCTACACGATCTTTATCAATCAAGATTTCTTGAATGCTTGTGCCATGCTGACGCATACGACTTAATACTGCATGAAAACCAAATAATATACGTGACTCTGACATACCGCTAACTCAATTCCTAAATACGTGATTGATTAATCAATAGCTAAACTCATACCTTGTTATGTCTAGGCTTGCCTTTGTTTTTATTGTCTTTTAAGCGATTTTTCTTCACAGATTTGGTGGCAGGTTTGTTACCTGCTTTATCTGCATTGGATTGATTGCTGTTAGACCTTGTTGATCCCCGTTTGCTTGAGACTGAACGCTCTTTTTTAGCCTGATCCAAGGCTCTGGTCGTTTTAGGTCTAGGTTCTGACAACATTTTATCATCCCTGACCGCCTTATTAACACTGAGCGTTTTTTTGCCCGCAGATTCAACTGGCATCGCGGTATCTGATGTTTTCTTCGCAGCGCCATTCACTAGCGTAAAATCAATCTTGCTTGTCTCTAAATCTACGCGTGCTACTTTCACTGTCAGCCTGTCCCCCAAACGGTAACGCACAGCTGTGCGCTCGCCTAGCATTTCATGACGCGCTTTATCAAACACAAAATAATCATTGCCAAGCTCCGTTACATGCAGCAAGCCTTCAACGTAAGCTTCATCCAACGCCACAAACAGGCCAAAACTGGTGACCCCAGCAACAGTACCTTCAAATATCTCGCCGACTTTATCCTGCATATAAAAACACTTGAGCCAATTAGTGACATCACGTGTTGCGTCATCTGCACGACGTTCAGTCATCGAACATTGTGTCCCTAGATGATGCCAATCTTTCACATTGTATTTTTCACCGCTTACCACTGCTTTGATTGCGCGATGAATCAACAAATCTGGATAACGACGAATAGGTGAAGTGAAATGTGTATAAGCATCATAAGCCAAACCAAAATGTCCTACATTATCAGGGCTGTAAACCGCTTGTTGCATAGAACGTAGCATTACAGTTTGCAGTAGCTGAGCATCAGGTCTATCTTTAATACGCGACATCAACTTGCCATAGTCTTTGGCTTGAGGCTTTTCGCCCCCGCCAACGCCAAAACCAAACTCCCCCATAAACAAACGTAATGCTTCTAGCTTTTCAGGTGTCGGCCCCTCATGGATACGATATAAAGCTGGATGTTCATGCTTCATTAAAAATTGCGCGGCACATACATTCGCTGCCAGCATGCACTCTTCAATGAGTTTGTGTGCTTCATTACGTGTGCTTGGGACAATTTTATCGATTTTGCCATTCTCATTGAAGATCATCATCGTTTCTGAAGACTCAAACTCTATTGCACCACGCTTTTCACGCTGTTTTAGCATCAGCTGGAATACGCTGTATAGATTCTGCAAATGTGGCATCAG
>DHYP01000020.1:42320-42809 GCA_002414145.1 Methylophilaceae bacterium UBA5127 | reverse complement strand
GGATTTTGTAAAATGTCGTACACTTTGGTGTAAGTCATGCGCGCTTTAGAACGCATCACAGAGGGATAAAACTTATATTGCTTGACTACGCCCAAACCATCGACTTGCATGTCACACACCATGCATAAACGCTCAACATCAGGATTCAGCGAGCACAAGCCATTGGACAACGCTTCTGGCAACATCGGAATCACGCGACGCGGAAAGTACACTGAGTTTCCACGCTCAAAAGCCTCTTTATCCAGCGCATCGCCAGGTTTGACATAAAAGCTCACGTCAGCAATTGCCACCACTAAACGCCAGCCCTTTCCTTGCGGCTCTGCAAATACCGCATCATCAAAGTCTCTTGCAGTCTCTCCATCAATCGTAACGAGTGGCATCTCACGCAAGTCAATCCGCCCTTTATAGTCAGCAGGTTGGACAGTTTTAGGATACGCTTCTGCTTGTTTGATTGCAGCAGGATTAAACTCATAAGGCAGCTTATATTTA
>DHYP01000020.1:41925-42266 GCA_002414145.1 Methylophilaceae bacterium UBA5127 | reverse complement strand
CATAATTACCCAAAATCTGCACAATTTTTCCCATAGGCAAAGCGTGTGATGAAGGCTGCTCTGTCAGCTCCACCATAACCACCTGCCCCACTTTGGCATCCATATCCAAATGATAGGGAATTAAAATATCCTGATTGATGCGTTTATCTTCGGCGGCAACAATTGTTACGCCTTGACCACGCATGACACGCCCGACCAAAGATTTATTCGCACGTTCTAATACTTCGACAATTTTTCCTTCAGGACGCCCCTTGCGATCCAAGCCTGACATGCGCACCATGGCACGGTCACCATGCATGACCAGTGCCATTTCTCTAGGTCCAAGAAATAAATCTTCTGGG
>DHYP01000020.1:41507-41889 GCA_002414145.1 Methylophilaceae bacterium UBA5127 | reverse complement strand
AAGCCGAACCCATCTGGATGACCGAATACTACGCCAGAAATTAAATGGATTTTTTCAGGCAAACAAAATGCGCCTTTTCGATTACGGATTACCTGCCCTTCTCGCTCCATTGCATTGAGGCGCTTATTAAAATTTTCACGCTCCTCCACCCCAATATCCAGAAAAACGTAAATTTGCTCTGCACTTAAAGGTACACCTTGATCTGAAAGCACCTGCAATACCAGCTCTCTACTTGGCAGTGGTGTCTCATATTGTGCCGCCTCACGTTGAGCAAAGGGATCATGTTGACGATTAATGGGTTTGCGAGTTCTTGTTGACAAGTGTTGTGCTTCCTATAAAATTTTATACATTGTTTACGTTGCCCAGATGGCGGAATTGGTAG
>DHYP01000020.1:33668-41477 GCA_002414145.1 Methylophilaceae bacterium UBA5127 | reverse complement strand
AGTATCGCAAGATGTGGAGATTCGAGTTCTCTTCTGGGCACCAGTTTCATTAAAACACAAAAAAATCAGCTAGTTAAAACGCCACATCCAAATGTGAATGAATCACTTTTATGGGATCATTGTACAATGAAACGATGTCTGGATGTATTGCGTTGCTTTAAATTCTAGCCATTTGAATTAGCGATACAACCACCAAGCACTGGTTTGATAACCAAATGCATGATGGTTATAGACTAATTTGGAATGAAAGTTTTAAATAATGGGTAGTTGAGTCGAATGAAGTTAATCAGTTCAACATCCGCTTCAGCTTCAGACTGATAAACATTCGTTGTGAAACGTACGATTGCACCATCTGTACGATTGATATTAATTGCATCGTACAACAGCGCAAACTTCATCGGAAACTCATTAGACAAATCCCTGCCGCGCTGGTGGAACCAATAGTACACAATCTGTTTAGACTCACCTTTGCTAATGACCATTCTGGTGACCTCAAAACGTTTATGCGCATCAATTTCTATCGGGAACAATTTAGTGTCTGATATCTCCCAACCACCGCCTGGAATACATGCCTTGGGCGAATGCGGCACAAAACCAGCGCGTTGCGAATCTGTATAACCCATATACAGGTCAATCTTTTTATTGGCCTGATTATAATTAGCCAGAAAATAGTCTTTTAATCCGAGAATGTCTTTTTCACCATTTTGAAATTCATAGCGATGACCTTGCCAATTTCCAATTTGCAAGGGATAACTCTCAAAAGTTTGACGCTGCGGAATCACTTCTTCACGATGATGTATAGACAGCGTAGAAACTGATGTCAGCAAAATGATGGCTAGTGCCACATAAATAGGTGTTTTGTTGATCTCTGCAACTTGACTGCTATTGCTGGCGGCTTTGGCTTCAAGGTAATCAAATGAGTCTGCTAATGTCACCTTCCTATTTAAAATACGATTCAGCAGTTTGACTTCGATTAATAACAAAACGATACATACCAAAAAGATAATCCAACCTTCAAAGTAATGCATAAAGCCTTCAGCCGCTTCTATGCCTGAATGGTTAACAAACAGTGCTACCATTGCAATCCTGAAGCTATTCATAATGACGCTAATTGGAATCGTAGAGATGAACAAAGTAAATCTAGCCACAAAAGGGGCTTTGTACATATAACCCATTAATAAACCAATCGTCATTAATGGATACATATAATTTAGGCCACTACACGCCTCTACCACCTGCAGTTTATAAATACCTAAATCGATGACATTGCCATCCTGAAACACTGACATGCCTAGCATTCTACTAATGCTGACACCTAAGCTGGAAGACAATAGTTGCATTTTGCCTGATAGCATCACATCTAGCATATAAGGCAATGGCACTACTAACAAAATCAATAGGAATGGAACGGCAATTTTTCTAATCTGCAAACCAAGCATGGTCCAGGCTAAACCAAAACACAAGATCACCAATGAGTACTGCACTATCGTCCAGATTGCACTTAACTCACCTACCATTAAGGTAACTCCAGAACATAATGCGATGAGAACCCCAAACCAGGCGTAATGATTAGATTCACTTAACTCATTGCGTTTAATCCACACAAAATACAGTGCAATCAAAAATACCAATGGTGCATGGCTATAACGTTCTTCACCCCATCGCGCGTAGATTTCTATGATGGCCTCTTTAAAGACCAAGAATAGGCTCACCACAACAAATGTATATAAAACACTGCGCCAATTTTGTGAAATGATATGTGTAGAGTTATTGCGCATGTTGTTGAATCACCTCTTGATAATGCTGCACCATGGAGTTAATTTTGGATTGCCACATAAAGTGTTGCTTGATCCTTTGAATGGCCGCCATACCGATGTCGTATCGCAGAGTTGGATTTACAGCAAGCACATCAATCACCCTTGCAAATTCCTTGACCAAATAATCTCTAGATAGTGGATCAATCAGATATCCTGTTTCTGTTGTAATGTAATCTGCGGGACCACCCCAGTTAGTTGCGATGACTGGCAGACCTCTAGACATCGCTTCCAGCACTACCGCGCCACCACACTCTCTTAAGCTCGGCAACACAAAAATGTCTGCCTGATCATAATAGGCATTCACCTCTGCATGCGGCACCATACCCAAAAATTGCACGTTGATATTGGGCTTCTGTTTTGCATGCTGCTCCAAAAAACCTCTTTCTGGACCATCACCTAAAATGACCAGTTTTACTTTTGTATGTGTCAAGGCAACTGCATCAATAGCGATATCAACAGCTTTCCAATCAACTAAACGCCCCACAAAAAGCACTAGAATCTCGCTGGTTTTGTCACTTACCAAAGGTGCATCTTTCACTGTAAACACACCATTTTCAACCATTTCGACCACGCGACCTAATCTAAACTTGGGTAGACTATCCCGCGTTCTTTGATTGGCCACCAACAACAAATCCGCAAAAAACTTACCTGGAATCAATAAGTTATAAATATTGGAAAATACGCGTACGCATTTGTACAACACTTTTTCCAACTTACCTGACATGTACTCAAAGCCATCAGGGAATGACATGCCCCCATTCATTGGTCCAATAATCACAGGTTTACCAAGCCCAAACAATACTGAGGGCTGAGTTGCAGAGACGGGAGCAGGCTCGTGAATCACATCAATGCGCTTTGCCTTGATCACTTTTCTTGCAATTTTCCATTGATAGAACTGGGTAACCAAGTGTATCAAGAAACCAAAAGTAACGACCCGAACGCGCTCTGGGAAAGGGCCCGAGCATTTAAATAAGAATCGATGAATCGCAGTATCAGGTATATAAAATACAGCGTCTTGATCAATATCCTGCAACTGCAGGATGGATGCTTTTACACGCTCATGCGTAATTAAATAGACATGGTGTTCCGTTTTTGACAGCAGCCTGAAGTAATTGAGCGGTAGCATCGCCTCACCACCGAATACATTAGAAGCATGTTCACAAACGATTAGGATATTGAGCGGTCGCACTATCATCTCTTTTTGTTTAAATTCAGTTGCCAAGTGCTAAGCACCTAGCACGCCAAAATCAGTACGATCTTTAATGACTTCTCTTACCAAACCAACGTCAATTTTCTCTGCCCCTGTAGAAAAACCGTAAACCAAGGCAGTATCGCATAAGATATTAATACTTCTGGGTATCCCTTTTGTGACTGCTGCAATCTGCTTCACTGCAACAGGTGTAAATAATGGAGTTTCTCTACCAGCAATTAATAAGCGGTGGTTAATGTACTTCTCAACCTCAAACTCCTCTAGTGGTGGAATAAAAAAGTCCACCGAAACGCGCTGAAAGAATTGCTGTAGTTCAGGCTTTCTTAACAAATCTCTTAATTGGGGTTGTCCGACTAATATGATCTGCAACAACTGATCTTTATCCGCATTGATATTGGACAGCATACGCAAAGACTCCAAAGCATCAGCCGTTAGATTCTGTGCTTCGTCCACAATCAACACGACCTTTTTGCCTTCTGCGTAACTCTTAATCAAAAACTGCTGGAATGCATCAAACAAAGCAATATTAGACATCCCATCATATGGCTGTCCAAAAGCCAGCATAATCCAACCTAACAAATCATCAATGTGTTTATGTGTGTTATAGACAATACCGACGTGCAATTGGTCGCTCAAATTGTTTAACAGGTGCCTGACAAGGGTTGTTTTGCCGCAGCCAATTTCACCGCAAATCACAGAAAAACCTGCACGATTCTGGATACCATACTCCAGCATCGCATATGCCATACTGTGTCTTAAGCTAAAAAATAAAAAGTCGGGGTCTGGCTGAATAGAAAATGGTTTTTCTTTCAGTCCATAAAAATGTTCATACATACATCACTGCCTTAATTTTAATCAAACTCATACTAAACACTTTTCAGTAACGTTTTAATTTCATTGGTATATTCAAGGTTCTGCGTTTTAGAGATGCTGAGCGCTTTTTCTAAATTTACTTTTGCCTTCGCCTTATCTTGCTTGGCCAAGTACGCCTTACCTAAATGGTAATATGTCGCGCCATCATTGGGGGATTTCGCAACAGCTAACTCAAGCTGTTGTATAGCCTCATCGTATTTACCTGCGCGATAACTTATCCAGCCCGCTGTATCTAAAAATTGGGGTACCTGAGAGTTCTTAAGTGGCTGCGCCAATGTATAAGCACGCTCGATAGTTGCAGCGTCTGAGACATAGTCTGAGACAATGCTGACGTAATTATTCACGGCTATCAATGAACTAGGATTGATTTTCAGCAGTTTCTCATACACACCCAATGCTTCAGTATAAGCCTTTTGATATTGGTAAACTTCGGCCAGCGCCATTTCTAGGTCATAATTATTAGGAATCACCACCAAGCCTTTTTCGATAATCTCTTTGGCTTTGTTAATATCCTTAGCACGGATATTGGCCACTGCATATTGTTGATAAGCTGCAGGCTCTTTTGGCGCACTGACTATGATGCTTTCAAAAGTTTCAAACGCTTTGGATCGATTACCTGCTTGATCATAGACTTCTGCAAGCAATATTCTCGCTTGATAATTTGCAGGATTGGCTGCAACAACAGATTCTAGAAAAGTCTGTGCTTCATTAAAGTTTTTCCGATTCAAATGTATTTTCACAATAGCATTCACTGCTTGCATATCATTAGGACTCTTTTGGTATGCACGTTGAAACGCTGCCAAGCTAGTAGCAAAATCATTTTTTCTAATGGATACAGCACCCTCAATCAAGTCTGAGAGATTAGAATTTGAGGCGTTTTTAATGCTATTTGCAATTTTCTGCGCACCGTCCACATCGCCTGTCTCAAGCTTCAAATCTACCAACAACTTGGTGACTGCAATGTTGTTTGGATATTTTCTAATCACTTCCTGCAACACTTTTTCTGCTCGATCCAATTTCTTATCGTTCATCAAAGACTGTACATAAGGAATCGCAAATGTAGGCGAGAACTTACTCACGTCTAAGGCTTTGGTATAACTTTCTTCAGCCAACGAAGTAGACCCAGTTTGCTCATATGCCTTTGCTAGTAAGAATAATGCTTGAGCTGAATTTGGTTTATCTTTCAATACAGAACGTAAATCAAGAATTGCAGCATCGTATTGTGCATCGTTGATAGCTATTGCAGATTTCAGAATTAGCGCATCCGTAAAACCTTTATCCTGCGCGAGCACTTCACCAATGAGTTTTTTTGCTTGCTCATTTTGATTTTGTTGTAGTAACTTGGTAGCCACTTTAGTCTTAGCTTTTAATCCATCATTATTGCTACCTGCAGTGGTCACAATGTGGTTTAACAATGCCTCAGATGCCGAGTTGTCTTGCTGACTTTCATATAATTCCACCAAACTAAAACTCAAGTCGTAATCATTGGGATTTAGTTTGACCATTTTTTCAAACTCAGCACGTCCCTCTTTTGGGCCTTTTACCTGCAGTAAAAATTTAACCAAGTTAAGTTTAGGTGCTAATTCTTTGGGGTTATTGTCCACTAGATATCGTAACTGCTGTTCAGCCGCTTCTTTTTTGCCAGATTGGAGCAAAAATTCAGCAAATTTCTCTCTTAAACTCATCTCGGCTGGGTACATCTCAACGACTTGCTGATAAGTTTTCTCTGCTTGATCTTTTTGACCTGATTGACTTAATAAGCTAATTTTAAATAATTGCAAAGCTAGATTTTTTTGATTAATGGCTAAGCCTTTTTCTAGAAAACCCAGCGCCTCAGGGATATTTTTTTGCGTATTGCTGGCAGATGCTAATAACAAATAGGCATCCGCATTTCTGTTATCTTTTTGCAAAACTTGATTTGCTTTTGCTATTGCAGATTTCAAATCATTTTCTTTGAGTGCAATAGAAGCGTTTAACAGTAGGACGCCTGCGTTTTCAGGCGAAATCTGCGATGCATAATTAGCGCGCTCTTTAGCTTTTTCTAGCTCGCCAGCCGCTAAAAAGAGTTGCCCAATTTTTATAATTGCATCGACATGTTTAGGCTGCGCATCTAATACCTGATTAAGTAATGCGTAGCAGGTTTTCCACTCAGATTGCTTTTCTGCAACCAATGCCAAGCCATAAATAGCTTCCGTCATATCCTTTTTCATTTGTAAAGCATTTTGAAACTCTAACTTTGCTTTTCCTGGATCTGTATCTAAAAGAGTCATGCCTTTGTCGTAAAATTTTTGTGCTTTTTCTTGAGGTGTTGAACATCCGGCTAAACCAATCAACACGATCAAGCTCACAAAAACCAGTAACAATTTATTGCGTTGCATAATCTACCCTATCACCCTATCTATCAATATGAATTTTTAAAAATTAAAATGCCTATGGAAATTTACTGCCTCAGCATCAAATGATTTTGTTATTAGCCTTATTTACTGCCAAAAATTCTTACACCCGTAATTGTTATAGAGTTCAACACTATGTCTTGGTCTTCCACTCACGATACACCAATACAGGAAATATCAATGCATCTACAAAATAACGCTTCGCCAAGCGCTTTGGTTCGGTAAATAAACGGTGTAGCCACTCCATTCCTATTTTTCGCACCGTTATCGGCGCTCTTATCTTTTCGCCAGGAAGAAAGTCTATTGTAGCGCCAACGCACAAAATCACTTTTGTATTCAATTGATGCGCATACTGCTTTGACCATAACTCCTGTTTAGGTGCTCCCACGCCAAATACGACGATATCCGCTTGACTTTGACTGACCAAATTACATATTTCCAGACTCGCACGCTCAGATTTCTCAAATCCAAAATCAGGGCTGTGCAGACCTACCACTTTAACATTTGGCCAAGTAGCATGTATACTTTTTGCTGCTTTTTCTGCGACACCTGGCATGGCGCCTAGCAGATAGATTGTTAAAGGTGTATTTAAAACATGCTGAAAGTGATCAAATATTGCGGGAACTAAATCGCTACCAGGTACCACCTCTGGCAAGGCTTTTCCAAGAAATTTGGATGCCGCTACGACAGGCTTACCATCTGCAACAACTAGAGATGCACCTTGATAGGCTTCTTTGAATTTTACATTTGAATCCAAATTGACAATATGATCTACGTTGGGCGTCACCACGTATCGATTTAATCGCGCCTCTGCCATCACCCATTCACTAATCTGCTCCACTGTCTCTTGCATTGTGAATGGATGAATCTCTATATTAAATAATCTTATTTTTTTCATTTACACTTAATCTTGGTCTCGTTTGGATCTGACCCAATCCACCTGACGACTCACAACAAATTTGATATATAGTGGGATTTTTTTTAATAGCACCACAGGCGCTAATAATAGATTCCTTAAACTCACAATCTCTCTTGCGAAGAACATCCAAGCAATAAGTATGCCCAATCCTAGTAGTGCCAATGCTAATAGCGAAATGACAAAAGGTTTCGCGTAAGCACTCATCAATAAAAACAGCAGCGATATAAGACTAAAACTCAAAATTAGCATCAATAACAATGCCAAAGGTGGCACCATTAGGTCTAACGCTTGCGCAAACATCAACATATTCCTACTGATGATGGCCTGTACCAAATACTTANNATTAGGCACCTCACCTACAATTACGCCTAAATGGCCATGCTCCCAGCGCGCGCGTTGTGAAGCTAGGCCTTCTTCAGAGGTCGGAAAATAGCTCTTTACCTGCGTGTCATAGGTAAAAACTGGGCAACGATTCATCGCCGCCAAGTCCATGCCTAACTTCATATCTTCTACTAAATGACCGCTAGCCAAATTACACTGCGATAAGTCTTCCCACTTAAACGCCATACCTGTACCCATCAGCTGACAAGGCAGCCC
>DHYP01000020.1:32604-33657 GCA_002414145.1 Methylophilaceae bacterium UBA5127 | reverse complement strand
GTAGATTGCCATAACCCATTGGTCTGACAGTGTTTTTAACCAGCCAAGCAAATTCTGTAATTTGCTGCTTTAAACTATTTACCGTAGGAAACGACATGACATAATTGGCCTGTACTGGTCTTTGGTAAGCCATGCACTGTTTAGAAAGCACATCAATCAAGTTGCCCGCGATCTCGCAGTCCGCATCGATAATCATGACCACATCTGGAGGATTTGCCCTTAAATATTTCATACCAAAATCAAGCGCATAGCCTTTGCCCCGTAGCACTTGATCAAATCGTTCCAAAGTAATGGCACCCGCTGCCCTACTGACTTCAGCGGTATTGTCTGAGCAATTATCCGCCACTACCACCAACTGATCTTGCTCACTTAATTGCGGAAATATAAAGCTTAAGGTATGTGCCAATCCACTGGCTTCATTATGTGCAGGCACAATAATACCAACGCGTGGTTTTGGAGCTGAGTTTAACTTGGTGAGTGGCTGTTTATTTTTAATGGAGATAACAGCAAAAACAATCTGTATAAATAGTATCAATACTGGGATTAGCAACAATATCGACACGGTTAATAAAATAAAATAAATCATCATTGCGTCTCTATTGGTTAAATATTCAATTAGATTTGAAAAAATCTGCCATTTTTTTGACTTCTGTGTCTATATCATGTCGCTCAATGACACTCAAATAGGCAGCCTCGCCCATTTTTTCTAATTGCACGGAATCCATAGCAATAGATGCTTGCATTGCATCTGCCAACATTCCCACATCGCCCGCAGGTACTAACCAACCATTTTGATTAGGTATAATTAACTCTGGAATACCTGCGATATAAGTAGAAATGACTGGCCGCTTAAGTGACATCGCCTCCATAATGACAACAGGTAGGCCTTCTGCAAAACTGGGTAATACCATGACACGTGACGCTTGCAAATGTTCGCGCACCTGTGCACTGCTAATCCAACCTGTAATTTTGATAAATGACTGTAGCTGATAATCGGCAATTAACCTTTCTATTGCAGAGCGAAGCTCACCATCCCCAGCAAGTACAAGTTCA
>DHYP01000020.1:27622-32539 GCA_002414145.1 Methylophilaceae bacterium UBA5127 | reverse complement strand
TTTGCTCACACAAGCGACCAACACACACCAGTCTTGGCGCTTCTGGCACAGGTACAGTTTCAACACGATAAAAAGCAGGCTCTAAGCCACAATGCACCACTTTGATTTTGTGCCACTGATTATAATCTACCCATCGTTGCAATTGACTTTGACCGAAAGAGGAAATAGCGACCACAAATTTCGCATGTTCAATTTTCTCTTTTAATTTCAAAAACGTTGGTCTGTCAAACTCCTCGGGGCCATGCACAGTAAAGCTATAAGGTAAGTCCGTTAACAGGCTTGCTAACATTACAATTTCGCTGGAGTTTGTACCAAAATGGGCATGCATATGTTGTGACTTAAACTTTGCCACATACAATGCTGTCTGGCATGCTTCCAATAAGTAAATAATATGATAGGGTAGCGGCCTATCTGCGCGCACTCCCATCCGAACTGCCATGCATAAAGCTTTAAAAAAGCGAACAGGTCTAGTCAGCAATAATTTAAATGCTGAAATGAGTAATCCAAAAATGCCATTTTTCAAAACATACTGGGTTAGCTTCTGTTCGGCAATGTCGTCAGTATCGAGTAAGGTCTCATCCCAGCCACGCAATGCGATTCTTTGCACCGAAAACCCTTGTCGCTCCAATGCCATAATTTCACGCCGAATAAAAGTATGGCTAACCTTGGGATATTGATTAACAAAATGTGTGATACGCATTTATTGAGTCGCCTACTGTAAGTTTCCACCACAACCAAGTGGATGATGTCCATCGAGTGAAATTTTATGCATGTTTATGTTCTACTTTTTACTTAATAGCTTAGCTGGAATGCCTACAGCAGTTTGCCCCTCTGGCACATCAATCAGCACAACGGCATTTGCGCCAATCTTAGCGTGATTCCCAATCTTAATCGCACCTAGCACTTTTGCGCCTGCGCCAATATCGACATGTCCGCCTATCTCGGGGAACCCATCCGATGCACCAACACCTATGGTCACTTGTTGTAGAATCAAGCAATTTGGGCCTATGCTAGCGGCAGGGTGAATGACAATACCATTTGGGTGCGGAATTAACAAACCACCCCCTATTTGACTATTAATTGGGATTTCAGCACCTGTCACCACTGACCAAAACCGATGTTGAATGACGGCAACCTTTTTAAACACCCACCCAAGTAAAAAATGTGTATTCTGCTGTCTTTGATAACTGCGAATACTTGCAAGTAGAGACTTGGAGGGTGACCATTCAAAAAAAGATTTCTTTTCTCGACTCCAATCAGGCTCTGTAACAGAAATAATAGGCTCGGTCATAAAATGGTTATTTTTTGCATTACATATGAATGTGCTTAGCAAACACTTTACTTATACTCGATAATTCTAGAATGTTTATTTAACAATCTAAGCCAGTAATACTTAAGCTGACCAAGCATTTCGGCCAGTTTACCAATCATTAAAAACGCAGAATACACGGGTGAGAAATTTGAAAACCTTTTGTTACTGTATATCAGCTTCACCCATTGCAACAAATGCAATAATACAATCAATAAAGCTAATTGGGGCTTAAATCCTAATAAAATCATGAAGGTAAGAGGCAATATGCCACCCCAAATCCAAGCACGCCTAGACTCTCGCACCCAATGACGTTCTGGCGGCATACCGTGCAAGCTTGCTCCTTCTGCATAGGCATGACCAGTGCGCACTGTTCTTCTCCACCACTGTGAAAACTTGGTGATTGCTGCATCATGCAATGTCATATCATGGTCTATTCGCCAAATCTTAAACCCAGCATGCCGAATGCGAATACACAACTCAGGCTCTTCACCTGCAATCAGGCTTTCTCTATAACCGCCAACCTGCTTCAAGCAATCCACACGCATCATCGCATCGCCACCACAAGCTTTGGCTTCGCCTATAGGTGTATTCCATTCAATATCACACATGTGATTATAGATAGAAGCTTCTGGATAGCGCTCTCTACGTCTGCCACATACCACAGCCACGAGCGGATTCACTTGTAAAAAATCATAGGCTGCGGGCATCCAACCACTCACGACCTCACAGTCTCCATCCACAAACTGAACGTATTTTAAGTCGCAATTCATTGTTAACAAGTGCAGAAAACCAGCATTTCTGGCGCGTGCTGCCGTGAAAGGCAAAGTAAGATCTAAATTTACCACCGCGACACCTAGCTGCTTAGCAGCGTCAACTGAATTATCTGTAGAGCCAGAATCCACATACACAACAGTCTTGGTATCCAGAATTAATGACCGTAAACAAACCACTAGGCGTTCGCCTTCGTTGCGACCAATCACCACGACACCTACTTGTTTTGCAATCTGCTCTATCATTCACTGTGACCGCTTCATCTTAATAACAGCAGGCACGCCTACTGCAATCGCATTATCTGGCACATCTGTGATGACTACCGCATTTGCGCCAATATGCACATTATTACCAATGGTTATTCTGCCTAGTATTTTTGCTCCTGCACCAATATCCACATGATTACCAAATACAGGTGCCACTACATCATCCACATTTTTAAGCCCCACTACTACACCGTTTCGAATTCGGCAGTTATCACCAAATTTTGCATAGCCACTGACGACAATGCCTCCAAAGTGATCAATCACAAAATTTTTTCCAACTTCCACCTCACATGGAAGCTCTATCCCAGTAATAATTTGAACAAGCTTAAACAGTAATTTATAAACAAATGAAAATAATTTGCGCACCAATGCTATACGAATTCCATAACGCCAACGCCCAAATCTGTATACCAACATGACCCAGAAACCTTGAGCCGTCCAGTCACCACGATAATTTACTAAATCAGCCCGTATATTCTCAAACACGTATTTTTCCCCGTTACTTAATGGATAGAACGAGCGCCTAGACGCGTTTGAAATGCCACCTTACAGAATGTATTTAGTGCTTTAAAATCAATATATTGATTCAATTTTAAAGGTGCTTTCACGATACGCTTGAGCATCAATATAAGCTCGGCAATGATGGTTAATATGCTGTGCAGAACGACAACAAAAAACCCATGGTTTTTTCGAAAATATAATAATTCACTTTCCACTTGCAACACGCTTACCTGCCTGCTCACTGAAGAAATCTTATTATCTGTTTTAGCACTTTCACCACCGATATGTACCACGCTTGTATATGGATAGTATGTGACTTCCCAACCAGCACGTTTGGCAGCCAAGCAGTGATCCATCTCCTCGGAGTATAAAAAGTACCTAGGATCAAATAACCCCACCTGATCAATCACTTCTTTTCTGATTAAATAATAACAACCAGGTACCCAATCACAATTTCTCACAGCATTGTGATCCCAGCTCATGTCATCTACCATTTTCACCGAGGTCAAAAGCTTATTTAATCCCGTACGAAATAAAAACGTGCTCCAGAATGTTGGAAAATAACGGCAAGACGGTTGCAACGCGCCATCTCGACCAATCAGTTTTACGCCTAGAATCCCTGTTTTTGGATTTTCTTGCATAAAATCATAAGTTTTCTGAATGGTATCAGGCTCGACAAAAGCATCTGTGTTCAATAATAAAACATAACGCCCTTTGTAAAAAGGTAATGCCTGATTATTTGCTCTACCAAAACCAACATTGACTTTGTTTGTAATCAAATTTAGCTCAGAAAACTCTTGCTGTATCATTTCAACAGAATTGTCCTTAGAGGCATTATCTATCACAAATATTTCTATATTTAATTGGTGAAGTGACTGTTTGACAAGATTTATTGCTTTTCTAGTCATTTCAGCAGTGTTGTAACTTACAAAAATTATTGAAACATCAACCAAACTTAACTCCATCTATCGTCTATAAACTCTTTGAAATTCCGCTTTAATGCGACTAAGAACACCCACTTTAGCGAGCATAAAATAAAAATAGCCCATTACTACTATTTTGCATATGCGTTAGTCTGCTTATTTCATTTCCACATGCACTAAAAATTAAATTAAAACTCACTTACTTGTTATAATCATTATAGTTGCAAACCCTGATTTTTAGCCATATTCTTAACTTATTACCTACAACATAAATCTTTTTTATGCCGCAAAATGTTAAAGCTTATATAGTGTTGCTGGTGATTTCCAACATCGCATTCTACTTTGCAAAGCGTATTGCAACACCACAAATATCTGACATGCAATTTAAAAAATGGAAAAATACTTGGTTAGTCGTCATTAGCTTTGCATTTTTATCATTTAATTACTGGATATTTGCATCACTCACGTACATCTATTTATCATCCAAGGTTTCTAAAGAGCCTACGCCTGTTGCACTCTATACCTTAATGTTACCCGCGCTACCCCCCATCCCAGCGCTCGTTCCTGGCTTTGGTATCATTAATTACTTATTGCCAATCAACTATTTAATGATTTTGTCATTTTGCATATTAATACCTATATTTTTCAAATTTAAGTCCAGCAGAGACAAATTAAGCATGTGGAAAGTAAAAACTGATTTTTTAGTGTTTTTATTCACACTCATGACTATCAATGCATCGCTGGTTACCGATGACACTACTATCACAGAAATCATGAGGCAAGCGCTCGTCGCCGTATTAGCAATTTTGCTACCCTATTACATCATCAGTCGGTACGTTAGAAGTGTCGAACAAATCAAAATGGTGTTCTTAGCGTTTGTAATTGCCAGCTTTCCTGCCGCCCTAATAGGCTTGTTTGAAAGCTTTAAGCATTGGCTACTTTTCTCCTCACTGACTTCTTCCTATGGCTTATATTGGGAGTTCGGTGGATATCTCATGCGGGATGGAAGCTTACGCGCATCCTCTTCATTTGGACATTCAATCAACTTTGGATTTACGATGGTTGTCGCACTTGGTTTTTACCTTTTTATTCAACAATTTACCCAAAAGAAATTATATAGGCAAATTGGTTTTGCGATCATCTT
>DHYP01000020.1:26788-27613 GCA_002414145.1 Methylophilaceae bacterium UBA5127 | reverse complement strand
GTAATTGCTGCGCTGGCTAGAGGCCCATGGGTCGGCGCAGTTGTTTTAATGATTATTTATACCTATCTTGGTAAAAGCGGCATCTCAAACACATTTAAGTTACTCACAACAGGATTACTGGTGCTCGCATTTATTTCTGTGACACCTATAGGAGACAAAGTCATCAATCTAATACCGTTTGTGGGAAATGTTGATAGTCAAAATGTGGATTATCGGAAAGATTTATTTGACACCTCTTTGGTGGTTGCCGCTAAGTCTCCATGGTTTGGAAACCCACACTTTGCCAAGGAGCCCGAAATGAAAAAATTGATTCAAGGTGAGCAAATCATTGATATTGTAAACACCTACCTCAGAATGCTACTGAATAGTGGGTTTGTTGGTCTCTCCATATTTGCAGGCATTTACATTACTGCTGCAACTTCTGCGTACGGTGCTATGAAAAGAATCAAGTTGATTAACAGTGAACTACATCATATAGGAAGAACACTCATCGCTATCGTCATATCCATCATGTTCATGCTCACCTCAACCAGCAGCACAATGATTATTCCATATCTGAGCTATTTGTGTGTCGGTCTATGTATTGCCTACTCGCAAATTGCCAAAAAAGAGAAGTTGCTGTTTGATTTAAGTTCCACAAAATAGGGTTCAACTAAAATCTGGGCTGAGACAGATCAGGGCTTTGACTGATTAAATTTTCTATATAAGAAATATCTGATTTTAAAATACTGTCTCGCCAAGATTGGTGGCAACCAGTCACTAACATAATTGCCTAAACTGGACATAAAGGCGTCATATTTTGTACGACCACTATCTGTTGGTCTT
>DHYP01000020.1:21839-26750 GCA_002414145.1 Methylophilaceae bacterium UBA5127 | reverse complement strand
TTTCTAGAAATACATTTTCTGATGCCGTATAGTAATACAAAGCAATTGATTTCCTAGACATGTTGTCTGGACAAGTCAATGGATCAGGATGCCCATGAAACGAATCCTGATCTGTATTAAAAATTACACATCGATTTAATATAGGAAGCACCTTGCGTTGTGCTGACTCCATGGATTTATCCCACAACTCCAATGCGCCACCCCATTGCTCCTCCCAGTTTTCATTTAAATAAATAATCATATTGATTCTTCTATTTAAATTTAACTCTTTATTAATTCTAAAGTCAGCATGAATACCTAACAAGCCACCTTTTGTTGTTTCGTGATAGCCACCACCTGCAAAATAAGGATCTGGAATAAGCTTTTCAATCCCTGTTAGCGCTTCTAGAAACTTCAATATCGGTTCAGAATTAAAAAATGCAAACAAATTTCTATTGAATGCATTGCAATGGATGGGAGGTATTTGTCTTTTATGTTGTCCAGCGTACCCCATTTCGAAATTTACTTCAGACTCTACTGACTCATAGGGAAAATTGTTTAAAATTTCTGAAACCAAATGCTCTGGCAAAAAATTATCTAACGCTATATGCGGAAACGGATGTGCACTATTATATGTCTGATTAAGTCCCTGACCAATTGACTCGGCTTCTTTCTTATCTAAAAGAAACCCATCATCTTGTATTTGAATAGGCAATACACTACTCATAAAAAATGATCCCTGTTAAACAATTGGTTATCGTTAGTAATAATATTCTTCAGCACTCACTTCAGCTTTATTCAACACCATACCTAATAACTTATCTTTAGGAATATAATGCATTGCCTCTTCAATTTCAGTTTCTTTAACCATGCCGTTACCTACAACAAACAGTATACAATCTACTTTTTTCATCATAATTAATGCATCATCAGCATTTAAAATAGGTGGCAGATCATAGATAACAATCCTAGACTCGTAACGTTCTGCAATATCCTGTATCAACGCGTTGACTTTTGCCGAAGATAAAGTTTCAGCAGGGTGTGATACAGGTTTTAGTGTGGGTAATACGACCAAACGTGGTATGCCTGGATTTACCAAAACGTCTTCCAGATTAGCCTTATTTTCTAAATAGTCATTAAACGAGGAGCTACCCTCAATCCCTAAATATTTGGCTACTCTTGGTTTTCTTAAGTCAAAGTCAATCAGTATGACAGTTTTTTGTGGCTGACTTGCGATACTAATCGCTAGGTTAATCGCTAGAAAGGTCTTACCTGAGGCTGGGGTTGGCGATAGTATCGCAAGCGACTTCCAGTTATTTTCTTGCATTTTTTGCAAGACTTGAGTTCTTAGCTTATCAAAAATCCATGTTGAAGCCTCAGATTTATCATATGCAACAATTCTATTTTTTTCTAGATGGTTGGGATTAAGTTCTATCGTTTTAGTTTTTACATAACTAATCGCATTTAGATTGTTTTCATTGACAAGCTCATGCGAGCTTTTGAGACTCTCGGTATTAGGCGCTTCTTTTTTGCGCTCAGACTTGTTGCCAGTATTTTGTTTTGCCTTAACTAAAGCGTCTTTGATTTTTTCCATCTTAGCATTACCTTATGCGAACCTATTGAGTAATTTCACGAATAATATATCCAACGGCATTACAAGCAAATGCACTATTATGGAAGAAATAACAATGAAGGCGACAAGCCCTATGATTAAATATCGATAAAAATGTTTTTTTCTTTTAATTTCGGCTTGCGTATAGATATATGGCACAGTCACTAAAGGACGAATTTTTGTAATGGCTTCAAGCGCGTCTGCACCACGTACTCTGGCATTAATTGTTTCAAGTAAAAATACAAAACCAAAAGAAATTGCTATCGCCCCAAACAAACCTAATCCAATTAATTTTTTGCGGTTGGGCTTAATAGGTTTTTCTGGAAATGCTGGCGACTCTACCATGGTAAAACGCTCTGCTTTATTTTCTTGCTCTAAGTTCTCTGCAATTTTTGCGTTTAGCTGCTTAGACTTCACTTCTTCGTACTTAGATTTAGCATTTTCATAATCTCGCATCAAGGTAAATAACCCCTTTTCTACTTCTGGGCTACGCGAAATTCTTGCTTGCAAATCATCAACCTTTTGTCGTAATGCTCTTTTTTGCTCATCCAAAGAGATTAACCTTGCCTTAGCAGCATCAATTTTTGTTTGCACTTTTGCAACCATCAAATCAGTCTCTATATCGGCTCCCTTAGGTTTAACCACTGAGGCTCCCGCATTTTCTGCTGCGACTGTTTTTTCTAAATTTTCTAATCGTCTTTTTAATGATTTTACAGTAGGATGCGACTCACTATACAACGACTGCGCTCTTTCTAACTCTAGCTTCACTTTATTCAGTTCAGCCTCGCTACTAAATGTAGCCGTAGGCGTATCTCCAAGTCTCTTATTAATTCCAGAGCGCGCGGTAGCAAGTTCCACATCAAGGTATCTAAGTTCTTCTTGAGTGGATTTGTAGTCACGATCAATCTCCTTGATGTCCATCGCAGTCTGCTGAAGAAGATTCATATGCATTTCCATATGCTCGGGCAAGGCACCAGCATAACGTTCTTTAAACGTGGCTACTTTTGATTCTGTCGTTTCTAATTCTTTTTTAAGTGTCTCAACTTCTTGACTAAGGAACTCTGTTGTCTCAGTTGCTTTTTCAGTTCTTGACTTTACATTCTCGTCCAAAAACAAAGTAACCAACTCGTTTGCCACTTTATGCGTGATATCTGGATCCCGTGAAGAAAATGATACCGTGAATGAAATATCAGCTTTTTTCTCCCAAGCATTTGCTTGATTGGTATTCAATATTTCTACAGTAATATTATTTCTCATATCGGCAACCAATGTTGCGATTGAGTCTTTGCCTATTCTATCTTTATACAAACCATATTTTTGCATGATCCGATAAAGATTCTCTCTAGTCATCACACGCTGTTTAATAATATCAATGCGCTCATCGGCGAAAGTTGTGATGCTAGACTGTATGACATCTTTAGGAATCTGCTGTGACTCTACTAAAATTGTACCTGTAGATTGATAAATTGGCGGAAGCAGAATGGCAAGTAAAATTGATGCGATTAATACAATACTTGCGATGATAATAATTTGCCAAATTCTTCTTTTAAAAATCGACAAATAATCATTTAACGTTAATTCGTACTCTGCAGCCATTGATAAATTCTTTTTAAAAGTTTGGATATTGAAATACTATTGATAAGCCGACTAAATAACCATCCGCCTGTTGTGAGCCATTTTCTAATGTTCGATACTGCGTGTTTGCCCTCAACGACCATTCCTGAGATAAATCATGAACATACCATGCATTTAATTGTTTATTTCTGGTTTGGTTGATTGAGCGATTGATATTCCACCCAAAGTCCGCGCCAACCCTGTCTCTTGCACTTAAATCGCGTGTGTAATTGATATTCATACTATCCGATTTTTCAAACCCGCCTAATCCACTGGGGCTTACACTCCTGGTGATTGATGCGTTGATAGAAGATTTATCGTCTAAGAAATAGCCTAATGAATAAGCACCAATCCACCCCCGCCCACCACTACTGACTTGATTAACACCCGCAGATGCAACCATCGTGAGCCTATCATTTGCCTGATAATTAACACCAGCTGAAGTGCTCTTGGAAATACGACTTCCTGATGTAATACCAGTTTCTTCATAACGATTAAGTGAAGTATGAATAAATGCCGCCAGTGTTGGTGAATATAAATAGCTCAACTTTGCGTTGATGGTCTTGGAAGTGTAATCGACTAAACCGATAGATGTATACTCTTGAGACTGATATCCAAGCCCAGTAGACAACGTATAGCGATCCGTGAGTAAATAACTTAATCCTAAATTGACAGATTTGCTAATCGCGCTTCCGTCGGCAGCAACTAAGCCTGATCTATTTAGCTCCGTAGTTCTGGTGCTAGATTTAGTATAGCCAGAAGTGACAAAAAACTGTCCGCGAGAAAAGTCTCTTTGCCACCCAGCAGAAAGCGATGGGTCATCCCTATCCTCGCTAATTTTTCGATCAGACGATTTTTGCAAAAACATACTTGCATCAAAATTAAACTTGTTCAATTCATCTTGCGCAATTAAGGTCAGCCTAGGACTTGCTGCGTATGTAATAACAGACTTTTGGTTGTTATTCACCATCTGAATGTTTGAGTCGTAATTGGTCGTCAGTGGGAGATAAAAGTCTTTAATAAACTCCATTGCTGATAGCGTATTTACGTTGGCACCACAGAATGCCAGAACAACTAAATATCTCGCGACACCTTTTCTAACCAGTGAGTAACCCATCAAACGACCCAAAATCATCCTTAAATTAACACATGAACTATGGCACTAGAATCGTATCGCTAGGTTGTAGAACAACGTTACTATCTAAACTCGCTCCATGTATAAGCCTATCATAATGGACAGGCAATACTGAGGGCTTACCATCGACATTACGTAACACTTTGATTCCGCTTAAATCAGCAAACCGATCAAAACCGCCTGCTTGACTCAGTGCTTGTAACACTGTGGTAGGGCCTGATAATAAAATAGGACCTGATTTTAATACCTTACCAATAACATAAGCTCGATTGCCTTCTATCATGGTAACGACTACTGTTACTTGTGGATCTTTTAAAT
The DNA here is from genome assembly GCA_002414145.1 of Methylophilaceae bacterium UBA5127. Classification (GTDB taxonomy): domain Bacteria; phylum Pseudomonadota; class Gammaproteobacteria; order Burkholderiales; family Methylophilaceae; genus Methylophilus. The sequence continues at coordinate 22,092 of DHYP01000020.1, read as the reverse complement.
ATGCTTTTAACTTTTCTGTAATTCTTTTTTGTGCTTCGGTAGTGGTTTCATTGACTACATCCACTCTTCCAGCTAATGGAAATGTAACACTGCCATCTGGCAAAACACGTACTTCTTTTTGTAATGTATCCTCACCCCACACTGACACAAAAACAGTATCGCCATAATGTAAGCGATACATATCATCAGCATAAAGCAAGCTCGATTGTAGAAGCGATACCACACATAGCATGGCCAACATGATATTACGACT
>DHYP01000020.1:18486-21824 GCA_002414145.1 Methylophilaceae bacterium UBA5127 | reverse complement strand
AGTTCTCCTCCCTGTTCACATAATAATACAAAGATAACACACAATCTTTATTTTTATGCTAGCCCGATTGGGTAACTTAAGAAAAACCTTGTGATTCGTTTATTTGACAACAATATTTTACAATTTTGAGTTGCGCTAGTTCCCTCTTGCTACACCTAGCTTAGCCACAGCCTGTGCTCGGCATGATACATCGAGTTTTTGGAAAATACGTTTCAGATGATTTTTCACAGTGTTTGAACTGATAGACAAAATCATGCCAATTTCAATATTTGTTTTGCCACTTCTTACCCAATGTAAAATTTCATGCTCTCTGTCACTCAACGACCCAAGTGCAATGTTTTCCAAAATGTCTTCATCGGATAATGAAGGTTCAATATACTCTACTCTTCTCAATGCCGCATCCAAGTGTGGCATGAGTAAGCCTAAAAGTGAGTGCTGAATATTAAAAGCGTTAGATTTATCTAAAAACACATAAATACAATCATGCTTGCCGCGTAAATCTTTCACACCATAGACCAATAATGAATGCATATTAATGAGATTGCTTGTAAAAGGTGTTGGTGATTGAGCATGAATACCTGCCGCATCAAAATTATTAATCACAAACCATTTCTCATCATTATCAAGCCATCTTTTATGCAGATTGGACATAAGATAAGATACTATACCTGGCGCATCAATTAAGCGCTGTGTAGTTAATCCTGGAACGTTGGAAGACACATCATAATTTAGTTCGCCACTTTGAAAGTCACCCCAGGCAGCAAGCAAAACATCATGTGGTAATACTGGATTTACATCGTCTTTTAGCCAGTTAAAGAAGTCTACGTGCTTTTCGATAGCATATGATTTTTGAATGACCTCAAAAATCATTTCCCAATTTTGTCTAATATTTACCATTTAACCCATCTCTCACAATAATTGAATTGTTCAGATGTAGCTTTGCACAAATAATACCAAGTTCAAATTTTATAATTTTTATTTAAAAATCATATACTTATATAAAATATTTTTTATAACATGCTGAAAATTCTGCGTAATAGCTAACACTAATGTCAAAAATACAACAGGCTTAGAACTAAAACTCAAAAACTTTTTTAATCTAAAGCGCACGTATTTCTGGCAAGTTTCTCCACCAGCCGTGCACATCCATACCACATCCAAACACATACGCATCAGGTACTTCTAGTCCGAAAAAGTCTGCTTTGATAGGCTTATTTTGATGATTTTTTTTATCGGTAAGCACGGCCGTTAATACTTGCATTGCGCCTAATGCTAGACATTGATCATAAGCAGCGCGCAAGGTAATGCCTTCATCTAGGATATCATCCACAAGAATGACGGTTTTTTGATTTAAATCGACGGTAGGAAATTTAGTCCAGCGAATATCGCCACCACGCAAATTTTCTCGATAGCGATTAACCTGCACATAGTCTAGCTCTATAGGCATAGTTAATTTTGATAGCATCTTCCCACAAAAGTAGAGCCCACCAGTCATCACACACATAATCACCAGTGGTTTATCTATTGCAGTAGCATTTATTGCATTGGCAACGCGATCGATCGCGTAATCCACTTCACTTGCAGAAAAAATTAATCTCGATTGCTCTAAAAGTTTGAGTGGGTCCACTGTGGCATCTAACTTTACTTTAATTCAGAAGCAACCGTTTTTAAGTATTCGGTAAAATGCTGAGCAATTTCTGGATGCTTAAGTGCCAACTCGACATTCGCCTGCATAAACCCAATTTTACTGCCACAATCGTAACGCTTGCCTTCAAACCTGTAGGCCAATACCTTTTCATATGCCATCAGCATAGCAATGCCATCTGTTAATTGAATTTCACCGCCCTTGCCAGGTTTAACATTTTCTAGACAATCAAAAATCTTTCCGCTTAGCACATAGCGTCCAACGACAGCGAGCGTAGATGGCGCGTCTTGGGGTTGCGGCTTCTCAACAATACCTTTTAATTGCAAAAGGTTGGGCTCTATGGGAAACGCATCTACTATGCCATAGCTCGCTGTTTCTGATGGCAATACATCCTCCACACCCAATACTGAACTTTGATGTTTTTCAAACACTTCTACCATTTGTTTAACTACAGATACTTTTGAGTCAATCAAATCATCGGCAAGAATAACAGAAAATGGCTCATTGCCAACCACAGGTTTGGCGCACAATACTGCATGCCCTAAACCTAACGCTTGTGGTTGACGAATGTAGATACAAGAAACATTTTTAGGCAAAATGCTTCTGAGCATTTTAAGTACGTCATGCTTATTAGCGGCTTCTAACTCTGCCTCAAGCTCATAAGACTTATCAAAATGATCTGGAATAGAGCGTTTGTTGCGCCCTGTTACAAAAATGAGTTCAGTTGCACCAGCTTCTATTGCCTCTTCGACAGCATACTGAATGAGCGGTTTATCAACAACTGGTAGCATTTCTTTTGGACTCGCCTTAGTTGCTGGCAGAAAACGTGTTCCCAAACCCGCTACTGGGAAAACCGCTTTTGTGACTTGTTTATTCATATATAAAATTAACCCCGATTGATTTTATTTTCTTACCAAAGTATTTAACTATTATGACATTTATTTTACAAGACTAGTCTTGAATTGACTAATATTTGATTCCCGTAAATTTGTAAATATCTCTTAACTGACGCTTAGTAGGCCTGCCTGCGCCTCTTTCTCTTACTGCAAAGGCACTCGCCATTGTTGCCTTTAATTGAGCTCGTCTTTGTTGACTCGCTTGCGTTTCTTGATATAGCAAAGCTGCTTCTGGGGCACCTCGCCTAACATTTGACAAACCCATGACTTCAACTTCAATCTCATTCTCTTTATTCTTAATAGTGATGAGCATACCTGGCCTAACCTCTTTCGCATTTTTAACACGGCTACCATCTGCACGCACTTTGCCAGACTCTACAGCATCAGCAGCAAGGCTACGTGTTTTAAAAAAGCGGGCTGCCCACAACCACTTATCCAAGCGGCAGGATTTGTCTTCGGAAACTGGACGCATCATAATAAATAATATTCTGTTTATACAGTTCCCATTTGGGGGAGGTGCGGTTGATTACGCTCTAATGTTTGACGATAACTCGCCAATGTCGCTTGCGCGTGTCCCATCACGGTATTGCTTTCATAAACGCCTAATGCATTTTGTGTACCTGCAATCACACCTGCAAGATAGGTAATTCCCTCCAACACATGATCAATCGCAATAATATGAAACTTCCCTTCTTTAACAGCCTGAATCACTTGCATATCTAACAACAAATGTCGCTGATTGCGCTTGGGAATAATCACGCCTTGCTGGCCATTAAGACCAAGTGCTAAACACACTC
>DHYP01000020.1:17316-18434 GCA_002414145.1 Methylophilaceae bacterium UBA5127 | reverse complement strand
AGCGCCTCCAATTGGCATGACTTCGCCAAACTGATTGAGCGCGCCAGTTACTGCAATACCTTGTTTTATAGGCAATCCAGCCAACGCCGATAGCAATGCAAATAACTCCGCACATGATGCAGAATCGCCTTCTACGCCATTGTACTCTTGCTCGAACACCAGCGAAGCATTCAAGCTTAGCGGTGCTAGATGCCAAAAACTCGCACTGAGCCAATTCTGCAAAATAAAAATGCCTTTATCATGGTTGGGCCCACTCATGTTCACTTCGCGGTCAATGTTAATCAAGCCCGTTTTACCTGGATAACAGCGTGCAGTAATTCGAATTGGTGACCCAAAACTGGCATCGCCCAATTCAATATGCGTTAATCCATTTACTTGACCAACCATCTCTCCATGCACTTGAATTAAAAGCTCATTATCAATAATAGAGTCTCGGATTTGCGATTCAAAATATTGATTACGCTGGGCTTTTGCTTCTATAGCCGCATTTACATGCTGCACATCTACTACATTAGCCGCTTGTGCAAAAGCAACACTCTCCAGCATCAATTGCTCTAGAAAAGCAAAGTTGGTACTAATGCGTGTTTGATCCTCTTCCATGCGCTGTAACGCGCCAATCAAGGTTGCTACAGCATGTGCAGTAAAGTGCAAGCATTGATGTTGCCTACATTTTTGGGCTACAAAACCGGCAATTGCTGAGTAGTTTTCTTGGCTCGCCAATATGCGCTCAGCAAACTCTACCTTAATTGGAAAATAATCAAAAAAATCAGGCTGCTCATCTAAACAATCGTAAAAGTCTTCTCTGGTTGCAATCACCACCAGCTTCACTTGCAATGGTAGCAATGTATTACTCACTAATGAAACATTACTTTGTGCACTGTTTCCTGCATCTTCAATCTGCAGCGTACCATTGCGTAAAAAGCGATGAAGCTTTTCAATAATTTGGCTACCATTTTGCTCATCGTTCAGTAAATCTCTGAGATGTAACATCAACATCCCACCATCTGCCTTGTGCAAATATCCGGCACGTAACCTTAAAAAATCAGGCACGGTTGCGGCATCAGAAGCACTTTCTATCGTTCCAAATAAAGTCTGCAAACTTGGGTCGTTGTCATACA
>DHYP01000020.1:15491-17300 GCA_002414145.1 Methylophilaceae bacterium UBA5127 | reverse complement strand
GTGACATTCCTTGCGCCAGGCTAACACGCTGATCCACCATCAAATTGATTTTAAACCTCGCTAAAAAAGACTCACTCAGCAAACCCTCTAGCGCATTATCGGTTTCCGCAGGAGAAGGTGGTTGCCATGCGTTTAAATAGGTCAATACTTCGTTTGGAATCAAGCTAAAGTAATCGTGTAGTGGTGCACCATCTTCTTTAAAAGTCTCTTTGAGTTTTTCGCATGCCTGACGCAGCCAAGTATCGGCTTGCTGTAGCATTAATACTTGTGATTCTAAAGTGATTAACTGTGGTAGCTCGTTCATCAATCCACGTACAAACCCATCCATTTCTGTACGTAATTTTGCTCCCTGCCCTACCGATAATTTCAACAAAGTAGGTTGACCGAATGCGCCAAAATCATACAAAGACACTAAGTCATGTAATGTATGCGATGACTTCTTAGCGACATCCTTCATCGCGCTTAACATGAGAGAAGTGCGCCCACTCCCTTGCGCACCCAAAACCAGCACATTAAAACCACGTTGTTGAATGTTTAATCCAAATTGTGCTGCTTTTTTAGCCTCACTTTGTGCAATCCATCCATGGACATCCGATTGCGGAATACTGTCCGTCCCTAATAACTCCGCCGTTGTTTTAAACGTAAACGCATTAATGGGTATAGCCGCATTTAAATCGTGCTCACTTAGAATATGCATATTAGTTTTTGAGTTCCCAGCGTTGACTAGCCTTGTCGTCTATTGATTTTGCCTCAACCCAATGCTCGCCATGTTGAGTATGCTCTTTTTTCCAGAATGGGGCCTGTGTCTTCAGATAGTCCATGATAAATTCACAAGCCAAAAAAGCATTGTGCCTATGTGCGCTTGTCACCGCAACCAGTACAATTTGATCTTGCAACCGCAATGTACCAACACGATGAATAATTGTGACATCAAGCACATCCCAACGTGTTAACGCCTGTTGGGCAATCTCATGTAGCGACTTTTCTGTCATGCCAGGATAATGCTCTAAGGTTAATGTCTGAATTGCATCCTCATTTAGCTCACGCACCAACCCGACAAAACTCACCACAGCGCCAATATTGGGGCTAGATTGACGTAGTAGATTGAGCTCGTCACTGACATCAAAATCTTCAGACTGCACCAGAATCTTCATTAACCACCTGTAACTGGGGGGAAAAACGCAACTTCATCGCCCGTTTGAATGCTTGCCAAATTATCCACCAGCGTATGATTAATCGCGGCACGCACCACTTGGTCACCATTAAACAAGCGGTTCCATGTTTCACCTCGCAGTGATAGCCACTGTTTGAGAGTCGTGATGTTTGTCACGCTTTCAGGCAAATCAACCTCTTCACTCGAGTAGTTCACGGCTTCTTTGATTCTTGCAAAGTACAATACTTTAATTTTCATAAACTATTAATCGTTTAATCATCAATATCATCAAGTAGCTCTATCGGTTTATCGCTCAACTCGACACGCTCAATTTGCGCAAATCGGAGTGAGATTTTCTGGCTACTGACATGTACATCCTGTGCGTTTTCGTGTGCTTGACGAATATTATCTGCCAATTTCTTCATGCGTGTATCAAAACGTTCAAAATCTTTGCTGAGCTTACCCAACTCATCCTTAATAATATGCACCTGCTTACGCATCTCTACATCTTTCAACACTGCACGCGCCGTATTGAGCACCGCCATTAAGGTAGTAGGCGACACCACCCATACCCGCCTGTGCATTGCGTAATCAATGATGTCTGGGTGATAAGCATGAATTTCCGCGAATACCGCCTCAGCTGGTATAAACATTAC
>DHYP01000020.1:14796-15479 GCA_002414145.1 Methylophilaceae bacterium UBA5127 | reverse complement strand
CGCGCCATCGGAGGTCACATTGGGGATAATATATTTGCTGGCAATGTCATCCACATGTTTTTTGATGTCCGCTTTAAACTGTTTTTCGGCCAGAGTCTGTAGCGCTTCACTTAAGCTGCTATCAAACATGCGATGATAATTTTCCAAAGGGAACTTGCTATCTACCGCCACCGTACCCGTCGGCTCAGGTAGAAATAGTGCGCAGTCAACACGTGTTCCATTATCAAAAGTGTGCTGCATTTTAAAGCTACTGGTTGGCAATACATTTCGCACCAGCCCTTCTAGCTGCACCTCACCATACGCACCGCGACTTTTTTTATCCCCTAACAACTCTTGCAAACTGACCATATTGGTACTCAGCCCATCAATTTTTTTCTGCGCCTCATCGATGGTCGCCAAGCGTGCCATCACACTAACAAAAGTCTCGTTAGTCTTTTTGAATCCCTCTTCTAAACGCTCAGAGACTTTGCCGCCTATCTCTTCCAAACGCCCATCCACTACCTTACTTAAACTCTCGATCGATTGCGTCAATGTAGTGGTAGCCTTGAGCATAGTGTCATTGATTTGCGCTTGCTGTGATTTGCTTTGCTCGCTCAATGTTTTATGTAGCGTTTCTAGTACTGTTTCCCGCGTTTGTGCCAAGCTGGCATTTTGCGCTAATTGCAAAGCCTGCATTGCTTCAC
>DHYP01000020.1:11428-14752 GCA_002414145.1 Methylophilaceae bacterium UBA5127 | reverse complement strand
GTTTTAATCGCTCAGCGTTTTCCTGTGATGCAGAATTCAAGCGATCCCCAAGTTTATTTAAACCATCGTTCAAATCTAGCAACATCGCTCGATGTTTTTCTTCCAACTGCTTTAACAATAGTTCGGATGATTGATTGCGCATATCGCGCCGCAGCAGCCATAGCACTGCTGCCAATGCAAGTATTGCAACCACTAAATTTAACAGGGATATATTCATAACGTGATTATAGCGGATGTAAAGTACTATCCGAAAAAACCAATGAAAAAGCCCTTAACATTTGTTAAGGGCTCAAAATAATTTAAATACCAAGCTTATTGTGTTGTTACGAAACTGTCATCATTGCATCTACACCACCCACTAAAAACAGCAGGAAAAGCGCAAAAACAACTAACTTTATATTTAAACTCATATGGTTAACCTAGATTAATTCATGTATTGCATTATATTACTCTGTTAACTCACAAAACTCAATAGCCAGATGCGTTTATTTTAATAGATAACTTATTCATTTATAAACCATTTTATCTATAGATAACATTTCTGTTTTTACTAAAAATTAAAGTCGCTTTAAGAATTAAATCACAAAGAATGATTTACCATGATTCAGCTATCAAGATTCAGGTAAAATTGTTCTTAAGCTTAATTTCCTGAAGCTCATTTTTTAGACAACGCACCTGATGATTAAACTCAAAAGTATGTTAAGCCAATGGCTAGTCAAACTGACACGCAGGCTAAAAAATAACTTTTACATTTATCTCGCTTTGCTGTTTACCGTATTGATGTTGCTTGATGCTGGCGTCTTCCATATCGGGCAGAACATGCGTGATAAGTCGTTTGATTTTATGGTAAAAAATCGTATATCTCAAACCCAGCCCGATCCAGATATTGTAATTGTCGACATTAATGAAGCTAGTCTGGCTGCGCTTTCCAAAGAGTATGGCCGTTGGCCATGGCCGCGCCAAGTGTTAGGAGAGTTTGTTGAGAACGTTCAAGCACAACGCCCTAAAGCCATTGTATTTGATATTGTGTTCAGCGATGCAGACATCTATAACCCAGATAGCGATGCTTATTTTAATGAGGTCATTGCGGGTAGTGATAATACTTTCTTCCCAATTCTACGCTTAGACGCTTCTCAAGATACATTAAGCAAGCTTAAATACAGCCAAATTCTTGGTTTATCAGCGGAAGAAAATGCTGATCAAAACGCGACCATCGCCGCCATCTTGCCACATTTTTCTGGCGCGCTAAAAGCTAACAGACTTGGCACGCACAATGTCTATCCAGACAGTGATGGCATCGTACGTGAGTATCGCATATACCACAACGATGCGGGCTGGCACCTACCTTCCCTACCGCTTGTGGTTGGTCAATTTTCAGACAATAACGCTACAAAAATCGATTCCGTACCATTACCGCAGAACATGCTTCTGAATTGGCGTGGTAAACCATTTAGTTATCATTATGTAAGCTTTAGTGATGTTTTTACTGACCTTGCAAGCCAACACAAAACACGCTCGCAACATGAGTTCACCAACAAAATTGTCATCATCGGCTCGACCGCTGCTGGTTTATTTGATATTAAACCAACTGCAATGGACAAGCAGTTTCCTGGCGTGGAAGTACTAGCGACTGCAATAGACAACGTAAAACATCGCGACTATCTAAAAGTTTGGCGTGGAAAAACGCCCTATATTCTGATGAGCTTGCTGCTGATATGGGCAACCACTTTTGCATTCTACTTCAAGGTAGATCGAGACAAATTCAATTCTATTTTTACGAGCAGTCAGATTGGCTTACTCATCTTATCGTACATTGGCATTAATATAACCAATACCTATATAGACCTCACAGGCCCTATTTTATGGGCAGTCGCATTATTTGGTATTGCAAAAATTTATGCATTAGCAACAGATCGCGGACTTCAGCGTTGGCTTGCTTTTGGAGTAAAGTCCGACGCAGAAAACGCTACCGTTATCATCATGCCTATTCTTATTAACAGCGAAGAAGCCCTCAGTGATGCCATGCTCAAAAAAGCCAAACGACTGATTGAGTTAAGCAGCAAAACCCCTAACAATGTGGAAATTTTGCTGGGAACGCAAAATGGGATATGGGGCTTGTTTGGCGATATGATTATCGTCAGCTGGCTAGTTTCTGATACAAAACCAGACTATAAAGAAGTTGCTATGCAAGATGCAGCTCACATCGCAGAACAATTACCAACGATTATTTCTGAGATTGGTCTACCAGAGCACACTACAACGCGTTATACCGTGTATGAAGGAAAACTGATTCAACATAGAGATGTCCAACACACAACGTCACTTGCATCACAGTGGCGAACGCTATTTTCGCAAGCAGTGATTCAGCTAGAACAGCAGTAATAAAATACAGTAGCCATAAAATAAAGGAATTGACATGAAAACACTCTGGTTAAAACGAATTACAGGGATATGTTTTATAGTAGCAGGCATGCTCTCCATGCCTAGCATCAGCGCGGAGACTGGCACTGCACTTAAAATGGACATGCTGCGTGTTCAACCCTACGCCGATGCTAAAGCTGCAGGCACACTAACCAAAAATGAATCATTAGAAATCCTCACGAAAAAAGGTGCCTGGTTACAAGTTAAAACCAAGCAATCTACGGGCTGGGTGCGATTACTCTCAGTCAAGCGCACGTCAAGTAATAATGACTCATTAAAAGGTGCTATAGACGTTGCAAGTGGTCGCGCAGGTACAGGTAAAGTTGTTTCCACTACAGGTATACGTGGACTAAGTGCGGAAGAACTCAAAGCTGCTCAGTTTAATGAATCCGAAATCAAAAAAATGGAAAGTTATACCACCACGCAAGAGGATGCTAAACAGTTTGCCAATGCTGGCGGACTCAAAGCATTCAAAATTGCTTACTTGAAAGGTGCAAAATAATGAACAAATGGCTTCTCTCTTTATTACTTAACGCAATCCTCCTTTCATCGTCACACGCCTTAGATCTAGGCAAGGCACTTGAAGACGCTGTGAAAGAAAAAATTCAGCCTAGCCAAACCACAAACAAACCTGAAAATAACGAAACCAACAAACTTCAGGATAATAGCAGCCCTAGTATTCATTGGAAAAACCCTTCCAAAGATGAAGAAATCGGGATTGGTAGGCAAGTCACAGGTAGCCTGCTGGGTGCCGCGCCCTTAGTAAAAGATGATGCCCTGCAAACTTACGTGAATAAAGTAGGACGCTGGGTTGCCAGCCAATCCGAGCGCGCAGATTTACCGTGGAAATTCGGCGTCATTGAAGGTACTGACTTAAACGCTTTTGCAGCACCTGGTGGATAT
>DHYP01000020.1:9347-11391 GCA_002414145.1 Methylophilaceae bacterium UBA5127 | reverse complement strand
TACCAAAAACTGGAAAGTGAGTCACAATTAGCGGGCGTGTTAGGCCATGAAATCGCTCACGTAGTCAAAAAACATCAGCTCAAAGTCATGCAAAAACAAGCATTGCTGAGCTACGGCGCAGGTTTGCTGAGTGATCAGCTTGGCGAAGGTGAGTTAACGAAAAAAGCCATTGGTACGGGCGCAGAAATCAGTGCGCGTAATTTAGACAAAAATGCGGAATTTGAAGCAGACCGTATGGGGATGATTCTAGCGGCACGTGCCGGGTACGATGTCTACGGCTTACCAGAAATCTTGCAAACCATGGGACAAATCAATCATAACGATGATCGCGTTACCCTATTATTCAAAACGCATCCATTGCCTGATGAACGATTAACAAAGCTAAGCGAGAGCGCTGGCAGCCAATTGGATAAACTAACGTCAGGAAAAACTTTAGAGAATCGCCTCTATAAACTCAATTAAATCACACGGTTAAACTACTACACCAAGTGACGTGAGGTAAGCTCGCTTTTAATATAGGCATAATAAATGGGGGCTGCGACAATGCCTGTAATACCAAAAACGGCTTCCATCATCAACATTGTGATGAGCAGTTCCCAAGCATGTGCACGAATTTCACCGCCAACGATACGTGCATTTAAAAAGTATTCTAGCTTATGAATGACAACCAGATAGACTAAAGAAGCAATGGCAACACTCAATGATTGACTTAAGCTGACGATCACAATAATCGTATTCGAGATTAAATTGCCTGCCACTGGAATCAGCCCTAACACAAACGTCAACGCAATCATCGTTTTCACTAATGGCAAATGAATCCCCATTAATGGTAATACTACTGCCAGATAAATCCCTGTAAATGCTGCGTTAATCGCGGCAATGCGGACTTGCGCAAAGACCACGCGTCTAAATGATTGTGCTAAAAGACTCACGCGCCCAACCAAAGCTTGTGCAAATGGTTTGTAGTGATCCTCCTCCATTGCATCGTGTAGTGCCACGATTCCACCCACAATCATCCCCAAAATAATATGCACAAATACGCGCCCTGCTTCTTTGCCTACTATTTGCAATAAGCTGGCATGCTCGCGCAACCATTCCGCCGCTTTTGCTTTAAAGGTAATGGCATCTGGTGGTAAATGTTCTAACAACCAATGAGGTACAATCTTACGCGTGTCCTCTAAGATTAGCGCCATTTTTGACAATAACACTGTCAGACTGCCAGCATCTGACCTAAAGAAAGCGATTAAACCAGCACCAGAAAATGTCAACAAACTGACGACAATCACCACTAGCAAACCAACCGCCATCAATTTTGAGCGATCCCCAGGTATTCTGCGTTCTATATGGGGTGCGATAATAAATACCAGCTCATATACCAATAGTCCAGCAATTAAGGCGGGCAGCAAATGAAAAAGCAGAATAAAAACTAAAGCCAAACCCATTAATACCCAAGCCGCTATTTCATGATGGGTGACTTTTTTACTCAGTACTTGATACATGTTTCGCCTTAATCATTAAGTTTGAAAACGATGAATAAATTGCGGGACAGCCAGCGCGGGTAGTTTAACAATAAAATGCGCTTCATTATCAAATACTTTATCTAAAATGTGCCCTTTAAGCTTTGCTACATCACGGGTTAATTCATCCACTCTTTTATAAGACGTGGTGATTCTAATTTCCTGCATTTCCACATAAGGCATTAAACCCGCATGTTCTAACGCCAATTTTGCAGTACCCCCATAGGCCTTGACCAACCCACCTGTACCAAGATTTACACCGCCATAATAGCGTATGACTGCGACAGCCAAATTAATCAAGTTTTGCCCATCTAAAATTTGTAGAATCGGCTTACCTGCTGCGCCTGAAGGCTCACCTGCATCTGAGAATCTGGAAATAACGCCATCGGCTGTCTTAATGCGATAAGCGTAAGCTAAGTGATGTGCGGTAGGATGCTTACTGGCAAACGCGCGTAAAAACATGGCCACCTCACGCTCAGTCTCACAAGATGTAGCAATAGCGATAAAGCGCGATTTATTAATAGTTT
>DHYP01000020.1:7021-9299 GCA_002414145.1 Methylophilaceae bacterium UBA5127 | reverse complement strand
ATTTAAAGACATTTTTGTTTCAAGTGCAGATATTTTATCTTGTAATACTCACGTTATTAAGATTAAATTTACCCTAACTTCCTAAGCCTAGGGTAAATGGGATTAGACTCGAACTAAGACAACCCCACAATATCACCCTGATCATTCACACCAATACGCTCACTGGCTGGTACTTTGGGTAAGCCAGGCATGGTCATAATATCGCCACAGATGGCGACTACAAAACCTGCGCCTCTGGATAAACGTAATGATTTTACTTGCAAGGTGTGCCCTTGCGGGCAGTTACGTAAACTGGCATCACACGAGAATGAATATTGCGTTTTAGCCACACAGATAGGCATATGTGCATACTCTTCTTCTAGACGCGCTAGTTGCTGCCTAGCCAACTCACTAAACGCTACATCATTCGCCCCGTAAATCTTTTGCGCGATTGACTGTAACTTACTTTCCAAGGATGCCTCATCCGCATATAAAAACTTAAATGCAGATGTTTTGTGTGCTAATGTTTGCACCACTGCATTCGCTAGATCGGTTGCGCCTGTCGCGCCTTGTGCCCAGTGGCGACACACATAAGCTTCAAACCCCATCTCGTGAACGGCGCGATTTAATTTTTCCACCTCTAATTCTGTGTCTTGCGTAAAATGATTAATAGCCACAACGATTTGCATGCCAAATTCTTTGTTTAAATTATTAATGTGTTTTTTTAAGTTTTCGATGCCATTTGTTAAAAAATGAATATTTTCTACATTCAACTCACTTAACTCTGCTCCGCCATGATATTTTAAGGCGCGAATGGTGGCCACAATGACCACTACATCTGGCTGCAAACTGGCAAGTCTGCATTTAATATCCATAAACTTTTCTGCACCCAGATCTGCACCAAAACCTGCCTCTGATACTACATAATCGGCCAACTTCAATGCTGTTTTAGTGGCCACAACAGAATTGCAACCATGCGCAATATTGGCAAATGGGCCACCATGTATCATCGCTGGCGTACCCCCTAATGTCTGCACCAAGTTAGGCTGAAACGCATCTTTCAGCAAAGCTGTCATGGCACCTTCTGCTTTTAAATGGCTCGCCAATACTGGTTTTTGTTGGCTGGTATAGCCGATCTGAATATTAGCCAAACGATGCGTTAAATCTGTTAAGTTTTCTGCTAAACAAAAAATTGCCATAACCTCAGATGCCACGGTAATATCAAAACCCGTGTCAACGTCTTGCTTCTGATGCGTAGTGATATGACGCAGCGCTCTATCATTCATATCCATACAGCGTCGCCAAGTGACTTGCTGGATATCTAATGCATTACCTTGATGAATGTGGTTATCAATCAAAGCCGCCAACAAATTATTAGCAGCGGTAATCGCATGGAAATCGCCCGTAAAATGCAGATTAATATTCTCCATGGGTACCACTTGCGCATAACCACCGCCCGTTGCGCCACCTTTTAAGCCAAACACAGGGCCAAGCGAAGGCTCTCTTAAGCAAGCCATGGCTTTTTTTCCAATGTGGTTAAGCGCATCTGCCAAACCTATCGTAGTAGTGGTTTTACCTTCACCTGCGGGTGTGGGATTAATCGCTGTGACTAAAATCAGCTTGCCATTGGAGTGGTGGGTGGCCTGCAAGTGTTGAATCGTAGCGCGATGAATTTTGGCAATGTAATGCCCATAAGGGATTAGGTCATCATACGACAACCCCAATGCACTTGCGATATCAGAAATTGGTTTAAGCTGAGCTGCCTGAGCAATTTCAATATCGCTTAACATGGCTAACGCTTTCCTAAAATCGAGCCAAGTACACCACGAACAATCGCACGTCCAAGCTGCGAGCCCACAGCGCGGGCGGCAGATTTTGCTGCACTCTCTATGACGCTATCAGAGCGACTCGTTCTTTTACTGCCCCCCAGAACGCTGCCCCAGTCAAACCCTCTATCTTCTTCTGGGGTCTGTTCTACGGCTTTCTCATCAGCACGTTTTTTAAGAATTTCATAAGCAGACTCTCTATCCTGCATATTCTCATACACACCTTTTACCAGCGATTGATTTATCACCGCGGCACGTTCTGCATCAGTTGCAGGGCCGATTCGACTATGTGGCGGACAGATAAAAGCACGCTCAACTGGCGTAGGCACACCCTTTTCATCTAAAAATGAGACCAGAGCCTCACCTACCCCTAATTCAGTAATGGCTGTAGATACATCCAGTTTTGGATTAACTCTGAAGGTTTCCGCTGCTGTGTTCACCGCTTTTTGATCACGCGGCGTAAACGCGCGCAA
>DHYP01000020.1:2804-6993 GCA_002414145.1 Methylophilaceae bacterium UBA5127 | reverse complement strand
GCAAGCTGACCAAGGACTACGTCTGGAATGTCTAAGGGATTTTGACTAACGAAATAAATGCCCACACCTTTTGAGCGAATCAAGCGCACCACTTGCTCTATTTTCTGCATCAGTGCTTGCGGCGCATCAGTAAACAATAAATGTGCCTCATCAAAAAAGAACACCAGTTTAGGCATTTCCAAATCCCCAACTTCAGGCATTTTTTCAAATAACTCAGAAAGCAGCCACAATAAAAATGTTGCATATACACGTGGTGAGTTAAACAGCTTGTCAGAAGCTAAAATATTAACTACACCGCGACCCTGTGCATCCGTTTGCAGCAAGTCATCCAAGTTGAGTGCCGGCTCACCAAACAATAAATCGCCACCTTCGGTCTCTAACTGCAATAAACTGCGTTGAATTGCGCCAACACTCGCAGCGGAAATATTGCCGTATTCAGTTTGATAAGTACTTGAATTTTCAGCGGCAAATTGTGACATGGCGCGTAAATCTTTTAAATCCAACAATAACCAACCGTTATCATCTGCAATTTTAAAGATAGAATTGAGCACACCGCCTTGCACATCGTTCAAGTTAAGCATACGTGCTAGCAATAACGGACCCATTTCTGCCACCGTAGTACGTACTGGATGCCCTTTTTCGCCAAACACATCCCAAAATGTCACTGAGCTTGCTTTAGGAGTGTAATCACTTAAGCCCAGCTGCTGTACGCGCGCCTCTACTTTGGGATTGCCGCCGCCTATCTGACTCATGCCAGATAAGTCACCCTTCACATCTGCCATAAACACAGGCACGCCTAGTGCTGAAAAACCTTCGGCAAGGCTCTGTAGCGTCACAGTTTTACCTGTACCTGTGGCCCCTGCAATCAAGCCATGACGATTTGCCATTTTGGGGAGAATATAAAGAAAGTCCTCGGCAGATTTAGCAATGCGAATTGAATTTGTCATTATGAGTATCGTTTAGTTAAATATTAAATGTCGCCTTTACGCGCTTTTTCTATCAGCTTTATCAACGCATCTTCCAACGCTTGTGCCGCTTTTTGCGCACGTGGCGTTGGGGATTTCACGCTTTTTAAATCGTAAGTAGGTCGATCCAAGCCCAAATATAGCTTACTCTGTTTTTCATACAGTGCAATACGGCATGGCGCGAACACTAGAAACTCAGGATGATCTAGAAAAATCTCTGTACCCATACTCAAATTACAAAATGAATGTACTTCTTTTACACCTTGCGGATCTATGCCTCGTAGCTTGATGTGATCTGCAATTGGAAAGTTGGCAGGATTTACAAAATTCATGCCTTCAGACACGGATTTTAGACTCTCTACCACATCCTGATAGCTTACGCCCTCTTGTACTGGTACTTCATATATTGCACTGTTTAGATCAATTTCTGGCATACCATTACCTACTGGCCTTATTGCAACTGCTGAGGAATGAGCACACGCAACTAAAAACAATACTACAACCGACAAGACCGCTATTTTTAGCATACGTTTCATGAAGCCTCCCGTAATGCATATTGAATCGCATTACGCGTTAAATTGGGGGCTAATAATTCCATAAAACTCAACATATAGCCGCGTAAAAATGCGTCTTTTCTAAATCCTAAATAAGTCGTGCTGTTCGGAAATAAATGGCTGCAATCAATACGCACCAAGTGTGCATCCCGCGTTTCATCATAAGCCATATTGGCAATCAAACCAATGCCCAAACCTAAATTAACATAAGTTTTAATCACATCAGCATCAATAGCGGTCAGCACAACATTAGGCGTTACGCCAGCATCATGAAACACTTCGGAGACAAGAGTACCGCCTGTAAATGCAAAGTCATATGTAATTAATGGATATGCTGCAATTTTTGCCAGTGTAAGTGGCAAATCATTGATTAAAGGATGCGCAGGTGGCAATACTAAACAACGATTCCATTCATAACATGGTAAAGCGTATAAACGCTCATCCATGCTAATAGACTCAGTAGCAATGCCAATATCCGCCTCACCACTGGCCACTTGTGCTGTCACTTGACTTGGATTCCCCTGATGAATATGTAACTTCACTTGTGGGTAGGCACGCATAAACTGCTGCACCGCAGTAGGTAATTTATATCTGGCCTGTGTATGCGTCGTGGCAATAGTCAGTGTGCCAATGTCTAGTGCGCCAAATTCATCGCCCACCTGTTTGATATTTTGCATACCCAGTATGACTTGAGCCGCAAGTTGTAGGATTTTTTCACCTGGTTCAGTCACCCCAGACAACCGCTTACCATTGCGCTTGAAAATCTGTAACCTTAATTCTTCTTCCAACAATTGAATTTGTTTACTTACCCCAGGTTGCGAGGTATGCAAGACCTCAGCTGCAGTCGAAATGTTCATACCTTGCTTAGCGACTTCATGTATATATCTGAGTTGTTGTAGCTTCATCTGTTTTTATAATAAATAAGAATAAATAAATGAAAAAAATGTATTAAATTATTATAAGGATAAATGATATATTACACCACTTTATTAAATAGATACTCCTCATGGAATTCGGATACATTGTTGCAGGTTTTGTCGTAGGTTTTTTGGTAGGACTCACAGGCGTAGGGGGCGGCTCACTGATGACACCCATCCTATTATTATTTTTTCACATCAAACCCGCTGTAGCAGTAGGTACAGATTTACTATTTGCTTCTGTCACCAAATCTGTCGGCATCTTTGCACATGGCAAACTTGGCAATATAGATTGGCGCATCGTCAAACTACTTGCACTTGGTAGCGTGCCAGCTTCAATGAACACAATTTGGGTATTAAGCACGGTAGATGTTGAGTCCTCCAGTGCAATAGGCGCAATTAAGTTTTGGCTAGGGGTGGCACTGATTGTCACCTCTATCGCTGTATTACTCAGAGAGAAACTATTGGCACTGGTTGCCAAAGAGCAATGGGTTCCAGAACAGTATGTTCCAGCAACGACGGTTCTGTTAGGGATGATTTTAGGTTCGTTGGTTACACTCACCTCTGTTGGTGCTGGTGCACTAGGTGTTACTGCACTCATATTGCTGTACCCGCGTAAAAAAACCACCACTATAGTAGGTAGCGATATTGCACACGCCGTTCCACTTACACTTGTGGCTGGACTCGGCCATGCCACATTAGGCACTATTAATTATGAGCTCCTGAGCACATTATTAATTGGATCAATTCCTGGCATTTATTTGGGTAGCCACATGAGTTCAAAAGTAGCAGAGCACTGGCTACGCATTGCGCTTGCAGCCATACTGATTTTTGTAGGCTTAAAGCTCGTTTTACATTAAAATACTGCCTCTTTAGGAAATTCAAAAAGTTATGTATAAGTACGATGCAATCGATCAACAAATTGTTGATGAGCGTGTAAAACAGTACCGCGATCAAACACGTCGCTATCTTGCTGGTGAACTAACAGATGACGAATTTCGTCCTCTTCGTCTACAAAATGGTCTTTATATTCAACGTCATGCGCCCATGTTGCGCATTGCTGTACCCTATGGGATGCTGTCCTCTCGGCAATTAAGAAAATTAGGTGATATTGCCAAAAAATATGATAGGGAATATGGTCATTTCAGCACACGTCAAAACTTACAGCTTAACTGGCCTAAACTCGAAGATGTACCTGAAATATTAGCGGAACTTGCTACAGTTGAAATGCACGCCATTCAAACCTCAGGCAACTGTATTCGCAATATCACCACCGACCAATTTGTCGGTATTGCGCCTGATGAAGTGGTTGATCCACGCGCGATTGCAGAAATCATACGTCAATGGAGCACCTTCCATCCAGAGTTTGCCTTGTTGCCACGTAAATTTAAAATTGCCGTCTCTGGCACAAAAGAAGACCGCGCAGTAGTGCAAATGCATGACATCGGCTTAGAGTTTTTTAAAGACAGCGCAAACGAACTCCGTATTAAAGTGTGGGTAGGCGGTGGTTTGGGTCGCACCCCTATCTTGGGCACGGTGATTGAAGAAAGCTTGCCTTGGCAGCATGTGTTGTCTTACTGCGAGGCGATTATTCGCGTGTATAACATCCACGGACGTCGCGACAACTCATACAAAGCGCGTATCAAGATTTTGGTCAAAGCTTTAGGTATTGAGGAATTTAAAAAGCAAGTTGAAGCGGAATGGGCATTCTTGAAAGATGGTCCACTCACCATCACCCAAGCCGAACTCGACT
>DHYP01000020.1:0-2746 GCA_002414145.1 Methylophilaceae bacterium UBA5127 | reverse complement strand
ATGACGCCAGCTTTGACGCGGCCGTGGCGAGCAATCCCGCCTTTGCCGCATGGGTGAAACGCTGCGTGCATGCGCATAAACAAGCAGGTTATCGTGCAGTGACTTTGTCGCTTAAACCGCACGGCAAACCACCGGGCGACATCACTGCAGAGCAAATGCATTTAGTGGCGGATTTAGCCGATGCTTATAGCTTTGGTGAGTTACGTTCTTCGCACGAGCAAAACTTGATTTTGGCCGACGTCAAACTCAGCGATTTATTTGCGGTGTGGGAAAAAGCGCGTGCCGCAGGCTTAGCCACGCCAAACATTGGTTTGCTGACAGACATTATCTGCTGCCCAGGTGGCGATTTCTGTAGTTTGGCCAATGCCAAATCCATCCCGATTGCCGAAGCGATCCAAATGCAGTTTGACAACCTAGATTACCTGCATGACATTGGTGAGATTGAACTCAATATCTCGGGCTGTATGAATGCTTGCGGTCATCACCATGTGGGTCATATCGGTATTTTGGGGGTAGATAAAGACAGCGAAGAATGGTATCAAGTCTCAATTGGCGGTAAACAAGGTAACGATGCCAGCTTAGGTAGCGTGATTGGCCGCTCGTTTGCCGCAGAAGAAATGCCAGGCGTGGTTCAAAAGCTCATCGAAGTGTATGTGAAAGAGCGCACGCCAGAAGAGCGCTTTATTGATACGGTGCGTCGCATAGGTTTGGACCCATTTAAAGCACATGTTTATGCAGAAAAGAGTGCAGCATGAGTCAGCTCATTAAAAATAATGCCATCGTTGCAGACGAATGGACACGCGTAATTCCACCTACTTTAGGTGAAGAAGTTGTACGTAAACAAGCCGGTAAAGTCGTGCTGTTCAAATTGCATGGCGAGCCAACCTTCACCCAAGCGCAAATTGACGCCACCGAAATCCCCGCCACAGGCAAAATCATTCTGCCTTTGCCTGTGTGGTTGGCAAAAAAAGATAGCCTAAGCGCGCGCTTGCAAGCGGGTGAAATCGGCATTTCAATCGCCACCCATGAGCCGATTGAGCAATTAGCTGAGGCCTTCCCAGACCTCAACGTATTGCCACTCATTGCGGTGTTTGTGGAGCGTTTTGCCGATGGTCGCAACTTTACTTTGGGCAATTGGATACGCACACGCTATGGCTTCAAAAACGAGTTACGTGCCGTGGGCGATGTACTGCGTGATCAACTGTTTTTCTTGAAATGCTCAGGTTACGACAGCTATTTGATTCGCGCTGACCGCAACGCACAAGAAGCGATTGCCAGTTTGAATGACTTTACGCAGCCTTACCAAGGTGCGGTGGATGATGTGCCCGTATGGAGAAGGATAAGCCGCGCATGAGTTTCGGTGTGAGCATGCTCAAGCCCTCCATGAAAAACCCTGCGACTTCGCCAGAACTCACAGAGACATTGGTCACAAGCGTCAAAGAAAAACGTGCGCAAGTATTGGCGTTGTTGCAATCAGCCATCACTGAGTTTAGTGCCATCACCTTTGCCAACAGCTATGGCGCAGAAGACATGGTGCTCACTGACATTATCATCAAAGAAAAACTTGCGATTGAGATATTCTCGCTCGATACTGGCCGTTTGCCCGCCGAAACCTATACGCTCATGGGCGAAGTGGAAAGCACATACAACACCAAGCCTGTGGTATTTTTTCCTAAGCATGAAGCTGTTGAAAGTTACGTGCGCACCAAAGGTATCAACGCTTTTTACGAGAGCATCGAGCTGCGCAAAGCCTGTTGTCACATGCGCAAAGTGGAGCCTTTACAACGCGCCTTAGCGGGCAAGCAAGCTTGGGTGACAGGCATGCGTGCGGAACAAGCGGCTACGCGTGCAAGCTTGCCTACGCGCGAATTTGATACAGGTAACAAGCTAGAAAAATTCAATCCGTTAAGCAATTGGACAGAGCAAGAAGTGTGGGCTTATATTCGCCTATTTGAAGTGCCTTATAATGCATTGCATGACCAATTTTACCCAAGCATCGGCTGTGCGCCGTGTACGCGCGCGGTTGCTATGGGTGAAGATATCCGCGCTGGCCGTTGGTGGTGGGAAAACGCAGATAGTAAGGAGTGTGGACTTCATGTTAAATGAAGAACACACAACGCAACTGTCGCAGTTTCTGCAAAGCACAGCAAAATATCTATTGCTGTGCAAAGCTAAAATCCAACATCAAAAGAATGCGGACTGCACGTTAAAAAATAAACTGAAACAATACAAATTATGACAACTAAACAAACCCTCAGTCATCTTGATTGGCTAGAAGCCGAAGCGATACATATTCTGCGCGAAGTTGCAGGCCAATGTAGCAACCCCGTGTTGCTATTCTCTGGCGGTAAAGACTCGCTTTGCATCTTGCGCTTGGCTGAAAAAGCGTTCCGTCCAGGTCGCTTCCCTTTTCCGCTCATGCATATCGACACTGGCCACAACTACCAAGAAGTGATTAACTTCCGTGACCAACGTGCGGCTGAACTTGGTGAGCGCTTGATCGTGCGCTCTGTGGAAGACTCTATGAAGCGCGGTACCGTCGTATTAAAAACGCCAGATGAACCACGCAATAAACACCAATCTGTGACTTTGCTCGAAGCGATTGAAGAATTTGGCTTTGATTGCTGTATTGGTGGCGCACGCCGTGACGAAGAGAAAGCACGTGCCAAAGAACGTATCATGAGTTTCCGTGATGAGTTTGGTCAATGGGATCCAAAAAACCAACGCCCAGAATTATGGAATCTCT
>DHYP01000030.1:47919-48159 GCA_002414145.1 Methylophilaceae bacterium UBA5127 | reverse complement strand
TCGAAAAAAATTGGTCTTGGCTTACTGGTTATTCTTGGGTTGTTATTGGTTTTGCCATTTTTAATTCCTATGGATACGTATGTACGTCAGGCAGAGCGTTTGGCTAGTGAAAAGCTGGGTGTCCCCGTCACTATTGCAAAAGCGAATGTTTTTTTTCTTCCTAATCTGCGTTTGAGTGTGAGTGATGTAGTCGTCGGAAAATTTCAAGAATTGACTGTGCGTAAGCTGATATTACTGCCT
>DHYP01000030.1:43312-47735 GCA_002414145.1 Methylophilaceae bacterium UBA5127 | reverse complement strand
GTTCGGTTCCAACAACGAATATAGAGCTGTCGTTAGAAGATAATCGTCTTACTGTAGCAAAGTTAGATGCTGTGGATGGGAAGTTAAGTGCGGTATTGAGTCCAATAGAGGGTGGGCAACATATTATTTTAAAAGCAAAACATTGGCAGTTGCCTATTAAAACACCGTTAGAGTTGACTGAAGGAGATTTTGATATGACGCTCAAGGGTAATAAGTTAGATGTGCCAAAATTCACAATGAAGTTATATGATGGCGTGGTAACTGGGAGTTCGTCGCTCTCTTGGGGAAAAGCATGGCGCACCAGTGGGCAGTTTGCGATTAACAGCTTGTCGATAGAAACACCTAGTCGGCTGGCGAACCCGAATACCTATATGAGCGGGCGTTTGGATGGTCATGGGCATTTTGAGTCTCAAGCCAAAGAAGCCTCACAGTTAGCAGATCATATACAAGTTACTTTCCCATTTGCAGTGAAGGAGGGGGTGCTGCATGGCTTGGATTTAGTCAAGGCAGCAAGTCTTATTGTGAAGCAAGATGCGGCAGGAGGAGAGACGCAGTTTGATACGTTTTCTGGGCAGCTTGCTGTTACGGGACAACAATATCAATTAAGTAATATGGATGTCAGCTCAGGATTGCTGTCTGCAAATGGTTATGTGACCATTAGCCCACAAAAAAAATTAACGGGTACAGTAGAAGTTGAACTCAAGAAAAGTGTTGGTTTAGTTGCAGTACCGTTGAATGTTTCTGGTACTTTGGATCATCCCGTCGTGCTACCCTCTAACGCAGCACTGGCAGGTGCCGCAGTTGGCACCGCCGTGCTTGGTCCTGGTGTCGGTACTAGCCTTGGTATTAAGGCTAGTAAGGGATTGGATAAGTTAAAAGGTTTGTTTGGTGGTGATTAGAGATCAGCTAAGCGCTTTTTCGATTCTATCAAGTGCTTCTCGTAAGTTTTCCATACTGGTGGCAAAAGAGATACGGAAATAGCCTTCTGCGCCAAATGCTGAGCCTGGTACGACAGCAACATTAAAGCTTTCAAGCAAGTATTCTGCAAGCGCCATATCAGTCGCTTCTTTAATTTTGCCTGCTTGATGTAAATTTGCAATTGCCGTACGTGCATCAGGAAAAGCGTAAAACGCACCACCTGCCATTAAGCAACTTAAACCTGGCATTGCATTAAAGCGATCTACTACGTATTGATGGCGCTCTTTAAATGCAGTTACCATGGGTTTAATGCATTCCTGTGATCCGCTTAAAGCTGCTTCAGCTGCATATTGCGAGATGGAAGTCGGATTGCTGGTAGATTGGCTTTGCAAGATTTCCATTGCTTTGATGATGTTGGCTGGGCCTGCTGCGTAGCCAATACGCCAACCTGTCATAGAATAGGCTTTAGAAACGCCATTAAGCACAATACAGCGATCTTTTAGGGCTGGAGTGGCGTTCAGGATGTTATAAAATTTTTCGCCTGTCAAATTGACATGTTCATACATGTCATCCGTAGCAACAAGTACGTGAGGATGTTTGAGTAGCACTTCACCCAATGCCTTGAGTTCATCCAAATTGTATACTGTACCAGTCGGGTTGGATGGAGAGTTAAACATCACCAATTTTGTTTTAGGCGTGATGGCAGCTTCCAATTGAGCTGGTAGCAGTTTAAAGCCTTGCTCGATACCGCATTCGATAATGACTGGAATAGCTTCTGCCACCATGGCAATGTCTGCGTAACTCACCCAGTAAGGGGCTGGCACAATGACTTCATCCCCTTTATTGAGCACTGCCAAGCATAAGTTAAAAATGGTTTGTTTGCCGCCCACACCAACTATGACTTCATTTATGGAGTAGTCAAAGCCATTTTCATTTTTGAATTTGTTGACAATAGCTTTTTTGAGTGCGGGAATACCGCTGACTGGTGTATATTTTGTGTAACCTGCATCAATAGCCGCTTTTGCTGCATCTTTAATGTGTTGTGGTGTATCAAAATCAGGTTCTCCAGCAGCTAATCCAATGATAGGCCTACCCTCAGCTTTATATTTAGCTGCTTTGGCGGTGATAGCGAGCGTTGGGGATTCTTTAATGGATAAAACGCGGTGTGATAAAACAGTTGATGCTAAATTGCTCAAAATAAGACCCTAGGGATTCGAAAATTAAATTTTTATATTAAAAAACATTATTTTACGCAAAAATTTAATTTTCGGAAATGATATTGTCTGTTTGCGCTGTGTTAGTAGCTACTGCAAAAGAAAGGTCTAGTTACTTTTAGCATGATTTTCCACAGCCGAGTAGTTCGCTGTATTCGCTTGCAAGCGCTTGATCAATATTCGCTAATGCGATCTGGATGCGGTGCATTTCTGCTGAATCGCCTTTTGTTTTGGCAATGAAACCTAGGTGTACTAGTGCATCAAAGTGCGAGTCATCAAGCAGTGTCGCCTGACGATAAGCTTTTTCAGCAAGTGCCAGCTTATCCATATTTTCCAGTGCTAAGCCGAGTGCGTACCAAGCTTCAACGCTTTTGGGCTCTGCAATCGTCCATTTTTCTGCCACTAATGCGAGGCTAGGCCAATCCTCACGGGATTCTGGTATCGCTGCTTGCATGTAGTACGGTTTTTTATCTTCATCTTCTTCCCATAATGCTTTGCCAGTAATCGGGAAAGTGGAAATATTGGTTTGCTTATCCAAGCTGTCTAGCCATTCTATTGGCAATGCAAACATAATGCTGCCGCGCTTACCAGCCGTTTTAAAGGTATTGATGCCTATTAGATTGCCTTCCATGTCAAATAAGCCGCTACCACTGGCGCCCATGGCAAATTTAGCTGTGGTACGCATCACTTTCCCCAAGTTGTCATCATATAAGCCTTTGATAACGCCATTAGAGGTAAGTGGCGCAGGTGAGCCATTAGAGTGCCCAAAGCCTACGACTTCCTGTTCAAGTTTCAGTGTGTTTGAACTTCCAATTTTTGCTGGCTTAAAAGGCATTGATGCGGTGTTCACCAGACATAAGTCATGCCCAACATCTGCCTTAACTGAGGTAATGGGGTAAACGTCTTCACCACGCGAGATCCAAGGCTCTTTAGTGGCGCGAAAAACATGGCAATTGGTAATGACTTTATTTTCACCCACGACCACACCAGAGCCATAGGCAAGGCCGCCACTAACATTGTAGCCACGTATCATTACAACACTAAAAAACGCATCCATTAAGCGCGCTTTGTCGTAAGAAAAAGCAGGCAGTGAGGCGGATAGTAAAGCGGTAGCTAATAAAAGGAGTCTTATCATATAGTTTTTAAAGGAATGGTGATTGATAAAAGTAATAACAATGACACCCTTGTTTTAGCAAAGTTCATAAAGTGCTTATAAAAGCCTGTTAAAATCAATGTTGTTTAAAAAAGGTTTTCAACCATGTTTGTGACGTTTCCCAACAGTAAGTATCAGCTATATCAGCCGTTTCCTCCTGCGGGTGATCAACCACAAGCAATCGAAAAATTGACGCAGGGCATTAACGATGGCTTAAAGTTCCAAACATTATTGGGGGTGACGGGTTCTGGTAAGACGTTTACCATGGCAAATGTCATTGCGCGTACTGGCAAGCCAGCCATCGTGATGGCACCTAATAAAACACTTGCAGCCCAGCTGTATAGTGAGTTTAGGGAATTTTTCCCTAATAACTCGGTTGAATATTTTGTAAGTTATTACGATTATTATCAACCAGAAGCTTATGTGCCATCGCGCGATTTGTTCATCGAAAAAGATTCCAGCATCAATGAGCATATCGAGCAGATGCGCTTGTCTGCGACCAAGGCTTTATTGGAGCGTGAAGATAGCATTATTGTCGCGACTGTTTCTGCAATATATGGCATTGGAGATCCTGTAGATTATCACGGCATGGTCTTGCACCTAAAGCAGGGCGACAAAATGAGCCAGCGTGATGCTATTGATAAGTTAGTTGGGATGCAATATGACCGCAACGACTTTGATTTTAGTCGAGGTTGTTTTCGGGTGCGTGGCGATATCATTGATATATTTCCAGCAGAAAATAATGAGACTGCGGTGCGCGTGAGTTTGTTTGATGATGAAATAGAGTCCATCACATTGTTTGACCCGCTTACTGGACAAATTTTTAATAAAATTCAAAGGTTTACAATATATCCTTCAAGTCATTATGTCACTCCGCGTGAAACCACTTTACGTGCAATGGAAGGAATAAAACAGGAGTTGCGTGATCGCGTTTCATTTTATATCAAGGAAAACAAACTGGTTGAAGCGCAGCGTATAGAGCAACGTACGCGTTTTGATTTGGAAATGTTGAACGAAATAGGTTTTTGTAAAGGGATTGAAAACTACTCGCGTCACTTATCAGGTCGTAAACCTGGTGACCCACCACCCACACTGATTGATTATTTGCCAGATGAAGCTTTGATGATTATTGATGAGA
>DHYP01000030.1:43091-43269 GCA_002414145.1 Methylophilaceae bacterium UBA5127 | reverse complement strand
GAATTGGTGGTATGTATCTTGGGGATCGCTCACGTAAAGCCAACTTGGTCGATTATGGCTGGCGGTTACCATCAGCTATGGACAATCGTCCGCTGAAATTTGAAGAGTTTGAGCGCATTATGCGTCAATGCGTGTTTATTTCTGCAACCCCTGCCGACTATGAAAAAAATCATCAACA
>DHYP01000030.1:38553-43023 GCA_002414145.1 Methylophilaceae bacterium UBA5127 | reverse complement strand
ACAAGTGGTAGAGATGATTGCACGTCCAACTGGTTTGATTGACCCAGAAATTATTGTGAAGTCTGCCGATACACAAGTAGATGATTTGTTAGGGGAAATTAAGCTCAGAACAGCAGTCGGCGAGCGTGTGCTGGCAACCACGCTTACCAAACGCATGGCCGAAGATTTAACGGATTACCTCAGTGAGCATGGCGTAAAAGTACGCTATTTGCACTGTGATATTGATACGGTAGAGCGTGTGGAAATCATTCGTGATTTACGTTTAGGTGAATTTGATGTCCTGGTCGGTATTAACTTATTAAGAGAAGGTTTGGATATTCCTGAAGTCTCTTTGGTGGCAGTGTTGGATGCGGATAAAGAAGGGTTTTTGCGTTCAGAACGTAGCTTAATACAAACAGCAGGTCGTGCAGCACGTAACTTAAACGGCAGTGTGATTTTTTATGCTAATAGGATTACTCGCAGTATGAAGCTCGCGATGGATGAAACGGAACGTAGGCGACGCATTCAAACCACCTTTAACGAAGCGAATGGCATTACCCCTAAAGGAGTCAGTAAGCGCATTAAAGATATTATTGAAGGCGTATATGATGTAGAAGAGGGTAAGCGTGAACGCAAAGCAGCACAAGAGCAGGCAAATTATGAAAGTTTGAGTGAAAAGCAGATTACTAAAGAACTTAAGCGTTTAGAAAAAGCCATGCATGATGCAGCTAAAAATCTTGAGTTTGAAAAGGCTGCAGATTTTAGAGACCAATTGAAAAAACTCAAACTTAAATTATTTGGCGCGGAGATGCCAGATTTAAAAGAGTAGTTTTATAATTATCAATTATTTATTTTAATTATTTAATGTAAAGTGTTATGATATCACCCGATTTTACAAGCACCATCGGCAGCATCGCTGCCACACTTACCACTCTCGCCTTTATACCGCAGGCTTATCACTCTTACAAAACCCGTGATTTATCTGGCATATCACTGCCCATGTACAGTATTTTTACGGCGGGTGTTGCTTTGTGGTTTGTTTATGGTTTACTAAAGCATGATTGGCCCATCATCATTGCCAATGCGATTACTGTGTGTTTGGCTGGCATGGTATTAGTGCTTAAAATAAAAGCTAGTCCTCAGTAATTGCTTTCTGCACCACTGGTAACAAATGTGCTGGCAAAGTAATTAAGGTTAAAGCTGCGGCACGACCTTTTTCCGACATTTTAAGATAAGACTTACGCAAAATAGTGATGAATTTATCCTCTGTGTAGTCGCTATATTTTTGTACAAACGCTTCTAAGTCATGCTCTAAAAACGCGAGTACAATGACGTCTTCTAGCGTTTGCATCTCCGCGTCAGAATGTAGATTTTCTTTCTTTAATAAGGCACTGACTTTTTGGATGGTGTTTTCATCATAACCATTTTCTATGAGTATTTCCCCAGCTACTTCTGCATGAAAGTTTTTGAGTTTGGTGCGCCATTGCATATACCCAGGTTTGGTCATTGGGTATTCTGAGCGCGGTATTTTCCAGCGTTGAATATGTTGACAACGTGCGGCAAGTTTAAGCGCTTCTGATGCGTTCGGCGCATAGCGTAATAGCATTTCGCTCAAGCGTTGAGCGTAGACCAGCTCTTTGGGCTGTGCTACGCCATTTACTGTTTGTAAGTGAGGATCTTGCGCATTAAGTGCATCAAAGCTGGCAATCGTGTTGTGAAAGCGTGTTAAGTCTGTATTCATCTGTACGTTTAGTTTGTATTAAATCAGGTAGCGTTACAATATCGAGATTCTAATGGTTTGCTTAGGCTGATAAAAGGTTAAAATTTGATTTGTATCAAATAGTTTAATGTAGTTAAAACCTATTGTAAGTACTTTGAAATATAAAGCTAAACACGTTATTGATACTTTTAATGAAGTTATTTAATAAACTCCCTAATTCAATTTGTTATCCTTCTGGGGTCGAGTGGCCTTTGCTTAAAAAATTACCATTTATTTTTTTAATTGGCACCTTGTTAATTGGATTACCTGCAATCAGTATTTTTATACAAAACTCAGAAATTAATGCCGAACAGTATAGAACGATTTATATCTGCTTTGGTTTGCTATTTACTTTTTGGTTTTTTGTGGGTGTAGCTGCAATAGGCTGCGTAGTGGTCATGATTATGAAAGGTCCTGGCTACGTGGCAGATGCTTACGAGTTGCCTAAAGAAAATACAGACTTTGAAAAGCCGTTGGATTAGAGGCTAAATAATCGCTAAATTGTTTGATTCATAAACGTTTTTACACTATAATCGCGGACTTTCTAACCTTGCCACACCGTCAGCATAACGGGTGGCTTTAACCACAAGGAGATTTCATGCGACATTATGAGGTAGTATTTATTGTTCACCCAGATCAAAGTGAGCAAGTGCCTGCGATGATTGAGCGTTACCGTACGCAAATCACAACAGGTGGTGGCAATATCCATCGTCTAGAAGATTGGGGTCGTCGTCAATTACCTTACCCAACGNNAGCGACCATCGAAGGCGCGGCCGGCACCATCCACAGGCTGGAAGATTGGGGACGCCGCCATTTGGCCTACCCTATCAAAAAAATCCACAAAGCACATTATGTGCTGATGAACATCGAATGCAGTCAAGAGGTATTGGAAGAATTAGAACTCGGCTTTAAGTTCAATGATGCAGTATTACGTCATTTAACATTAGGCACTAAAGCTGCAGTGACATCACCAAGCCCAATGATGAAAGAAGAAAAATCTAAATCAGTGTTGGTAGAAACACCAGTTGCCGCTGAAGAGGTCGCAGCAGGATAAGTGTGAATCAATTGGTGTTAAGTGGCAAAGTAACAACCATAGAGCCGTTACGTCACACACCAGCAGGGTTACCGTTGTTAGGTTTTACGTTACACCATGTGTCTGAGAATACAGAGGCAGGGTTAAAGCGAAAAGTAGAATGCGAAGTGAATGCGGTCGTGTTAGGTGATTTAGCTAAGACCTCACTTCAAATTGGCAGCCAAATTAAAGCGGCTGGCTTTTTAGCAAAACGTAGTGCCAAAAGCACACAACTGGTAATGCATATACAGAATATAGAGTTTATATAGAATATTAGGAGTTACACATGGCAAGAGATATGTACAAACGCCGCCGTTACTGCCGTTTTAGTGCAGAAGGCATTAAAGAGGTTGATTACAAAGATGTAGATTTACTGAAAGATTTCATTTCAGAAAATGCAAAAATTATCCCAGCACGTATGACAGGCACTAAAGCTAAATATCAACGTCAATTAACGGCTGCTGTTAAGCGCGCACGTTTCTTGGCTTTGTTACCATACACAGACAAACACCCAGGTTAATAGGAGAACGCTATGCAAGTAATTTTATTAGAAAAAGTAGCCAACCTTGGTGTGTTGGGCGACATCGTTAAAGTGAAAGACGGCTTTGGTCGTAACTTTTTGATTCCACAAGGCAAAGCAAAACGCGCAACAGAAGCGAACAAAGCCGAGTTTGCTGCACGCCGTGCAGAGTTAGAGAAACAACAGGCCGATATTCTTGCGGTGGCAAAAGTGCGCGGTGAGAAATTGGCTGGTTTTGTACTTACTGTGACACAAAAAGCAGGTGTCGATGGACGTTTATTTGGCTCTGTAACTAATATTGACATTGCTGAAGGCTTAAAAGCACAAGGTCACGAAGTCGCTAAATCAGAAGTCCGTATGCCTTCTGGCCCACTGAAAACAATTGGCGATTTTCCCGTTAGCGTTGCGCTGCATCATGATGTGGTCGTGGACGTGACGGTGACTGTGGTACCAGAAGCATAAATAACAGCTGCTTGTTTTAGTTTAAAAAAGGCTACTTCGGTAGCCTTTTTTTATTGTGTTTGAGTCGATGTTTTCAATATTAAGATTTCCTTAAGAATTTAATCCTATGATGTGCCTCAATCTAATTGAGGAGCAAACAATGGAAAATCTCACCTATCTCAGGCAAAAAGTTTACGATCCTGCCTTGCGTTTGATACATCTCTGGAATGGCTTGGTCATTGTATTTCTTATGACCACTATTTGGCTGTCTGAATTTTTCGATCGAGGCGTGGGAGAAAAAACGCTCTGGCAATTGCATGTGTATCTTGGCTACGCGCTAGCCATTGGTGTGACTGCTCGCCTAATTTGGGGCATTGTTGGACCACAACACGCCAGATTTTCTGATATGTGGCATCCCGCTACTTGGTGGAGCGCCATACGCAAATTTTGTTTTAAAGCACAACCGCGTTTTGGCCATCACCCATTGGCAAGTGGCATTTACCTATTGGTATATCTAATGCTCATCACGATGGTAATCACAGGCTTAAGCCTTGCAGCGATAGAACATAGCATGGGGCCTCTGGACGCTTGGATAGGCGATAAGCCATGGTTAAAAGAGATATTTGAAGAGCCGCATGAGCTAATTTATTACCTCTTAATGGGCTTTGTGTTGATGCATATCGCCGCTTTGATTTGGCA
>DHYP01000030.1:37716-38528 GCA_002414145.1 Methylophilaceae bacterium UBA5127 | reverse complement strand
CCTAGCTCAAGCCATGGTGACTGGTTACCAGTATGAAATCAAAACAAACAGCTTACCTCAACCCACCAATATTGATTTTCACATTAAAGGAGATAGTCATGCGTCGATTATTGATAGCAATCAGTCTAATGTTTAGTGCCCATGGTTTTGCCATGACATCAGATGAAATACTCAAGCAGTATGAAATAGAAGCGAAAAAAGAGAATCCTGCATTTTTAAAATTTTCTGCAGAAAGAGGCGAGCGTTTTTATCATGCAGAACGTGTGCATAGCAATGGAACGAAAGTGAGTTGCGCAACGTGTCATACGGCAGACCCGCGCCAGCAAGGTAAAACGCGCGCGAATAAGATAATTGAGCCTATGGCGGCACGTCTCAATGCCGAGCGATTTACTGACCCAGCAAAAGTGGAAAAATGGTTCGGGCGTAACTGTAAGGATGTACTGGAGCGCGCATGTACATCACAAGAAAAAGGCGATTACATTCAATATCTAGTAAATTTAAAGTAAGGAAAAATCATGAAAAAATGGATACAACTTTTAGTGCTTTTGATGAGCGTTTCCTCAACAAGCGTATTGCTAGCAAGTGGCGGCATGGGCGGTGAAGAGGGTGAACGCGGAGGGCAGTTGTCAGCAGTTACCAATGCAAAATGGAAGGCGGAGTGTAGTAGTTGTCATATGCTTTATCATCCAGGTTTGTTGCCGGAGCGTTCATGGAAGAAAATGATGGTTGGACTGGATAACCATTTTGGTGAAAACGCCAGTTTAGATGAGCTGACGCGTGATGAAATTACGCGGTTTTTAGTCGCCAAGCAT
>DHYP01000030.1:32612-37675 GCA_002414145.1 Methylophilaceae bacterium UBA5127 | reverse complement strand
AAGACAATCGTCGCTCTAAACGCATGAATGAATCGATTCCAAGTAGTGCGGTACCCTTGCGTATCAGCGAGACCCGTTATTTTATAAGTAAGCATGATGAAATCTCAAAAGCGACATTTAAACGTAAAAGTATCGGAAGTGCTGCAAATTGTATGGCTTGCCATAAAAATGCGGATAAAGGTGATTTTTCTGAGTCGCAAATTAGAATTCCGCGCTAATATTCACTCATGCGAGTTTTACTGGTTGAAGATGATTATTTGTTGGGGGACGGCGTTAAAGCTGGCTTAAAGCAAGCAGGCTTTGCTGTCGATTGGGTGCAGGATGGGTTGTCAGCAAAACTTGCTTTAGAAACGGAAACTTATGCATTATTGGTTTTAGACATAGGATTACCCAAGCTCAATGGTATGGAGCTGCTTAAATGGCTACGAGCACAAAAATTAATACTGCCAGTATTGATGCTCACAGCACGTGATACCTTGACTGATCGCGTTGCAGGTTTAAATGCTGGGGCAGATGATTATTTAGTTAAACCATTTGATTTGGATGAGCTTGTGGCGCGTTTGAATGCGCTATCTAGGCGTAGCCTCGGTCAGATTTCACAGACCATACGGCATGGTGACATTGCGCTAACACCTACCACACATGAGGTGACTAAGCATGGTCGATTGGTAGAGCTTACATCGCGCGAGTTTTCTCTTTTGCATGAATTGTTGATGCATGTTGGACAAGTGAAGTCGCGTGAGCAACTAGAACAGCATCTTTATGGCTGGGGCGATGAGGTGGAAAGTAACTCAGTAGAAGTGCATGTGCATCATTTGCGCAAAAAGCTGGGGGCAGAGTTAATTCGTACGCTACGAGGTGTAGGCTACGTAATAGATAAGGAACGTGCGACTTGATGCGTTCCTTACGTCTGCGTCTCGTGTTATTGCTTTCGGCTGGTTTAGGTCTGGTCTGGCTAATTTCAGCATGGTTTACTTACACTGAATCAAGGCATGAGATTGATCGATTATTTGATGCACAACTTGCGCAATCTGCTCAGGTATTACTTGGCACTACGCATCATGAGATACATGAAAAAATTGAGCATGGCGAAAGCGAAGTGTCAATTTCACATGAGTATGAGCAAAAACTTGCTTTTCAAATATGGGGCGGTTCGCGTTTGTTATTGCGTGCATCCGCAGCACCGATAACAGCGATGGCGGACAATAAAGAAGGTTATAGCGAGATTGCACTCAATGGCCAGTCATGGAGAGTGTTTACACGCTGGGATGCTAGACATGAATTTATGATTCAGGTGGCTGAACCTTTGGTCGGGCGTGAGTATTTAGCGCGTCATATCACATTTAAAATGCTACTTCCCACGTTTGTTGTTCTGCCAATATTGGCAGTACTTATTTGGCTAGGTGTTGGGGCTGGCTTAAAACCCTTGCAACAACTTAAGCAAGAAGTGGAGCAGCGAAAAGCAAACCGCTTGCAACCTGTTGAGATAGCAGGTGTGCCAGAAGAGGTGCTCCCGCTGATACAGGCACTAAATGAGCTGTTTGCAAGGCTACAACAAGCGTTTGAAAATGAGCAGCGCTTTACAGCAGATGCAGCACATGAATTGCGTACGCCGCTGGCTGCACTTAAGATTCAGGCGCAAGTTGCGATGCGTACTATTGATAATGAAGCGCGACAAAAAGTATTACAAAACCTATTGAGTGGGGTTGATAGAGCCACAAGAATGGTAGAGCAATTGCTGATTTTAGCAAGAGTTGATCCTGAAGCGACAACAGTAAATCATCGGCCGGTTGATTTGCGTACTTTAGCGATTCAGGTAATCACAGAGATTGAGCCATTGGCATACACTAAACAAATCGACTTAGTATTAGAAGAAGGCTTCGCTCATCTTGTGCTAGGGGATGAAGCTCAGTTGAGTTTACTACTGCGTAATTTGTTAGACAATGCCATTCGCTATACCCCGATTGGTGGGCGCGTATCAGTCTCAGTGTATGACCGACAAAGTGTCGTGTTAGAAGTGCGTGATACTGGGCCAGGCATTCCAAAAGATGAACGAGAGCAGGTAATGCAACGTTTTTATCGTATTTCTGGTAGTGGTGAAGAAGGTAGTGGTTTAGGATTGTCGATTGTAAAACGCATTGCTGATTTGCATGGTGCAACACTTGTACTCAGTGATAACGACAGAGGTTCAGGTTTGCTGGTAAGTGTTGTTTGGCCGTTATAATACTGACCTCAGCTTCTACTTATCGTATCAAATCGGATAATGAAAAAAACTAAAAATATTGTAAATATTTCCTATGATGACCCACGTCGTCATCACATGACTAACCGATCTACATGGGTCAGTGTCATCGTCAATGTTTTGTTGACGTTGATTCAAATTATCGCTGGTTTTTTTGCCCATTCACAGAGTCTGATTGCCGATGGTATACACTCTCTCTCGGATCTGGTTTGTGATTTTTTAGTGCTTGTGGCGAGCCATCACAGCAAAAATCCACCAGATGAAGCGCATCCTTATGGTCACGGGCGCATAGCTACAGCTGCATCATTTGCCTTAGGAGCCATTCTGGCGGTCACTGGCGGTGCAATCATGACAAATGCGGCAATCAAGTTGCAACATATCGAAAGTTTGCCACCCGTCGCACCACTTGCCCTGATAGTCGCGTTGATTGCGCTGGTTGCTAAAGAAGGTTTGTTTCGATATATGCTCAAAGTAGGGGAGCAGCTGCGCTCGCCCATGCTGATTGCAAATGCTTGGCATGCGCGTTCGGATGCGGCTTCGTCACTGGTCGTAGCAATCGGTATTGGCGGTAATTTGCTAGGATTCTTGTCTGCTGATGCGGTGGCAGCCATCGTAGTTGGGTTTATGATTGTACGTATGGGCATTGTATTTGCGTGGGATGCCTTTCAGGAGTTAATTGACGCTGGGCTCTCCATAGAGGAAGTCGATAGTATTCATCAAACTTTAGTGGATACCGCTGGTGTTGTTGGTGTGCACGAATTGCGTACCCGTCGCATGGCACATCGCGCATTGGTGGACACACACATCTTGGTTAATCCGAGGATTAGCGTGTCTGAAGGGCATAGTATTGCTGAACGCGCACGCGCACGCGTATTAAAAAGCCATCCGTTGGTATCTGATGTATTAGTACATGTGGATCTTGAGGATGATATTCAGCATGATAGTAATGCCTTAATCATGCCAGCGCGCGAAGGGTTACTTATTCAGCTAGCGCCTTTGCTGGAAGGATTACCCGAGCCCGAACGTGTAATTTTTCACTACCTTGATGGTAAGGCAGAAGCTGAAGTGTATCTTCCATATGATTATTTCAAAGACAAAACCTCGCTTGCTAAAGCGCAAGCTGAAATCATCAAGAAGCTAGAACAACATGTCTATTTTAATGCGGTATCACTTTATTGTATGATTTCTATTAAGTGATTGTTTCTTAAATATTTTTTATTCTATATTGACTTCTCATGGTGCATGTCAGATTTGTTTTAGCAGGCTAAGGTTTAATCTTTTGTAGATTAACTTGGGTATAATCGCAGCTATGGCTGACGAACAATTAGATTCACTTAAACTTCCTCCACACTCCATTGAAGCAGAACAATCTGTGATTGGAGGGCTTTTGCTTGAAAATGAAGCATTAGACAAAATCGCTGATATTTTAAGCGCTGCTGATTTTTATCAGCATGATCATAAAACCATATTCCAGCATATTGCAAAATTAATTGAACGTAATCGTCCCGCTGATATTGTGACGGTTGCAGAGTCTTTAGAAAATACAGCTGAACTTTCATCCATCGGCGGCATTGCCTATCTGGGAGCACTTGCCCAAAATACGCCAACAGCTGCCAATATCCGCCGTTATGCTGAAATTGTGCGCGAGCGTGCAGTGATGCGTCAGCTGGTATCTGTGGGTTCGGATATCGCAGAGAGCGCTTATAATCCGAATGGTCGCGATGCGCAACAATTGCTGGACGAGGCGGAAGCCAAGATTTTTCAGATTGCAGAAGGCGGTCAAAAAAGCAGTCAGGGTTTTCAGGATATTAAAGAGCTTTTGCCCCAAGTGGCGGAGCGCATCGATATGCTTTTTTCTCGGGATAGTCAAAGTGACGTAACGGGTATACCTACAGGGTTTTCAGACTTAGATTCAATGACTTCAGGTTTGCAGCCTGGAGATTTAGTCATCGTTGCCGGACGCCCGTCTATGGGTAAAACAGCATTTTCACTCAATATTGCAGAAAACGTTGCGCTAGATACTGGTTTACCAGTGGCTGTGTTCTCTATGGAGATGGCCTCTACGCAGCTTGCTATGCGTATGATTGGTTCTGTTGGGCGGTTGGATCAGCACCGCATGCGTACAGGGCGGCTGGAAGATGAAGATTGGGAAAAACTGACAACCGCCTTAGGTAAGTTGAACGAAGCCCCTATTTTTATTGATGAAGGTGCAGGGCTCAGCAGTTTTGATGTGCGTGCACGCGCACGTCGACTACATCGCCAAACAGGTAAATTGGGTTTAATTGTTATTGATTACTTACAGCTGATGGCTGCGCCAGCTGGTAAGCAGGGCGAAAATCGGGCAACAGAAATTTCTGAAATTTCACGCTCCCTTAAAGCACTGGCTAAAGAGCTGGATGTCCCTGTGATCGCGCTTTCACAATTAAACAGAAGCGTAGAACAGCGGCCAGACAAACGCCCCGTCATGAGTGATTTACGCGAATCTGGCGCGATTGAACAAGATGCCGATCTGATTTTATTTATTTATCGCGATGAAGTCTACAATCCAGATAGTACGGACAAAGGCACTGCGGAGATTATTATTGGCAAACAACGTAATGGTCCAATCGGTCGCGTACGCCTCACCTTTATTGGCGCTAATACGCGCTTTGAAAACCACGCTAATGCAGGATATATGCCTGATGAACATTAGTTTGAATCGTATCTAGAGACATTTTAATCAACGCATGCGCCCAATTCTAGCGACCATTTCTCAGCAAGCCTTAAGACACAATCTTAAGGTGGTGAGGTCATATGCCCCTAATGCTAAAGTCATGGCAGT
>DHYP01000030.1:31406-32586 GCA_002414145.1 Methylophilaceae bacterium UBA5127 | reverse complement strand
GCTAATGCTTATGGACATGGTTTGTTTAATGTCGCACATGGCTTAAGTGACGCGGATGGCTTTGCAGTGCTTGGTTTAAATGAGGCCATAGACTTACGTGAGGCAGGTTTCGCTCAAACTATATTGCTGTTGGAAGGCGTGTTTGATATTCGCGAGTTGAATATTGCGACTTCCTATCATGTGGATGTCGTGGTTCATCATCCGCAACAAGTTGAAATGTTAGAGCAGGCAAGCCTGATTATGCCAATTAATATTCACTTAAAAATGAATACAGGCATGAACCGTCTGGGCTTTGTACCTGAAGCTTTTATTGAAGCATTTCTACGTTTAAAAGCATGTAAAAACGTGGAGCATATCACGTTCATGACACATTTTGCGACGGCAGACGAGGCAATAGGCATTGCTGCACCATTAGCCAAGTTTAAGCTTGCTACACAAACGTTGCATCATGATCAGTCGCTGGCTAATTCCGCCAGTATCCTGTTGCATCCAGAAAGTCATGCTGAGTGGATACGTCCAGGTATTATGCTGTATGGGGCAACGCCTGTGAGCGTTACACCAGCAAAAGCATTTGATTTAAAACCTGTGATGCAATTGACCAGTGAAATTATTAGTGTGCAAATTGTAGAAGCAGGTGAAACTGTCGGTTACGGCAATCAGTTTATGGCGACAAAAAAGACGCGTGTAGGTGTCGTCGCATGCGGTTATGCAGATGGTTATCCGCGTCATGCTCCTAATGGTACTCCGATTGCCGTTGCAGGAAAAATGACTCAGACTGTAGGGCGAGTGTCTATGGATATGCTGTTTTGTGACTTAACGGACATTCCGCAAGAGGATGTCGGTGCCTCAGTAGAGCTTTGGGGCGCACAAGTGCCCGTCGATGTGGTTGCTGAAGCGAGTGGTACTGTGGGGTATGAATTGCTTTGTGCTGTTGCGACTCGCGTGCCTATGAAAGTAGTGGATTAATGGCAAAAGCAAAAACGGTCTACATTTGTACAGAATGTGGTGCAAGCGAGCCTAAATGGCAAGGTCAGTGCCCAAGTTGTTTGGCATGGAATACTTTAGTAGAAAGTATCGCAGAGAATAATGCAGCGACTAATCGTTATGCCAACAAGTTTGAAGGTTTGGCGACTACTGGTCAATTGCAGAAATTAGCTTCAGTAAAAGCCGCGGACATTTC
>DHYP01000030.1:28941-31381 GCA_002414145.1 Methylophilaceae bacterium UBA5127 | reverse complement strand
GGATCGCAGAGTTTGATCGTGTATTGGGTGGCGGGTTAGTAGAGGGCGGAGTCATCCTCATTGGCGGCGATCCTGGGATTGGTAAATCTACATTGCTATTGCAAACGCTATGTCATTTAGGAAAATCCAGTCAGGCTATATACGTTAGTGGCGAAGAGTCACCCCAGCAGATTGCCATGCGTTCAAAGCGTCTGGGGCTAGATGCGAGCGAAGTTGATTTATTAGCAGAAATCAATTTGGAAAAGATATTAGCTACTCTGCAAACGCATCGACCAAATATTGCAGTGATTGATTCGATTCAAACCGTATATTCAGAGGCGTTGCAGTCTGCGCCTGGCTCCGTAGCACAGGTGCGCGAATGTTCCGCACAATTAACGCGATTGGCTAAACAGCTGGGGATTACGGTGATTTTGGTCGGACATGTCACCAAGGAAGGCTCATTAGCAGGACCGCGCGTGTTAGAGCATATTGTGGATACAGTATTGTATTTTGAAGGTGATCAAAACTCTTCTTTTCGGCTAATACGTGCGTTTAAAAACCGCTTCGGTGCTGTCAATGAGTTGGGTGTGTTTGCAATGACAGAAAAAGGATTAAAAGAAGTTGCTAATCCATCAGCCTTGTTTTTATCTCATCATGAACAGCAAGTAGCGGGTAGTTGCATTACAGTGACGATGGAAGGTACGCGTCCGCTGTTGATAGAAATTCAAGCACTAGTGGACGAAAGTCATGCGCCAAGCCCTAAGCGATTGTGTGTTGGCTTAGAGCAAAATCGCTTAGCGATGCTGTTGGCGGTATTGCATCGCCACGCAGGCGTGGCTTGTTTTGATCAAGATGTATTTATTAATGCCGTAGGCGGAGTGAAGATTAGTGAGCCAGCAGTCGATTTTGCAGTATTGCTCTCTATTATTTCTTCCTTAAAAAACAAACCATTAGACAGTAAACTTATAGTTTTTGGTGAGGTTGGATTGGCTGGAGAAGTGCGTCCTGTCACAGGTGGGCAGGTACGCCTAAAAGAGGCAGCAAAGCTAGGGTTTACGCAAGCCATTGTGCCCAAGGCGAATGCGCCAAAAACGAAAATTCAGGGCTTAGAAGTGATNNNNATTGATAGCAGTAGATCGATTAGAGCAAAGTTTAACGGTATTAAGTCATCGTTAATCATTGTTCAAAAGTAATTGAGCAGCTTGAATGCCACTTCTTACAGCGCCTTCAATAGTAGCGGGGTAATCGCCAGCTGTATAATCACCTGCCAAATAGAACTTGGGATATGCCGTGATATTAGCGGGGCGTACTAGATGCGCATCACAGCTAAATGTAGCGCGTTTCTCTGTAATCACTTTATGCCAAAGCGGTTTTTCTAGTGTGAGAAATAATTGAGTCAATTCACTCGCTACTTGTTCTGCCAACACTGTTTGAGATTGCTCAAAAGGTCGATGAGCGCTGATGACCACAGCGATTAGGCCTGCTTGATCACATAGTTGCCCTCGATCAAATATCCATTGCGTCAGGCTGTTGATTACACCTATCATCGGTCTGGGTAAGCGTGTTTCGGCGGGGTATTGCAAATAGACGGTAGTAATTGCTTGGTAATCAAATGGTTGTGTAAGTGGCTCAAGCATGGGTAGTGCATGTGTAAATGATTTAAGCTGATGCGGCCCGCAGGCTAATATGACATGGCTAAAACTAGATTGCACGCCATGATGCGTGATTTGATAACCAGTCGGGGTGAGTTGAATATCGCTAATGGAGGTATTGGTAAATATGTTCACACCCTGCGCGCTTAAATACTTAGCGATAGGTGTAGAAATCAGACTGGTTAAATCTGTGGTTGCAAATAATATATCTGCATCATGCTTCTTTTGCGCGAAGCTATCACGTAGTACATTAAAAAATACTCGGGCACTGGCTTGCTGAATAGGCGTATTCATTGCAGCCAAGCATAGAGGCTCCCATAAAAACCGCATGAAATTGGGAGATTGTTTTTTTTTGAGCAATAAAGTTAACAGTGATTCGTCTTGTGATAGTTTAAATTTCTTGTATTTTAACCAAGCCAAAAATTGAATAGCAGCATATTTCTCACTAGTATTGACACCCTTTGCAAAGATTAACGCCCATAAAATATGATATGGGGCTGGGAGTAAGCGGTTAGCTTGAAGCGAGAACGTATGGGCATGTAATAAGTCTTTTACCAACAACTCAAGAGGTATGCGTTTCAATAACTGTTGAGTATCAACTCCAGCCAGATGCAACAGATTTAGGGTTTCTCGATATGCACCTAGCAAAATATGCTGACCATTATCTATGGTCAGTCCTTGGTAGTTCAGTCCTCTAGCGCGGCCACCAAGATAGGCACTGGCTTCAAATAATGAGACCTCTACATCTTGATTGGCTAATGTGACAGCAGCAGCTAAGCCAGCCATGCCGCCGCCAATGATTGCAATAC
>DHYP01000030.1:25289-28926 GCA_002414145.1 Methylophilaceae bacterium UBA5127 | reverse complement strand
CTTTAGGCATACTTGAAATAAGCTTGTATTGCTAGAATAAGTTTCCTAAAGGGTGGAATTGATGTTTTGCTGTTCAACACTTTTTCTGGCTCTAGGCTGATTTCACGTAATAAGGTGCGATAAATGGCTGCCATCATCAGGCCAGTGCGTTGTTGTTTAGCATCTTCTTTGGGTAGTTCAACCAATGCTTTGTTATAAAAATTCTCTGCACGGTCTATTTGATAGATCATCAAATTTTTAACAGCAGGCGTTTCTTTGCCTTGTAATATGTCTTCTTCTGATACACCTGCCTTTTTCAGTTCATCCAAAGGTAGATAAATGCGACCACGACGTGCATCTTCCCCAACATCGCGAATAATGTTGGTCAGCTGAAATGCCATACCTAAATCATGTGCGTATTTAAGCGTTTTGCGGTTGCTAAACCCAAAAATCTGTGCTGAAAGCAGCCCAACGACACTCGCAACACGATAGCAATAAAGTTGTAATTGTGAGAAATCATCATAACGGTTGAATTTCAAGTCCATTTCCATCCCGTCTATGATTTCAAGAAAGTGTTCTTTGGCTAAGTTAAATTCCAAAATAAAAGGTAGCAATGCTTGTGTGACTGGATGTTGTGGCGTCTGATGGTACAGATTGGTGATTTCTTGCTTCCACCAGTTAAGTTTGGTTTGCGCTACATTGTAATCTGTACATTCATCGACAACATCATCCACTTCACGGCAAAAAGCATAGAGCACAGTCATCGCCTGCTTTTTGTTTTTAGGCAGAAATACAAAGCTTAGCGTGAAGCTTGAACCACTTTCTGCGGTTTTTTGTTGGCAATATTGTAAAGGTGTCATCGTTTGAATAGCGCTTTTAATAAAATGATAACCCAGTCCCAGCTATTTAGCTGTGGCCTGTAATGAAAAATATCACCCTTACAGGCCTTGAGTTTATGAAGAATGCGTTCGCCACCTGCAATGATTAACCTTAACTCCAAACCGATGCGACCTGTTAGAATTCGTCCAAGTGGCTTGCCCGCGAGTAACAATTGTTCAGCTCTAGTGATATTCAATAGCATAAAATGCTGCCATTTTGTGTCGACAACTTGCTGTGCAATGTCTAATTCTGTAATGTTCGCTTTTTTCATCTCATCTTGGCATAGATAGATGCGACTTTTGTCTGCATTTTTTGCAAAATCAATCGCAATGTCTTGGTAAAAATTAATGAGCTGTAAAGCGCTACAAATCGCATCTGAGAGGACAAGATGATGTGGCGTGGCTGCCTGATATAAATGCAGTAATAAATGGCCTATGGGATTGGCAGAGCGTTTGCAGTAATCCATGACTTCATCGAAATTTTCATAGCGTGTTTTAACTACATCCTGGCTGAAGGCATCCAGCAAATCATAAAAAGGTTGCAAAGGGAGCTGATGGTCGCGGATAGTATGCTGTAATGCTCTAAAGAAGTCAGTATTTGGTTGGATATAGGCTTGAATCAGATTAAGTTCATCTCGAAACTTTTGCAAATTGTTTAACCGCTCCTCAATGGTATCGGAGCCTTCATCTGCAAAATCATCTGCTTGCCTAGCAAAGCGATAAATCATTGCAATTGGCACACGTAATCGCCGAGGTAAAAACACCGAAGCCACAGGGAAATTCTCATAGTGCGTCTGAGCCATTTTCAGGCTGTCTTGTGTTATTTGAGCGGTGTTGGATGGGGATGTCATTGTGCGTGAAGTATGCCATAAAATCACATTCTCTTAGCGCATACGTTACAATAATCAAAACAATTTAATAAGGAATATGATGTTAGGTATTATCGGTGGTACGGGTTTAACAGAACTCCCTAATTTAAATGTACACAGAAGACTAATCGAGCGCACCCCTTACGGTGAACCTTCTCAGCCGCTAGTATTCGGCGATGTGAATGGGGTAGATGTCGTGTTTTTGGCACGGCATGGAGGTGGGCACACCATTCCTCCGCATGCGGTAAATTATCGTGCCAATATTTGGGCATTACAATCCGTAGGGGTTTGCGAGTTATTGGCAGTCGCCACTGTGGGCTGTATTCCTGCGAACATACAACCTGGTGATATTGTGCTACCACATCAGATTATGGACTATACCCATGGTAGAAAAAACACTTACCACGATGGAATTGAACTGCCTGTGAAACATATTGATTTTACAGAGCCTTATTCCGCATCACTACGTGCCAAATGTATGCAAGCTGCAAAAAAAATTAATCAGCCCTTATTGCATGAGGGAATCTACGCTTGTGTTCAAGGCCCAAGGTTGGAAACAGCAGCAGAAATTAACAAGCTGGAGCGTGATGGTGCAACCATAGTAGGGATGACTGGTATGCCAGAAGCCGTATTAGCAAGAGAGTTGGGTGTGCAGTATGCGGCAATATGCCCTGTGGCTAATCACGCCGCAGGTCGTGGTGACAGTGCTAACGGCATCCAGTTTGAAGAAGTCATTCCATTGCTTAATCAAACCATGGTTAAAGTATTGCGTCTCATCGAACAGATTGTAACGGAGGGCTAAAGCAAGATGGCTATTCAAGAAGTGTTACGCATGGGCGATGCAGTGTTGCTGCAAAAGGCAGAGCCAGTTTTGGTTTTCGATACGCCAGAACTGCACGCGTTGATACAAGATATGCATGATACGATGGCATACATGAATGGTGCTGGCATTGCTGCGCCGCAAATTGGCGTCAGTTTACGCGTTGTCATTTTTGGCGTGAGTGCAAATCTGCGTTATCCAGATGCGGAACAAGTCCCTTACACTGTGTTGGTTAATCCAACTTTAAACTATGTTGGCACTGAACTGGAAGATGGCTGGGAAGGGTGCTTGTCCGTGCCTGGTATGCGTGGTGTTGTACCACGTTACCAGCGTTTGCATTACACAGGGTTTGATCAGTACGGGAAGCCCATCGACAGACTGGTGTCAGGGTTTCATGCCAGAGTCGTTCAGCATGAGTGTGATCACTTGGATGGTATTTTGTACCCGATGCGCATCAAAGATTTTACGAAATTTGGCTTTACCGACATACTTTTTCCAAATCAAGATATTCAAGATGATTAATTCTTTGCTATAATGCCGTCTTTCGTGGAAGAGTGGCAGAGCGGTTTAATGCTACAGTCTTGAAAACTGTCGTGGGTTCACGCCCACCGTGAGTTCGAATCTCACCTCTTCCGCCAGATTTTCATGCCGCTAATGACTAGCGGCATTTTAATTTTAATGATGCCAATATTAAGGATTTTATATGAGTCAAATTATCATTGATCACAACCCATCAGCAGAAAAACTTAAAGAGCTAGGTGTGTCTAGTTNNGTCTATCTGGGATTGTGAGCCTTCAAAGTTCCCGCTTGATTTTTCAATGACTGAAAGCGCATACGTGCTGGAAGGTGAGTTTCATGTGACACCACAAGGTGGTGATAAAGTAGTGATTAAAGCGGGTGACTTTGTTGTATTCCCTAAAGGTTT
Source organism: Methylophilaceae bacterium UBA5127 (assembly GCA_002414145.1). Taxonomy (GTDB): domain Bacteria; phylum Pseudomonadota; class Gammaproteobacteria; order Burkholderiales; family Methylophilaceae; genus Methylophilus. The sequence goes on along the minus strand of DHYP01000030.1, from coordinate 25,455 downwards.
AAAATCTCAATGGGAAGTAGTAAAAACATTGAAAAAACATTACAAACATTCTTAATTGCAATTGATTGTAATCAGCATAAAATAAGCCTTGAGAATTCAAGGCTTTTTTGTTTTTAGGCAAAGGAGATGGTGATGAGTAAAGTCATGATAGAAAAACCTGATACCC
>DHYP01000030.1:24552-25251 GCA_002414145.1 Methylophilaceae bacterium UBA5127 | reverse complement strand
GTTGGCCCATCTGGACGAAAGAAGTGTCCACTTTCCCTTGGAGTTATAGCTCAAAAGAAGTGGCTTATATTCTGGAAGGTGAAGTGACTGTTATCGCTAATGACGGAACGTCCGTGAGTTTTGGGGCAGGCGATTTGGTGACTTTTGAAACAGGCTTAAATTGTACGTGGCACGTTAAGAAGGCGCTAAAAAAGCATTATCATTTTGAGTGAAACTACGCTAAAGCAGTTCAAATGCAGCTTTTATTTTTTGTACAGACTCTTTACTGAGCTGTTTGCCATGTTTTGCAGAAATGATAAAGCTATCTTCTACGCGATTACCTAGCGTATTGATTTTGGCATTATGCAATTCAATATCAAATAATAAAAACTGGTGCGCGATTTGCGCAAGCAGGCCTGGTCTGTCATTTGCGATAATTTCTAGCTGATGAAATCCGCTATTAGCTTCGGAGGATATTTTGACATTGGTTTTAATTGGCATATGCTTAACTTGCCGATTAACACGTCCTTGAATAGGATCAGCTAACGCCTGATTGGCAATCAGTATCGAGGTGAGATTTTCTTCAATTAAACTTAATAGACCATTGTAACTGACGAGCTTGGTGGTTTGTTCTAAAATAATAAAGCTATCTAGAGCATAACCGTTTTGGGTGGTGTAAATTTTGGCTTGAGCGATGTTGTAGTGCATGCTATCAAAGAA
>DHYP01000030.1:22902-24536 GCA_002414145.1 Methylophilaceae bacterium UBA5127 | reverse complement strand
GTGTAAATGTCGTGGCGGTCTTTAACATAAATCATCACTTGTATGCCATCACCATTAGGGCTTAATCTTGCGCGGATAATAGGTTTGTCTGTGTGTTGATGTGGCATTAAGAGTCTGCTTTGCCAAGCAATTTCATCATTGTCAAAGCGCACAAAGTAGGGTTCACCAAAATGCTCCCAAAGTTTGCTAATGGAGTCAGGTTGGATGCCAAACTTATCAAGTTTGCCCCGTGCCTCTTGTTTGCGCTGTTCGATTTGTGTTCTTAAGTCTGTTTCCTGTGTTTTGATTACATTAAGCGTTTGAAAGTAAAGGCTTTCTAATAATCTTGCTTTCCATGCATTCCACACGTTAGGGCTTGTGCCACGGATGTCCGCGACAGTGAGTAGATAGAGTGCTGTAAGGCGGTATTCATTATGTACAAATTTAGCGAATTGATTAATGATTTCAGGATCCGATAAGTCGGTTTTTTGTGCAGTACTCGACATTTTTAAGTGTGCTTCTACCAGCCAAACCACCAACTTAATATCCTCTTGGGGTAGATTGTGCAGTTTACAGAAACGCCTAGCGTCAACTGCACCTAAGTCAGAATGATCTCCGCCTCGTCCTTTGGCGATATCATGGAATAATGCCGCAATATAAAGCAAATACGGTTTATCAAAAGCAGCAAAGAGCTTGCTGCAAAGTGGGAATTCATGCGTTAAATCTGGTTTGGCAAAGCGTCTTAGGTTGCGCAATACGTTCAATATATGCTCATCTACGGTATAGACATGAAATAAATCATGTTGCATTTGGCATATGATGTTGCCAAATGCTGGTATGTATTGGCCAAGCACTCCGTAGCGATTCATGCTTGTTAGGGCGCGGTTTACCCCCTCTGGCTGCGATAATATTTCTAAAAACAAGGCCTTGTTTTCATTACAGTGTCGAAAATCGCGGTTGATTGATTTTTTGATACGTTGTAATTCACGAATCAAATCTGCACTAAAGCCTTTTATTTCAGGGTGTTGTTGCAGAATTAAAAAACTTTCGAAAATAGCGCTGGGGGTTTGTTGGAATGTTTTAGCAACATTCATGACTAACAACCCTTGCTCCACAGAAAACCGCTCGTTGATGTGTTTAATAATGACAGGTAGAGGCGCAAGCTTTGCTTCGAATGTCTTAAGTAGCATCTCATTCATGAGACTGATGAATTTAACGCTATGGTAATAGCGCGTCATTAATTGCTCACTGGCGCGTTTTTTGGCGTTGTTGGTAAATCCTAAATCTGCGGCTAATTCATTCTGAAAGTCAAATAAAAGACGATCTTCACGACGTCTTGCCAAGTAATGTAAACGAATGCGCAATGTTTGCAAATGACGCTCATGCTTATGGATGAGCCGCAGTTCCTTATCAGAAATAATGAGATTTTTGGCTAACTCAGACCAGTTTTTGCCAAGATGCTGACTTTGTGCAATCCACAAAATCATGTGTAAGTCACGTAAACTGCCAGGACTTTCTTTTATATTGGGCTCAAGGTTGTAAGCGGTATCATTAAATTTGGCGTGACGTTGATGTTGCTCTTGTAATTTTTTTGCTAAGAATATTCTAGGATCAAGCGCTTTTGTAATGGCTAGTTCAAAATGCTGATATCGCTT
>DHYP01000030.1:12387-22892 GCA_002414145.1 Methylophilaceae bacterium UBA5127 | reverse complement strand
GCTTGTTTTTACCACAAATCAGACGCGCTTCAAGCAGGTTCGTAAAAATGGTCACGTCCTGTTGTGCTTCGTTAATGCACTCATCCAAAGTCCTGACACTGTGACCAATATTTAAGCCAATGTCCCATAAGGTACTGATTAAATGCTCAATTTTTTGCTGGCTGCTATTGTCTTGTTCTAACGGAACTAGAATCAGTAAATCAATATCGGAATAAGGAAAAAGGGTTTGGCGACCATAGCCTCCCACAGCAATCAGGCATATTTCTGTATCAATCTCAAATTCTGACCATACCTTCTTTAATAATAGGTCAATCGTCCTGCTGAGCTTTTTGAGTAAAAGATTAGGGTTGGGTTGCTGAAAAAAATCACTTTCGACAGCAGATTGTTGTAATTTGAGTGAACTACGCCATGCTTGGATGGCTTGATTGTTAATAGGCATTTATACAAACTGTGGCGTGGCGGGCGATCCGCTAGATAGTGTGAGTACTTCATAGCCTGTTTCAGTGACCAGCACGGTATGTTCCCATTGTGCCGATAAACTGCGGTCTTTGGTGACAATAGTCCAGCCGTCTGGCATCTGCTTGATGTCTCGTTTGCCAGCATTAATCATGGGTTCAATCGTGAATATCATACCCGCTTGTAATTTGACACCCATGCCAGGTCTCCCATAGTGTAAAACTTGCGGATCTTCATGGAATTTTTTGCCTATTCCATGTCCACAAAACTCGCGCACTACGCTGAACCCATTTTTTTCGGCAAAAGTTTGAATGGCATAACCAATATCACCAAGTGTAGCATCTGGCTTAACTTGTGCAATTCCTAGCCACATGGCTTGGTAAGTGATGTCACACAGGCGCTTGGCTTGTATAGAGGCCTCACCTACCTGAAACATACGGCTAGTGTCACCATGGTAACCTTCTTTAATCACTGTGATGTCAAGGTTAACAATATCTCCGTTTTTAAGGACTTTTTCACTGGGTACACCGTGACATATTTGGTGATTAACCGAGGTACAGATCGATTTTGGGTACTGTCTATGCCCATTTGGCGCATAGTTAAGTGGAGCAGGAATCGCTTGTTGTACATTCACAATATAATCGTGACAAAGCTGATCAAGCTTTTCCGTGGTGACCCCATGGACAACGAATGGTGTAATGTAGTCAAGAACTTCTGAGGCGAGCCTGCCAGCAACGCGCATTTTTGCTATATCTTCAGCTTGATTGATTGTAATTGCCATGAGCTTTAATGTAAGAGTAGTAATTGGTATTCTAACATATTGAGGCGGCTACTTTTTGGCGCGCATGTTTGTTTCTTTTTTGCTCATACATCAATGCATCCGCATCTGCAAGTAAGTCGGATAATGTTTGATGTTTATTGTAATCCAGTTCAATTAAGCCGAAAGAAAAGCTAATATCATATCCTGCAAGTGACGTTTGATTATGTAAATCCAAGTTATCCTTGAGTCGTGAAATGGCTAGCTGCGCGTTTTTTGCTGTCGTGCTGCTTAATAATATAACAAACTCATCTCCACTGAGTCGTGCAATGATGTCAGCATTGCGGAAGGTTTTTTTCATATGTTGTGCCAGCGTGATGAGTGCATGATCTCCTGCAGCGTGGCCATGTAGGTCATTAATTTTTTTTAAAGCATCAAGATCTAGAAAGATAAGTGAGATTGCCTGATTTTCTCTCTGTGATTGATTAATGCTTTGTTGAGCGAGTTGCAAGAAAGATCTACGGTTGGGAAGACTAGTCAGCTCATCTACTGTAGCAAGCGCTAGTGCTGCAAATTCGCGTTCGACGATCATTGCTAAATCTTTTAAAGCAGTCAGGTCGTCACTTTTAAAGTGCCGAGGTTTTTGGTCAATGATACATAGTGTGCCTAAGGTTTGACCATTGAGTGCCTTAATTGGATGTCCCGCATAGAATCGAATATTTGGAGGTCCAGTGACAAGTGGATTATCATTAAAGCGTTGATCTTCTAAAGTATTTGAAACGATCATTGCTTCATTGCCTAGAATTGCATGCCCACAAAAAGAAACATCGCGAGATGTTTCTTTAACATCAAGTCCCACGCAAGATTTAAACCACTGGCGATTTTCATCTACTAGGCTGATGACTGCAATTGGTACGTCGAATAACCGCTTTGCTACACGTGTAATGCTATCAAAACGTGCTTCAGTAGGCGTGTCTAGGATATCAAGAGACCTTAATGTAACTAACCTTTCTTTTTCATTGCTGGGTATTTCTGGTATTTTCATATGGTATTTTTGAGCTTTAATCAGATATTATCAAATTAAGCTGTTTTTTAATTCTGCAATTAGGTTAATTGAATACATTGGTCGTTATTATTAGCCTATATTTTTTATAGAACAATGTAAATTAGAAATAGAACCCATATTCCCTTGTTGATTCACAAATTTACTTTTAAAACTATCACGTATACTTAGGTAAAACAGGAGGGTTTAATGATAGATTTAAAACAGGCGATACAAGCGAGCGATATTGCAACATGGGTAGCGTTCTTAAGAACTGCAGATATTCCTGTGCTTAAACAAACCGCGCGAGAAATCAAGCAGTTACAAGCGGATGAAGATAATGTCTCTGCTAGAGATATCACACTTGTGGTGATTAACGATCCTATGATGGTTTTTAAAGTGCTTAGCTATGCACAAACACACAAAGGTGCAAATCAACTGCAAGATTTAGTGCAAGTTGAGCAAGCGATCCTAATGATGGGAACCTCTACTTTTTTTAATAAAATTCCTATCAACTTACAGGTCGATGACGTTTTACATCATGACCTCACGGCCTTAACGCATTTGTTAAAATCCATTCGACGCGCACATCGCGCCGCTCACTATGCTGCTGATTGGGCGTCCAGATTAATGGATTTACGTGCAGAAGAGATACGCTTAGCTGCACTCTTGTATGATCTTGCAGAAATGCTGATGTGGTGTTTTGCATCAGAAAAAATGAATACTATTCACAAAATGCAACAGACAGATAGAACTTTGCGTAGCCGTGAACTGCAAAAACAAGTTTTAGGATTTGTAGGAAAAGACCTCCAAAAAGAAATTGTTCAGGCTTTTCACTTGCCACCGTTATTAAGTGAGCTGATGGCTGACGATGTATCCAATCATCAGCGTGTTAAAAATGTAAGAATTGCTGTAAATTTGGCCAGACACTCCGCAAATGGATGGGATGATGCTGCTTTACCAGATGATTATAAAGAGATAGCAGAACTGTTAAGAGTCGATGTTGAGCGCGCCATGCAAATCGTAGGAGCCCCTAAGGATGGTATTTTTAGAACATAGTCATTAAGAACTATGATTAGGTGACAATATTCATTATATTCGCTAGCAAATTCAATTGCTTAGTGTTATCATTCTGCCTCCACATTTCATGAGAAGTGTGTTTTTAAATCTACATGCGGCCTAGTCTAGGGTGCTTTACAAGTCAATTGTTTTTAATGCATTGATTTTAAAGTGTTTTTAGTGTCGCATGCATTCATAACCCTTTAGAGAGAGATATTATGTCAGTGACTATGCGTCAGATGCTTGAGGCGGGTGTGCATTTTGGACACCAAACGCGTTATTGGAATCCGAAAATGGCGGAGTACATTTTTGGTGATCGTAACAAAATTCATATTGTTAACCTTGAAAAAACATTGCCGTTGTTTGAAGAAGCGCAAAAGTATGTGCGTACTTTAGCGGCAAACAAAGGTCGTATTTTATTTGTAGGTACTAAACGTCAAGCACGCGATATTGTAAAAGAAGAAGCTGTGCGTGCTGGTTGTGCTTATGTAAACCATCGTTGGTTAGGTGGCATGCTCACTAATTTTAAAACTGTAAAGCAGTCTATTAAGCGCTTGCAAGATTTTGAAGCAATGATGCTGGATGGCAGCATTGATAAGTTTGGTAAAAAAGAAGCGTTAGGTTATAAACGCGAGATAGAAAAGTTAGAGCGCTCAATTGGCGGCATTAAGGAAATGGGCGGTTTGCCAGATGCAATTTTCATTATTGATGTAGGTCATGAAAGCGGCGCGATTACAGAAGCGCAAAAATTAGGTATTCCAGTGATTGGTATTGTCGATACTAATAACTCACCAGATGGCGTGACATATGTGATTCCAGGTAATGATGACTCTAGTCGTGCTATTCGTTTGTATGCACGTGGTATGGCAGATGCTGTGCTTGAAGGTCGCGCGAACGCTATTTCAGAAATTGTGAAATCAGCGAAAGAAGAAGAGTTTGTAGAAGCTGCTGAAGTAGCAGAAGTGACGGAGTAGTCTTTAGAATCGGAAAAGGGGCGCTTAGCCCCTTTTTCTATTCTCAGGTTTAAATTGATATTTAAGTTTAGGAGTTAGAAATGGCTGAAATTACCGCAGGTATGGTAAAAGAGTTGCGTGAGCGTACAGATGCACCAATGATGGATTGTAAAAAAGCATTGACTGAAGCTGAAGGTGATATGGTGCGTGCAGAAGAAATTCTTCGCGTGCGTTTTGGTAATAAAGCAAGCAAAGCCGCAGGTCGCGTTGCTGCCGAGGGTACCGTTGGTATTAGTATTAGTGCGGATGGCAAAACGGGCACTTTAATTGAAGTGAACTCAGAGACTGATTTCTGTGCAAAAAATGAAGATTTCTTAAAGTATGTTACAGAGCTAGCGAGCGTTGTAAATACACAGAATCCAGCGAATATCGAAGCTGTTGCTGCATTGCCTATGCGTGGTGCTACGGCAGAAGAAACACGCGCACAATTAGTAGGTAAGATTGGAGAGAACATCACGCCACGTCGCTTTGTACGTACAGAGGCTAAAGGTAAATTGGTAAGCTATGTACACGGAAGTAAAATTGGTGTGATGGTTGATTTGGTAGGTGGAGACGAGACATTGGGTAAAGATATCGCAATGCATATTGCTGCAGCTAAACCAAAATCACTTGATGCGACAGGTGTTGATGCTGCACTCATTGATGCAGAGCGTCGTGTTGCCATTGAAAAAGCAAAAGAAGCAGGTAAGCCTGATGCAATGTTAGAAAAAATTGCAGAAGGGACAGTACAAAAATTCTTGAAAGAAGTAACGTTACTCAGTCAAGCTTTTGTAAAAGATGACAAAATGACGATTGAACAGTTATTAAAATCAAAAAATGCATCGGTGGCTTCATTCAGCATATACACTGTAGGCGAAGGTATCGAAAAAGCAGTAGTCGACTATGCTGCGGAAGTTGCAGCAGCTGCAAAAGTTTAAGTGTAACAGGTTGGCTTGAATTACAAGCTAACCCAAAAAATAAAATGGGCTCAGTGTGACTTGAGCCCATTTTTTTAGCCAAAATTTAGGTAATTAGGCCAAGTTTGTGATTAAATAAGCAAATTTTAAAAATAAGGACAATGAATGGATAAACCTGCTTTTAAGCGCATCTTGTTGAAACTGTCTGGTGAGGCATTAATGGGAGATGATGCTTATGGCATTAATCGAGCGACTATCACAGATATTGTGCAACAAATTAAAGAGGTCGTAGATTTAGGCGTTGAAGTAGGTGTTGTCATTGGTGGCGGCAATATTTTTAGAGGGGTTGCGCCAGCAGCAAGTGGCATGGATCGGGCGACTGCCGATTATATGGGAATGTTGGCTACAGTCATGAATGCGCTCGCCCTGCAAGATGCAATGAAACATATAGGCATTACTGCAAGAGTGCAGAGTGCGCTGAATATTGAGGCAGTCGCTGAACCTTATATTCGTGGCAAGGCGATACGTTATTTAGAAGAGGGGTTGGTTGTAATTTTTGGTGCAGGAACGGGCAATCCTTTTTTTACCACAGATACTGCTGCCGCGTTAAGAAGTATGGAAATTGATGCAGAGGTTGTACTAAAAGGCACAAAAGTCGATGGTATCTATACTGATGATCCTAAGAAAAATCCAGAGGCTAAACGGTATGATACGGTGACGTTTGATGAGGCAATCACAAAGAATTTAAAAGTGATGGATGCGACCGCACTCACTTTGTGCCGAGATCAGAAAATGCCGATAGCCGTATTTAGTATCTTTAAGCAAGGTGCATTGAAGCGGGTTGTGATGGGTGAAAATGAAGGCACAAAAGTCGTGCTGTAATTAAGAGTTGGAGTGTAAGATGATTAATGAAATTAAAATGACAGCAGAGCAGAAAATGCATAAGTCGTTAGAGGCCTTAAAAAATGATTTGGCAAAGGTGCGTACGGGGCGGGCACATGTTGGTTTGTTAGATCATGTGATGGTGGAATATTATGGCTCTATGGTGGCTGTGAACCAAGTGGCTAACGTTAATTTGGGAGACGCACGTACCATTAATGTGCAGCCCTATGAAAAAAACATGATTGCTAAGGTTGAGAAAGCGATACGAGATAGTGACTTAGGGTTGAACCCAGCAACGAATGGTGATGTTATTCGTGTACCGATGCCTATGTTGACGGAAGAGCGTCGTCGCGATTTGACTAAAATTGTACGTACCGAAGGTGAAAATGCCAAGGTGGCAATTCGAAATGTGCGTCGGGATGCCAATGATGCATTAAAAAAACTAGTAAAAGACAAGGAAGCTTCTGAAGATGATGAGCGTCGCGCTCAAGATGAGGTGCAGAAGATGACAGATAAAGCTGTTGCAGAGGTTGATAAATTGCTGCAATTAAAAGAAGCTGATTTAATGGCAGTCTGATCGTAGTATTTAATTTCTTTTAAGGTCTCTCAATTGGGTTTTTTTACTAGTTCCACGCAACAAATTCCATTCATCAACAATATACCCCAACATATTGCTGTGATTATGGATGGCAATGGGCGCTGGGCTAGAAAACGCTTTTTGCCAAGAGTTGCAGGTCATAAACGTGGTGTGGAAACAGTACGTGATTTAGTTAAAAAATGTGCACAACTTGATGTGAAGTTCCTCACTTTGTTTGCATTTAGCAGTGAAAACTGGCGCAGACCAGATGATGAAGTCTCTTTTCTAATGAGCCTGTTTATGGATGCGCTTAAGCGGGAAGTGGCTAAGCTCAATGAAAATAATATTCGCTTGATTTTAATTGGTGACCGTAGCAAGTTTGGAAAAGAGTTGAATGAACAAATACAGTCTGCGGAGCAATTAACAGCAAATAATACAGGCTTAACACTCACAATTGCTGCAAACTATGGCGGTCGCTGGGACGTGCTGCAAGCGGTTAACCAAATGCAATTGGCTTTTCCTGAAAAAACGGGACAATTTCTGGAAGAAGATTTAAACAAGTATCTGTCGATGCACTATGCACCTGAGCCTGATTTGTTTATTCGCACAGGTGGAGAAACGCGCATCAGCAACTTTTTGCTTTGGCAGTTAGCCTACACAGAGCTCTATTTCACAGATGTGCTATGGCCAGACTTTGATGATAAAGCACTTGAACAGGCCATCTTATCCTACCAGCAACGTGAACGTCGCTTTGGTAGAACCAGCGAACAACTGACATCCTCTTAATAGCATGCTGAAGACGCGTATTCTTACAGCGCTAGTGTTATTGGCCTGCTTTATCCCTTCGTTGTTTTTCTTACAAGATACGATATGGGCGTTTGTTATGCTCGTACTGTCGTTACTTGCGCTGCGTGAATGGGCCAATATGATAGGCTTGAGTCAAATAGAAAAGTACTGGTATTTAGCCGCATCTGCAGCACTCGGATTGATGGCAATTTATTATATGCATTATCACTTTCATACGTTTTTTTTAGATGCGCTGAATCTTTTTTTTGTGATGGCCATATTTTGGGGTGTTGTTGTACCGATATGGTTGGCAAAATCGTATACGCTCAAGCACCCATGGTTAAACGCGTTATTGGGTTTTCTGTTGCTCGGCTCGCTATGGCTGGCTTTGCTGTGCGCCAAACGTGTTGACCCTTGGGCACTCTTGGTCATTATTTCTACGATTTGGATTGCTGACAGTGCTGCTTATTTTGCGGGTAAAAATTTCGGTAAACATAAACTGGCTCCTACTATCAGCCCTGGTAAAACTTGGGAGGGTGTGGTTGGTGCGCTAATCGCTGTAAGCATATTCGCACTATTGATATGCTATGTGAAAGGCTTGAATGATTGGCTGATTCTCCCAGGTTTATGGGTCATTACTGCGTTAGGGATTTATGGTGATTTGTTTGAGTCGATGTTCAAACGTCAGGCAAACTTAAAAGACAGCGGTGATTTATTGCCAGGGCACGGAGGTATTTTAGACAGAATTGATGGTGTTATACCTGCCATGCCAATTGGTATATTGTTGCTTTACTTGTATCATTATTATCAGAATACACTCTAACTGGGGTTGAATTGCAAAAAGTCACTATTTTAGGCAGTACTGGCACCATCGGACAACAGACATTAGATGTTATATCGCGTCATGCAAGCCAGTTCGAAGTGTATGCATTAGCGGCGAATAGTCGTGTCGATGAAATACTACAACAGTGTATTGCTTTCAATCCTCGATTCGCAGTACTGCTGGATTCTGTAGCAGCTTCAAAATTAAGAGCGCTACTTAAAACACATCATAGTCAAGTCGAAGTGCTTGAAGGGATGTCTGGTCTAGAGCAAATATCGAGCGCTACAGAGGTGGATGTCGTCATGGCGGCTATTGTAGGTGCGGCAGGGCTCAAACCAGCATTGGCAGCAGCACATGCTGGCAAGCGTATTTTATTGGCGAATAAAGAAACTTTGGTCATGGCTGGCAGTCTCTTCATGGAGGCTGTTAAACAAGGAGGGGCTACTTTATTGCCTATAGATAGTGAGCATAATGCGATTTTTCAAGTGATGCCACTCAAGCAATGTGAGCATCTGGCTGAAGGGGGTGTGCGTAAAATTATCTTAACCGCCTCAGGTGGCCCGTTCAGGAAATATAGTAACGCTCAGCTACAACAAGTGACGACAGAATTGGCATTAAAACATCCTAATTGGGTAATGGGAGCGAAAATCACAATAGATTCAGCAACCTTAATGAATAAAGGGTTAGAGGTCATAGAGGCGCATTGGCTGTTTAATGCCAAGCCTGAGCAAATTGACGTAGTCGTGCACCCTCAGAGCGTCATACACTCTATGGTTGAGTACATTGATGGTAGCGTGCTTGCACAATTAGGGAATCCTGATATGCGTACGCCAATCGCTTATGCGTTAGGTTATCCTGAACGTATTGCTTCGGGGGTGGCATCACTTAATTTGCTAGAAGTCGCTAAGCTTGAATTTGAAGCGCCAGATGTTGAGCGTTTTCCATGTTTACGTTTGGCTTACGACGCGCTTAAGCAAGCGGGTACAGCTTCAACCATACTGAACGCTGTCAATGAAGTTGCAGTGAGCGCATTTTTAAATAAAAAAATTCATTTTTTGGACATCTCTAAAGTGATTGAACAAGCGTTAACAAAAATGCCTAGTGTTGCTGTGGAGTCGCTAGAGCATATTCTGGCAGTAGATGCTGAAGCACGCACTTTCGCTGAGCACTGGATTGGTTCAACACAAAGTAAGGTGCTTAGCGCATGACGACACTCATTGCTTTTTTGATTACGATTGGATTGTTAGTCACAGTGCATGAGTATGGTCATTTTCAAGTAGCGCGTTGGTGTGGCATACGCGTTCTTAGATTTTCAATCGGATTCGGTAAGCCAATATGGAAAACAACATTTGGTAGAGATCGTACAGAATTTATATTGGCTGCTATTCCGCTGGGTGGTTACGTCAAAATGCTGGATGAGCGAGAGTTAAAACAAGAAGCGTTGGAAAATGCAGAGAATACAAATGCCAAAACAGCATACACAGAAGCAGAATTACTTCATGCGTTTAATCGAAAGTCGGTGTTCCAACGGATGGCAGTTGTGTTGGCTGGCCCAGGTGCCAATCTACTACTTGCAGTGTTGTTATATTGGTGTCTTTTTATGTTGGGAATTACAGGTGATAGACCCATTGTAGGAGATGTAGAGCATAATAGTTTAGCTAGCCAAGCCAACATGAATAAAGGGGATTTGATTTTAAAGGTAGATGGTCAGCCTGTTAAAACCTGGCAAGAGGCACGCTGGATTCTATTGAACCAGTCATTTGAGAAGCCCTCTGTTGAAATTGAAACGCTGAATGATGCAAAAGAGATACATACACATCATTTACGATTTGATGGGCTGAATGATGATACAGAGGTTGATATTCTTGAGAAGTTGGGTATGCATACATTTCGCCCTAAAATGCCAGCTCAAATAGGTGAGATATTGCCAAATTCTATCGCTGAAAAAGTGGGATTCAAAGCGGGAGATAAGATAGTTGCCATCGATAATGTCACTATTTCAGATTGGGAAAACGTGGTGAGTTATGTGAAAGAAAGCCCGAATAAAAACTTACAGTTTAGTGTGGAGCGTAATCAACAAATAATTAAACTGNNCAAACTGAATGCTACGCCCGAGGCTACTGAGGTCAATGGTAAAACGGTTGGTCGGTTAGGTGCAAGCGCCAAGTTAGATGAGAAAGAAATTGCTAACTTATTGATTAATATTCAATATAC
>DHYP01000030.1:10177-12361 GCA_002414145.1 Methylophilaceae bacterium UBA5127 | reverse complement strand
ATACAAAAAGCTATGGCTAAAACTTGGGACACGGCTGTGTTTAGCTTAAAAATGCTAGTAAATATGGTAACAGGCAAGGTTTCGTGGAAGGGAATCAGCGGCCCAGCCAGTATTGCTGGTTTTGCCGGAGAAAGCGCGCATTTGGGTTTGAAAGTATTCTTGGGCTTTTTGGCATTGGTAAGTATTAGTATTGGTGTATTAAACCTTTTACCAATTCCCGTGCTAGATGGCGGGCATTTGATGTATTATATCATTGAAATTATAAAGGGGTCGCCTGTGTCAGAGCAGGTGGTAATGGCAGGTCAGAAGATAGGCTTTGGGATATTGGGCTTGTTGATGATGGTTGCTATATTTAATGATATCAATCGTTTTTTGTGATTGATTAATAAAAGTATAAAGAAATAATGAGATTAAAACCAAAACACATTTCAGCACTATTATTGGCCTTATTAAGTAATCCAGTTTTTGCACTTGATCCTTTTGTCATTAAAGATATCCGTGTAGAAGGTTTGCAACGCACAGAAGCTGGCACAGTATTCAATTACTTGCCTGTACAAGCGGGCGATGTAATGAATGATGAAAAAGCAACGCAGGCGATTAAGTCGCTTTATGCTACTGGTTTTTTTAAAGACGTACGATTAGAGGCTGAGGGTGATGTATTGGTGGTCACTGTGCAAGAGCGCTCCTCTATTGCGCAAATTGAATTCAGTGGTAATAAGTCGTTCCCTTCCGATAAAATGAAAGATGGTTTAAAGCAGATCGGTATTGCTGAGGGTCTGATTTTTGATAAGTCTCAGCTAGATCGTGCTGAGCAGGAAATTAAGCGTCAGTATTTGTCTCAGGGTAAGTACAGTGCAACAGTTAAGGCGATTGTCAGCCCATTGGAGCGTAATCGTGTTGCTGTCAAATTTGAGATTGAGGAAGGGCAAGTAGCCAAAATTCGCGATATTAACATTGTTGGTAATCATGTTTTTACAACAGAAGACTTGCGCGCAGAATTTCTATTAACCACGCCTAACTGGATGAGTTGGTGGAATAAAGATGACCAATACTCCAAGCAGAAACTAACTGCAGACCTTGAGACATTAAAGTCATTTTATATGAATCAGGGCTATTTAGAGTTTTCTATTGACTCAACACAAGTGTCCATATCGCCAGATAAACAAGACATTTACATTACTATTAATGTGACGGAAGGTGAAAAATATACTGTCAGTGATGTCAAGTTGGCAGGTGAGTTACAAGTGCCTGAAGATGAGTTGACAAAACTGATTGCGATTCATCAAGGCGATGTGTTTAATCGACAAAAAGTTACAGAGACTACAAAAGCATTGGGTGACAGATTGAGTGAGGAAGGTTATGCCTTCTCAAATGTCAATGCCATTCCTGACATCAATAAAGAACAACATACAGCATCATTTACTTTTTTTGTGGATCCTGGTCGTAAAGTATATGTTCGACGCATTAATTTGACAGGAAATACGCGTACTAAAGACTCTGTGCTCCGGCGCGAAATTCGTCAGCTAGAGTCAGCTTGGTATGCTGGAGGTAAAATCAAGCGTTCAAAAGAACGTTTAGACCGTCTGCAGTTTTTTGATAATGTAGATTTAGAAACACCTGCGGTGCCTGGCACAACAGACCAAGTAGATTTGAACATCAATGTGACTGAAAAATCTACAGGCAGTGTCCAGTTTGGTGCTGGGTTGTCAAGCAATGAAGGCGTAGTGTTTGGATTTAATATTAACCAGCCTAACTTTTTGGGCACGGGTGACCGTGTGGCGCTGCAAATCAACACAAGTAGTTCGAACACCGTCTACTCATTGTCGTTTACGGATCCTTATTACACCCCTGATGGTATTAGCCGAGGGTTTGATATTTACAGACGTGATGTCGACACCAATACGAGCTCGACTTCAAGTATCGGTACTTATAACAGCTCATCCTATGGCTTTGGCGTGAGATATGGGTTGCCACTGTCTGAAATGGATTATTTAACTGCTGGTATTACTGTGGATTATACAAAAGTAGGGTTGTCTACCAAGAGTCCAATTCAGTACATTAACTTCTGTGGTAACACGGAAGGTTGTGATAACTCCTCTGTATTACTAAGCCTAGGATGGAGTTTTGATTCAAGAAATAGTACGCTGTTCCCGAGTAAAGGCGTTTTACAGCGCTTGACTGCTT
>DHYP01000030.1:8400-10152 GCA_002414145.1 Methylophilaceae bacterium UBA5127 | reverse complement strand
GGAATATTATAAAGTAGGATACCAGCATGCTTGGTATAAAGAGCTTAATAGTGATTTCACATTGATGTTAAATGGTGAGCTGGGTTATGCTGGTAGTTACGGTGACAAGCAATATCCGTTTTATAAGAACTATTACTTAGGTGGTGTGAATTCAGTACGTGGTTATGAAAATGGTTCTTTAGGAACTAAGCAGACTGATCCTACAACATTGCAGGAATTTGCTGTAGGCGGTACAAAGAAAGTCCTAGGAAATGTAGAGTTATTTATGCCAGTACCATTACTTAAAGAATCTAAGCAGTTTAGACTAAGTGCCTTTTTGGATGGGGGAGCAGTTTATACAGAGCATGAGTCCATTAGTGCAGATGCTTTAAGGTATTCTGCTGGTGTAGGTGTGACTTGGGTTTCACCATTCGGACCATTAAAATTAGTGTTTGCTAAACCATTGAATGCCAAGTCTGGCGATAATACCCAAACGCTACAATTCCAATTGGGTCAGCAATTTTAGTTAAAAAATGAGTACGAGATGTGCTTGAGGAGAGATCATTGAAAGCGTTTTTTAGAGTATCATTTTTAATTATCAATATGCTTCTAGCGCTTAATTCGCATGGGGCTGATCTTAAAATTGGTTATGTACAAGTAGATAAGCTATTACAAGAAGCACCTCAAACTGCAGAAACAGGTAAAAAGCTTGAAAAAGAGTTTAGTCCACGGTCTCTTGAGCTAGATCGACTGCAGAAGCAAATTAAGGATGCGGAGGCGGCAATTGAAAAAGATAGAGCGACCATCTCAGAAATAGACAGACGCACTAAAGAACGAGATGTTTCTAATATGAAGCTTGAATTTCAACGTAAGCAGCGTGAATTAAGGGAAGATATTAATTTACGCAAGAATGAAGAGTTAGCAATCCTTCAAGATCGTATTAATAAGGCAGTAGCTAGTGTTGCGGAAACAGAAAGTTATGATCTTGTGGTTTATGGCGGTGTAGCTTATGCCAGCAAGAAAATTGATATCACAGAAAAAGTGCTCAAACTTTTAGGTAAGAAATAGTGAGTCAGTCGTAATTAGGCGAGCTATGTTGACGTTAGCTGAAATTGTAAACAAACTTGGCGGTGTTGCTTCAGGAGATTTGAATACGCCGATTTATCGAGTAGGATCACTCGCTTATGCATTGCCTGGGGCTATCAGCTTTTTTGTAGATACAAAGTACACGACCACTTTAAATGCTACACAAGCAAGTGCAGTGATTTTAAAGCCAGAACATGCTCACTTCACAAACTTGTCTAAGATTGTGACAGAGAATCCATATGCATATTTTGCTAAGGTGTCTGGGCTTTTGAATCCAAAATCAAATGTGGTACAGGGTGTACACCCCACGGCCTCTGTTGGTTCAGGTACTCAAATAGCATCATCTGTGAGTATAGGTGCAAACGCTGTGATAGGTGATCACGTATTGATAGGCGAGCATGTTTCAGTTGGTGCAGGGTGTGTCATTGAAGATCACGTCAGTATAGGTCAACATACTGTACTGGAGCCTAATGTGACTGTTAAATTTGGCATAACCATAGGGGATCGTTGTCACTTATATGCTGGATGTGTGATTGGAAATGATGGCTTTGGTTATGCGGAAGAAAGTGGGCAATGGGTCAAAATACCGCAAGTTGGTCGTGTAGTTATTGGTAATGACGTTGATATTGGCGCCAACACCACAGTAGATCGTGGTGCGATTGATGATACAGTGATAGAAGATGGAGT
>DHYP01000030.1:3235-8393 GCA_002414145.1 Methylophilaceae bacterium UBA5127 | reverse complement strand
GGATAATCTAATCCAAGTTGCTCATAACTGTAGGATTGGCGCACATACTGTGATTGCAGGTTGTGTAGGGATTGCTGGAAGTGCCGTGATAGGTAGGCATTGTAGAATTGGTGGTGCTGCCATGATATTAGGTCATTTAAAAATTGCTGATCATGTCACCATTTCACCGGGTAGTATGATTATGCGTTCTATACAGCATGCTGGCACCTACACTGCGCTGATGCCCTTTCAGGAACATGAGGTATGGCTTAAAACTGCTGCCAATATTCGCCATTTAAATCAATTAACAGATAAAATAAAGGTTTTAGAACAGACACTTAAACAGTTAAGTTCAGAGCTAAATCATTAGAGAGTCGATATGTCAGAAAATGCACAGAATAGTATGGATATACACGAGATTTTAGATCATTTGCCTCACCGCTATCCTTTTGTCTTAATTGATCGCGTGATTTCAATGGAGGTAGGTAAGGAAATTACCGCTCTTAAAAATGTAACAGTTAATGAGCCTTTTTTTCCAGGTCATTTTCCCTATCATCCCGTGATGCCAGGCGTGTTAATTGTGGAGGCGATGGCGCAGGCTGCGGCGGTACTCTCATTCAAAACAATGGGGATTAAGCCGACAAATGACTCTGTTTATTATTTTGCAGGAATTGATAGTGCTCGATTTAAAAAACCTGTTTCACCAGGGGATCAAGTGATTTTGAATGTTAAAATTGATCGCATTTTAAAAGGTATCTGGAAATATATTGGGGTTGCCACTGTTGATGGTGTCGTCGTTGCTGAAGCGAATATGATGTGTATTTTGAAATCCATCGACAAATAAACTTTATTCAGTCGTAAAAAGCAAAGTTTTTAGAAAATCAAGTCAATGACAGTTAAAATTCATCCAACAGCGATTGTTGATTCAAAAGCGGAATTGGATTCAAGCGTAGAGGTGGGTGCTTATTCTATTATAGGTGCTAATGTACGAATCGATGCAGGTACGCGCATAGGTAGTCATACCGTGATTAAAGGACCAACAACGATTGGTAAACATAACCAGATTTTTCAGTTTTCCTCGCTAGGCGAGCAACCACAAGACAAAAAATATCGTAATGAGCCGACTACGTTAGAGATTGGCGATAATAATACGATCCGAGAGTTTTGTACTTTTAACCGTGGTACATTGCAAGATAAAGCTGTTACTAAGATTGGCAATGATAATTGGATTATGGCTTATGTCCATATTGCGCATGATTGCACTATAGGCAACCACACCATTTTGGCGAACAACTCATCATTGGCTGGTCATGTAGATATCCACGACTATGCGATTTTAGGTGGATTTACTTTGGTACATCAGTTTTGTAAAGTGGGTGCACATGTCATTACTGCAGTAAATACTGTAGCGTTTAAGGACATTCCACCGTATGTGACAGCTGCAGGCTACGATGCCAAACCACATGGGATTAATTCTGAAGGCCTTAAGCGACGCGGATTTACGCCAGAAACAATTATGGAAATCAAGCGTGCCTATAAGCTGCTGTATAGAAATGGCCTGTCGTTAGAAGAAGCCAAGCAAGCACTGGCCGTGATGAAAGAGAAATGTACTGAAATAGGGTTGTTAACTGATTTTCTAGAAATATCAACACGCGGAATCGTCCGCTAAATAACTAAAAGCAATCTATGCCAAAAATTGCAATTGTGGCAGGTGAGGCCTCAGGGGACTTGTTGGGCTATCACTTGATTCAAGCGTTAAAACAAGAACGCGATGACCTTACTTTTATTGGGATCGCGGGTCCTAAAATGATGAGTTTGGGTGCAAAATCACTGTTTCCAATAGAGCGTCTTTCTGTGCGAGGCTATGTAGAAGTCATTAGGCATTTACCTAGCTTGCTTAAGTTACGTAAGCAATTATTGACACAATTGCTTGCAGAAAAGCCCGATATATTCGTTGGCATAGATGCGCCTGATTTCAATTTCTGGTTAGAAAAAAAACTCAAAGATAAAGGTATCCCAACCATTCACTACGTCAGCCCTTCAATATGGGCTTGGCGTAAGGGGCGCATCAATAAAATTAAACGCGCTGTCAGTCATATGTTGACGTTGTTTCCATTTGAACAGTCGCTCTATCAGGAGGTTAACTTACCATCGACTTATGTAGGTCACCCACTGGCAGATGTGTTGCCATTAGAGCCTGATGTTGAAAAAGTACGAGAGATATTGAAAATTAATCCTGGAACTATCGTGGTTGCTTTACTGCCAGGAAGTCGCCAATCAGAGGTGATGCAACATGCTAAGTTGTTTATAGAGACCGCAATATTGATTCAAAAAGAATATGCATAAACGCAAACGAACCAGATACAGTTTTTAGTCCCACTGATTTCTCGAGAAACACGCAAATTATTTGAAGAGGCCATGCATCAAATATTCGAAACCCGTCCAGATGATCAAGTTAATATGCAAATTATGTTTGGACATGCTCATGATGCAATGGAAGCGGCAGATATTATTATTGTTGCTTCTGGAACGGCTACTCTAGAAGCTGCTTTACTAAAGAAACCAATAGTGATTACATATCGTATGCCAAACTTGAGCTGGCAGATTTTAAAGCGCATGAAATATCTACCTTATGTGGGCTTACCAAATGTACTGGCTGACCGTTTTTTGGTTCCCGAGCTTTTGCAAAATGATGCGACCCCTCAAAAAATTGCGGATGCTACATTACGTTTATTAAGTGATAAAAGTTACTTAGTTGAACTTAAACAATCATTTACGTCGATTCACTTGAGTTTAAAACAAGATAGCGCGAAAAAAGCTGCAAAAGCGGTGCTGAACTATTTATGACCTTATTAGTGTGTGGAGTGGATGAAGCTGGCAGGGGACCACTCGCAGGGGCTGTCTATGCAGCCGCCGTAATATTAGATCCTAATCGACCCATTTTAGGTTTGGCTGACTCAAAACAGTTGACCGAGAAAAAACGTGATGCCTTGGCCATAGAAATTAAACAATATGCGCTGGCTTGGGCGATTGCCAGCAGCAGCGTAGAAGAAATTGATGAGCTTAATATTTTACAAGCCAGTTTATTGGCGATGAAGCGTGCGGTAGAGTTGATGCATGCCCAGTACAAAGTGGCTCCAGATTTGGTACAAGTGGATGGAAACAAATGTCCTCAGATAACTTTTGCTTGTGAAGCAATCGTCAAGGGAGACAGCAAAGTAAAGGCTATTTCTGCGGCTTCTATTCTGGCTAAAACCGCACGTGATGCGGAGTTATATCAGTTGGATATGCTATATCCTATGTATGGTTTTGCGCAACACAAGGGTTATCCAACACCAGCACATATGACTTCACTAAAACAGCACGGTGTATCACCTGTCCATAGACGTAGTTATGCACCTGTGAGAATGCTTTTAGAACCACACAGTTAATTTGCTACAGCGCGTACTTGCGTAACATCAGTCAAGCCTTGTAACACTTTCTGAATACCATCTTGCTTAAGGGTATTCATTCCAGAATCCAATGCGGCGCTTAGTATGTGAGAAACTGTTGCTTTTGTTTGTATGAGATGTTTTAGTTCTGGATTAATCAACATCATTTCATACAAACCTAAACGTCCTTTATAGCCTTTGTTGTCACAGGTTTTACAGCCTTTTGCACGGCATAACTGGAATTCACCATTTTTTGTATATTGGTTTTTCCATTGTTGAATAATGTCGTTTGATTCCCATGTTGTACCAATAATAAATTCAGTCGCAAGCGCGCGAATCTCTTCATCTGAGGGGGTGTAGTTTTCTTTGCAGTTTACACATAGTGTTTTTGCCAAACGTTGCGCGATAATCGCCAGCAATGCATCAGCAAAATTGAATGGATCCATGCCTAAATCCAGCATTCGGGTAATACTCTCAGGAGCGCTGTTGGTATGTAAGGTCGAAAGCACTAGATGTCCAGTAAGCGAGGCTTCGATACCTGTGTGTGTTGTTTCGTAATCACGCATTTCACCCACCATAATGACATCAGGGTCTGCACGCAAAAAGCTACGCATTGCCGCAGCAAAAGTCCAGCCCGTTTTTGCATTGACTTGTACCTGCCTTAAGCCAGTTTGTGTAATTTCAACGGGGTCCTCCGCTGTCCAGATTTTACGTTCTGGCGTGTTGATATAACCAAGTAGCGAATGTAATGTCGTTGTTTTGCCCGAGCCTGTCGGCCCACATACTAATATGAGTCCATAAGGGCGCTGAACAATCTGTTTGAGGGCTTCAAGTCTTGCATGCGATAAATTAAGGCTATCGATAGGAACAGGCTTAGAAGCAGCCAGCAGTCTCATCACAACGTCTTCTAAACCATTTGCCGTTGGAATGGTGGCGACACGCAATTCAATTTTGGCAGGACCAAACTGCTTAAAGTCTATTTTGCCATCCTGTGGCTTTCTTTTTTCAGAAATATCCAGTTGAGACATAATTTTGATACGTGAAATCAGTGCATTACGAAAGTTTGAGGGTAGCTCTAAATACTTTTTCAATCCCCCATCTTTTCTAAAACGTATATGTGTATTTTTTTTATCGGGGTAGGTTTCAATATGAATGTCTGAGACACCATCTTTATGTGCATCCATAATCATTTTATTGACAAGCTGAACCAGCGTATTGTCAGACTCTGCAATGCTCTCATCTTTGAATGTTTCGAGAGGTGTCTCTTCTAGCATTAATTTGCTTGCGAGATCATTGATGCCTAACTGGTCTGAAGCATGTTCGGGCATCTCGAACTCAATTTTTTCGTCGCTTGACTCATTGTTTTCTGCATAAATGACGCCATCTGAGACACCATAGTAATTGTTAATCGCTTCTGCAATGTCATCGCGTGAGGCCATTGCAGGTAAAATATTCATTTGTGTTAAAAAGCGTAACTCCTCAATCACTTTATTGTTCATCGGGTCTTGAAAGGCGATGACAAGTGACTGTTTATAAATACATAATGGGATAAGCGAATTTTTTCGCGCAAATACTGCTTTGACTAACCTGAGTGCATTGGGGTCAAAATTAAATTTATCGAGACTCACAAACGGAATGCCCAGTTTTTTTGCCATGGCATTATGTAATGTGCGCTCGTCTATTACGCCCATATTGATGAGTACTTGACCTAAGGGTACTGATCTATTTTCTTTTTGTTGTGCGAGTGA
>DHYP01000030.1:1887-3149 GCA_002414145.1 Methylophilaceae bacterium UBA5127 | reverse complement strand
GCTTCTGCAAGTTGTGCGCTGGAGACAATTTTGTTCTCAGAGAGCACATCTCCAATTTTTTGCGTACGCAACTGGTTTTGCACGTTAAGTGCATTCGTGATTTCTTCATTACTTGCCAGATTCTGTTCAACTAACATTTCACCGAGCAACATGCCAATTTTGAAGCTTTTGATTGCTAGCGCAGGAATAAATACGCGGGTTATTTTCTCCGCGTTGATTTGAGGGTAGAGAAAAAGCCCCGCTTTATTGCTGACATAACCATGCGTATAGCCTTTTATCAATTCAGTATTGTTGAGATCGACCGAGTAAGTCTGCTTTTCAGAGGGGTTAAACATGATTTCAGCCCGCTCTTCAAGAAAAGACTTGTCATGTTCAATTTGCATTGGCTTTAGCAACTGTAAGCTTTTTAACGTATCGAACTGATACGTTTCTATACGTTGGTTACTCAAGTTTTTGATGGTAAAAGCGCTGTTTTCTGGCGAAAATGCTTGCAACTCACCATATAGTTTTTCATTGGATAATAGATAAATGATACAGTTTTCTACTAGAGCAGACTTTTCGTCATTGTCTTCTGCAGGCACTAAACTCATATAGTGCGGCGTAGGCCAAACAATGTTGTTTGTAATGTTGATAGTGGGCGAGCGCATATACCTGTCCTTGATTAGACTTTTACATACCAGCATTAAACAGCAACGCTGTATCAATAGATGCAAGAATAAGCAGGGGTATTACCCGTTAGTTTTACGTTTGCGTGTGTGGAAGCAACACCATTATGAATTTATTGATAATGCGCAAATAAATATCAAGCATGAGTGCTCACTTGAATTGAGCTTAAAACTAGTCTTGAAACCTAGCTAAGCAATAAAAACACGGTTGGTTTTTTATGCAAGTCTGGTAGGGTGGTTTGCTTCCAAGTTTGAATGCTTTTGGTCATAATGTATTCGTCTGGTAGGCTGATATTACAAGCAATGCAAAGCTGGGTAGTGAGGTTGCAGCTTGCTAAAATATCTTCAAGCATATGGGTGTTACGGTAAGGCGTTTCAATAAATATCTGTGTTTCATGCTGTATTTTTGAGTCTTTTTCGATACGCTTAAGTGCTTGTATTCTTGAGGTTTTATCGCTAGGTAAATATCCCAAAAAAGTAAAATGCTGACCATTTAAGCCGCTGGCCATGAGGCCAAGAAGTATTGCGCTTGGCCCGACTAAGGGTGCGACTCGGATCGCTTTTTGGTGAGCAACCATTGCCAGTTTTGCTCCTGTC
>DHYP01000030.1:1505-1874 GCA_002414145.1 Methylophilaceae bacterium UBA5127 | reverse complement strand
TTACCAGGGCAACCTGCTTCGCTCATGAGTCCTACATCATGACCAGTTACTACCGAAGCAAGTAATGCAGGAAGAGCATTATCTGCTGTATGCTCATTCAGCGTATCAAATTTAATTTCACGAATAGGCTTAGGATGCTGAATAGCTGCCAAAAACTGTCTGGCAGTTTTTTCATTTTCAACTATAAAGCTATCCAAGCTATGGATGATTTTGATGACATCTTGTGGGATGACTTTGTGGATGTTGTCATCACCTAGCGTGACGGGAATGAAGTAAACGATACCAGCCATTAGTACTTAACTTGGGTACGATACGTCAGTGTAGTTTTGTCTTCAGCAGGAACCTCTATTTTCCAGACGGCGAGCTGAC
>DHYP01000030.1:425-1439 GCA_002414145.1 Methylophilaceae bacterium UBA5127 | reverse complement strand
CTAATAGGTTCTTGAATCGTCACTGTGACTTTTTCTTTCTTAGCATTTTTAAGTGTGATTTCATATGCACTTTCAAATGCACTGTGCCCCTTGACTGGTTTTGGAAGCACTTTAAAATCAGTCTGTTTTTTATCTGCGGTCACATCAAATGCTTCTCCAAGCTTTAAACGGACGGTTTCATTTTTGGGCGTGTGGTCAATATTATCTTCACCAATAAACTGTGCATTACCACTGTTATCCTTTTTATACACACGCATAGTGCCTTTAGGTAAGGGGATGCCTAGTTTTGCAGACTCTTTATTGTCAAACTCTAAAAACACGCTGACTTTCAAATTGGTTCCAATTTCACCATATTGACTTTGGTAATAGTAATCTGCACCTTTTAGCACCAGCTCTTTGCGAGCGGGTATGCTCGTAGCAGAAAGTAGAGCCACTTGTTTGGTCTGATTTTCTGCAATGGTGGTTGGGCGGTCTAGTGTGTACAGGTGATACTCTAAGAGTGACTCTTCTTGCATAGGTACGGCAGTCTCAGCCATCATCACGTCACCACGTATGGCTCTTGCCATAGGACGTATGTTTTGCTGCACTCGATTGACATCCCCTGCTACCAACTGTAGTTTAGCATTATGGTAACTTGCGCCACTGGTATTGGTGAGCGTAACCCAACCAGATAAATCCATGCTATCTTCCTTGGAGCTGAGCTCTGCAACATAATCAGCCTTCCAAGCCAAACCGCCAGTTAAATAGCTTAACTCAATAGCTTGCTGATTAACACCTCGGTTTTCTAGAAGCGTAGATAAAGTAGGGCGGTCTTTCAAGTTGGCCGGCACATCGTCGTAAATAATTCTGCCGTTGATGCCAGTTTCGATGCGGTCGCCAATTTTTAAAACCACACCATGATTGGCTGATAATATAGTGGCTTTTTCAATAGATTCCACACCAGATGCTGGGTTAGTTTTCGCTAACTCAACAGTTTTTCCTACATACTTCTCTAAAAGTTTTTCTGGGGTGAGG
>DHYP01000030.1:0-347 GCA_002414145.1 Methylophilaceae bacterium UBA5127 | reverse complement strand
CTTGTATTTGTGCGCTAACATCTCTGAGTGCAAGCAAGTTAATGCCACCTTTTAGCGTAAGTTTTCTTGTGTCTTTAATGAGGGCTAAATTGGAGTTGTAGATAGTAAGTGCAATACTTTGCTGATCCTGTGCCGTGCTACGGATCTCATCTGGTGACTCTGCTGCCAAAATAGGGTTAATAGTCATCAACGCTATGAGCAGGCAGTATAGTTTATTCATTTTTTAGCCATAATCGCTTAATGGTAAAAGCGAATAAAACGAGCCTTTTTAAGCTTATAAAACGCAAATAATACTATGCCTACAAACATAAGGTAAATTGAAGGAGGCAAAGGTACAGTATTGACGC
>DHYP01000061.1:12474-17367 GCA_002414145.1 Methylophilaceae bacterium UBA5127 | reverse complement strand
CGCGTAGGGCGCAATAACTGAAAGGCATTGCGCCGTATGAGAATGTTACTAAACTCACAAATCCTTCCCAAGACCTTCCTTCGGCGCAATACGCTGCGCTATTGACGCCCCACAAATGGATTGCCGCCTACACGGGAATGACGATGGCAGTCGCATGGTTTGCTAACCCCTTTGCCGCGCCTGAGGCTTGAGCATAAGCTGGGTTAAACGGCGAGGACTGTTTGAGCCTGAATGTTTCTAGAAGGCGAGTTCCGCAGCCGTACCAGCGTTGCGCTAAGTCCGAAGGAAACGAGCGGCATCGGGGTGTCTTTTTCTTTCCCCTATTTCTTTTGGACAAGCAAAAGAAATAGGGTCGCTGACAAAGCGAAAAAGTACTTATAAATTCAAAATGGATCCCCGCTTTCGCGAGGATGACGGTACGAAAGAGCGGAGAAATAAACGCTGGATTCTTCGCACCGCTTAGAATAACGGTGAAAGACTATCCTCGCGGATGATGCACACTGTGCAATTGCTTCAAGCGCTCCCGCGCCACATGCGTATAAATCTGCGTGGTCGAAATATCTGAATGCCCCAGCAGCATCTGCACTACGCGCAAATCAGCACCGTGATTGAGTAAGTGCGTCGCGAATGCATGGCGCAACACATGCGGGCTGATATGCTTGGTAATGCCTGCCTGTAACGCATAACGTTTAATCAAATACCAAAACGCTTGGCGCGTCATGGCCTCTGCTCTATTAGTCACAAACAAAGCATCACTCAAACGCTTCTGCAATAATTCTGGTCGGGCTATCTTAAGATATTGCACAATCCAATCCGCCGCGTCTTCGCCCATGGGCACCAAACGCGTTTTACTGCCTTTACCCGTGACACGCACCACACCATCCTGCGTGCTGACTTCGTTCACTTGTATGCCCACCAGTTCAGACACACGTAAGCCGCTCGCATAAAGCAGCTCTAGCATCGCCCTATCACGCAAACCAATCGGCTGATGAATATCTGGCGCGTTAAGCAAATCTTCCACCTCTGACTCATTCAGACTTTTAGGCAAGCTACGTGGCAACTTGGGCGATTCGATTTGCAAAGTAGGATCTACCTTAATCAGATTTTCTCGCAGGGCATAACGATAAAAACGCCTTAAACTGGCAATCAATCTGCTAATACTGCGCGCTTTGGATTGTGGAAATTTAACTGCAAGATATTGCTGAATATGCGCGTTGGTAACTTGATCTAAATTGACCTTTTCATGTTGTTCGCACCAAATAGCAAATGCCGTTAAGTCATTGCGGTAACTGTCTAGTGTGTTTTTTGAAAGGCCATCTTCTAACCAAAGGTGGTCTATAAAAGTATCAAGCTGTTGTTGGTTGATGCCTTGTTGTAACCCAGCGCTCAAGCAGTGCGACTTTCTTGCTTTAACTGGCCTTTTTTATTCATGGCGCCTTCATGTTGCAGTAACCATTTTTTAATCTTGAGACCTGCCTCTTTACCGCCCATAAATCCGCCCAGCCCATTTTTTGCCACCACACGATGACAAGGCACCACTAAAGGCAAATGGTTCGCCCCACAAGCATTGGCTACAGCTCTTGGCCCAGAGCCAATCTGTGCGGCCAGCTCGCTATAAGTGCGGGTTTGACCTAACGGTATCGCGCTGATGGCGCTCCATACCCTACGCTGAAAAGCCGTGCCTTTGTAAACTAAGGGTAAGTTAAAACCAATGTTGGCGTTATCTAAATAGGTTTGGATTTGTGCAGCTATTTGCTGTGCTATCTTGGCAGGAGCTTCTTTTAACTCAACCGAAGCGTGTCCTAAAAAGAGAATATCTACTTGCATTCCATGCGTAAGTACAGCAATTAAGCCGAATGGTGCCTCTACGACTGCATCATATTTTGTAGCGATTTCGGCCTGTTTTTGCATAATGGTAATTTAACTTATTAATTTACTTTTATGCAAATGAAAAAAGCCTTGAAATTGTAAAATTTCAAGGCTCTTGATATACATCAGTGAGCAATTAACTTTCTACAGCAATCTCTCTCTCACGTGAAACCAGTTTTTCTTTAATACGTGCAGATTTACCTGAACGCTCACGTAAGTAGTACAACTTAGCACGACGTACATCACCACGACGTTTTAACTCAATACTTGCAATTAACGGTGAGTAAGTTTGGAATGTACGCTCTACGCCTTCACCAGATGAAATTTTACGCACAATAAATGATGAGTTTAAGCCTCTGTTACGTTTTGCAATCACAACGCCTTCATAAGCCTGTACACGTTTACGCGTACCTTCTACCACATTTACACCAACCACTACTGTATCGCCTGGGGCGAAGTCTGGTATGGTTTTATTTAAGCGAGCCATTTCTTCCTGCTCTAACATTTTAATAATATCTGCCACTTGTAGCTCCTTTTAATTATGAAGATGCTTGTTCCTGCTCTCTGATGATTTCTTGTAGCAGCCGTGCTTCTTCTTTCGTCAACGACCTTGCGGCCAATAAATCCGGGCGCTTTGCCCTTGTTAGCAATAACGATTGTTTTAATCGCCATTCTCTAATTTTTGCATGGTTACCTGATAACAATACCTCAGGCACCCGTGATCCTTCATACACTTCTGGTCGCGTATAGTGCGGACAATCCAGCAAACCATTCACAAATGAATCTTCGATGGCTGAATCTGCATCGCCAAGTACACCTGGTAGCTGCCTGACTACCGCGTCTATCAACACCATAGCAGGCAACTCGCCACCACTTAACACATAATCTCCTATAGAGATTTCTTCATCAACGTACTTGTTAAGTAGGCGCTCATCAACGCCTTCATAACGGCTTGCCAATATAATCAAGCCCTGTTGCTGACTTAACTGCATGACTTTTTCATGCGTTAAGGGTGCGCCCCGTGGCGACATATGAATCACATGCGGTGTGATCCCCAACGCAATATGCTTATCTTTAGCAGTGGCTATCGTCTGCGCTAAAGGTTCCGCCAACATCACCATGCCTGGCCCACCACCGTATGGTCTATCATCTACGGTTTTATGATTATCCACGGTAAACTCACGGGGGTTAATCACATGCACACTATATATTTCTCGTTCTAACGCGCGTGATGTAATACCACTTTGCGTAATCGCACTCAACATTTCGGGAAACAAACTAATGACTTCAAAGCGCATTGGCTGTTTCACCGCTCATGTTTTAAAAATCCGCATCCCAATCCACCAGCATCGCTTTTGCTGCTATGTCAACTGTTAGCACCACTTGGTCAACAAAAGGAATCAATCTTTCAATATTGCCCAGCTCTTTACCAGTATTGACGACCAGCACATCGTTAGCGCCTGTTTCAAATACATCAGTCACTGTACCGAAATCAACCCCTTGTTGATTTTTTACTTGCAATCCAATGAGATCAGACCAGTAGTACTCATTTTCTTCTGGCTCTGGCAATGCATCTCTTGGCACAGCCACCTGCTGACCTTTACAGGCAAAAGCAGCATCCCTATCATCAATGCCTTTGAGTTTAACCACCAGAACATCATTATGGATTTTAGCTGCTTCTAACAACAACTCGCGCCACTGATCATTTTTTCCTATCCACCAAGTAGGATAATCCAGCAAGCCATCTAGCGCTTCTGTATCAGGGAGTACTTTTAGCCACCCAAAAACGCCATATGGGGCGACAATGCGCCCCATCACTACCATATCACTCAAAGTATGCTTTCACGCTCAGTCAAAGCAAACGCCATTTTAGGCATCAGCGGCTGGTGTGTCTTCCGCTACTGGCGCAGCTTCAGCTTCAGCTTCAGCGGCTTTAGCAGCTTCTGCCTCTGCGGCGGCTTTAGCATCTGCTTCTGCTTTCGCAGCATCTGCTGCTGCCTTAATCTTAGCAGCCTCTGCCTCAGCTGCTTTTGCTTTAGCGGCCTCCACTTTGGCAGCTTCTTTAGCTTTAGCAGCAATCATTGCTTCAGGGCCTTTAGCGTGAAACTTAACTAAACGAGCCACTGTATCTGACAATTGCGCGCCATTACCTGTCCAATGCGTCACGCGTGCCTGATCAATACGCAAGCCTTCAGCGCCTGCTCTAGCTGATGGGTTATAAAACCCAACACGCTCAATGAAGCGACCATCACGACGGTTACGTGAATCGGCTACTACCACATTATAAAAAGGGTTCTTTTTAGAGCCACCACGTGATAAACGAATAACGACCATAATCTTGTTCTCTTAAAAATTAATTCTGTGCAGAAAGGCGCGGATTATACGCGATTTAATACTTAGATGGCAAGAAGTTTATTTGTGAGGTGTAAAGCCGTTAGGTTAGCAAAAATTATCGATTCCTGCGGTATTCCAATGCTAGGCTTACTAGCTCATGCTGTTTATGCACACCCATTTTTTTATATATATTTTTCATGTACTGACGCACTGTTTCAATACCAATTTGCATCAGCTCTGCAACATCTTTTAAATCACGCCCTTCGCTTAATAACGAAACGCACTCGACTTCTCTTGGCGAAAGATGATATTCATCTTTCAAGCGGTCGGTCCAAAACTCCTGATTGAGGTTTAAATCTTTAATGAGCACCAGTGCATGATGCCCTTGCCGTCTTTCATCCATATTTTTAACCATTTTACTAATCGTTAAACTAATGGGACGCACATAATCATCACGATGCACAAATACATTAAATACACCGCATTCACCAGGTTTTTCCTGTATTGCCAGCTGAATAGCTTCTTGTAAACGTTTATTGTCTGGCATTAGTTCAGCCAACAATTGTCCATCTACTATTTTTAAGCCTCTGTTTGCGGCAAGGATATTCTCTGCCGCTTTGGTATAAAAGACGACTTCACCTCGAGACGATACAATCATCATCGCCTGACCAAGCTGCTCAACTCCTTGCT
>DHYP01000061.1:4319-12460 GCA_002414145.1 Methylophilaceae bacterium UBA5127 | reverse complement strand
CCCCCTGCCATAATTGCTGACTTTCATTCACTGATATATCTGACATGACTTCGATTCATTCTATATTTTTTTATTTTGATTATTTAAGAAGCATCGTCACGAATTATCCCCATATCTCGTGCTAGCTACCACAATTGTGCATATACCTTACCCATATTTAGAATGTTAACAAAAACATCATACAAGTGTATACACGGCAATTCCAGAGATTATTCATCATTATAACGAATATAAACATCCCCCAACTGGGGGATGTTTTTCTTGATTATAAAATCTTATTTGTCACATTGTCACATATAAGAGGTTGGGTCTTGTATCCCAGCACCTAAAAATCCTGCAGATCGCAATCGACAGGAGTCGCATTGACCACAGGCGCGACCTTGTGCGTCTGCTTGATAACATGACACTGTCAGACCATAATCCACACCTAATGATGTTCCCAATGCAATAATCTGTGCTTTTGTCATCTCAATCAGGGGCGCATGTATGGTAATCTTTTGCCCCTCAACTGCACTCTTGGTGGCTAAATTTGCCATGGCCTGAAACGCCTTAACATACTCACCACGACAATCAGGATACCCCGAATAATCCAAGGCATTGACGCCGATAAAAATGTCTTGTGCGCCTAATACTTCTGCCCAAGCGAGCGCCAGTGACAGCATAATGGTGTTGCGTGCAGGCACATATGTTACGGGAATGCCTACACTTGGCATTTGAGGTACATCAATACTATTATCCGTAAGGGCAGACCCTCCAAACAGACTCAAGTCCAATTGCGCTGTTTTATGTTGCTTCGCGCCTAAAGCGTTTGCGACATGATGCGCTGCTTGCAGCTCTGCGATATGCCTCTGATGGTAATCCAGACTCAAACAATAACAATCAAAGCCTTGCGATTTTGCAATCGCCAAACATGTGGCAGAATCCAAACCTCCCGAAAGTAATACCACTGCTTTTTTTGTATTCATGTTTCTGTACTCATTAAACGCCAGGTTTTTCGCCCCAAAGTATTTTATGTAATTGCAACTGCATGCGCACAGGCAGTTGATCTTCTAACACCCATGCAGCCAAATCTGTTGGCTTCAAATCTTGATAACTCGGCGAGAACAAGACTGGGCATTTTTGGGATAATTTCAACTCCTCAAGTTTTTGCTTTGCCCAGTCATAATCCTGACGATTACACAGCACAAATTTAATTTCATCTGTCGACTTTAGATGATTAAGGTTTGACCATAGGTTGTTTTTCTCTTCTGAGGAGGCTGGCGTTTTAATATCTAAAATGACGGATACACGTTTATCTACATGTGCAATATTCATGGCTCCGCCCGTCTCTAGAGATACGCTATAGCCAGCATCACATAAGGCTTCCAGCAATTCATGACAAGCCTTTTGCGCCAAGGGCTCGCCGCCTGTAACTGTCACGTAGTGGGTATGAAAACTTGCTACTTTTTCTAGAATCTGTGTGATTCCCATATTACTACCTCCACTAAACGCATAGGCAGTATCACAGTAAGTACATCGCATAGGGCAGCCTGTTAGGCGCACAAACACTGTTGGCAAACCTATGCGTGAGGTTTCACCTTGGAGGGAATAAAATATTTCGTAAACTTTTAAAGTCATAACATCGCTTAACTCAAAACATGATGCATTTTACCTTGATTCAGATGTAATCATTAAATTTTCATAATTACTCGCTACACTTAAACGTTAACCCACACATCAAAAAATCAAGGTATGAGTAAACATAAAATCGGGAGAAACGACCCATGTATCTGTGGTAGCGGTAAAAAATATAAGCAATGCTGCGCGCTCAATAGCCTGCCCATGATGAAGCAATCAGCCTCTCCGACTATGTTAGAACGAGTGGATGCATTACTTGATGCAGCCATTGACCTACATCAGCAATTTAAGCTTGAGCAGGCAGAGGCTTTGTATAGACAATTACTACAATTACAGCCCAATAATGTAGATGCACTTCAACTATTAGGCCTACTCGCCCACCAAGTGGGTCAGCATGAAGTCGCTATTAATCTCATTAATAGCGCAATTTTATACGATCCCAAGCATGCAGAAGCATACAACAACCTTGGATTATCAAAGCAAGCAATCGGAAAAATAGAAGAAGCACGCGCACACTTTCTAAAAGCTATTTCTCTTGATCCAAAGATGGTAACTGCTATCAATAACTACGCAAGTTTGTTGCATTTACAAGACAAAGATTTAAATAAAGCTATCGTTTATTACAAAAAAGCATTAGCAATTGACCCTCAATTTTCCATGGCGCAATTTAACTTGGGAAATGCTTACAACGCATTAAATCAGTTTGCACTTGCAAAATCACATTACCATAAGGCGTTGGCAATTTCACCCAATAATGCACAAGTTCACTATGCATTAGGTAGCCTTGATTTAGATGAGGGTAATCTAAAAAATGCGATTCAACATTTTAGGCATGCGATTGCATTTGAACCAAATTTCGCCTTGGCGCATCACGCTTTAGCGATTTCCATGCAGCGCATTTGTGAGATAGATGAGGCCATTGCAAACTATCAAAAGGCTTTTGAACTTAACCCTGAAAAATGTGATGCTTTTCAAGGAAAGTTTCTTGCTATGCAATACAGTACACATTTCACCGAATCAATGATTGCACAATGCTGCAAAGAGTTTTCTGAGCGATACGAGACTCCTCTTATCCCAGAATGGGGAAACTACAAAAACATACTAACAACCAAGCGACGCTTAAAAATTGGCTATGTGTCAGCAGATTTACGTGCACATCCTGTTGCAAACTTTATTCTACCTGTCATTAAGAATCACGACTCAGCTTTAGTAGAAGTCTACTGCTATTACAATAATGATCACCAAGATCAGGTCACAGACTTATTTAAATCACATGTGCAACATTGGTTTAACGTTTCATCACTCACGGACGAAGCGCTTGCTAAACAAATTAGGGAAGATGAAATTGACATCCTCTTTGACTTAGCAGGGCATACGCATGGTAATCGATTAATGACTTTCGCACGCAAACCAGCACCCATTCAAATATCATGGATGGGGTACTTAGGCAGCACAGGTTTAAGCGCTATAGATTATCGTATTTCTGACTCCATACTTGAGCCTATAGGTGCAACCAACAACCAAACCCCTGAATCACCATTGCACATGAACAAGCTTTGGTATGTGTATCAACCTTGCATTAAATCGGTTGATTTAATTAGTGCGCCAGAAATGCAGGTAACCCCAACACCCGCACTACAGAATGGCTACATTACCTTGGGCAGTTTTAATAACGTGTCAAAATTTAACGCCTCTGTTACGAGCCTATGGGCTAACATTTTAAAGGCAATGCCCACGGCTAAACTTGCTATAGTGGCAGAAGAAAATGAGTTGTCCAGAGAAAAAGTATGGCAATCTTTTTCTAGTGCAGGGGTTAATAAAGACCAAATTTTATTTTTGGATTACGCAAAAGATAACCACTATTTGCTCTATCGCCAAATAGACATTATGCTGGATCCCTTCCCATATAACGGCGGCACTACCACATGCGATGCCATATGGATGGGCGTGCCATTTATTACACTAGAAGGTGAGTCAGTACGTGCGCGGATGGGCACTACGATTGCGTATCATATAAATCACGTTGAATGGATTGCTAAAACTAGAGAAGAGTATTTGGAAAAAGTAATCCACCTTGCCAATGATGTGGAAGCACTAAATCTACTACGCTTAAAGCTAAGGGATAATCTATTGAAATCTCCCTTATTAGATGCGGTTGGCTTTACCCAAGACTTTGAAAAAGCTTTATGTACAATTTGGGCGAACTATTGTAAGCAGCACGCCCAAACTAATATTACTTGAGTGCTTCCAAAGCTTTTAAACGCTTTTGTGCACTAGGCGCCACCTCGGCATTGGGATGCTTGGCAAGTAAATCGCGCAAAGTTTTTTTAGCATTCGTGACTTGGCCCAATTGAATTTGACTATTGGCCATGTTGTACATTGCCTCGGGTACTTTTGCACTGTCTGAATGCCCATCAATCAGCTTCTGCTGAGTAGCAATAGAAGATTTGTAATTCTTCAATGCAAACTGCGAGTATCCCATTCCATAGAGAGCATCTGGTACTAATTTACTGTTAGGGAATTCTTTTAAGAATGCATCAAAAGCAGTAAAAGCTTCCTTATGTTTAGCGGCTTTACTCAACTCTTCGGCCGCCGCATATGCTTTTACATCTTTTTCCTCAACAGGTGCGACAGGTGGCGTACTAGGAGTAGCGGCATCAGGAGCAGTACTGACTGGACCAGCCTCTATCCTGCGCAAGCGCGTATCTGTATCTGTATATAAGTCTTTTTGGCGTTGTTGAGCAGCTTCTAGATTGTGGCTAGCCACTTCCAGATCACCTTTCAACTGCGCGATTTCCTGCTTCATCGCCTCGATTTGATTTTGGAGTTCCAGCAAGCCCTGACTTTGAATGACTGCTTCAATCGCAGCAATACGTTTCTCTATAGAGGCCTGCGTCTTTTTTAAATCGTTAATCGCTGCCTGATGCGCTTCATCATTCGCCTGACTCTTGGATTCTAACTCTAATATCTTTTTACGCGCTTCTTTGTCATCAAAAAGTGCGGCATGACTTGCCAGCGAAGTCGCCAGCAAGCCACACATTAAAAAGAATTTAAACTTCAATCCCTTATTCATTTCCATAAACAATGTCTACACGACGATTTTGTTGGAAACAGCTTTCATCAGCACAATTTTGTGTGGCTTTTTCTTCACCGTAACTCACTGTTTCAATTTGTGTATCTTGCACACCCAATAAATTAAGCGCTTTTTTCACAGCGACTGAACGACGTTGACCCAGAGACACATTGTATTCACGTGTGCCGCGTTCATCCGTATTGCCTTGCAACACTACTTTTGCATCTTTATGTGCAACTAGATACTTAGCATGCGCTTCAACTAATGGTCTAAATTCGGCTTTAACCGCATCACTATCATAATCAAAATAAATATTACGTTTAGATAAAATGTTATTTGGATCACGCAGTGGGTTGCCATCATTACCATTTGCATTACTATCGATGTTCACTTCTTTAATGCCATTGGTATCTGAGCCATTCGCATTTTGATCAGCAGTTGTAGCAGGTGTACCTACACTTTTATCTTCTACTTTTGCTGGCGCGATTGGCGTACTTTTACAAGCCACCAAAAGCATTGCCAATGCCACACTCATCCATACTTTATTACGATTCATTTTCTTACTCCTCTTTAGTTTTTACGTTAATTTAAAATAGGCTCTATTGTTTTGCAAGAGGTGCCCATGCAGGCTCTCTTACATCACCAGATGACTCACTCAGGCGTTGGCGTACTTTCCCATCCGCAGAAACCGTTGCCA
Source organism: Methylophilaceae bacterium UBA5127 (assembly GCA_002414145.1). Classification (GTDB taxonomy): domain Bacteria; phylum Pseudomonadota; class Gammaproteobacteria; order Burkholderiales; family Methylophilaceae; genus Methylophilus. Next base: position 7,073 of record DHYP01000061.1, on the reverse strand, counting down.
ACGCACCTCTACCACGTACTTTTGTTGCATATAAAATCACTCGTCCATTTGGTGAAAAGCTAGGTGACTCGTCTTGTGAACCTTCGCTTAACAGTTGTACTTGACCATTACTCAGATCTTGTAAAGCCACTCTAAATCGACCACCATCGTTACGAATATAAGATAAATAACGTCCATCAGGCGAAAAATGCGGGCTCACATTATAACCACCTTCAAATGTCACACGCGACGGATTACCACCACTGACCGGTACTTTATAGATTTGAGGCTTACCACCTCGATCGGAACTAAAGTAAATGGATTGACCATCTGGTGAGAACACAGGCTCTGTATCAATCGCACTGCTTTTAGTCAGTTGCTGTAAATTTTCTCCGTTAGCGCTAATGGTATAAATTTGAGAATTTGCGCCATACGTCAGCACAACAGCTAGCTTGCTACCATCAGGCGACCAAGCAGGAGCACTATTGTTACCCTTGTAATTAGCCAGCACCTTACGCTCACCCGTGCTAAGCGACTGTACATCGATGATTGGTTTTTTCTTTTCAAATGACACATACGCCATCTTGCTTCCATCTGGCGACCAAGCCGGAGAAATAATAGGTTCATTGGAAGAAACCACATTTTGTGGATTGTATCCATCCGCATCCGCCACTTGCAAGGTATAGCGTTTGCCCACTTTATTAATGTATGCGATACGGCTGCCAAATGCGCCAGGCGTACCAATCAGCTTTTCATAGATGGCATCTGCAATCTTATGTGCAGTACTTCTCACTTGTGTAGGTGCAATTTGATAGTCCATACCAATCAATTGCGTTTGCTTAAGTACGTCCATTAATTGAAAAGTGACTTTGATGCGTCCTCCCCCTAGATTGTCCACATGACCTACCGCCATGGCTTGTGCTTGCAAAGCTACCCATTGAGGATATTTGATCTGTGCTGAAGTGGTAGGCAGGTTGGCCATGCCACTCGTATCCAGCACACGGAAGAGTCCACTACTTTTTAAGTCTGCGGTGACAATCTGATGAATCATTTCATTAGTGGCTACCCCAGAGGCCTCTGCAAAAGGCAAAATTGCGATTGGAATTTGCTGTGCGCTGCCACCACTGATTTCAATTTCTAGCGCTGCATGCGCGCTATTCATCAGCAAAATATTGAATAAAAATAAGAGAATACTTAATACGCGGTTGAACGCTTTCATCATTATTGACTATGTCTTTCTAGTGACTCAGTTAAATTCTACTGTAATCTCGCGCCATTACGACAGCAATTACACTTTAATTACATTTGTTACACTTAAGCAACATTCGAGCCGAATGCAAAATTATTCTTCATTAGGGCGAAATTTTAACGTTAAGTTCCTAAATTGTGCTTTTGCAGCAGTATCTGTAGGTAATGGAAGCGGCTGTGAGGCCATGATTGCACGCTCAACAGCGTCGTCACAAGTGCTATTGCCACTAGACTTGCTAAGCTTTGGATTACCCGACAAATCGCCCGTAGGCAAAATATCAATCTTAAATAACAAAGTGATATCTCCACCACCACATAGCGCTTTATTCACATTGCCACGAATTTTTGCCGCTATTTTGCTTTGAAATTCTGCGACCAAACTGGGATTGGCTGTACTGGCCTTTTTCTCGTCCCGACCGCTATCATCCGACAGCATCTCCTGCTGTAGTTTTTTCAACTTATCGTCTTGTTTTTTTGCATCGGCTTTTTCTTGGCGCAATGCATCTAGGCGCATTTCCTCTGCTAATTTTTTAGTAGCCTCTTCTTTTTTACGCTTCTCTTCTATAGCTTTTTGCTGCAATTCTTTCTTCTTCTCTAACGCTATGTCTACTTTTGGCGTTTCTTCGTTAGGTTTTTCTTGAATGATTGGTTTAGGTTCTGGTTTAGGCTCTTCTTTGACTTCTGGTGTAGGTTCAGGAGTAGGCGTAATAATGACTGGTTTGGGTAAACTTTTAGCGGGCAATTTATCCCAAAGCTCAACTTCTGTCACTTGCATAGGCGCATGCGCCGCCTTCCAATTAATGGATAGTATCATTGCCACAAACAATACTGCATGCATTGCAATGGCTAGAATACCTGCTTTAATTGAGACTGCGTTTTCGTGCTTTCTAATCATCTTGGATTATTTGGCAGGTTGAAATAGCAAGCCAACTTTGTCTACTTTGGCTTGTTTAAGTAAGTCCATCACGGCGACGACTTTTCCATACTGCGTTTTTTCATCAGCAGCCACGACCACAGCACGTGGTGATTTCTCAATCTGACGTTTAACCTCCGCCAAGAGTTCATCGCGCTCCAGACGTTTGCCTTCCATTTCTGCCGTGCCATCCACCTTAATCGTCACCACAATCGGCGCACCTGTTTGCTTGAGCGCTTGACCAACTTTGGGTAAATCCACCACCCCAGGATTCGTCATAGGCGCAGTCACCATAAAAATGACTAACAGCACCAAAGTTACGTCAATATAAGGCACCACGTTGATTTGATTCATCATACGACGCTTGCGTGTTCTGTTCATGACATGACTCCTTAAGAACGTCGTTGCAGAATATTGGTAAACTCTTCCATAAAGCTTTCATAACGTACAGACAATCTATCCACGCTAGAAGCAAAACGATTATAGGCAATGACCGCTGGAATGGCAGCAAACAAACCAATAGCGGTGGCAACCAGCGCCTCGGCAATCCCAGGGGCAACTTGGCTCAATGTTGCTTGTGCCACACTAGACAGGCCTCTAAACGCATTCATGAT
>DHYP01000061.1:2258-4301 GCA_002414145.1 Methylophilaceae bacterium UBA5127 | reverse complement strand
ACCGTACCAAACAAGCCAATATAGGGACTTACAGAGCCGACAGAAGCCAGAAAAGGCAAATGTGCATCTAAGTTATCCAGTTCACGGTTATAGGCTGCACGCATCGCGCGACGAGAACCTTCCATAACATCACTCACTTCCATACGGCCTTGCTGCTTGTGGCGAATAAATTCTTTAAATCCTGCTTCAAAAATACTCGCCATGCCTTGTGGTTTGCGACGCCCGGCACCCAGTCCGTCATACAATTTATTTAAATCACCGCCAGACCAAAATGCGGATTCAAAATCCTCAGCATCCTTTTCTGCATTCTTAATCGTAAATACTTTAATAAAAATATACCACCATGAAAATAAAGAGGTAATGAGCAATATGCCCATCACGGCTTGCACAGGCAAACTTGCTCCCGAGACCAAAGAAAAAAAGGACATATCATTGGCTACATTCATGCTGACTCCATACTGTGTTTAATTGGGGCTGGTATGCCCGTAGGTTTAAAGTTTAACGCATTCACGCAAGCTACTTTAACTTGCGCTTCTATTAAAGTTTGTGTTTCTTTTAAGATGAGCTGCTGACAGGTAAAGCTACCATGGCCAATTGCGATTAAGTGGTTGCTTACCATCAGCATATCATCAAATCTGGCAGGTTTTTTAAACTGAATTTGCATACTGTGTACTACAAACAATACATTCAAAGACTCTCTGAGATACGTTTGTTCAAAGCCCAAATGACGTAACCATTCAGTCCTTGCCCGCTCCATAAAGTTCAAATACTGACTATGATAGACCACACCACCTGCATCGGTATCTTCGTAATAGACACGCACTGGCCATTGGAACATGTTTATTGCTGCCACAATTCTCCACTCGCTAAATGACTAGGCACGGACAAGCCAAAATGTTGGTACGCCAGACTGGTCGCCACGCGTCCGCGTGGCGTGCGCATGAGGTAGCCTTGCTGTATCAGATAAGGCTCTAACACATCTTCTATGGTGTCGCGCTCTTCACCAATTGCGGCGGCAAGATTGTCTAATCCCACGGGCCCGCCGCCGAATTTTTCTAGCACTGCTTGCAATAGCTTTCTATCCATCACATCAAAACCTAATTGATCAACATCGAGCATTCTGAGCGCGGCATCAGCAATCTCACTGCTGACAATGCCATCAGATTTCACCTGTGCATAATCACGCACCCGACGTAACAAGCGATTGGCAATACGCGGTGTACCACGAGAACGCTTGGCAATTTCCAAGGCACCTGCTTCTTGCATGCTGACCTCGAGCAAACTGGCTGAACGGTGCACAATTTTAGCCAGCTCTGCATTGGTATAAAACTCTAACCTTGCAACGATACCAAAGCGATCACGTAATGGATTAGTGAGCATGCCCGCGCGCGTGGTAGCTCCAACCAAAGTAAATGGTGGCAAGTCTAAACGCACACTGCGCGCAGCTGGACCTTCACCTATCATAATATCCAGACGATAGTCTTCCATTGCTGGATATAAAATCTCTTCTACCACTGGGCTTAAACGATGAATCTCATCAATAAATAACACATCATTCGGTTCAAGATTGGTGAGCAAGGCGGCCAAGTCGCCTGCACGCTCTAACACAGGGCCAGAGGTTTGACGCATATTTACACCCATTTCTTTGGCGATAATATGCGCTAATGTGGTTTTACCTAGGCCAGGCGGGCCAAACAGTAAGACGTGATCAAGCGCCTCGCTCCTGCCGCGTGCCGCATTGATAAAAATCTCTAGCTGGTCACGCGCTTTTTCCTGCCCCACATACTCATCCAATACTTTAGGACGTAGTGCACGCTCAAGCGCCTCCTCTTGTGGGCTTGTTGCATCTGGGGCAATTAATCTGTCGGTTTCAATCATTTTGCAAAAAATCTAGTTTTAATATTTACCCAAAACTTACGCATAAGCCACAGCAACGGAACGCCTATCAACAGCCATGGAATTGCACTTGCCACAAAATGAATCAGTGAGGCGAGACTCTCCATCATGACGCGCCCCGCCTCTTTAATCGCTTGCGTCACTGGT
>DHYP01000061.1:356-2232 GCA_002414145.1 Methylophilaceae bacterium UBA5127 | reverse complement strand
CTGCTCAGTAATGCCTTGTGCTGCTGTAAAATCAATACTCACTGCCACTAAATCCGTTTCCAGTGCGAGTATTTTACGCATACTCAACATGCTGTCGAGTTGGCTTTGCGTATTGGCTAACTCACGCTCAACTTCAATGATATCTTTAAATTTGGCAGATTTATCGGTAAGCATTAAACGTAATCTGTCGCGCAGTTCAGTTAAATTTTTAATACGCGCATCGGCATCCACCACCTGATTGGTTTTATCCTCTGCATCGCGACCGTGTTGCATCACTTCACTACTTTTGGCGAGTCCCGATAAAAATATTTCCACATTTCTGGGGGGGATGCGCACACTCATCGAAGCGGATGGCGGACTATAAGGCGTTTCTTTGTTGTAATTTGCACTGAGCATTTGGCAATTGAGCGCCTCGCAATGCTTCACTGCGGCATCAAAGTTAGCCTGCATATGCTCTGCGGGCATTTCTAAGGTTAAATGATGCCTTAACGCGATGTATTTCCTTGCATCTGGACTGACTTGTTGCGCGCTTGGCTCGCTCACTTCCGTTAAGCTTAGCTCTGCGCCACCCATGACTCTGTCAGCTGCCATTTTTGCTGGTGCAGCCGCAGGTGCCATACCAGCTGGCGTACTTGGTGTGGTTGACTGCCCGCAAGCTGAAATCACTATGCTGATTAACACACTCAATAAAATTTTATACATGCTAACATCCTATTTAGAAAGGCTTTTGAGCGCTTGCTTAATGCCATCAGTCACACTAATGTCTTTATCCAACAACTTAACAGCAGCTGAAGCTTCACGCTCATTGTAGCCTAAAGCAACGAGTGCATTGAGTACATCATAGGTGGCGGATTTTGTTTGTGGCTGTGCTGTCACCGAGCCAGTCACCGTAAACTTATCTTTTAACTCTAACAACAAACGTTCTGCTGTTTTTTTACCAATGCCTGGAATGCGTGTGAGCATGCCCACCTCTTGCTGGCTCACCGCATGCACTAAATCATCTACACTCACACCGCTTAATATAGACAACGCTGATTTTGCCCCAATGCCATTAACCTTAAGCAATTGTTTAAACGTGTTTTTTTCTTGCTCAGAGCCGAATCCGTAAAGCAGTTGCGCATCTTCACGCACGACAAAGTGAGTGAGCAATTGTACTTTTTGACCCATCTCTGGTAGGTTATAAAAAGTACTCATGGGCACCTCCACCTCATAGCCAACACCGCTACAATCTACAACAATAAAGGGAGGAGATTTTTCTATCAATATACCGTTTAAACGAGCAATCATATGAGCCTTCCATTTTTAACTCTAAATCCTGCTGTCGTTAGCATGCCTAAGCCTTGCCCACCATGCGCATGACAAATCGCACACGCCAATGCATCAGCTGAATCTGGGCTGGGCGTTGCTGGCAATTTAAGTAAACGCTTCACCATCTCTTGCACTTGTTCTTTTTGCGCATGACCATTACCTACGACAGATTGCTTGACCTGTAAAGCAGTATATTCTGCAACGCTTAAATTNNTTAATAACAGCTGCGCTAATCGCAGCGCCTCTAGCCTGCCCTAGCAAGAGGGTCGATTGGGGATTTACATTCACAAATACTTTTTCTACCGCCACTTGAGTGGGCTGATAGGTATCAATCACCTCAAACAAACCATCCAAAATCACCTTCAATCGTGCAGGTAATTCCTCGCGGTCATCTTCACCTTCTACTGGATTCTTCTTAGCAGAAGCCGTTTTAATCACGCCACTAGTCACATAGCTTAGTTTATTGTCGATAGCTTCGATCACGCCAAAACCAGTGACTCTTAGTCCAGGATCAATACCAAGAATTCTGACTAAATCCACTTATACTGTCATTCCCGCGCAAGCGGGA
>DHYP01000061.1:0-326 GCA_002414145.1 Methylophilaceae bacterium UBA5127 | reverse complement strand
TGGATTCCCGCTTGCGCGGGAATGACGAATTTTTGTGATCTGCTTATTCGCAACTCCTGATGACAGTGCGGCTTTCATTTTTAATCTTCAATCACCGCAGTGGTATATACATCTTGCACGTCGTCCAAGTCTTCTAGCATATCTAAGATTTTTTGCATTTTGACGGCATCTTCGCCAGAAAATACGGTCTCCATGTTCGGTTTCATAATCACTTCTGCCATCGCTGCTTTAAGCCCTGCCGCTTCTAACGCTTCTTTGACTGCCAGAAAATCATTCGGTGGCGTCACGACTTCAATACTACCGTCTTCATCGGTTACCACATCTTC
>DHYP01000060.1:3899-10381 GCA_002414145.1 Methylophilaceae bacterium UBA5127 | reverse complement strand
ATCGTATGTTTACCAGTCGTGCCGAATATCGTTTGCAGCTGCGCGAAGATAATGCCGATATGCGCCTGACCGAGATCGGCCGCAAACTGGGTTTGGTGGATGATGTGCGCTGGGAAGCATTTAGCCGCAAACAAGAAGCTGTAGCAAAAGAGCAGGCGCGGCTTAGAAAAACTTATGTGCAGCCTACAAATGTTTCACGTGAAACACAAATGTCGGTTTTGGGCAAAGAATTGGAACATGAATATAGTTTGTTTGAATTATTGCGTAGACCAGAAGTAAGCTACGAAGGCTTGCTAAGTTTGATTCCTTGCTCAGATGTTTTAACTGAGGATGTGAAAGAGCAAGTAGAAATCGCAGCTAAATATCAAGGCTACATTGATCGTCAAAAGGACGAGATAGCCAAACAAAAAGGTAGTGAAAACATCAAGTTGGGCGCAGGGATTGATTATGCAGACGTGCATGGTTTGAGCATCGAAGCGCGTCAGAAACTGATTGCGCATCAGCCGGAAACGATAGGTCAAGCCAGCAGAATTTCTGGCATTACGCCCGCAACTGTTTCATTGTTATTGGTTTACTTGAAGCGCAAACACAAAAGACAAGCAGGCGCAAATAATATAGAAGCGGCATGACTAGAGCTGAGATACTATCAGCAGGCATTGCTGAGATGGGTTTGAGTGTCTCCGCAATGGCGCAGCAAAAGCTACTGCAGTATTTGGTTCTGTTAGAAAAGTGGAACAAGGTTTACAACTTAACGGCAGTGCGAGACCCGGAAGAAATGGTGGTATTGCACTTACTGGATAGTTTAAGTGTGTTGCCTTATGTGCATGGTAAAAGATTGCTTGATGTCGGGAGCGGTGCTGGGTTGCCTGGTATTGTGATTGCGATAGTGACTCCTGAGCTAGAGGTGACTACTATTGATACCGTGCAAAAAAAAGCGATATTTATGCGGCAAGTAAAAGGTGAGTTGGGCTTAGAAAATCTGACAGTAGTGCATGCGCGTGTGGAGCGCTATCAGCCAGCTGAAATGTTCGATCAGATTATATCGCGCGCATTTTCCGAAATTAGCCTGTTTACAGAGCTAACAAAGCATTTGTTGGTAAAAGGTGGGCAATGGTTAGCGATGAAGGGTGTGATGCCCACACAAGAATTGGAAAAACTGAATATGCAGCCAGCCCACATTTTTCCGCTTGATGTAGCGAATTTAAAAGCAGAAAGACATTTGATTGTTTTTGAGAATAAATCATGAAAATTTTAGCAATCACGAATCAAAAAGGTGGTGTGGGTAAAACTACTACGAGCGTTAATTTGGCAGCAAGCCTTGCTGCGCATGAAAAAAAAGTGCTCTTGGTGGATTTGGATCCACAAGGTAATGCAAGCACAGGAAGTGGCGTTGATAAAGCCCATCTTAAATATAGCATTTATCATGTATTGATTAATGATAAAACGCTAGACGAAGTGATTGTTAGAAGTGAGAAAGGTGGTTATGATGTCGCCCCTTCTAATCGTGAGTTGGCGGGAGCAGAAGTCGAGCTGGTAAACGAAATGGCGCGTGAAATGCGTTTGAAGCAGGCGTTTGCCAAGTTGGGAAGCCGCTATGATTATGTGTTGCTAGACTGCCCCCCTGCCCTCAATTTGGTGACGGTCAACGCCTTAACCGCGGCGACTTCAGTCATGATTCCTATGCAATGTGAGTATTACGCACTTGAAGGTTTGTCGGATTTGGTGAATACGATTAAAAAAGTGCGTGCCAATTTGAATCCTATATTAGAGATTGAAGGTTTACTACGCACGATGTTTGATAACCGCAATATGCTGGCGAATCAGGTATCAGCGCAATTGGTGAGTCATTTCGGTAAAAAAGTGTATCAGACGCTGATTCCCAGAAATATACGACTGGCCGAAGCACCTAGTTATGGTATGCCAGTGCTTATGTATGATAAAGCATCAAAAGGTGCAGTGGCCTACATGGAGCTGGCATCTGAAATTATAGATAAAAAACAATAACTTATATAGTTAAAGGTTGATAAATATGGTAAAACCAAAAGGATTGGGGCGCGGATTGGATGCGCTGCTCGCAGGCGATGTGGGCAGTGTAGGTGAGGCAGACTCATTGCGCATGCTTAAAGTGCATCAGATGCAGCCTGGCAAATATCAGCCTCGTTCTTACATGGATGAGGCAGCGTTGCAGACTCTGGCTGACTCCATCAAATCACAAGGCATTATGCAGCCTATTCTGGTGCGCGAGATTGCCGCAGAGCGTTATGAAATTATTGCTGGTGAGCGTCGCTGGCGCGCTTCACAATTAGCGGGCTTGGAAGAAGTGCCAGTATTAGTGCGAGAGATTGCAGATGAAGCCGCGCTCGCGATGGCGTTGATAGAGAATATTCAACGTGAAAATTTAAATCCTCTAGAAGAAGCGTTAGGCATTAAGCGTTTGATAGATGAATTTGCAATGACGCATGAAAAGGCGGCTGAAGCTGTCGGGCGTTCGCGTGTGGCGGTTTCTAATCTGTTACGTTTGTTGACGCTCAGTCTACCAGTTCAAGACATGTTGATGAGTAATCAGCTGGATATGGGGCATGCGAGAGCATTGGTGGGCTTGGATGCTGCCCAGCAAGTTATGTTGGCAAATCGGGTTGTGCAAGAAGGGCTGTCAGTTAGAGAGGTTGAAAAGGCTACAAAATCACAACAAAACCATGATAAAAAGACTAAGGTAGGTGTGAATCACGATGTCTTGGCTTTACAAGAGCAATTAAGCCAAACACTAGGTGCGCAAGTGACTATCGTATCAAAAGCCAACGGGAGCGGCTCGCTCAAGATAGCTTATAGTCACCTAGACCAACTGGATGATTTAATAGCTAAACTTACAGCTAAGTAGCTTGTGATGAAAAAATATTGATTTGCACTGGTGTAATTGGTCTATGTAATTTTTGTAACAAAAATAAAACAATTGTTTTTTATAGTGTTGGGTTTGTATTTTTTCATACAAAAAATAGACTAACGTTAATTGTAAGTAATTCATTTTGCTAAAACATTTTGTAATTTACTTGTATTAAAGGCTTGACTAAGTTGCAGTAATAATTCAGAATCTCGGCTCTTTGGCTAGAGTCCATTTCAAGATTATTGAAATGAAAAATGGTATGAACAACATCAATGACGGCCTGGCTGCAAATAACATTTATAGCAAAATGATGCGCTGGCAATTGTTAGCGACGGTGGTGGTAGCACTACTTGCCTTCATGTTGAGTGGAATGCATGCATTCTTCTCTGTGTTGGCAGGTGGGCTTTCTGTAATTGCGGGTGCGTGGATTGCTGCAAAAATAGCGGCGAGAAGCGACAATCAAACAGAACCTTCGACCATTTTAATAAACTTGTTAAAAGCAGAGGCGATAAAAATTATCGTAATTGCCATGTTGTTGTTTGTTTCATTTAAGCTTTATCATCAATTAGTGCCTATTGCGCTTATTGCTGGTTTAGCAGCTGCAGCAGTATTTTCTGGTGCTGCATTAGCAAAGACTGATAAGACTATTTAGTATTGGCTTAACTTTAAAATAATTGTTTAAATAAATTTTAAGAGAATTATGGCTACAGAACACGCACAGCAAGTAGAACAACTCACACCGTCTGAGTATATCGCGCATCATTTGAGCTTTAATGCACAACCTGTTGGTCAAGGTAGTTTTTGGACATTGCATATCGACACTTTAATCATGTCAGTGCTGTTAGGTCTGTTGGTAATGGGTTTGGTTTGGTTGGTTGCACGCAAAGCAACTTCAGGTGTGCCAACAAAAGGTCAGGCTTTCGTAGAGTTGGTGTTTGGTTTTGTGGATGACCAAGTCAAAAATATATTCCACGGAGACCGTCATCGCTTTATTGCACCAACTGCATTGACGGTTTTTTTATGGGTGTTCGCCATGAACGCCATGGATTTCTTACCAGTGGATATTTTTGCCACATTGATGCATGCCTTAGGTTTTGAACATTGGCGCGCAGTCCCTACTTCCGATATCAACACTACTTTTGCACTTGCTCTGGCGGTCTGGATTTTGATGATTTTCTTTGCAATCAAAGTAAAAGGTCTAGGCGGCTGGCTACATGAATTATTTTTTGCACCCTTCGGTACCAAACTTTGGGTGTTACCACTGAATTTCTTGTTTAATTTAATTGAATACGTTTCAAAACCACTTTCACACTCTTTGCGCCTGTTTGGCAACATGTACGCGGGTGAGGTGATTTTCTTGCTGTTAGGTATGTGGGCAGCCACAGGCTTAACGGGCACGGCGGCGGCGGCAATTTTGGGTGCAGGCTGGTCAATCTTTCACATCTTGATTGTGGCATTGCAAGCGTTTATTTTTATGATGTTGACCGTAGTGTATCTTGCTATGGCGCATGAGTCACACTAGTTATTTTAGCTTCACGGGTTTTTGTAGTTAGTTTTAATAGTAGTTGTTTTTAATTTTTATATATAAGGGTAATACAAATGGAAAACTTACAACTTTTAGCAATGATTCAAGCTTACACAGGCGTTGGCATTGGTTTAATTATTGGTTTAGGTGCTTNNGTGCTTGCGTGGGTATCGGTATCATGTGTGCTAGTTTCTTGGAAGGTGCTGCACGTCAGCCAGAAATGATTCCAGCATTGCAAGGTAAGGTGTTCTTGTTGCTAGGTTTGATCGACGCGTCATTCATTATCGGTGTTGGTTTAGCGATGATGTTTGCATTTGCAAACCCATTGTTAAGTGTAGTAGCTAAGTAATTTAGTTGCTAGATGATCAGGCTTAATTACATTAAGCCTTATTGAATAACACATGCTTTAAAGATTTTTAACTTGGATCAAAAATGAACATTAACTTTACACTAGTCGCACAAGCTATCGCATTCGCTGTGTTGATTTGGTTCACAGTGAAATTTGTTTGGCCACCGCTTTTAAAAGCGATAGAAACACGCCAAAAGGAAATCGCAGATGGTTTGGCAGCAGCACAAGAAGGCAAAAGTGCTCTAGAGGTTGCGGCAAAAAAATCTGAAGTCACTTTGAACGAAGCCAAACAAAAAGCAAGTGAGATTATTGGGCAAGCAGAAAAACGTGCTACGCAAATTGTCGAGGAAGCTAAAAATAACGCCAAAGTTGAGGGTGATCGTATCCTAATGGGCGCTAAGGCTGAAATTGACCAAGAAATCAATCGCGCGAAAGAAAGCTTGCGAGCACAAGTTTCTAGTCTGGCTGTTGCTGGTGCGGAAAAAATATTGCGTAAAGAAATTGACGCAAAAGCCCACACTGAAATGCTTTCTAAACTAGCTGCTGAGTTATAAGGATAAAACATGGCTGAAATATCAACCATTGCAAGGCCTTATGCAGTAGCTGCATACAAGCTTGGTAAAGAGCAAAATGCATTAGCGAAGTGGTCTGAAATGTTAGCCTTTTCTGCGGCGGTGATAAATGATCCGCAAGTGAATGCTTATATACAAGACCCAAAAGTCGTTTCAGCAGAACTAGAATCCACATTTTTAAAATTGTGCGGTGATCAGCTCAATGAACACGGACAAAACTTAATAAAAGTTTTGGTTGAGTATGACCGTTTATCAGTATTGCCAGCAATATCTGAAGCGTTTGAAGCATTAAAGGCGCAAGACGAAGGTACTTTGGATGCACAAATTATTGCTGCTACTAAGCTCACTGCGGCGGCTACTAAAGACTTGGTAAAGCGCTTAGAAACTAAGTTTGGTAAGAAGATTGAAGCGAGTGTTTCTGTTGATCCAGAAATCATTGGCGGTATTAAAATTATTGTTGGCGACACCGTGATAGACGCGTCCGTCCAAGGTCAGTTACAAAATTTAGCCTACGCGCTTACAGCATAAGGCACAGGAGACATATATGCAGTTATCTACATCAGAAATCAGTGAATTGATTAAAAGCAGATTAGAAAATTTTTCTACGACAGCCGAAGCACGTACACAAGGTACAGTGATTTCAGTCACTGACGGCATTGTGCGTATTCACGGTTTATCCAATGTCATGTCGGGTGAAATGATTGAGTTCCCAGGTAATACATTTGGTTTGGCGCTTAACTTAGAGCGTGATTCCGTGGGTGCCGTGGTGTTGGGTGATTACGAACACATTACTGAAGGCGATGTATGTAAATGTACGGGTCGTATTTTGGAAGTGCCAGTTGGTCCTGAACTGATTGGCCGTGTTGTGAATGCTCTGGGTGTGCCGATCGATGGTAAAGGTCCAGTTAACGCAAAAATGACCGACAAAATTGAAAAAGTGGCTCCAGGTGTGATTGCACGTAAGTCAGTGTCACAACCAGTGCAAACGGGTCTGAAATCAATTGACTCGATGGTGCCAGTCGGTCGCGGACAACGTGAGTTGATTATTGGTGACCGTCAAACAGGTAAAACGGCAGTAGCGGTTGATGCGATTATTAACCAAAAAGGTCAAAACATGACCTGTATCTACGTTGCGATCGGCCAGAAGGCTTCGTC
>DHYP01000060.1:2819-3722 GCA_002414145.1 Methylophilaceae bacterium UBA5127 | reverse complement strand
TATGATGATTTGACTAAACAAGCAATCGCATATCGTCAAATTTCATTGTTATTACGTCGCCCACCAGGCCGTGAAGCCTACCCAGGTGACGTGTTCTATATTCACTCACGTTTGCTAGAGCGTGCTGCTCGCGTTAACGAAGAGTATGTTGAGAAATTCACTAACGGTGCTGTAAAAGGCAAAACAGGTTCACTCACTGCATTGCCAGTGATTGAAACAGCGGCTGGTGACGTTTCTGCATTCGTACCAACAAACGTAATTTCNNTACATTCCTACCAACGTAATTTCCATTACCGACGGTCAGATCTTCTTAACTTCCGGCTTGTTCAACGCTGGTATTCGTCCTGCGATTAACGCTGGTATTTCAGTGTCTCGTGTGGGTGGTGCTGCACAAACTAAAGTGATTAAGAAATTGGGTGGCGGTGTACGTTTGGCTTTAGCGCAATATCGTGAATTGGCTGCGTTCGCGCAGTTCGCTTCTGATTTGGACGAAGCAACACGTAAACAACTAGACCGCGGTCGTATGTTCACCGAATTGATGAAACAAGCACAGTATTCACCTTTAAGTGTTTCTAAAATGGCGATTAGCTTGTTAGCAGCAAATAAAGGTTATTTTGACGATGTACCTACCAATAAAGTATTGGCATTCGAAAGTGCATTACATGGCTTCATGGGTTCTAAATACGCTAAATTGATGGAAGGCATTGAATCAAGCAAAGATTTAAGCGGCGACAATGAAAAAGCTGTGGAAGCGGCAATTCAAGACTTTAAAGCCACAAACGCTTACTAATTTATTGACTATCTAGGACACTCAAATGGCTGGTAGTAAAGAGATTAGAACCAAGATCAAAAGTGTAGAAAATACACGCAAGATCACCAAGGCGATGGAAATGGTCGCCGCCT
>DHYP01000060.1:1397-2643 GCA_002414145.1 Methylophilaceae bacterium UBA5127 | reverse complement strand
GGTTTGATTGTAGTCAGCTCAGACAAGGGTTTGTGCGGTGGTTTAAACACTAACGTATTGCGTATGTCTGTGAATCAAATGAAGGCTTGGGAAGCAGAAGGTAAAAAAATTGCAGTAAGTGCAATTGGTAATAAAGGTTTTGGCTTCATGGGTCGGGTAGGTGCAGATGTCAAGTCACACATCACTGGCCTTGGTGATACACCTCATCTCGATAAGTTGATTGGTACGATTAAAGTGATGTTGGATGCTTATACCGCAGGAGAAATTGACCAGTTGTATATTTGCTACACTAAATTTATCAATACCATGAAGCAAGAGCCTACTATGCAACAATTGTTACCCTTAAGTGGTGAACAATTGGGTAGCCCTAAAGGCCATTGGGATTATCTCTATGAGCCAGAAGCAAAACCTGTCGTAGACGAGTTGATGGTGCGTTATATCGAATCACTCATTTTTAACGCGGTGGCTGAAAATATGGCTTCTGAGCAATCAGCACGTATGGTAGCGATGAAATCAGCATCAGATAATGCTAAAAACGTGATTGGCGAATTGAAACTGGTGTACAACAAAGCGCGTCAAGCAGCGATTACCAAAGAAATCTCAGAGATTGTTGGTGGCGCAGCGGCAGTAGCTTAATTATTGAATTTAATTAAATCTGACTAAAGAAGTTAGGGATAGAAAATGGCAAAAGCAAATCAAGCAATTGTAGGTAAAGTGGTGCAATGTATCGGTGCTGTGGTAGACGTTGAGTTTCCGCGTGATCAAATGCCAAAAGTATTTGATGCGCTCATCATTGATGATAAGAACTCACAAGCAGAAGCTGGTTTAACATTGGAAGTGCAACAACAATTAGGTGATGGCATTGTTCGCACGATTGCCATGGGCTCTTCTGATGGTTTGGCACGTGGTACAGCGTTTAAATCTACAGGTGCACAAATTCAAGTGCCAGTAGGCGAAGGTACGCTAGGTCGCATTATGGACGTTTTAGGCCGTCCAATTGATGAAGTAGGTCCAATTGACTCTACAGAATTCCGTTCAATTCATCAAAAAGCGCCAACATTTGAAGAGCTCTCACCTTCCGTAGATTTGTTGGAAACAGGCATCAAAGTGATTGACTTGGTTTGCCCGTTCGCTAAGGGTGGTAAAGTGGGTCTGTTTGGCGGTGCGGGTGTAGGTAAAACCGTTAACATGTTGGAACTGATTAACAACATTGCTAAACAGCACTCAGGTTTGTCTGTATTTGCAC
>DHYP01000060.1:969-1379 GCA_002414145.1 Methylophilaceae bacterium UBA5127 | reverse complement strand
TTTGCTGGCGTGGGTGAGCGTACACGTGAAGGTAACGACTTTTATCATGAGATGGCAGAAGCTGGCGTTATCAAATTAGATAACATGAAAGAATCAAAAGTAGCCATGGTGTTCGGTCAAATGAACGAACCACCAGGCAACCGTTTACGTGTAGCGTTATCAGGCTTGACGATGGCGGAAAAATTCCGTGATGAAGGCCGTGACGTGTTGTTCTTTGTAGACAACATCTACCGTTACACCTTGGCTGGTACCGAAGTATCTGCGTTGTTGGGTCGTATGCCTTCAGCTGTGGGTTACCAACCTACTCTTGCTGATGAAATGGGTCGTTTACAAGAGCGTATTACTTCTACAAAAGTGGGTTCTATTACTTCTATTCAAGCGGTTTATGTGCCTGCGGATGACTTGACCGA
>DHYP01000060.1:744-915 GCA_002414145.1 Methylophilaceae bacterium UBA5127 | reverse complement strand
AACCGTTGTGTTGTCACGTGACATTGCATCTTTAGGTATCTATCCAGCAGTAGACCCATTGGATTCAACTTCACGTCAATTAGATCCGTTAATTGTTGGTGAAGAGCACTATACAGTTGCGCGTTCAGTGCAATCTACATTGCAACGTTACAAAGAATTGCGCGACATTAT
>DHYP01000060.1:338-662 GCA_002414145.1 Methylophilaceae bacterium UBA5127 | reverse complement strand
CCTTTCCACGTTGCCGAGGTGTTTACTGGCGCGCCAGGCAAATACGTACCATTAAAAGAAACCATTAAAGGTTTTAAAGCGATTGTGGCTGGCGAGTATGACCATTTACCAGAGCAAGCGTTCTATATGGTAGGCGGTATCCAAGAAGCAGTAGAAAAAGCCAAAACTTTAAACTAATTTAAGAGAATTAAACTTATGGCACATACTGTTCATATTGATGTCGTTAGCGCAGAAGAAAGCATTTTTTCTGGTGAGGCTGAGTTTGTGGTCGTACCTGCCAGCGCAGGTGAGGTTGGTATTTATCCAAACCATACTCCGCTAATT
>DHYP01000060.1:0-124 GCA_002414145.1 Methylophilaceae bacterium UBA5127 | reverse complement strand
GTATGCAAAAGCGCAAGCTGAGTTATCAGAAGCGATAGCGCAGATTCAAGCTATTGAAAAATTGCGTAGAAAAACACAGCACTAGGTATTTATACTTACTTAAAAGGCAGCTTAGGCTGCCTTT
>DHYP01000017.1:19413-20212 GCA_002414145.1 Methylophilaceae bacterium UBA5127 | reverse complement strand
CATCACAATCCGATGTGTGGCTAGAAAAACTGAGCAGCGCCGAGCTGGTTTGCGTGGATACCGAAACCACCTCGCTCGACCCGATGCTGGCACAAATCGTTGGCATCTCATTCTCTGTCGAACCCGGCAAAGCCGCCTACATTCCTTTGCGACACGATTACTTCGGCGCGCCAGACCAGCTTAACTTCGCCGAAACGTTGGCGAAACTCAAGCCGATTCTGGAAGACGAATCCATTAAAAAAGTCGGCCAAAATCTGAAATACGACATGCACATATTCGCTAACCATCACATTCAACTACGTGGCGTGGTGCATGACACGCTGTTGCAGTCTTATGTGTTCGAATCGCACATGAATCACGGCATGGATAACCTGAGCGAGCGCCATCTTGGCATCAAGCCGATTGCGTTTGAAGAAGTCGCTGGCAAGGGCGCTAAACAGGTAGGGTTTAATCAGGTAGCGATTGAGCAAGCTGCCGAATACGCCGCGGAGGACGCGGATATTACCTTGCAACTGCACAAGGCCATGTCGCCGCTTGTGCAGAACGACGACAAATTGCGCTTTATCTACGAGCAAATCGAGATGCCGGTTTCGCAGATTCTTTTCACGGTGGAGCGCAACGGCGTGCTGATTGACGCGCACATGCTCAACCGCCAGAGCAACGAAATCGCCATGAAGCTAATGGAGCTGGAA
Organism: Methylophilaceae bacterium UBA5127; assembly: GCA_002414145.1. Lineage (GTDB taxonomy): Bacteria > Pseudomonadota > Gammaproteobacteria > Burkholderiales > Methylophilaceae > Methylophilus. The sequence continues at coordinate 19,520 of DHYP01000017.1, read as the reverse complement.
AAGCAGGCTTACGCCATTGCCGAACAGCCTTTTAATTTAAGCTCACCCAAGCAATTGCAGGAGATTTTATTCGGCAAACTCGGCATCAAGCCGACCAAAAAAACGCC
>DHYP01000017.1:10750-19297 GCA_002414145.1 Methylophilaceae bacterium UBA5127 | reverse complement strand
AAATCCACCTACACCGACAAACTGCCGAAAATGATTAACCCGCACACCGGCCGCGTACACACCAGCTACAATCAGGCGGTGGCGATTACCGGCCGTTTGGCAAGCAGCGACCCAAACCTGCAGAACATTCCTGTGCGCACACAAGAAGGCCGCCGCATCCGCGAGGCGTTTATCGCACCCGAAGGTTCGCACATCGTCTCGGCAGACTATTCCCAGATTGAATTGCGCATTATGGCGCATCTCTCGCAAGATGCAGGCATGTTGCAAGCCTTTGCCAATAAAGAGGACATTCACCGCGCCACCGCAGCGGAAGTGTTTGGCGTGGCGAAAGACCAAGTGGATAGCGAACAACGTCGCTATGCCAAAGTCATCAATTTCGGCCTCATCTACGGCATGAGCGCATTTGGCCTCGCGCAAAATTTGAACATCGAGCGCAGCGCGGCAGCAAGTTATATCGAACGCTATTTTGCGCGCTACCCGGGCGTGCGCGCCTACATGGACGACACGCGCGCACTCGCCAAACAGCAAGGCTTTGTCGAAACTTATTTTGGCAGACGTTTATGGGTGCCCGCCATCAACAGCGCCAACGCCATGCAACGTGCAGGCGCTGAACGCGCCGCCATCAACGCGCCGATGCAAGGTACTGCCGCAGACCTCATCAAACTTGCCATGATCGCCGTGCAAAACTGGCTAGTCAGTGAACGCTTACAATCAAAACTCATCATGCAGGTGCACGATGAGCTGGTGCTGGAAGTGCCCGATAATGAACTGGAATTAGTGAAACAAAAACTGCCAGAACTGATGCAAAATGTTGCAAAATTAGATGTGCCGTTGCTGGCGGAAGTGGGTGTGGGCAGCAATTGGGAGGGGGCGCATTAAATGACCGTTGATGAATATTTAATTTCAATCCTAAAAAAATATGAAGTAAACAATGCTGGAGCAAAAGCTGCGGGTAACTTAATCTATCCAATAATCAAAAAATGGGGTGGCGATAGCTTATTAAGTGCAGAGTTTTCTGGTTCTTTAGCTAAGGGCACAGCTGTTTCAATTGGTTCAGATGCTGACATCTTTTTATCATTGTCATCATCCGTCAATGAAACACTTGAGTCAATATATGACACGCTTTACAACGCACTAACTAGTGCTGGATACATAGCAAGAAAACAAAATGTATCTATTGGGGTCACTAGCAATGGTTACTCAATAGATTTAGTACCAGGTCGCAGAATATCCCAATACGGTAACGACCATAGTCTATATGTAAGAAAACTACAAAGCTGGAAAAAAGCAGACGTAAAAAAACATATTGCTTTTGTGCAAGACAGTAACCGACTAAATGAAATTAGGTTATTAAAAATATGGCGTCAACTTCATAATCTTGAATTTCCATCATTCTTTCTTGAGATGGCTGTTATAGATGCTTTGGCTTATGCACGATATGGAGAACTAGAAAATAACTTTCTAAAATGTCTTAATTTTCTAAAAGACAACATTAAAACAGTTAATTACACAGACCCTGCAAATACAAATAACTGTATTTCAGATTTATGTACAGCGACTGAGAAAAGTGCTATTGCTAATCAGGCCTATAACTCATTGTCTCAGCGAAACTGGGAAAGCGTGGTGTGGTGATATGAACAGAGCTAAAAATAAAGCTAAAATTGACGGGAAAGTATTTTTAAAATCTGCGTTCGCCGCCGAACAGGAGGTGCTTGCAGTTCAGCTAAAACTCTCATCCGACTCAATAACTCATGATGGTGTAATGGGTGAAGTGAATGAGCAACACTTCATGCAAACATTACGTAAATATCTACCAAATCGTTACGCTGTCGATAATGGCATTGTAATCGACTCAAATGGTACTACTAGCGACCAAATTGATATTGTAATTTATGACAACCTATACACACCTACTCTTTTAGATCAACATGCGCATAGATTTATACCTGCTGAGTCAGTCTACTGCGTTTTGGAAGTCAAGCCCACGATTAACAAAAAATATCTTGAATATGCAGGGAAAAAGGCCAAATCTGTTCGTGATCTGCTACGCACAAGCATTGCAATTCAATTGCTAGATGGAAAATCCTTCACAAAACAACTTTTACCAATTCTTGCTGGAATTGTTGCAACAGATGTTGACTGGAAAGATGGAGTATCAAGTAAAGAATTTACCCAAACTCTAAACAAACTAACAGACAATTGCATATTGAATTGTGGCCTTGCTTTGTCGGATAAAGCATTTGATGTTTATAACAATAAATTAACCTTTAGTCCCAAAGAAAATTCTCTAATTTTCTTTATTTTTCGTTTACTCGAGCAACTACATTCAATGGGTAACCCACCAGCAGTGGATTGGAGCAAATACGCAAAGGTAATAGCTTCAAAAAGTTAACTAATTTACTTAATAAATATTATGCAAACCTTCGGCATCTACATCATTGGCGATGAAATCCTTTCTGGTAAACACCATCAAGTCACAATGGATTCCCGCTTTCGCGGGNNTCATCCCCGCGAAGGCGGGGATCCCAGCTTTTTCAACTCGATCGCGTGACGGGACTGGGTTCCCGCTTTCGCGGGAATGACGAGAGTTGGGATAAAAATATTCGCAATTAGTAGGTTTTATATGGCAAAAACTTGCCATTCAGCACAATCTTCACGCGGTCGCCTTTGGGGTCGGGTACGCGGCTGATGTCCATACTGAAATCAATCGCGCTCATAATGCCATCGCCAAATTCTTCGTGGATGAGGCTTTTGATAGTAGTGCCGTACACATTAATCAGTTCGTAAAAGCGGTACAGCAGTGGATCAGTCGGCACGGTGGTAGGGAGTGACCCTTTATAGGGCACGACTTGCAACAAACTGATCGCTTCTGGTGAGAGGTCTAGAAGTTTTCCAACGGTATCAGCTTGTGCTTTTGTGAGTGTCATTTGGCCCAGCAAGGCGGCAGTTACCCACTCTTTTGAGAGGCCAATTTCGGTTGCAATGTCGCACCACTTCAGGCCTTTGTTGATTTTTGCGGTAACAATCATTTCGGTGACATCGTTGCGGTTCATGCTTACTTTCTCCTCGTTTAAATGGTCTTTTTGTGTCCATTAACAAGCAAAAAACAAGCCTTTTCTCTAGCTAACAGCCAATTTCATTTCCTCATCAAACATGCACACAATATTACAGCCTAGCTTTTTAGCTTGATACATTGCGGTATCTGCATTTATTAGTAGCTCTTTGGGGGTATGGCCATGTTGACCAAATAGTGCGATACCAATGCTTACTGCGCAATGATATTCCACCCCTTCCAAATTGAAGGGGTCATTTAAGCTTTCAAGTATTTCATTTACTATTAAGTCCACTTCTTCCTTGGCCTGAACATAGGCGTAACTTAAGTTTTCTATCATGATGACAAACTCATCACCACCAAGACGCGCTACTGTGTCACTCTCTCTTACACAGTCAGTCAGCCTTTCTGCTGCGAGTTTGAGCAATAAATCACCTGCATGATGTCCATATGTATCATTTAACTCTTTAAAGTTATTAATATCGATGAAAAATATAGCACCCCCTTTTTCTGTACGGTTACTGACCAGCAGCGCATGCTCCAGTCTGTCTAGTAACAATCTGCGATTGGGCAAGCTAGTTAAAGCATCGTAAAACGCCATTTGCCTGATTTCTTCTTCGCGAATATCTGCTTGGTGGCGCAGAACAATGCTTTCAATCAAGCTTTGGTTAGACCTAATCGTGTTAAAGGTAATAAATACGACATAAATAAGCCCAGCAATGCTCATAGCGTATGGAATTTCTCCACCCGTTATCAGAAACCCGATAAGCATCGGAATTACTGCTAAATACACATAAGCTAGTGCACATACTCGATCAATGGTATAAGACACTGCGGAACCTGCCGATAAACCTGAGAGCATATAGACCAAAAACAACTGCTGCTCAAGTTGATGAGTACCAAACACAAAAAGTGTATTTGCACCCCACATCGCACTTGTAATTAGCACCCCAAGTCGATACACATTAAGCCTTTTGCGTACGTCAGCATTTATATATACAGGGTGCTTAATGAAGTACTGGGAGATTAATATACGTATTAAGCTGAGTAGCAACATTGTCATCACCCAAGCGAATACTACTTTAGGGTTAAGCACGGATCTTTGTATATAGGCCAATAAAATCGCTAACAACACATTGGCAAAGACAGTCCTGACAATAAGCAAGTTGAGACGACTTAATTGCGCGCTTTCTACTGCGTGTTGTTCATCTATATCTAGTTGTTTATCTTGATAAGGCATATGAGCTAAAAAAACTATTAATAACAATCTTACTCTGTACCAGTATGGCTTTCAATGAACCATTCCATTAGCCCACTCCTTGATTTACGGCAATTAAGCGCAATTCTTAAACTTTTTTCTTCAGTTGGTAATATATGGATGTTTTTATTGATGACAACATAGACCAGCCAGACAAACACCACAATACACATTTAAGCTATGATTAAAATAAGCGTCTTCTGTTTAGATTAGAAGTCTGGTAAGAAAATTAAAAATCAAAAAAAGGGTATACTCGTTGAATCAATTAGAAAAAATATCACACAAATCAAATAACTTTGGTTTTTTAAGGCTACTGCTCGCCTACCTTGTTATTTTAAGTCACTCACCTGAGTTGATAGATGGCAATGCTTCCAGAGAGCTGTTAAATCGTTTAACAGGCAGCGTCACTTTTGGAGTGTTTGCAGTCAATGGCTTCTTTTTGATCAGCGGGTATTTGATTTGCCAAAGTTTTGATCAGTCTAAAACGCTATTTAGTTACTTTTTAAAAAGAATCCTCCGTATCTATCCAGCCTTTGTGGTGATCTGGATATTGTCAGTATTTGTGATTACCCCTTTGGCAGGGCAAGCACATTTACTTGCAGACATTAACTTTCTTCAGTGGCTCAGAACCTTATTTAAGGTTTTTATACTGTCTCAGCCACATGTAGAGGGCTTTATGTTCACACCAGAGATTCAAACGCTAAATGGTAGTATGTGGACTATCCGCTATGAGTTCTTATGCTATCTCTCCATCCCACTCATCGCATTAATAGGGTTAAACAAACGCAACGTAATACTGCTGATTATTTTATTTTTATGTACCAACGTTTATTTACGGTACTTTGACGTCAACTACTCTATTAGCATGCCTTTTCCTATTAGCTTGCAGGCACTTACCAAATTGGGTCTAGCATTTTTGGTAGGCATGTGTTTTTACCAGTTTAGACAAAGTCTCGTTTGGAACCCCAAAATTGCAATTAGCTGTTTTTTAACGATTTTAGTTTTTATGACGATGCGCCCGTATGCTGAACTAGCTTTGATTTTATTTGGCAGTTACCTATTGTTCTACTTTGCTTTTCATTTTAAAAACGAACGCTTACAAAGTATCGGCACAAAAAATGACATCTCTTACGGCGTATATCTTTATGCATGGCCTGTACAGGCTATGTTTATTAAACACGACCCTTCTATTAACCCATGGCTATTGACGCTATACACCATCATCATTGTGTCTGCATTAGGGTTTCTCAGCTGGAAATTGGTAGAAAAGCCTTTTCTAGATATGAAAAATAAAATTAAGTTGAATTAATAGCAAGGCTATCGGAAACTAAAAAGCAATTGATCAAAGAGCATTCAATCATGTCAAAACAACCCACTTTCGGCATCTATATCATTGGTGATGAAATCCTCTCTGGCAAACGCCAAGATGCGCACTTAAGCAAAGTGATCGAGTTACTTTCTGCGCGTGGATTGCAACTCAATTGGGCAAATTATCTGGGGGATATTCCCGAGCAAATTACCAGCTCGATTAAAACCAGCATGGCGCGAGGAGACACGGTGTTTAGCTTTGGTGGTATTGGCGCCACACCTGATGATTACACGCGCCAATGCGCGGCTGATGCGGCTGGCGTTCCCATTGAGCGCCACGCAGGTGCGGTAGCTGAAATTGAAGCGCGCTATGGCGAAGGCGCTTATCCCAAAAGAGTATTAATGGCAGACTTTCCCAAAGGGTGCGACTTAATCCCCAACCCCATTAACCGCGTGGCTGGTTTTAGTATTCGCAATCATTATTTTGTACCAGGTTTCCCTGAAATGGCTCACCCCATGGTGGAGTGGGTGCTAGATACTTACTATGTGCATTTATTTCACACCCAAGATTATTTGGAAGATAGCATCTTGGTCATGGAGGGCGGCGAAAGTAGCATGATTGATTTAATGAATTATATCGTTAAGAAGTACCCTGAGCTTAAGTTGTTTAGCTTACCGAAGCTGGATAACCGCCGGACCACAGAGGTGGGTGTAAAAGGGGCAAAAACGCTGGTTGATCAAGCCATAGCAGAAATCAAAGCGGGTGTAACGGCTTTGGGCTACCCTTGGACTGATCGATAGATGAATTGTCGCGCTAGATGCGGTGCTTGTTGCATAGCGCCCTCTATTACTAGCGCAATACCAGGCATGCCTAATGGAAAGCCTGCTGGGGTTCGTTGTATTCAGCTTGATGCGCAAAACCGTTGCAAGATTTTTGGTAACCCAGAGCGCCCAGCGTTTTGTGGAGGCCTGCAACCAAGTATAGAAATGTGCGGCGGCACGCGCGAGCACGCGATTGCTTGGTTGAGTCGTTTAGAAATACTCACTCAACCTTAATTCTATTCGTTTCTTGCATCAACAAAACGGCGATAAAACTTAATCCCGCCATGCTAGAAACATAATAACCCGCCCAGGGCAAACCTCCTTGATTCACCAATAGCTGCGAAACACTGGGCGCGAACGAGGCACCTAAAATACCACCCAATTGATAAGCCAAACCTGCGCCCGTATAGCGCAGCTCAACTGGAAACTGCTCTGGTAAAAATGCACCCATAGGTGCAAAGGTGGCACCCATTAACAATAAAGCGAGCGCTAAAAATAGTGTAATGAGCACCAGTGAATCACTGGTTAATAACGGACTTAAAGCAAAACCAGCCAATACTGCCAGTGCGCTACTCGTCAACAACACGGGGCGACGACCAAAGCGATCTGACAACCATGCAGAAACGGGTGTAGCAAGTGTCATGCATAACACCGCAACGCACAACATTATGAGAAAGTCGGGACGCGCAATGCCAAGCTTGCCTGTGCCGTAACTTAAGCAAAACACGGTGGCGGTATAAAACAAGTTGTAACACACCACCATGGCCAATGCGCCAAGCAAAATTGGCTTAAGATGCGCTTTGAATAAGGCCTGTACGGGGATTACATGTGTAGAACGTCGCGCGAGTGCTTGTGCAAATGCGGGCGTTTCTGCTAGTTTAAAACGCACATATAAACCTACACCTACCAGCAAAGCGCTGGCAATAAATGGTAAGCGCCAGCCCCAAGCTTTAAACTCCGTTTCTGTGAGTAGCAACGACAAGCCTAAAAAGCTTAAGGTGGCTAATAAAAAACCTACTGAAGGACCTAGTTGCGGAAACATACCAAACCAGCCGCGTTTACCTTTTGGTGCGTGTTCCGTGGCTAACAACGCTGCGCCTCCCCACTCTCCCCCTAAGCCGACGCCTTGCCCAAAACGTAACGCGCATAACAGCACTGGTGCCAAATAACCAATGGTATCGTAACCAGGCAGCAAACCAATCAGCAATGTAGAAGCACCCATCACAAGCAATGAAGCGGCAAGTGTGACTTTGCGTCCCACTTTATCGCCAAAGTGACCAAACAAAATTGCGCCGAAAGGCCGTGCAATAAATGCAATACCAAAGGTTAAAAAAGCATTGAGAGATTGTGCGGCAGCATCACTGGCAGGGAAAAATACTTGTCCTATAATGAGAGCAGAGGCCATCGCGTAAATATAAAAATCGTAAAACTCGATGGCTGTGCCAATAAAGCTGGCAAAGGCAATATGGGTGGTCGAAGTCTTATGCATGACGCACATCATAAGTGTGTCCGAATATTTTGCAAGCAAATGCAGTGTTTATTTACCTGTTACTTTATCCGCTTGCGGTACGTTCCAACCACGACCTAAGGCTTTAAACAAGTCTACAGTCGCCACCAACACATGTTGTCGGCTTTGCACACAGGCTTGTGTGGCTTCATGGTGACTACGTTGCGCATCCAGCACATCAATATAAGCGGAATAGCCTGCTTTATAACGGTTTTGTGCAACCTCTAATATTTTCTTAGCCGTCTCCTGCTTGGATTGCGCGATCGCCTCTTGAGCCTTGTATTGACGGACATTCACTAAAGCATCATTCACTTCACGAAATGCAGTTTGAATAGCGCCTTGATAGTTTGCTAAGGCTTGTTTTTGTTTAGCACTCGCCTGATCTACACGCGCATCAAGCTTGCCCGAATTAAAAATAGGCAAGTTCAAACTTACACCGAGTGACCAAATACGTGCCGCCGATTTAAGAATGTCTCCCAGCTCTAGACTTTCACCACCCAAGCTACCTGTCAATGAAATACTAGGATAGAGCGCGGCCTTGGCCACGCCGATATTGGCATTGGCAGCCACCATCGCCTGCTCTGCCTGTCTCACATCAGG
>DHYP01000017.1:9190-10548 GCA_002414145.1 Methylophilaceae bacterium UBA5127 | reverse complement strand
TCATGCACTAATTGCGCTTGATACACATCTAGTGACGAAACAACGCCACCTTCCAGTCTGCGCTTAGTCAGCGCTAAGCTTTCTTCGCTAATTTTCAGATTGTCTTTTGTCAGTGCAAGCTGTGTATCCATGCTGCGAATGTTCAAATAATTATCCGCCACAAGACTAGACAATGACCACATCACCGTTTCTTTAGCGAATTGAGTGGATAAGTAATCAGCGCGCGCAGCCTCTTTAGCACGGCTGAGCTTGCCCCAAAAATCCAGCTCTATCGATGAATTGAGTGCAAAGTTGTAATTGTTACGTGGATTACTGCCAAATGTAGGAAAACTGCCAGCTTCGGTCACGCGGCTGCGCGCTGCAGCGCTACCTAAGTCTACGCTAGGCAATAACGCAGCACCCACTTCACGCATCCGTGCATCCGCCTCTTCTATTCTGGCGACGGCTAATTGCACATTGGTATTATTGCTCAATGCCTTTTCAACCAAGGCATTTAATGCTTCATCTTGGTATAACGTCCACCATTGATTAGGAATTTCAGATTGTGCATTTTCAGCTGCAGCTTCCATGTATTGTGGTGGCACCGCTACTGCTGGACGCTCATAATTGATGCCCAGCATTTTGCAGCCCTCTAACGCCACAATTATCGTTATCAGGAGTGCTAATTTCATTGGATTTATTGATAAATACGGCTTCATACCGTTTCCTCTTCTATGATGTGCCCATGATCTCTCACATGGTTTTTACTGCTTAACCAGGTAAAGAACAGCGGAATAAAAATCGTTGCCAAGAAGGTTGCCAGAATCATGCCCCCGAATACGCCTGTACCCATGCTACGGCGCGCGGCAGAGCCTGCGCCACTGGCGAACAGCAATGGGGTAATCCCCAATACAAACGCCATCGAGGTCATCACAATCGGGCGGAAGCGCAAGCGTGCAGCCTCCACCGCGGCTTGCAAGACTGGCAGACCTTGCTCCATTTTTTGTTCGGCAAATTCCACAATCAAAATGGCATTTTTCGCAGCCAAACCAATTAGGGTAATCAGGCCGATTTGGAAGTAAATATCGTTCGGCATGCCGCGCACCAGCACCGCCAGCAACGCGCCGGCCAAGGCAAACGGCACCGCCATAATCACCGCCAATGGCAAGGCCCAAGTTTCGAACTGCGCCGCGAGAATCAAAAACACCATCACGATAGCGAAACCAAACGCAAACACGGCGGCCGAACCAGTGCGTTTTTCTTGGAACGCTTGCCCGGTCCACGCGATTTGATAGTTATCAGGCAAGTTTTCTTTGGCAAGTTTTTCCACCAGCTTAATCGCACCGCCGGAGCTCACGCCGGGCGCACCTTCACCCAGC
>DHYP01000017.1:7956-9151 GCA_002414145.1 Methylophilaceae bacterium UBA5127 | reverse complement strand
GCTCTAGCTGCTCGGCACCCACTTCGCGTGTAACGTGACTTAGCGCAGATAGCGGGATCATCTGACCAGTTCTTGAGCAGACATAGACTTTGCCAATATCTTCGGGACGCGAACGAAAACCGGCTTCCGCCTGCAGTTGCACGCGATATGTACGGCCGAATTTATTAAAGTCGTTGACATAAAACTGCCCCATTGTGCTTTGCAAGGTGGCATAAATATCGGCAATCGGAACCCCTAACGACAACGCTTTAGGCTCGTCCACCTCAATATGCAGCTGCGGCACAGTCGGCCTGAAAAAGGTATTGATGTTGGTGAGTTGCGGATTGCTACGCAACACGCCGACAAAATTGTTCAGCACCTCGGCCAGCTTTTGCGGATCACTGCTACCGCGGCTTTGTACATACATCTCAAAACCGGCAGAACTCCCCAAACCGCGAATCGGCGGTGGATTAACCGCAAACGCAAAACCGTCTGGCTGCATGAACCCGATGCCTTTTAGTTTGCCCGCGATTTCATCGGCGGTCGTTTTACGTTCTTTCCAATCTTTCAAGCGCACAAACATGGTACCTGCGCTGGTTTTGTTGCCCCCACCGATAAAATCCAAACCGGCAATCGCAAATTCAAACTCCACGGCTTCGTCAGGCGCAATCGCTTGGCGAATATTTTCAGTAGTTTTCTCGGTGCGACTCAACGCTGCGCCATCTGGCATAATAATCAACGTAATCACATAGCCTTGGTCTTCTTGCGGAACAAGACTACCCGGCACACGATTCAGCAGCACGCCACACAGCGCAATGATGGCCGCAAACACGACCGCACCAATGATTTTGTGGTGCAAAGTCATATCCACAATGCGCGTGTAAAACTGGGTAATGCCGTGAAACCCTTGATTGAACGTTTTAAAGAACGTGTTTTCTTTGTGAGAGTTTTTGAGAAAAATCGCACACAAGGCGGGCGTGAGCGTGAGCGCGACAATGCCGGAAATCACCACAGCAATCGCTACTGTCACCGCAAATTGGCGATACAAGGCACCCGCGATGCCGCCCATAAACGCCACCGGAATAAATACGGCGCATAGCACCATCACAATCGCAATGACGGCGCTAGATACCTGCTGCATGGATTTAATCGCGGCTTGCAGGGGTTTCAAGCCTTCTTCTTGCATCAGTCGCTCGATATTCTCCAACACCACAAC
>DHYP01000017.1:7492-7868 GCA_002414145.1 Methylophilaceae bacterium UBA5127 | reverse complement strand
GCTAAAGCCCATCAAATAAAGTCCAGCAAACGTGCCGATTAGTGAAATTGGCACCGCAATAATCGGGATGAGCGTAGCGCGCCAGCTTTGCAAGAACACAAACACCACCAGCACCACCAGCACCAAGGCTTCCGCCAAGGTTTTGAATACCTCTTCGATCGTGGCTTTTACAAACTCACTGGTATCGTAGGGAATGCTATATTGCATCCCTTCTGGAAAGCGCGTTTTCAGCTCTTCCATTTTCGCTTTAATAGCATTTGCGGTATTCAGGGCATTGGCACCCGATTGCAAGAATACCCCCAAAGCCACGCCCGGCTTACCGTTGAGCGCCGAACGCACGTTATAGCTTTGCGCGCCAAGCTCAATTCTGGCGAGC
>DHYP01000017.1:1827-7481 GCA_002414145.1 Methylophilaceae bacterium UBA5127 | reverse complement strand
TCAAATACAAGACACCACGCGGACCATCGGCTTTGATGATGATATTACCGAACTGCTCTGGTGCCAGCAGACGACCTTTGGCGGTAACGGTATAGACAATCTGCTGATTGTTGGGCGCTGGGTCTTGACCGATTTTGCCTGCGGCATACTGCGCATTTTGCGTTTGAATCGCCGCAGCTACATCTGTTGTCGTTACACCCAATTGCGCCATCTTGTCGGGGCGCAACCACACACGCATGGCGTAATCTTGTCCGCCGAAAATCTGCGCGCTTCCCACGCCGGGAATACGCTTGATTTCATCCAAAATATTCAGCGTGGCGTAGTTGCTGATAAACAGCCGATCATGTGTCGGATTTTTGGAAGTCAAAAACGACACCAGCAAAAAGTCACTGGAGATTTTCTGCACAATCAAGCCGTTTCGGCGCACTTCCTCGGGCAAACGCGGCGTAGCAATATTGACGCGGTTGCTCACGTTAAACGTGGCTTGGTCAATATTGGTGCCCACTTCAAACGTGGCGGTAATCGTCAGTGTGCCGCTAGAATCGGCCACCGAATTGAAATACAGCAAATGTTCGACCCCGCTTAATTGCTCCTCGATTGGAGCCGCCACGGTTTTACTCAAAGTATCGGCACTTGCACCGGGATACGATGCAGTAATAGTGACCGTAGGCGGTGCGATTTCTGGATATTGCGCAACTGGCAGCTTAAACGCAGCCACCAAACCGGCAAGCACAATGATGATAGATAAAACGCCAGCAAAAATTGGCCGTGTAATAAAAAATCTCGTCATATCAGATTCCTAGTGTTTCTGCGCTGCTTGAGGGGGCATTGCAGGCGGGGTTCCAGCCGGGTGTGGGGCAACAGGCACCCCGGGAGGCATCATATTCAGTTTGATTAGATTATCGGTAATCACGTGATCGCCTGCTTTCAACCCACTCAAAATAATCCAGTCTGTGCCTTGCCACTCACCGACGGTAACAGGACGACGCTCTGCCTGATTTTTATCATTGGCAATGAACACAAACATGCCTTGTTCACCAGTGGAAACCGCCGTTTGCGGCACCAAGAACACGCCATCGCGGCTACCCGTCACCAGACGCACCCGCACAAACTGGCCAGGGAGCAATTTTCTATCGTGATTCGCAAACTCAGCGCGCAATTGCTGTGTACCAAGCGTGGGGTCGATTGTACTGGCGGCAAAATTCAATTTGCCCGCTTCGCTATATTCGGTGCCGTCCGGCATCACCAATATCACTTTTTGCACGCTCTTTTCGTTAATTGAGCCACCCAACTGCTTTAATTCGGACTCTGACAAACTAAAGCGCACCCAAATTGGGGAAATTTGTGTAATGGTAGTCAACAAACTGGTGTTGGCATCTACCAGCGCGCCTTCAGAAAACAAAAATCGTCCTGCAACTCCGCTAGAAGGGGCTTTTACACTGGTATAAGATAAGTTTAACTGCGCTTCTCTTAGTATCGCTTCATATTGCAGCAAAGTCGCACTGGCCACAGCGTGATCAGAATCCGCATTATCGTATTCGCGTTGGCTAATCGATTGTGTATCCAACAACCCTTTTAAGCGACTTGACTCACGTTGTGTTTGCGAAATTCTGGCTTTTTGCTGATTCACCTGCGCTTGCGCTTGCTCTACAGCAATTTGGAATGGCACAGGGTCAATTATAAACATGGTTTGACCCGCCTTGATTGGCGCACCCTCTTCGAACATTTTTTTAAGCAATATCCCACCTACTCGAGGCCTAACTTCTACTTCTTTAGCACCCTCTGTCTGTGCAACAGCTTCTGCACCAATTGGCACCGAGCTCGCCTCAACGGCAATCACACTTACTGGCATTGGCGGCATGGCAGGTGGCATTTGCGCTGACTGCTCTTTTTTGCCACATGCAAATAAAAATAGACTGAGTACAATTGGGAATATTACATTTAAACAGCGATGAGTTTGAGCTACCATGTCTGCCTCTAGGAAAAGGTCGGTTAATCTTTAAAAAGCTTGCATACATACAAGCATGAATGTATATTATATACAAACACGAATGTATGTAAATAGCAATCACAAAAGATTCACAGAATAAATATGGTACGTAAAACAAAAGAAGATGCAGAAATCACCAGACAACGCATTATTAATGCAGCGCGCGAAGTGTTTTGTACAAAAGGTGTTAGCCGCACTAGTTTAGACCAAATCGCCACACATGCAGGCGTAACACGTGGCGCGGTTTACTGGCACTTCAAAAACAAAACTGAGTTGTTTCATGCAATGCGGGAACAAGTGTTTTTGCCTCTCTTTGATCGCATGGACGACACTTTACTAGCTAATATTGACCCTACAAAACCAGGTGCAATCGATCCTCTAGCACGTATCGAACACTTCCTACTAGAAACCATTAATGCTCTTAATGAGCAACAGGAAACACGTCAAACTTACGAAATCATGATGTCCAAATGTGAATATGTCGACGAATTTGCCACAGTCCTTCAACAGATCTTACACAACTGCTCTGGTATTGCTGAAAAGTACGAGACCATCTATCAGGAAGCCAAAAATCTAGATTTATTACACCCTAACCACGATCCTAAACAACTTGCTGTTGATACCCACTTATTTTTTACTGGCCTGTTGCACTTATGGGTAAAAGACTCTGATGGCACGCATTTTAGAAATCAGGCAGATGAATTAATCGCCGCGCATATTAAATTCCGCCGAAAATAAAACGCTCAGCACACACTTAAACATATTAAAGTCGCACCATTCACCCGATAAACTGGTTTCGTAGACCACAAATTGCGTATAAAATAAGCACTTTTCTGCGCAGATATAATATTCGATGCAAATCGGTCAGCATGTACTTAAAAACAATCTCGTTGTCGCACCGATGGCTGGCGTGACCGATAGGCCTTTCCGCATGCTATGTAAAAAAATGGGCGCCGGGCTGGCAGTCTCAGAAATGGTCACCTCTAACTCACTGCTTTACGGTAGCGAAAAAACGCGTCGCCGCGCAAATCATGCGGGTGAGGTTAGCCCAATATCAGTACAGATTGCTGGAGCAGATCCTAAAATGATGGCAGAAGCCGCCAAATACAATGTGGATCATGGCGCGCAGATTATCGACATTAACATGGGCTGCCCAGCCAAGAAGATTTGCAATGTCATGGCGGGTTCTGCGTTACTCAAAGACGAACCTCTGGTCGCTCAGATACTCAAGGCAGTCGTCAATGCCGTCAATGTGCCAGTCACATTAAAAATTAGAACTGGCTGGGACAAGCAAAATCGCAATGCGGTCGCTATCGCTAAAATGGCTGAGGACATAGGTATACAGGCTCTTGCTATGCACGGACGCACACGCGCTTGTGCCTATTTGGGGGAGGCCGAATATGACACGATTGCCGCCGTTAAACAAGAAATAGGCATTCCGCTTATTGCCAACGGCGACATCACCACGCCAGAAAAAGCTAAATATGTACTCGAGTACACAGGCGCAGATGCTGTGATGATTGGTCGCGCCGCACAAGGCAGGCCATGGATATTTCGCGAGATTGAACATTACCTCAAAACTGGTACGCATATGCTACCGCCCACCGTGGATGAAATTCACACTGTAATGCTGGAGCATCTGCATGATTTATATCATTTTTATGGCGATCTCTCTGGTATGCGCGTAGCACGCAAGCATATCTCGTGGTACACCAAAGGCTTAGCTGGCTCAGCTCAATTCCGTCACAATATGAATACCTTGCAGACCATCGAATTACAACTCAGTGCCATTAATACTTTTTTTGCTGAACTCAAAGCGAAAAACGATCGCTTAGTATACACAGAAGAACAGTTTGAACCATCGTCTAACGAGTCTAAGGAGGCAATAGCTGCATAATGAACAATATCTGCAAACTAAGTGAAGCCATTACTGAATCATTAGACGAATACTTTACGCATTTGGATGGTCAACCTCCTCATGCGATTTACGACATGGTGCTGGGCTGTATAGAAAAACCCATGCTGGAATATATTCTGAATAAGTCGGGTGGCAATCAGAGCAAAGCATCAGAAATATTGGGCATCAATCGCAACACTTTGCGCAAAAAAATGGCGCAATACAATTTAGAATAATCATCGAATAAGCACATCTCATGGCAACCATTAAAAGAGCTTTAATCAGCGTTTCCGACAAAACTGGCATTATAGAATTTGCTAAAAATTTACAATCTTTTGGTGTAGAAATCCTATCGACTGGCGGCACCGCCAAATTATTCCGTGACAACAATATTCCCGTCAAAGAAGTGAGCGATTTCACGGGCTTTCCTGAAATGTTGGATGGCCGCGTGAAAACATTGCATCCGAAAGTGCATGGCGGTTTGTTAGGCCGTCGCGATTTGCCAGAGCACGTGGCCGCGATGGAACAATACGGCATTGAAAATATTGATTTATTGGCGGTGAATTTGTACCCATTTGAGGCGACAGTGGCTAAGCCAAACTGCACGTTAGAAGATGCGATTGAAAACATCGATATTGGCGGCCCAGCCATGGTGCGCTCTGCCGCTAAAAACTGGAATGATGTCGCAGTGCTGACCGATGCCGCGCAATATGCCGAAGTGATTGCCGAGCTAAAAGTCAACCTACCGTACAAACCACTGGGCACGGTTTCTAAAGCCGCCCGCTTTAAATTATCTGTCGCCGCTTTCAATCGCATCGCCCAATACGATGGCGCGATTAGCAACTATTTATCTGCGATTGATTTTGAAGCCACGGAATCTGCGGGCAAGCCTGTGTCGAGTCAATTCCCAGGTCAAATGAATAGCAATTTTGTCAAAATGCAAGATTTACGTTATGGTGAAAACAGCCATCAACAAGCGGCATTTTACCGTGACTTATACCCGGCCCTAGGCAGTTTGGCCACCGCGCAACAATTGCAAGGCAAAGAACTGAGTTACAACAATATCGCCGATGCTGATGCCGCTTGGGAAACGGTTAAATCATTCACTGGCAATGCTTGCGTGATTGTGAAACACGCTAACCCATGCGGGGTAGCTTTGGGCGCTAATGCGTTAGAAGCCTACAGTAAAGCGTTTAAAACCGACCCAACCTCAGCCTTTGGCGGCATCATTGCTTTTAACAGCATCTTAGATGGCGCAGCGGCCGAGGCCGTTAGCAAACAATTTGTGGAAGTATTGATTGCGCCTGACTTTACCCCAGAAGCCTTAGCTGTATTTGCTGCCAAAGCCAATGTGCGTGTACTCAAAATTGCCTTACCTAAGGGCGGCGACACCGCTTGGGCACAAGGGCGTAATGCGATGGACAGCAAACGTGTGGGTTCCGGCATTTTGATTCAAAGCGCAGACAACCACGAGTTGCAAAGCGCGGATATGAAAATTGTCACCCAAAAGCTACCCACCCCCAGCCAAATGGCAGATTTGTTGTTTGCTTGGAATGTGGCCAAATACGTCAAATCCAATGCCATTGTATTCTGCGGTAACGGTATGACATTGGGCGTCGGCGCAGGCCAAATGAGCCGCGTGGACAGCACCAAAATTGCCGCGATTAAAGCGCAAAATACAGGCTTGAGCTTGCAAGGTTCCGTGGTGGCATCCGATGCGTTCTTCCCGTTCCGCGACGGCGTGGACGTGCTGGCCGAAGCCGGCGC
>DHYP01000017.1:1454-1750 GCA_002414145.1 Methylophilaceae bacterium UBA5127 | reverse complement strand
AATTGCCGCGGCCGATGAGCGTGGCTTGGCGATGGTTGTGACTGGCATACGCCATTTCCGTCATTAATTCCAATCATAAATTAAGGATATTCATGAAGATTTTAGTGATTGGTAGTGGTGGACGTGAGCATGCACTTGCTTGGAAGGTCGTTCAAAATAAAGAAGTGAGTCGCGTATATGTCGCCCCTGGCAATGCGGGCACCGCGACCAATCCGGACATGCTCAACGTGCCGATTACCAAAGTCGAAGAGCTAGTCGAGTTTGCCAAGAAAGAGCAGATGCACCTGACCATCGTG
>DHYP01000017.1:1066-1385 GCA_002414145.1 Methylophilaceae bacterium UBA5127 | reverse complement strand
ATTTTTGGCCCCACCAAAGTGGCTGCACAACTCGAAAGCTCCTAAGATTTTGCCAAAGCGTTTATGTTCCGACATGGCATTCCGACCGCCAGATATCAAACCTTTAGCGATGCAAATTTAGCGCACGACTACATCAACGCCAATGGCGCGCCTATTGTGATTAAGGCCGATGGCTTGGCGGCAGGCAAAGGCGTGGTGGTAGCGATGTCATTAGACGAAGCACATGCTGCCGTAGATGCGATGCTCTCCGACAACAAACTCGGCGATGCGGGTGCGCGCGTAGTGATTGAAGAATTTTTAGCCGGCGAAGAAGCCAGCT
>DHYP01000017.1:0-956 GCA_002414145.1 Methylophilaceae bacterium UBA5127 | reverse complement strand
GCTTACTCACCCGCGCCAGTCGTCACACCAGAAATTCATGCCAAAGTGATGCGCGAGATTATCAAACCTACGGTAGAAGGCATGGCGAAAGATGGCATCCCCTACACCGGCTTTTTATACGCAGGCTTAATGATTAGCCCCAATGGCGATGTGAAAACGCTGGAATTTAACTGCCGCATGGGCGACCCAGAAACACAGCCCATCATGATGCGACTCAAGTCAGATTTGGTGAGTTTGGCACAACATGCCGTAGATGAAACTTTGGACAAAGTCGAAGCAGAATGGGATAGACGCTTTGCGCTGGGGGTGGTCATGGCCAGCGCCAATTACCCGGAAACGCCAAAGCTGGGCGACGAAATCACCGGTTTGCCTAAAGAACCGCAAGATGCTTATGTGTTTCATGCCGGCACTACGCTGAAAGATGGCAAAATCGTCACCAGCGGTGGGCGCGTGTTATGCGTCACCGCGCTGGGTGAGACCGTGAAATTTGCACAACAGCAAGCCTATCGCATTATCGATGATATTCATTTTGATGGCGCACAATACAGAAAAGATATTGGCTACCGCGCGGTTAAAGGTTAGTCATGTCCATTAACACCCAAGCCGTTTACGAATACCTGCAAGGCCTACAAGCCCGCATTATCGAAGCCATCGAATTAGTAGATGGCAAAACTTTTCTGCATGACGGCTGGCAACGCCCAGAAGGCGGTGGTGGAAACTCCTGCATGCTGGAAAACGGCAATGTGTTTGAGCGTGCAGGGATTGGTTTCTCACACGTGTTAGGCAATAAACTCCCACCTGCCGCCAGTGTCGCACACCCTGAGGCCTCTGGCCGCCCGTGGGAAGCAATGGGCGTTTCGCTCGTTTTTCATCCACGCAACCCTTATGTGCCCACCGTGCATATGAATGTGCGCTTTTTCGTTGCCAAAGGCACGAATGGTGATGAAGACATTTGG
>DHYP01000042.1:38914-39108 GCA_002414145.1 Methylophilaceae bacterium UBA5127 | reverse complement strand
TGAATTGATTGACCTTGTACACCACACCGTCAATATCGAATGGCAAGCTCTGCCTCAATCGACCTATCTCCGCATAATAGTCACGCAAACCTTGCGCTCCGAGCTTAACAGCACGTAAGTCACTCACTGGAAAACGCAAATCTTCCAGATACTGCATAGCCTCACCGTGCGAGTTTAGAACTGGAATACCTGTT
>DHYP01000042.1:36112-38874 GCA_002414145.1 Methylophilaceae bacterium UBA5127 | reverse complement strand
GCCAAAAAAATACAATGGTCTGGTGGCTGTAACTTTAGGATCTAATTGACGTAAGCTTCCTGCAGCAGCATTGCGAGGATTGGCAAACAACTTACCGTCTTGCTTTGCCTGCATTTGATTCAGGCGCTCAAAATCAAGTTTCAGCATGAGCACTTCACCCCTCACTTCTAATAGTGCTGGTGGTTGCGCTAGATTAAGCTTGATTGGAATCGCACGTATGGTTTTAAGATTGTGCGTGACATTTTCTCCAGTATAACCATCGCCTCGTGTAGCCCCCTGCACAAAAACTCCATGCTCATAGGTTAAGGTTATGGCTAAACCATCAAATTTCGGCTCTACAGCATACTCCACGAGTTTACTGTCTAGCGTTTCTGCCACGCGTTTATCAAACGCCATTAACTCCTCATCAGAAAAGGCATTGTTGAGTGATAGCATTGCTTGGCGATGCTGCACACTTTCGAAAGCACTGGAAGGACTGCCACTTACACGTTGTGATGGAGAATCTGACGTAATGAGTTGTGGATACTGCGTTTCTAGCGCTATTAATTGACGGTATAGGCCATCATATTCATTATCACTGACCTTAGGATGATCCAGTACGTAATAGTGATAATCATACTCCGCAAGCAGCGTTTTGAGTTCAGTAAGCTCCTGCTGGGCTTGCGCTAAACTAGTCATCACGATAAGTTTATGAGAACAAGCGTAATGCTTGTGGGCTTCCAGGAATAATGCCTTTTGCAATCATTTTAGCGTTAATCATTTTTAATTGCTGGCGGATTTTTTCTAAATGAATATCGCCTAGTATCTTACGATTATCATCAATCATAGTCGCATCAATACCCTTTGCTATTGCTCTGGCAACATTCACCATGCGATCAAAAGCATCTGCATTATTTTTTACTGTAGGAATATCCAATTGAAACGTGATGCCATGCATCACGGCCGTTTTTAACATTTTGGCTGAGAAGTCGTTACCTTCAAAATTTTTGATTGTAAACTCTAACTGGTCGTCAAAAAGAGGCGATTTGAAGTGAAAACGACCATCATCGGCCAGCACCAGTCCTTGTGCTTCTACCAAGCCTCTGAGCTTAGTCGCATGAAAGCTAGCACCCTCATTCGCCAAAAGATGAAATCCGACCGTTTTATCGACTTCGATACAAAACTGATCAAGTGCAACAGCACGACCAAGTGGATCACCTGCGCCTTGCCACTCCACATGCGCACTCAGGTTTAAACCTATTGTTTCCACCATATGTTGAAAACGATTCAAAGTGCCCCTAGAAACAGCTCCACCGCGGTCGGCTAATTGTAAGCTATAAGCTAATTGGGTAAAGGCCTGATTAGGTTTGCTCAGACGAATCTCAATCCAGTCATTGGTCGTCGTTAAGCCATACGCAAACGTGCGTTCAGTCAGCTCTTTAAACTGTTGTTCGATTCCTACAACTTTGTTTTGAGAAATAGGTGAGGATGCATAAAGCAGTGCGATTAAATCCACCTGAGAATGTAAGTCTTTAGGCAAAGTCACTTCATCCATCACCATACTAGATGACTCTGGTTTATCTGTAATCACAGGCTCGCTGGTATTTGTAGAAGGCTCATGTACAATTTCATTCACCATTTCACTGACGATTTCCTCTTGCATGGATTCCGCCACGGGCTCGCTCAAAGATGCATGCGCTTCAAATTGATGTCTTGGGCTGAAGTCTTCTTTAGAAACAAACGCAGAGTGTGTCTCTTCGACCTGATCAAAACCAGCAATACTGGGTTCCAGCTTTTCCCGCTCAGCTACCTTTACCTTGTCACGCTTGGTCGTTTCTGTATTGACTTGAAAATCCTCAATTAACACATCGCGCTGACTAGCTTTAAAATCTTTGGAGATACGTTCATGAAATTTCCGCTCTTGCCACCAATTAAACACCAGCACTCCCAATACAATGAAAATGCCTAACACAATGAGAATTATCAGCAGATCTGACATCTGTTACTTAAACCTAATTATTAAACTGTGCATATCATACTCCTAAATCCCTTAACTAAGCAGTCTGCATACGCACCGCAGCATCAATATCCACGTCGACTATACGTGATACTCCTGATTCCTGCATCGTCACACCAATAAGCTGCTGAGCCATTTCCATGGTAATTTTATTATGTGACACTAATAAAAACTGTGTTTTGTCCGACATTCTTTTAACCAGATTACAAAACCGCTCTGTATTGCTATCATCCAGAGGTGCATCCACTTCATCCATCAAGCAGAAAGGTGCAGGATTTAATCTAAACAATGCAAATACCAGTGCCATTGCAGTAAGTGCTTTCTCGCCACCAGAGAGTAATTGAATCGTTGTGTTCTTTTTACCAGGAGGTTGCGCGAAAACTTGTATGCCCGTATCTAAAATTTCATCTCCCAATAACTCAAGCTTGGCTTGGCCACCCCCAAATAGCACATTAAAAAGCTCATTAAAATTACGGTTTGCCTCATCAAACGTCACTTGTAATTTACCGCGGGTTTCGCGGTCAATTTTACGTATAGCATCCTCAAGCGTTTCGCTGGCCTGAGATAAATCGAGCATTTGACTGTCCAAATAAGATTTGCGCTCTTTTTCTGTCGCAAGCTCATGAATTGCAGCCAAGTTCACAGGACCAAGTTCACTGATTTCACGTTGCAATTGCATGGTCTTGTTCAATAACTCACTGGTTTTTGTGTGGGCAGTCAAATCTGCGGAAAGCACGGCTTCATCCAGACCATTTTCTAACAAACC
>DHYP01000042.1:35760-36069 GCA_002414145.1 Methylophilaceae bacterium UBA5127 | reverse complement strand
TCTTGTTCTTTTAATCGACTTTGCTCCAGTGCATCGCGCAAAGGATGCAATTGCTGCTCGTTCTGCATGCGCAAGCGTTCTTGTGTTTGTAATGCAGCTTCTTGTTCTGCCAAATAGTTGCGGGCTTGCGTCAAGGCCATCTCTGCTTGCTGCTTAACATTTAAAGCATGCACTAGATTTGCTTTAAGCGTTTCCATTTGCGTGTGTTTTAATGTCTCATCTGCTTCATTTTGGCGTATTAGAAAAGCAGATTTTTCTTCACCATTTACTTTAATTTTATTATTTAAATCATTAATTATATTTGAAATT
>DHYP01000042.1:32762-35693 GCA_002414145.1 Methylophilaceae bacterium UBA5127 | reverse complement strand
CCATCACGTAGCGTAAAGTATGTTTGTTCCGCTGTTTGCTTGGCACTTGTCGCTGCGCGTGCTTGTGCTTCCAAAGCCGATAAGCTCGCAGTAAGCTTCACAATGATTGTTTGCTTACTGGTCACATCCGCCTCTAGCGTTGCTTGTTTGTTTGTGGCATTTTGTATCTCATTTTTTATGCTATTTTCGCGAAGACGCGTATTCTCATGCCCTTGCTTCATACGTGAAAGATGTAATTGCGAGCTATGCATTTCTGACGTTATCTGGCGTAAAGACTGATTTTCTGCCTGATGTTGCGTGCGTAATGTTTGCAAAGCAAGCTCCTGCGTTGCTAACGTTTGCGATACCTGATGCAAGGCATCTTGCAAGTCTGGCAATGCTTGTTGCAGGGCCTCTAAATGCTGTTGACGCTCTAACACGCCCTGCATCGCATTTTGTGTGCCGTGGTAAGAAACGCTATGGCGCGTATAAATATCACCTGCCTGATTGACTAGACACTCGCCTACTTGCAAGCGTGATAATGCTTGCTGTATGTCCAGATCATTGTTGAGTAAATACACGCCATTTAGCCAATCTTGCAATAGCCCTAACAGTGACTGGTCTTTACTATCGAGTATGGACAACATCGAAATAAAAGAGCTATGAGTAGATGCGGTCTCAAGCGCATTATCACTTAAGCCTATGACCAAAGCACTTGGTGGACGCTGATCTAACACACTTTTTTCTGCAATGAGTGCGTTAAGCTTGGCACCTAGCACAGCCTCTAACGCTACCCGCCAATCTTGCTTGATTTGAATTTTTTGCCATAAACGCGCACTACTTTTCAATCCTTTTTGTTCTAACCAGTCACTCAACTTAGACTCCTGATTGAGTGATTGTTGAATTTTCTGTAGAGAACGAACTTCTGCTTCAGCCTGATTGAACTCACGTTGTGCTTGCGTTTGTGCCTGACGCAAAGAGTTAAGCTCCATAACTAGCGCTGCCTCTTGAGCACTAAATTGCTGGATTTTATTTTCTTGTTGTTCAAGCTGCACTTGCAGCATTTTTAATTGATGTTCATGACCCTCTAACTCAGCCATGTTAGGCAGCACTAAAGCACTTAGCTCCTGCGTGTAACGGGTGATTCTCTGCTTAATTTCTTGTAAATTTTGTGTCACATACTGTACGTTGTTTTGCTCAATCTGAATGCGTTGCTTAGTGTTGATCAATGCTTGTTGGGCGCTTGCTGCTTGGTCAGTCGCTTGCTTGAGTCTAGCCTCTTTGTCAGGCAACCCTTGTGTCAATAAAGCTAAATTAGATGCAGCCTCAGTCTCGACAGTATCGACCTGCTCAATTTCATTCGTTTTTAATTCAAGTTGTTGCCTTAATTCTTGAAACTGCTGCGCATTGCGTTCCAATGCTTGCTGCACCTGCTGCAGTTGCATACCCATGCGTTCACGCGCCTCTTGTGTTTGACGCACTTGGCTTTCTAGATTAGAAACTTCAGCATTAGCCTCATAGTATGTCGCTTGCGCTTTGTTAATACCTTCACTCGCCGCATAATGTGCTTGGCGAGTGCTTTCCAACTGGTTTTCACTGGCACGCAAAGCTGCAGTCTGCGCTTCTAATTGATTGACTAACTTTTCAACTTGCGTTTGCGTTTTTTCCCAGTCACGTGCTGCATCGCGCTTTTTGAGTAGCCACAGCTGACCTTCCGCATGCTTTAAAGTCGCTTGTAACTGATGATACCGTTCAGTGATCACCGCTTGTGCATCCAGCTTGTTAATCTGTTTCTGTAATTCTTTACATATATCTTCAACGCGTGTGAGGTTTTCACGCGTATCACGCAAACGTAATTCTGTTTCTCGCCTACGCTCTTTATATTTGCTAATACCAGCGGCCTCTTCTAAAAAGATTCTGAGCTCTTCAGGTTTGGCTTCTACAATACGAGAAATCGTGTTTTGACCAATAATGGCATATGCACGTCCACCCAGCCCCGTGCCTAAAAACAGGTCTGCGACATCTCGTCTACGCACAGCAGAATTGTTAATGTAATAACTTGAGCCTTTTTCGCGCTCAATCACCCGTTTTACTGAAATTTCTGCGTACTGATTCCACTCACCACTGGCACCACCCAAGCTATTGTCAAAGATCAGCTCCACACTGGCACGCGAGATGGGTTTACGGTTAGATGAGCCATTAAAAATCACAGCATCCATCGCATCAGCACGCATTTCTTTAGCGGAGGATTCTCCTAGCACCCAGCGCACGGACTCCATGACATTTGATTTGCCACAGCCATTGGGTCCTACCACGCCGACACGCTGCCCATGCAGATGAATGGTTGTGGGATCCACAAAAGATTTGAAACCAGCAAGTTTTAGATGAGTTAAGCGCAAAACAATTTATATGATTAGGTTTAAATTTTTAAGCGTTATAATAACGTTTTTTCAACGCAAAAACTGCATTTCTTATATGAATGAACACGCTTTAGGTGGCAAACCCACCGCCCAGCCTACTAAACAGTTAGAAACTTTTTCTAATCCCAATACAAGCAGAGACTTTCATATCCATATGGAAATCCCTGAATTCACGTGTCTCTGCCCAAAAACTGGTCAGCCCGATTTTGCAGTAATCTACTTAGACTACATTCCAGATGCATTATGTGTCGAACTCAAAAGTCTCAAACTTTACATGTGGTCGTTTCGTGATGAAGGATGCTTTCATGAAGCCGTAACCAACCAGATTTTAGACGATTTGGTTGCCGCTACCCAACCAAGGTTTATGCGTGTGACCGCAAAATTCTATGTGCGCGGCGGTATCTTCACCAATGTTATTGCAGAACATCGCCAATCAGGATGGCAGCCGCAACCCAAAGTGGATTTACTTTCTTTCGAAAGCCAATCCAACACCCGTGGATAAGAAACAATCTATACAGAAAAACATTGACAA
>DHYP01000042.1:30558-32613 GCA_002414145.1 Methylophilaceae bacterium UBA5127 | reverse complement strand
CCCGCTTACCTCCACCAAAAAACAGGATAAATCACTTAGAAGATTGTGTGATTTGTAGTAAAATACGCTTGTTGTAAATTTCTTAGGTCCCCATCGTCTAGAGGCCTAGGACACCTCCCTTTCACGGAGGCGACCGGGGTTCGAATCCCCGTGGGGACGCCAGCTATCCGCTATTACGTTAGCCATTTTATATTCGCAGAGGCCTACGTAATAGCATCACATTGACTTAACCATGTTATTAAACACAAATAGCACACTACAAATGAGTGTGCCGATCTGAATTCATAGTAATCACCTACAAATACTTTAAAATAAGCTAACTGTTTTTCTCAGCAAGCTAGAGTTAGCGATAGCAAAGCTAAATAAAGAAGCCGTAACACAACAAAAGAAGTTATAAAATGAATATGTGCAAGATGTACGAGATGAGCGCCATGAGGAGCGATTAGAAGAACGTCGCGAGCAGTTACGCGAACGTCATTTGGAAGAGCATCACGACCATCAGGAGAAATAAAGTACGCTCGTTTTAAACGCGAGGTTGTTCTATGTAGTCAGGGACGTTTTGCAAACCCACAAGATAATCGGTCAAGCTAATGATCACTAAACCACATGCAATACTCAGCGCAATCAAGCCACCTCCATTTAAAAAATCACTCCAGAATCCATACCAGCTGGTATTGGCAATACTTAAGTTTAGCGTACGATCTAAGCCCTGCCATGAAGCATAAATAAGCTGTATGGGCATATCCAACAGCATGATGATTAGAATAAACGGCATAGCAAGAAAGGTTCGGTATGCGTATACAATCCATTGGGAAGCAGGCCAAGCGAATACAATAGTAAGAATCATCACTAAAGGATGCATCACATTACCTAAAGGCATTCCAGCAGTATTGTAGATTGCTTGTACTGGCTCTAACAGTTCACCATTCGCATAAAATGCATGCGACAAACTGACGTTAATCAGCAAATAATTCGCGCCTTTTACTTGTTGCATCGCAAGAAGCACATGGTCAAACCGATATTCAAATTGCTGAATAGCCCATTGGTACATTGGAATCAGTATCTTTAAAATTGCGCCGCCGTAATGATAGCTAAGTACAACGAGTAGAACGCCTATTAAAATAAATGGCAAAATACGGTTAAAAGACATGAGTAATTAATAGATTAGACGTGCGTAACCTGACCACTTTTACTGAGTGATCTATAGCGACCAAGCCACCAATGAAAAAACAATGCCGCCAGCGCAATCAGTACCAGCGGCGCAACCGTGCCATGCAATACGTTAAAGAGCGACTTATCTGAACGAAACGTATAAAACAAAGTGAGTATGCGTGCCTGATTGAATACATAGATGAATAAAGTGCCATACACAATACCCTTAAGCATCACTAAGCGCGATAGTGGCCCACTCAACATAGCGGCAATCAAAATAAACATAGCCTCAACCCCCTCACACCCAAGCTTGATTACCAATCCCCCACCTTTGGCTAAGATTTGATTGCCTAATGCGTTTGCATGTATGTCTGGTGTCATTAGATTAATCAGCATTACAGCTGGCTTAACCGTTAGGTCGCCACGAATAATGTGACCAAACGCTTGATCACGTAGCGCTAACCATGCCACTTGCAATATCACAAACACGGCAATAAAACGAAAAGCCTGTGCTATAAGTGTGGGAGGTTTGGTCACTGTAGGCAATACCCACTCTGACTGGTCTGGCCAATAATCAACACCCGCTATTGGTTTATGTTTATCCAATGAAATCGCCTTATCTCTATTTCTAACAATCATAAGTAAAGATTATGACGTTTATATAAAACTTTAATCATTGCCAACATGGCTGATGCCTTAACTTCAAAAAATGTTCATTTAAGAACATCAATAATAAAGATATTTGCATTTACACCACATCTCTCAAAAAAATGTGTTCAAACCCTAGTATTTATCTCGCAATTGATACAAATCAAATCGACCCCTTTTGGCAAGACGTAATATCCAACTCACAGACTATTTGTTCAAAGGGAGTTAAAGATGAAAAAAACGTTATTAAGTATT
>DHYP01000042.1:27453-30531 GCA_002414145.1 Methylophilaceae bacterium UBA5127 | reverse complement strand
GCCAGTATTGGCTCAAGCAGAAGCAGGTGACATTGTTGTGCGTCTACGCGCTGTAGATGTAAGCCCAAACGAAGACAGTAAACTAGGCACTACAGTCAATAATGCATTAGGTGCAACTGTAATGAGCCCAGGTGCAGAATTAGCGGTAGACAGTAATTTAATCCCTGAGTTAGATATTTCTTACTATTTCACAAAAAATATTGCTGCTGAACTTATCCTAGCTTTAGGTACACGCCATGATGTAAGCGTTAAAGGTGATGCTCTAGCTACAGTTACAAATCAAAACCTCGGATCTGTTAACTTATTGCCTCCTACTCTAACAGTACAATGGCACTTTAACCCAGACCAAACTTTTGATCCTTATGTTGGCGCTGGTGTCACTTACTCCCGTAGCCTTGATCATAACTTAACATTCCAAAAAGGTGCGTTAACTGGTCAGCCAATTAAAATCGATGACAATATGTTTGGCGCAGCGTTACAAGCAGGTGTTGATATTAATCTTAAAGATGGCTGGCTTATCAATGCAGACGTAAAATATGCATGGCTAGATACCGATGTTAAAGCACAATTGGCACCAGGTGCTGCTTGGACAAAAATTGACTCTTTAAACATTGACCCATGGGTTATCGGTATTGGTATCGGTAAAAAGTTCTAACGAAAAGTTTTAACGTAGTTTAGTTACTCTGGTCGCTCCACTTGCCTCTACCCAAAAAGTAGAGGCTTTTTTTATCCCTATACCGTACACCAAATTTTAACTTGATGTGTCAGATCCATCCAAATTGCAATGACACTCACTAGAGTCAGCATAAACCCTGCTATACGCATACTAGTCGCATCGCCCAACCATTTGATACCACTTTTAAGCCTAAACCATAACTTTGAACCAACCACCAAAGACAGACCAGAACCAACCGCAAATGCAGCCATGCTAATGGCACCATTGAGTGGACTGGCTTGTAAAGATGCAATTAACAAGGCAGAATATAACAGACCGCATGGAATTAATGCCCAAAGAATACCTGTGAACAAAGTACCATGAGACCTACTGGTGATGTGACGTAAGCGCTCCCACATACGCCTACCAAGCTCATCTGCCCACAGTGGCTGTTTTGCGAACAACACTAACATCAAGCCCCAGCCAAACACGAGCACATGAAAGAAAGTCCAAAGTGGATGCAAAATCGCCGTTTGTTCGGACATCCACGCAAGCCCCTTAACCGAGGAGGCTGCAAGCGCTCCCATGGTTGCGTAACCTATTATGCGTCCTAGCTGGAATAAGAGATACTGGTGCTGGTGCGTTTGATTTTGCTGAATATAAGCACAAGCCCCTCCACACATAGCAATGCAATGAGGCCCTCCGGCAACTCCCATTAAAAAAGTTGCCAAAGCAAAAGATATGGTCATAAAAATCGATCGTTATATAATTTTCGAAAAACGTGCTCGATTCGCATCTATTTGAAGGTAGCGATCAAACACCATGGCAATAGCGCGTACAAAAAACCATCCAGTTTCCGTCACTTTAATACCATCTTCTTCCATTATCAACATGCCTAAGCTCTCTTTTTCTTTTAGTGCCGTCAATTCTTGAGCAAAGTACTCTCTAAAATTGATCATATAAGACAGCTCTATCGACTCGTACTGTAATTCGCCATGACACATAATGGCCATAATCACAGAGCGTCTGATTAAATCATCGCGTGTCAACGCCAAACCACGCACGATTGGAAAATGTCCGTGATCCAATGCGTCATAATACTCTTCCAAGGTTTTAGCATTTTGACTATAAGTCGCACCAATACGACCGATAGATGACACCCCTAGCCCGATTAAATCACTATCGGCCTGTGTACTGTACCCTTGAAAATTTCTGTGTAAGCGCCCCTGTTTTTTTGCCACAGCCAATGCATCATTGGGTAATGCAAAATGATCCATGCCGACATACACATAACCAGCATTTAAAAAAGCAGCTATTGCATCTGACAGCATGCCGATTTTAGCTGTTGCCGTTGGTAACTCATACTGACTGATACGGCGCTGTGGCTTAAAACGTTCTGGCAAGTGCGCATAAGCATACAAAGCGATACGATCAGGTCGCAATGCCACTACTTGCGATAAAGTAGTGGCAAAAGACTTGGTCGTTTGTTTAGGCAAGCCGTAAATCAAATCAATATTAACAGATTCAAAGTGTAACTCGCGCGCCTCTTTTGTTAAGTCAAACACCTGCTCTGCTGGCTGTAAGCGATGCACTGCTTTTTGCACTTCTGGATCAAAATCTTGTACACCAAAGCTCAAGCGGTTAAAACCCAACTCAGCCAAATGCTTTAAGCGCTGCTGATTAACAGTACGAGGGTCAATTTCTATGGAATACTCACCGCCAGCGGGCAAGGTAAAACCGCGTCGAATCATCGTCATTAATTCAGATAACTCTTCATCTGAAAAAAATGTAGGCGATCCGCCTCCTAAATGTAGCTGGGTAACGGTTAGCCCACTACCTAAATGCTCAACATGCAAATCAATTTCTCGGCTAAGATAGTGCAAATATTCTGTGCTTTTTTTATGCTGTTTCGTAATGATTTTATTACACGCACAATAAAAACATAGTGATTCACAGAAAGGAATGTGCACATACATCGAAAATGGCAAAGGCCTTACATTCAAGCGTCGATGATCCAAAGCTTGCTGATAAGTATCTTCTGTGAAGGCTTCTACAAAGCGATCTGCTGTCGGATATGAAGTATATCTTGGTCCTGCAACGTCGTATTTTTTAATCTGATCTGGAGTGATATTGAGCGTACTCTGCTTTGTTAAACCATCAGCTCGCTCATCTGTTTTACTAGCAATCATATGCAGGCTCCCTAATATTAAGCGTTACTTTGCCACTTTTGATAATAAAACTCCTTGATGTACGTCAAACAGATAATTGATTCAATCATTCATAATCACAGCAATTAAAATGAGGAATTCTGTAAATGCTGAATGCAAAGCAAGAGGTTGAGCGTTATAATACGGACTCCTGCAATACAACGGTTTGTCTAACCATGACCCCAGAATCAATCAAAGTCGCCTGTTCTAACTGCA
>DHYP01000042.1:26748-27422 GCA_002414145.1 Methylophilaceae bacterium UBA5127 | reverse complement strand
ACTTTGCATGCCAGTAGGACTAAGTTCCGAAGAACTTCAAAAGCTTGACCATTTAGTGGCCGCCCGACGGAAAGTAAAACAAGGCGGTCATTTGTTTAGTAGCGGAGATGCCTTTACTACTTTATACGCTATCAGAACAGGTTATTTTAAAACATGCATGCTCTCAGAAGATGGGCGTGAACAGGTGACTGGCTTTCAAATGGCAGGGGAAATTATTGGCTTGGATGGTATTGTTTCCGATCACCACAATTGCAATGCGATTGCATTAGAGGATGCCGAAGTATGCGTCATGCCATTTGAAACAATAGAAGAGCTCTCTCGTGAGTTCCCAGTGTTACAGCGTCATGTGCACAAAATCATGAGCCGTGAAATAGTACGTGAAAATGGTGTGATGATGTTACTAGGTAATATGCGTGCCGAAGAGCGTTTAGCTGCATTTTTGCTCAACTTGGTACAACGTTTACATGCTAGGGGGTTTTCAAAATCGGAGCTAGTCCTCAGAATGACGCGTGAAGAAATCGGAAGCTATTTAGGCATGAAACTGGAAACTGTCAGCCGCACATTCTCTAAATTCAGTGATGAAGGTATTATTGAAGTTAAACAACGTAACGTCAAAATACTGAACCCTGATGCGCTAAAAACCTTATACGACCCACAAAAACTTTAATAAGATC
>DHYP01000042.1:26355-26722 GCA_002414145.1 Methylophilaceae bacterium UBA5127 | reverse complement strand
ATCAAACTTGTCAAACTACCTAACAGTCACTGATCTCAACCGCGAAATACAAGGCTTCACCTACATTTACTCAGTAGTATCACGTCGTGCTGGAGGTGTTTCAATTGGCATTAACCTCAATATTAATAATGCCTGCAACTGGCGATGCATCTACTGTCAAGTGCCCAACCTTAGTCGCGGCACACCTCCAGAAATTGACATGCATGTGTTAGAAGCAGAGCTTAGAGCCACATTAAACGAAATCTTACATGGTGACTTTATGCAGCAGTATGTGTCAGAAGAACACCGAACTCTGAAAGATATTGCATTTTCTGGCAATGGCGAACCCACAAGTGCCAAACAATTTCCACAAGTGGTTCATTTATTA
>DHYP01000042.1:24696-26342 GCA_002414145.1 Methylophilaceae bacterium UBA5127 | reverse complement strand
TTATTAGAGAAAGTTCTTGAAGAATATAAGCTATTGCACCAGATTAAAGTACGTTTAATTACCAATGGTAGCTTGATTCATAAGCCTGCAATATTAAAAAGCTTACTACAATTAAAACAAATAAATGGCGAGGTCTGGTTTAAACTAGACAGAGGCACAAAAGAAGAGATTGGGCAGATTAATGATGTCAACCTTGATCCAACCACACATCTGAAGCACCTTAAACTCTGTGCCAGCCACTGCCCTACCTGGGTGCAGAGCTGTATATTCGCATTTAAAAACCAAGCCCCTACAGAGGCTCAGAGTCAGGCCTACCTTGATTGCATTTCAAGTGTGAAAGATTCTATTCAGGGAGTGTACTTATATGGTGTAGCCAGGCCATCTTTCCAGCCAGAAGCACAGGATATTTCTCAGCTACCTATAACATGGCTCGAAAATCTGGCAGAGCGCATACGCGCAATGGGCTTAACTGTTTATGTGAGCCCTTGAGTATTGTTTGGCTCTGATAAGAACCCTGCCAGTTGACGTTTAAATGGTTTGACAAAATGACTCAAACGCAATACTCCCGTACGAATGATTCTAGCGGGTAAGCGGTCATCATTATAGAGCTTGGCAATCGCGTGTGTTGCTAAAAAGAGCGGGCGCGTATCTTTTCTGTGTTGCTGTTGATCCCTTTGCAACACAGGGGGTGCCGCGATACCAAGATGATTCCGCTTTCCCCATACAAGTGCTTGCATGAGAGAATTAATACTTTTTAACCCAAAGTTGAATCCGTGCGCAGTCACAGGATGCATCCCTACTGCTGCATCTCCTACTAAGGCAAAACGCTTATTTACCATGCGTTTTGCATATGCTGTTACTAATGGATAAGCATGTCGGGTAGAAACAAGCCGCATTTGACCCAATCTGTTTTTAAATCGCTTTGTAATAGCCTGATTAAATTGCTCTTCAGGCATGTGCATCAAGTCATGCATTTCCATCGTGGATAGCGTTAATACTACTGACGACTGCAATCCATTCATTGGTAACAGAGCTAACGTTTGTCCATAATCAAACCACTCCCACGCTGAGTGTTGATGACTTTCTTCGTGCTGCATCTGACAAACCATCATCGTTTTACCAAAATCATGCATATCAGCTGAAATGCCCATGGCACGGCGTGTTTCAGAAAATCGACTGTCTGCCGCTACAAGTAACTGTGCTTCAATACACTCATCATCTTGTAACGTCACTGAGACATGAGAAGGCTGTATTAATATCTTGGCAACTTTAGATGCTGCAAGCAGTTTTACACGAACATCCTGTTTCACAATCTCGTATGCTGCCTTACGTATTAAGTGATTGGAGACTAAAAAGCCTAACGCTTCTTTTGCTACGTCGTCATGATCAATCTTTAAGGCAAATAAGGAGGTTCCATTNNGATTAAATACACGTGCATCTAACATGGGTGAAATTGCATCAGAAGGAATTTGATTCCAAAGACCTGATTTTTCCATGCATTGTTTGGAGGCATGCGTTAAGGCAATTTCGCGGCCGTCAAATGGTGGGTCTTCAATATTAGACAATGGCTGCTGCTCAATGATTACTGAAGAAATGCCAGCTTGCGATAAAGCACTGGCTAAACTTAAGCCTACTGGTCCAGCACC
>DHYP01000042.1:22694-24536 GCA_002414145.1 Methylophilaceae bacterium UBA5127 | reverse complement strand
ATCGCTGGGTCAGGTCTTGAAATGGCCAAATACAGCGTAATAAATGACGCAATAATGACTAATGCAGGCCCTGCTATAATCAGCCAGACGTGCCCATATTGCCACCAACGCTTAGTCTCTTGATTACTCATTTAAAACTCCTAGTATTAATTGGTAACAATAAATGCCGACTTCTCTGTCGTCGCTTCTTGTGAGGATAGTGATTTCACATTAAATGCTATTGGATATGACCCGGCTCTCAATACACTATCAGGAACTTTAATTTCTATAATCATTGTTTTGGTCTCACCAGCCTCTAGCATCAATAGTTTTTCGGCCTTGTCGATAGGCGCTAGACCCGTTTCTTCAAACTCAACATTAAGCTGCGAGTCACCAGTTGCTTGAATTTTAAAACGTTGTGCTTCTTCCGCATTATTCATAATCTTGATACGGTACACATTTTCAATCATGTTGTCGTCAGTGATTCTTGCAATGACAGCGCGATCTCGCATCACATCTACGCGATAGCTCGGTTTTAAATATAAACTTATAGCTAAACCAACAATCAATGTCGTTAAAACTCCTGCGTAAATAAAAACACGCGGCCTTAACACGCGTTGGATCATTTGCTGACGCGACCAGCGGTTGGTCATGCCATTCTGGGTAGAGTACTTAATTAAACCGCGCTCATAACCCATTTTATCCATCATTACATCGCAGGCATCAGCACATAAACCACAGCCAATGCATTCATACTGCAAGCCTTTGCGTATATCAATACCAGTCGGACATACTTGAACGCATAAATGACAATCCACACAAGCACCAAGGCTTTTATTCTCACCCGCTTTTTTAGAGCGTACCCCTCTAGGCTCACCTCTGACTTCATCATAAGTGACTATGAGTGTATCTTTATCAAACATTGCACTTTGAAAACGTGCGTAGGGACACATGTATTTACAAACCTGCTCACGCATAAATCCAGCGTTACCATAGGTTGCAAAACCATAAAAACATATCCAGAAAGTCTCCCAAGACGAGAGTTTGAAATGTGTAAGACTGACAAAAAGCTCACGAATAGGCGTAAAGTAGCCTACAAACGTAAAGCCAGTCCACAGTGCAAAAACAATCCAAACGGAATGTTTAAGTGTTTTTCTAAATACTTTATGTGGACTTAATGATGACTGATCCAACTTGATTCGTACATTACGATCCCCCTCAATCTTATTCTCTATCCACAAGAAAATCTCGGTATAAACAGTTTGCGGACAGGTATAGCCACACCATAACCGTCCTGCTACTGCCGTAAATAAAAATAAAGAGAGCGCAGAAACAATGAGCAGGAATGAGAGGTAAATTAAATCCTGCGGATTAAACACCAAGCCAAAAATAAAGAAACGCTTGGTCTCTAAGTCAAAAAGCATGGCTTGGCGTTTTCCCCACTCAAGCCAAGGCACACCGTAGAAAAATAGCTGCGTCAGCCATACCATGACCCAGCGCCAATTAGTAAATACACCAGAGATGCTTTTAGGATAAATTTTATCCTGAGACTGGTACAAAGAGAAAACCACTTCCTCTACTGGAATAGTGGTTTCCTTGACTTGCTTATTTTCAACATCAGACATCAAGTTCAGCTTTTATTTGGCATTAGACAAGCCCCAAACATAAGACGCTAATACACGAATCTGCTCAGGTGTGAATTTAGCTTCCCATGTAGGCATTTGGTTTATTTTGCCTTCATGAATACGTTTGATAATAGCTGCTTCACCTGCACCATGTAACCAGATATTGTCTGTTAAGTTAGGTGCACCAATGGCTTGGTTACCTTTACCTTCAGGCCCATGACAAGCAGCACACGCGGCA
>DHYP01000042.1:16079-22664 GCA_002414145.1 Methylophilaceae bacterium UBA5127 | reverse complement strand
CACGGCCTGAATCATGCATACTGCCAGACAAGCTAAGTACATAATTAGCTACATTTTTCACATCCTCTTCCGTACCCACTGCTGCAGCCATAGGAGGCATCATACCAATACGTCCCTTAGAAATTGTTTCCACAATTTTTTCTGGACTTCCACCATAAAGCCAATCATTGTCTGTCAGATTTGGGAAACCCTTGCTACCCTTAGCATCGGAGCCGTGGCATTGTGCACAGTTATTCAAGAATAAACGCTGACCAATACCATGCGCATTGGCATCTTTAGAAAGATCCTCAATGCTCATTGCCGAAAACTTAGCGTAAATAGGCGCAATGTCTGCGTTGGTTTTTGCTACCTCTGCTTCATACTGCTTGACTTCGGACCAACCTAATTTACCAGCAAAGCTACCTAAACCTGGGAACAAAAACAAATAAGCTAATCCAAAGATAATCGTAATGATAAACATGCCGACCCACCACATAGGTAGCGGATTATTCATTTCACGAAGATCCCCATCCCATACGTGGCCACTCGTGTTATCCCCGCTATTGTTTACTTTGATTTTACTGGCAAACCAAAGCAGACCTGCGCAACCGAAGATACCGCCTAAAGCAATTGTTACAATAAAAGCCGGCCAAAAACTATTGATAAAGTCACTCATTTTTTATCCCTCTAATCTTCTATAAATGGCAATGACTCTGCCTCTTTAAAATTTTTTGAATCACGGTTTTTCCATGCCCATATCACAATTGAAACAAACAATATGAAGCTTGAAACCGTTGCCAAAATACGTAATGTATTAATGTCCATCGATAGCTCCTTATTTAAGATGAGTGCCTAATACTTGCAAATAAGCAATCAATGCGTCCATTTCTGTTTTACCTTTAACGTCTTCAGTTGCAGACGCAATTTGTGCATCGGTATAGGGCACACCAACAGTACGCAACGCTTTCATGTGAGATGGCATTGCTTCGGCATCGACAAGGTTTTTCTCTAACCAAGGATACGCAGGCATAATGGATTCAGGTACTAAATCACGTGGATTGTTTAAGTGAATGCGATGCCAATCATCACTATATCTACCTCCTACGCGCTGTAAATCAGGACCTGTACGTTTACTGCCCCATTGGAAAGGATGATCATAAACAAACTCTCCTGCTACTGAGTAGTGACCATAACGCAAGGTTTCTGCATGAAATGGACGAATCATTTGCGAGTGACAGTTATAACAACCTTCACGAATATATACGTCGCGTCCAGCTAACTGCACCGCAGTATATGGCTCCAAGCCACGTATTGGTTCAGTAGTCGATTTCTGGAAGAATAGAGGCACAATTTCTACCAGCCCACCAAAAGAGACCGTTATTAATATCAGCACAATCATTAGAAAGTTGCTAGTTTCAATCTTTTCGTGGCTTAAACCACCTTTAATTTGTTCGTTTGACATAGTTTTATCCTTCTTAAGCGTGTGCAGTAACATTAGGAATATTAACAACGACAGGCTTGCCACTGCTTGCTGTTTTAAATGTGTTCCACAACATGACGAGCATACCGCCCAAATAGAGTGTTCCACCTAGCAAACGTACGATGTAGTAAGGATGTTTTGCTTTCACACTCTCTACAAAGGTATAAGCCAAAGTGCCATCAGCATTCATTGCACGCCACATCAAACCTTCCATCACACCTGAAATCCACAAGGCGGCGATATAAAGCACAATACCAACAGTCGCCAACCAGAAATGTAGTTCGATTGCCTTAACGCTATACATTTGTTTTTGACCAAACAAACGTGGAATCATGTAGTAGAGTGAACCCATAGAAATCAAGCCTACCCAGCCTAATGCACCAGAGTGCACATGACCAACAGTCCAATCCGTATAGTGTGATAAAGCATTTACTGTCTTAATTGCCATCATTGGACCTTCAAATGTACTCATACCGTAGAAGGACAATGAAACAATCAAGAAACGTAAGATAGGGTCTGTGCGTAATTTATGCCATGCACCTGATAACGTCATGATGCCGTTAATCATACCGCCCCAGCTTGGTGCTAATAAGATGAGAGAGAACACCATACCTAAGGATTGTGTCCAATCAGGCAATGCAGTGTAATGTAGATGGTGAGGACCCGCCCACATGTAAGTAAAAATCAACGCCCAGAAGTGAACGATTGATAAGCTATATGAGTAAACTGGGCGCTCAGCTTGTTTAGGTACAAAGTAGTACATCATGCCCAAGAAACCTGCTGTTAAGAAGAAGCCTACCGCATTATGACCATACCACCACTGCACCATCGCATCTTGTACACCTGCATAAGCTGAGTAAGATTTCATGAAACCAGCTGGAATTGCAGCACTATTGACGATATGCAATAACGCAACTGCAATAATAAATGCACCATAAAACCAGTTTGCAACATAGATATGTTTTACCTTACGTTTGCCTATTGTTCCAAAAAACACAATAGCGTAAGAAACCCACACCAATGCAATTAGAATATCGATAGGCCACTCTAGCTCTGCATACTCTTTACCTTGTGTATAACCTAAAGGTAAAGAAACGGCGGCGGCAACAATCACAGCTTGCCATCCCCAGAAAGTAAACGAAGCCAGTTTTTCACAAAACAGTCTTGTTTGACAAGTACGTTGTACCACGTAGTAAGAGGTGGCAAATAAAGCGCACCCACCAAAAGCAAAAATCACAGCGTTAGTATGCAACGGTCTTAACCGTCCAAAACTAGTCCATGGTAAGCCTAAGTTAAGTTCTGGCCAGACTAATTGAGATGCAATGACCACGCCCATCAGCATGCCCACGACCCCCCAGATAACTGCCATGATAGAAAATTGTCGTATAACGGTATCGTTATACGTGGTTGCTTGCGAGTTTTCGAGTTGCATTGACTTCTCCCCTGTTTTCCAATTTAATGCGAGCCTAGTTTGCGCTATAAATGATTTATATCTCTTGATACAAATCAATCTTCATGCAAAATACGCTCCCCCTCTGTTTCAATATCTTCAAATTGCCCACTATAGATTGCCCACCATAAACCACCTAGTATGACGAGGACTAAAATGACAGATAGCGGTATGAGTAAAAACAAGATATCCAATTAAACCTCCCTCGCTATCTCATTTGGTAAACTTGATAAACGTAAAGCATTGCCTACTACTAATAGAGAGCTCAGCGCCATGCCTAAACCAGCCAGCCATGCTGGCAAAAGCCCTGCTATTGCTAGTGGCACACAAACAATATTATAAGCGAAAGCCCATATTAGATTCTGTTTGATAATTCGCATTGTGCGCTTTGCTTGCAAAATAAGGATTAAAATCATTGATACTTGATTATTCAGCACAACAAAATCAGACTGAGCCTGCGCAAGTGGCACACCCTGCCCCATTGCTACCGAAACATTCGCCATCGCAAGCGTAGGGCCATCATTTAAGCCATCGCCCACCATTAGAACTTGATGCCCAGCGTGCTGAAGCTTTTGTAAAAATGTCAACTTATCTTGAGGTGTACAATTGCCATGCATGTTTTGTATCCCCACTTTTTTTGCAAAACTAGTCACAGCTGGTTGGCTGTCGCCAGACAAAAGTACCACTTCATAGCCTGCTGCCTGCAAATCGTGTAGAGATGACACTGCATCAGCTTTTGCAGCTTCTTCGATATCAAAAGAAGCTATCCATCCACTCTCAGATACCAAGTGCACAGAAGAGGCTTCTCCCGAAGGTTGCGCCAAATCACAAAAACGAGCGGATCCTAGCTTGAGCGCGCCAAACTCTGATTCCGCAATCAAACCTGCGCCTGAGAGTTCTTTGACTTGGGTCAGTGGGGCTGCATGCGTCTCTCCATGAAGCTTTTGATAAGCAATCACTAAAGCTTGTGAAACAGGATGTAATGAGTGTGAAGCCATTGCGGCTGCGATATTTAATGCCTGATTCATATCAAATCCTTCTTTTACACGGATTTGACCTATTGACATACCTTCCTGACTTAAGGTTCCAGTTTTATCAAACACCACAGTATCTATCTTGGTCAGCGCTTCTAATGCCTGCATTCTTCTCACAAGCACACCTCTGCGCGCCAAGGCACCAGAAATGGTAATCATGGCAGCTGGTGTTGCCAACGATAAAGCGCATGGACACGTCACAATGAGCACAGAAACTGCGACCATCAGCGCCCGCCCATGATCACCAGACCACAACACTATGGCGGATCCAAAGGCAGCAACCAACACAAACCACAAGAACGGTTGCGCAATTCTGTCTGCCAATAAAGCCAATCTTGGTTTTTCAACAGAAGCACGCTCCATTAAGTTCACAATTTGTGCATAACGCGTCTCTGCACCCAATTGATCTACACTCATATGTACTGGCGCCATCAAGTTATAACTCCCAGCAATCACTTGTTGACCAAGCATTTTAGGCACAGGTTTGGATTCTCCTGTGAGCAACGCCTCATCAGCACGCGTTTCCCCAGAGAGAATAACACCATCTGCAGGAAAAGCTTCACCTGGTAAAACGCGTACGACATCCCCTAACTTCAGTCGACTGACTGCGACTCTTTCGATACTGCCATCAGATTGGATACGTTCTACACTACTTGGGAGACGACGCATTAATACATCTAACGCGCCAGAGGTACGATTACGCATCCTAAGTTCAAGCCAACGTCCTGTCAGCAAGAAAAACACAAACATTGTGAGCGAATCAAAATAGACCTCAGAACCCCACCACCCATTGGGCTCAAACGTAGCCGCAGTACTCACGAGAAAAGTAATAACGATGCCTAACGCCACTGGCAGATCCATGCTCATTTGACGTTTTTTGATGTCGTGTAACGCATTACTGAGGAATGGACTGGCAGAAAAAAACATAACAGGCAAAGTCAGCAACCATGAAGCCCATCTTAATAGGTTTTTGATATCCATAGTCATATCGCCTACGCTGGCAATATATGACGGATAGGCATACATCATCACTTGCATCATGCAAAAGCCCGCTACTAGCAGACGCCATAACATGAGGCGCTGACTTTTACGACGCGCATCTAAATTAAATATTTCATTGGCAGGTAATGCTGGATAACCAGCAACATCCAAGGCTTCCATCCATGCAGATGGTTTAGTAATATCAGAGGACCATGTAATACGTGCGCGTTTACTGGTGGCATTGACTTCGGCGTTGGTGACGCCTTTTACTGATTTAAGCGCCTTTTCTACATTGATTG
Organism: Methylophilaceae bacterium UBA5127; assembly: GCA_002414145.1. Taxonomy (GTDB): domain Bacteria; phylum Pseudomonadota; class Gammaproteobacteria; order Burkholderiales; family Methylophilaceae; genus Methylophilus. Next base: position 17,441 of record DHYP01000042.1, on the reverse strand, counting down.
CACAGGCCGCACAGTGCATACCCTCAACGACGACATGCGACTCCCACTCATGGTTAGCATCGCTTACGACATGACTGAACTTTTCCCACTCAGTTGGCTCATCTAAACCGATTAAAGACGCACTATTCACTGTTTAAATGCCCTAAATAAAACTTGCTCTGAACTTCATATAATCAATGCAATCATTATATTAATATACATAATATACTTCAATAAATTAATTAACGCTTAATCTATTGACACGCTACATAGCATATGTTTTTAACTATGTAATTGTATTGATTTAGGACAATTGTTTATTAGTGGCGATTCACAAAAAGGCAATTTAAAAATTAAAAAAGCTTGCTGGCTAACGGCAGCAAGCTCTTTTTGTAAAGATGCTTAGCGATTGTTAAAAAAACCGATATTCATCACAGTATCATTGACAAACGTAATTTCAGTTTCTTTGTAAGTATGCTTTTTATCATATTTTACCAAGTTTTTGTAGTACCACATTTCGACTTTTACTGGCTTAGAGCTTTTATCTTCTAAATTCTTACCAAGCATCGCTCCTGCATTGGAAGGTTTCACCGAAAGTTGTTTTTTATTTGGCTGGCCAAGTTTATCTTCAATGATTTTTTTGGACTTACCACTATACGCGTCTAAAAATTCATTTTCGTTGTAAACTTTTCCTGCCGCAAAACTTAGGGCAGAAAAACTAAACAACATAATGGCAACTAAAAATTTTATTACTTGAGAAGTTTTTTGCATCACAATTTTATTTCCTAAAAGTTTATACCTATACAATTAATCTGATACCCATTATCTAACGCAAATACAACAGAGTTTGTTGACAGTATTAACACTAATTACATGTCAGCTTTAATCCATCATATCCAACTTGCACATTTTTTGGCAATTTTTCGGCCAAAGACATATATTCTAATTCATGTGTCATGTGAATCATAACACTTTGCTTTGCTGCAATACGCGCTATCAACGCCAAACTTTGCTCTACATTGATATGCGTTGGATGCGGTTGCTGACGTAAACAATCAATCAAAAGCACATCTAAGTCTTCTAACAATTCAAATGAGGATTCAGGTATTGCCGACACATCTGTTAAATAAGCCAACTGTCCAATACGATAACCCAATATGATATGTTTTCCATGCACCACTGGAATAGGAACGACAGCGGTGCCAAATAAATCAAAAGGCTGTTCAACCGCTTGTATGCTCAGGACTGGCAAATCCCAAAATTGACTGGGCTCTCGAATCGCGTAACCAAATTTGGTTTTGATGTGATCTGCAGCATCCTGTCTTGCGAATAAAGGTATTTGCTTGCGACCAGTCACACAAAATGCTCGTAAATCATCTATCC
>DHYP01000042.1:12422-16055 GCA_002414145.1 Methylophilaceae bacterium UBA5127 | reverse complement strand
ATGATCTGCATGTGTATGGGTATATAAAACCGCATCCACTTTAACCAGACCTTCTCTTAGCGCTTGCAGACGCAAATCCGGGCCTGTATCAATTAAAACATTCTCCCCAGAATCTAGTGTTACAAAGCTAGAGCAGCGGGTGCGTTTGTTTTTTGGATTTTCAGATGTACAAGTTGCACAATGACATCCAATCACTGGGGTGCCTGCACTTGATCCTGCGCCCAGAATAGTCAGCTGCATAATGTTGCGTTAGAAAACAATTTGAAAAAATTGTCAGTAGTAGCTTGCATGATCTCATCCAATGATATACCACGTAGATTTGCAATTTCCTCTGCCACATAACGCACATAGGCTGGCTGATTCATCTTTCCTCTATACGGAATCGGCGCTAAATATGGAGTATCAGTCTCAACCAATATTCGTTCTAAGGGAATTGCTTTTGCGACTTCCTTTAAGTTAACTGCATTTTTAAAAGTGACAATACCCGAAAACGAAATATAAAACCCCTGCTCCATTACCTGCTCTGCGACCGCCAAACTCTCTGTAAAGCAATGCATGACACCACCTACTCTGTTTGCTTTTTCTTCGCGCATAATAGCAATGGTATCTTCAGCTGCACTCCGTGTATGAATAATCAAAGGTTTATTCGCAACAATTGCTGCACGGATATGTGTACGGAATCGCTCTCTTTGCCAATCAAGATTGCCAGTTAACCGAAAGTAATCTAAGCCAGTCTCACCAATTGCAATCACTTTAGGATGCGCTGCCAGCGCGATGAGGTCTTCTATTGTGGGTTCAGTAATATTTTCATAATCAGGGTGTACGCCAACTGATGCATAAAAATTATCGTACGCTTCAGCTAGCGCTATTACCTCATGAACTTTGTCTAGAGTCACAGAGACACATAATGCATAGCCCACCTGCGATTCATGCATTAATGCTCTAACAGATTGAATATTTTGCGAAAGTTCAGGGAAATTTAAATGGCAATGAGAGTCTACTAACATAGCGGAATTACATAGTATGCGTCGGTCGATTTGATTTCAAAGCGCCACCTAAAATAGCCTCTATTTTATTTTTAACTTCAATGCCACCATCTTTTTCATTAAATTGCACACCAATTCCTTGCGGACGATTATTCACTGGTGCTGGAGAAACCCAAATAACTTTGCCAACTACTTTAAATTTCGTCGGATCGTCAATCAAGCTCAGAAGCATAAATACTTCCTCACCTATCTTAAAGTTTTTATTTGTTGGAATAAATAAGCCGCCACCCTTAATATAGGGCATATAAGCTGCATATAGCGCTGCTTTTTCTTTTATCGCTAAGGATAATACCCCTGGTTTACTTATTGTGTCATTGCTTGGGTTTGTATCAGCCTGCATATTATTAGGACAATCTCATGGTAATTAACAATAAATACAATCAATGTGAACGCACAAAAACCTTTTTATAACTCAGCAACAAACTTTCCAACTGAAGCTCTTGGCTAAGTGGGTGATTTGCAGTCTGTTTAGCTTCTATTAACTGGCGTTGAAAATCCATTAATAGCGCTAAGTTTACGCTTTTAGCTAGGCCTTGCAAAGCCCTACCGTGCCGATAGTGGTAATGTTGCTGTATTGAGTAAAGGCTTAGCCAGAGATCGTATGTCCATTTTTGTAATATCAAAACTGCTTGCTCCATACCGCACTCTATAAGCAATGGCACACAGGAAAAAATATCTAACTGAGCGCCCAGACCTAATTGCTTAAATAAGTCTTGACTAAGGCGCATGCTTTCATGGACATCCAATACATTTAAAGGTGCGCCGCCAAAATACTCCAACATCACCTCTGGCTCACTTACATGCTGCATTTTTAACCAATTCAAAGCTACGTCTTTTTCAGGAACTGGCATCGCAATAGCTTGACAACGACTCGCAATAGTCGGCAACAAACGCTGCACCTGATGGCACACCAACATGAATACTGTATTATTAGGAGGCTCTTCTAAAATTTTAAGTAATGCGTTAGCAGAAGCTAGATTCAGTGCTTCAGCAGGGTGTATCAACACAATACGCAGCGAATGAGTGCCATGATTAGTCAAATTTAACGCTTGTATTAACTGTCTGATTTGATCGACTGAAATCTGCGTTTTTTTATTGGTTTTCTTTTTGGATGACTCTTCATTTTGTACGAGCTCTTCTGGAGTAATGAGTTTAAAGTCTGGATGGTGACCCTCTTCAAACCATAAGCACTTGGCACAAGTGTGACATGCCAAACCTTGTACTGGCTGATCGCACAACAAAGATTTGCTCAGTAAATTTGCAAAATCAAACTTACCTGTCCCGATTCTGCCGTGTAGCAACAATGCATGTGGCAAACGGTTTTTCTGTATAATGATACTCTGCCGCAAAGACTCATGCCATGGATAAAAATTATTTATAATCATAAAGATAAAATAATTTCTTCAACTAAAAATTTAACTTTTTCTAATGGCTGATCTGCATTCACTATACGGAATCGATGAGGATAAAGTTGTGCACGTTCTAGATATGCTACTCTTAATTTTTCAAAGAACTCGGCACCTTCCTGCTCAAATTTATCAGGGGCACGTGCCGTAGACAATCTTTGCATGCTCACCGCCACAGGCACATCAAACAATATAGTTAAGTCGGGCTGTAAATCACCTTGCACCCACATTTCTAATGCTTGCACCTTCTCTTTGGCCACCCCTTTTGCACCACATTGATAGGCAAATGTCGCGTCCGTAAATCGATCAGATAGCACGTAAGCCCCTCGCTCCAAGGCTGGTAATATCACTTGCGCAATATGTTCACGGCGCGCCGCAAACATCAGCATCGTCTCTGTCTCTGGATGCATTGAATCATACAGCAACAAACTTCTTAATTGCTCTCCTAGCGCCGTTCCACCTGGCTCTCTTGTTGAAACCACCTCTAAGCCACGTGACTCTAACAAGCGAACAATGTTAGGGATATGCGTGCTTTTCCCCGCACCATCCATACCTTCTAACGTAATAAATTTTCCTCTATACATCACTTTTTGCTTTTTAGCTGATATTTAATGACCGCTCGATTATGCTCTGCCAGCGTAGAGGAAAACACATGACTGCCATCTCCTTTACCCACGAAATACAGTGCCTTTGTCTCTGCAGGATGCATCGCCGCCTCTATCGAAGCCAGACCAGGCATCGCAATTGGAGTGGGCGGCAAACCAGCACGCGTATAAGTATTATAAGGTGTATCAGACTCTAAATTTTTGCGTCGAATATTACCATCGTATTGATCGCCCAAACCATAAATGACTGTCGGGTCTGTTTGCAGCCGCATACCTATACGTAGCCGATTAATAAAAACACCTGCAATCATCTTGCGTTCACTTGCCTTTCCAGTTTCTTTTTCAATAATCGAAGCCATAATAAGCGCTTCATAAGGCGACTTGTAAGGCAAATGATCATCACGCCCTAACCATGCTTTTTCGAGTTTTTCGTGCATACTTTCGTAAGCGCGCTTTAATACAGTGATATCCTGCGTATTTCGGTCAAAGTAATACGTATCTGGAAAAAACAAACCTTCGGGATGAGATTCACTATTGCCTACCAACTGCATGACTGATTGATCGGAAAGTGTTTGA
>DHYP01000042.1:11920-12346 GCA_002414145.1 Methylophilaceae bacterium UBA5127 | reverse complement strand
CGTAATGCCTCCTTGCGTTGTTTTGCCATGATTAAGCGACAACACAAGCTGGTAAGGGTTGACGTTTCTATTCAACGTGTAGTTTCCAGCTTGTAGTAATGATTGCTTTTTAAGCACTTTGACCAGCAAAACAAATTGCCAGGCATTTGGAATCACATGCTGTGCAACGAGTTGATTTGCAATACTTTTAAGACTGCTGTTAGGATTGATTGTAATCTCTTGTGCTTCTGGGCTAATATTCAGTGGAGTTCTCGCATAATAAATCATCCATATTGCAAAAATGACAAGACATGTGACAGCTATCATTAATAATTTTTTTAATCGCCTGATCATGCTAATAGCAATGCCCTCATATCGTTCGCAAGTTGCCCTTTACGCCAATGCGCAGATGCGAATGATCGCACTTGCCACGCGCCATATAAACTA
>DHYP01000042.1:10445-11902 GCA_002414145.1 Methylophilaceae bacterium UBA5127 | reverse complement strand
CTATTTGTGATGATTACTTCATCTGAAGTTAAAAGCTCATTTAATTGTATATCCTTGATACTAGCTATCAGTCCCAGACCTGATGCTAGGTTCAACACTTTTTGTCTCGTAACACCCGCCACGCCGCAACGATTCAGTCTAGGCGTGCATAACTTCTGCCCAAAACGTGCAAACACATTAGCACTGGTACAAGCAATGACATTTCCTTCAGCATCAAACATTAACCCATCAACGTAGTGCGGATCACTCCACTCAGCTCTTGCCAACACATTTTCAAGCCGATTTAAATGTTTAACGCCCGCTAGCAAAGGCTGATATGCAAGCACCGTTTTACATGAGTACAGCGCAACGCCTTCATCAAAATGCGCTTCTAAATACTCTGGCATTATTGTTCTAATCACAATCCTAGTCGGCATTGTCACAGCTGGGGGAGCGTACCCACGCTCTCCTTCACCCCGCGTAATAATGATTTTTGCTACTGCTGTTTCATCAATTTGAAACAAATGCTGAATATCACCCATCAGCACTTCCGCACTTGGACACACAATACCAATTGCACCACAATCTGCCACTAACTTCTGATAATGCAAAGGCCAATCTAAAGGGACACCTGCTACCACTTTGAAAGTACGAAATACGCCATCACCATAGCTCAAACCACGATCAAATGGGGCAACCCCTCGCTCGTACCCACCATTAATTAAATATGTCTGTTGCTTATTCATGAGTCTCAATTAAACCATAGCATGCATAAACAAAAAAGCCTGTGTTTAAAATAACACAGGCTTTTTTTGCCATTAAATCCTAGACTTTTTTAAATAACAAACTTCCGTTTGTACCACCAAATCCAAAATTATTTTTCAACGCGTAAGTGATATTCAAATCACGTGCGGTGTTAGCGCAATAATCTAAATCACACTCTGGATCCTGATTAAAGATGTTAATGGTGGGTGGAGAAATTTGATGATAAATGGACAATACAGTAAATACTGACTCTAGGCCACCAGCCCCGCCTAACAAATGCCCAGTCATCGACTTAGTCGAATTCACGACTAACTGATAGGCATGGTCACCAAAAGTTGCCTTAATCGCATTCGTTTCATTAGTATCACCTAACGGCGTAGAAGTGCCATGTGCATTCATAAATTGCACGTCAGAAGGATTTACATTCGCATCTTTCAATGCATTAACCATAGAGCGACGTGGACCATCCATGTTAGGGGCAGTCATGTGGTAAGCATCCGCACTCATGCCATAACCAGCAAGCTCAGCATAAATTTTGGCACCGCGTGCTTTGGCATGCTCATACTCTTCCAGCACAAGTACACCCGAGCCTTCACCGATGACAAAGCCATCTCGATCCTTATCCCATGGACGGCTTGCGGTTGCTGGATCATCGTTACGGTTTGACAACGCACGCGAAGAAGCAAAACCAGCCACACTCAACTCAGTTATTG
>DHYP01000042.1:10182-10431 GCA_002414145.1 Methylophilaceae bacterium UBA5127 | reverse complement strand
TTGCAGCTTCAGCGCCACCTGCCACCATCACATCTGCATCACCATATTGAATAATACGCGCCGCATCGCCAATACAGTGTGTACCAGTAGTACATGCTGTCACAATCGAAAAATTTGGACCTTTTAATCCAAACATGATCGATAAGTTACCAGAAATCATGTTAATAATGGTACCTGGGATAAAAAACGGAGACACTTTGCGTGGCCCACCTTCATCATAAGTGTCATTGGTAGATTCAATTAACCCTA
>DHYP01000042.1:7833-10115 GCA_002414145.1 Methylophilaceae bacterium UBA5127 | reverse complement strand
TCCTCAAGCCCAGAATCTTTAAAAGCTTCAATGCCTGCAGCTAAACCATACTGAATAAAGGTATCCATGCGTTGTGCATCTTTAGCTGACAAAAAATCTTCGACATTAAAGTCTTTGACCTCACCTGCAATTTGGGAAGCAAATGCACTCGGGTCAAATTTAGTGATGCGTCTAATGCCAGACTGTCCAGCGATGATGTTTTTCCATGCTGTCGCTGTTCCAATTCCTACTGGAGACACTACGCCAAGACCGGTTACTACTACTCTGCGTTTCGTCATATTAGAAATCAGCCCTCTCACGAGAGCTGATAAATCTGAAATTTATTTGAGGTTAGCGTTGACGTAGTCAATCGCTTGTTGGACTGTGGTGATTTTTTCAGCTTCGTCGTCAGGAATTTCACAATCAAACTCTTCTTCTAAAGCCATCACCAACTCTACTGTGTCTAATGAGTCAGCACCTAAATCATCTACGAATGATGAGCTGTTTTTTACGTCAGCTTCGTTCGCACCTAATTGTTCGCAAACGATTTTTTTTACACGTTGTTCGATGTCAGACATCTAAATACCCCTTTAGTTAAAAATTAGCGTTTTTTTGCTAAGCACGCATTCTACCAAAACTCAGCAAAAAAAACTCAAAAAAATCATAATTTAGGCGCAGTACATGCCGCCATTCACATGAATCGTTTCACCTGTAATATATGCCGCACCTGGCGATGCCAAAAATGCTACAGTTGATGCAATTTCCTCAACATTACCCAACCTTGCCAACGGAATTCTTGTAAGCATCTGATTTTTAATCTCTTCTGGCAATTCAGCAGTCATATCAGTAGCAATAAACCCTGGTGCTACGCAATTAACCGTGACCCCACGACTACCGACTTCTGCAGCTAACGATTTAGTGAAACCTGTCATACCCGCCTTGGCAGCAGCATAATTAGTTTGACCTGCATTACCCATATGTCCTACAACACTAGAAATATTGATGATGCGACCAGTGCGTGCTTTCATCATCGGTCGCAAAACAGCTTGACTCATACGAAATACAGACTTCAAATTGGTGGAAATTACCGCATCCCAATCCTCGTCTTTCATTCTCATTAGCAAGGTATCACGGGTAATACCCGCGTTATTTACCAGAATAGTGACTTCGCCAAACTGTTCTGCAGCTTGCTTAAGCACAGTCTCCACCTGAGTTGGCTCGTTAACATCCAAGGCTAGCCCAAGCCCTCTAATATTTTCTTGTTTTAAGGTTGCATCAATACGTTCAGCACCACTTGCTGTGGTCGCCGTACCAATCACTATTGCACCTTGTTTCCCCAACGCCAATGCAATTGCAGCACCTATGCCACGACTTGCACCTGTTACTAAAGCAATCTGACCGCTCAACATTAAAAATCTCCTTTAATGTATTGATTTATTTATTATTTTCTACAAATTCATTTAATGACGGTACGTCTACCAAAGAAATGCAAGTAAGCTCTGGAACACTACGTTTGACCAATCCTGATAATACTTTACCTGGCCCACATTCAGCACTCATTGTAATACCTTGCCGATAAACAGCTTGTACCGTCTCAACCCATCTCACTGGGCTATATAATTGACGTGCTAATGCATCTTGAATCGCACCGACCTCTCGATAGCTCGCCACATCAGCGTTCTGCAACACGGGTATTGAAGGCACCTGCATCTTTACGGTTTTCAAATATTCTGCAAGTTGCTTAGCCGCAGGCTTCATGAGTGCACAATGCGATGGAACACTGACAGATAGCGCAATCACACGTTTAGCACCTTTGGCTTTGGCAACTTCTACTGCGCGATCTATTGCAGATTTTTCACCCGCAATCACTACTTGACCTGGTGAATTAAAGTTAACAGCTTCTACTACTTCACCATTTGCAGCTTCTAAGCAGACTTCACGTACTAAATCGTCTTCCAGCCCAAGAATTGCCGCCATACCGCCTTTACCTTCTGGCACTGCATGCTGCATCACTTCTGCTTGATATCTCACCAATGGTAGCGCATCTTCAAAGCGCAATGCGCCTGCTGCAACTAAAGCAGTGTATTCAGCTAGACTATGTCCTGCCATTACAGCAGGCATTGCACCATCTAATTGTTGATAAGCTCGCCATGTCGCCACCCCTGCTGTGAGCATTAACGGCTGTGTATGTTGGGTCAGATTCAAAAGCTCATTGGGTTCGTTGACCATTGACCAAAAGTCAACTTTCAATGTATCTGAGGCTTCTACAAAAGTCTGCTTAACAATCGCTAAATCAGCTAAGC
>DHYP01000042.1:530-7820 GCA_002414145.1 Methylophilaceae bacterium UBA5127 | reverse complement strand
CAAGACATCATACCTACAGATTGAGAGCCCTGACCAGGGAAGAAAAAAGCAAATTGACTCATATGATATTTTTCCGATTCAACTTTGTTGATTAATATTGGATCAATGCGGAACCCCAAGTAAATCCGCCACCAAACGCTTCCATGAGTATCTTATGACCACGCTGTATCCGTCCATCTCGCACCGCTACGTCAAGCGCTAATGGAATTGATGCAGCAGAAGTGTTCCCATGCTGATCAACCGTCACCACCACTTTATCCATCGACATTTCCAATTTTTTTGCAGTCGCTTGCAGTATACGAATATTTGCCTGATGCGGCACCAACCAATCGATGTCGCTTTTTTGTAGATGATTAGCTTCTAAAGTCTCATCAACGATTTGATCCAGCGTATTGACCGCCATTTTAAACACGGCATTACCTTCCATCGCTACAAAATTGCGACCATCCTCACGTCTGGGCACATGCAACATTTTTTCATAATTACCATCTGCGTGAAGATGCGTTGACATTACACCATGCTCAGCACTCGCTTGCAAAATCACTGCGCCAGCACCATCGCCCCACAATATACAGTTACTTCTATCCGTGTAATCGGTAATGCGTGAAAAGGTATCCGCACCAATCACCAAAACACAGCGCGCACTCTTTGCTTTTATAAAATTATCTGCAGTCGACAGTGCATAAATAAACCCGCTACACACTGCCTGAACATCAAAAGCAGGGCAACCACTTAACCCTAACTTACGCTGTACCATTACCGCGGCACTAGGAAACACTTTATCTGGTGTGGTAGTAGCGACAATAATTAAATCTATTTCTTCTGCTTGAATATTGGCTGAGACAATCGCATTTTTAGCTGCCTCAAACGCAAGATCGCTCGTATACTCATCCTCAACAATGTGACGCTGACGTATACCCGTCCTTGCAAATATCCAGTCATCTGTCGTATCCACCATTTTTTCTAAATCTTGATTGGTGAGCACTTTTTTAGGCAAGTAGCTACCCGTACCTGCTATTTTTGAATAAATCATAAGAGTGGATTATGCCTTAAAAATGAAGCAAAGCCTATTGGCCTTCACTTATCTGGGCAATGGATGAGGTTTGAAGATGTTCAATTTCCAACTGTTCCGTAATGCGTCTTAGCACACCACTCCTAGCCTCTTCAATGGCGACATGTAATGCGTAGTAAAAAGCGACATTATCTGCTCCGCCATGGCTTTTCACAACAATACCTCTTAAACCCAAAAGACTAGCGCCGTTATAACGGCGCGGGTCTACACGCTTTTTAAAGGACTTCAACACAGACATTGCACCTAAGCCCATTAACTTGGTCAGCCAATTCTTTTTAAATTCCATGGTTAGGAATTTACCCATCATGTGCGCCAAGCCTTCAGTTGTTTTTAAAGAAACATTGCCAACGAATCCGTCACATACGACTAAATCGGTAGTGCCTTTAAAAATATCATCGCCTTCTATATTGCCATAAAAATTGAGGTGGCTATTTCTGAGTAATTCGCCCGCCTGTTTAACAACCTCATTACCTTTAATGTCTTCAGATCCGATGTTTAACAAACCCACAGTAGGGTTTGGCTTATTTTCAACACAACTGACTAACATTGCACCCATAATGGCAAACTGATACAAGTGTTCGGCGGTGCAGTCTGCATTCGCACCTAAATCTAACATATACGTATTGCCTTTTTCTGATGGCAATGCCGATGCAATCGCTGGACGATCAATTCCAGGTAAAGTTTTTAATACGAACCTAGCTGTTGCCATGAGTGCCCCAGTATTACCTGCACTCACGCATGCATTGGCTTCGCCCGTTTTCACCATATTAATGGCCACACGCATAGAGGAGTCTTTTTTATTCTTCAATGCACTTTGCGGAGATTCATCCATCTGCACCACTTCACTTGCATGATGAATACGTAATCGCGGACTGATTGTTGTTTTTTGCGCCCTGAGTTCCGCTTCAATCACATCCTGTAAACCGACCAACACCACATTAATACGAGGATTTTCGTTCATCACCTTAATCGCTGCAGGTACAGTGACATGTGGTCCATGATCACCCCCCATTACATCTACTGCAATCGTGATGTCCATATTTTTGTGGTTTGAGTCTATCGCTGTTGTCATGATATGAATCCGTTTTAATGTGAGACAACTAATCTACATAAGCAAACGCCGTACTTATCGAAAGCACGGCGTACTGATTCATCAATTTGATAATTCAATGAATAAAAATCTTTGAGATACTTACTCGCCTTTAGCTGGCATCACTTTGCGACCACGGTAATAACCACTTGGACTAACATGATGACGCAAATGTGTTTCCCCTGTTGTAGGCTCTACTGCTAACGGTGGGTTTGTTAAAAAGTCATGTGAGCGATGCATGCCGCGTTTTGAAGGTGACTTTTTATTTTGTTGAACTGCCATAATAATACTCCATAAAAAATTGCCAATCCGTACTTCAAATATAGCAATCAAATAACTTCACGTTAAAAATTAATCGATAATTATAATCTAATTTAACTGAAGATGTAAATCAAAACTTAGAATTTGCCTTTAAGCACCGCGAACGGATTAGGTTTTTCCCCACTAGTCCATTGCAACGCCTGACACTCAACCGTGTGTAAAGGGGCAATAGGAAGTGCTATCAATAGCTCATCTTCAATGAGTTCCATCACATCCATACTTTGGCTTGCTTCCATCCAGTCTAGCTCGTCATTGAGCTCATCTTCAATTGGCTCAATGTCACTAATCACGTAATCAAAATTAGGGCTTAAAGGCACTTCGATTGCCTCCAAGCAACGCTGACATATCATTGGCAGCGCCACTTCAAGCTGCAAATGCAAACTAGGCAAGCTAAAAGACTTGCTATGCCCAGATAGCTGAAAGTGCACTTTAGCAGCATGAATTGCTTCAGCATTCAATAACTCACTTAGCCTAATGAACGAGCTCATGGGAAGTACATCCGAAATCACCTGTTCTTTTAATGCAAAATCAAGATTGTTTATAACGACTGTTTTCATCGTGTTACTCTTTATTTATTTTTATTACATTTTAATGGTATATATAATTTATCGCCATAACCCGCTTTTTAAGCACACCCTCACATGATACAATTGACCGAATAACATTCTTAAATCAAGTCAGCTGTCAGAATAAAAAAGGTGTCGTGTGTTTAAAAAAATACTTGTAGCCAATCGAGGAGAAATCGCTGTACGTATTGTACGCGCATGTTCTGAGATGGGCATTAAATCTGTTGCCATTTATGCAGATGCAGACCGTCATGCACTACACGTAAAGAAGGCAGATGAAGCTTATAGCATTGGCGCTGATCCTGTGGCCGGCTATTTAAACGCACACAACATTGTCAACGTGGCCGTTGCTGCAGGTTGTGACGCGCTCCATCCAGGTTACGGTTTCTTATCTGAAAATCCAGAGTTGGCTGAAATTTGTACGCGGCGTGGCATAAAGTTTATTGGCCCAAATGCTGCCACCATACGTCAAATGGGTGACAAGATTCAAGCGCGCAACGCCATGATTAAAGCTGGCATTCCATGCGTTCCAGGTAGCGATGGCAATCTGGAGTCCGTTGAAGCGGCACGTGCCTTAGCCAACAAAATTGGCTACCCGATTATGCTGAAAGCAACCAATGGTGGGGGGGGGCGTGGGATACGTCGTTGCGATAATGAGAAAGACTTATTGAGTAACTATGACCGCGTCATCTCAGAGGCAAGTAAAGCATTTGGCAAGCCTGAGGTGTTTTTGGAGAAATGCGTAGTCACCCCACGCCATATTGAGGTACAGATACTGGCTGACAGTCATGGCAATGTCATCCACTTGTTTGAACGTGACTGCTCAATTCAGCGTCGCAACCAAAAACTGATTGAAATTGCGCCATCCCCTCAGCTAACTCAAAAGCAGCGTGAGTATATCGGCAATCTGGGCGTTAAAGCTGGTAAAGCTGTCGGCTATCAGAATGCGGGTACTGTGGAATTTTTGTTGGATTCCAATGACAATTTCTACTTTATGGAAATGAATACCAGACTGCAGGTAGAGCACACCGTCACAGAGACTATTACTGGCGTAGATATTGTGCAAGAGCAAATTCGCATTGCCTTTGGTTTAAAACTACAATATCAGCAAAAAGAAATCAATTTTCGCGGCTTTGCCATGGAATACCGCATTAATGCAGAAGATCCAAAAAACGACTTTTTGCCAAGCTTTGGCAAAATCACACGTTACTATGCACCAGGCGGCCCTGGCGTGCGTATGGATGCCGCAATTTATAGTGGGTATGTGATTCCACCTTACTATGATTCCATGTGTGCAAAACTGACTGTGTGGGCACTAGATTGGAATAGCGTTATTGAGCGTGGTCGCCGCGCACTGAATGACATGGTGGTTTATGGTGTCAAGACGACCATTCCGTACTACCAAGAAATTATGAAACATCCTGATTTCAGAGCTGCTCACTTTAACACCAGCTTTGTAGAGACACATCCAGAATTGATTAACTATGCCACTGAATTCCCGCCAGAATTAATTGCTGCTGCGATCTCTGCCGCAATTGCCGCGCATGAAGGTATTTAAATTTAACGATCCAGACTGAACACACTATGAGTAAAAAAATACATATCACCGAACTAATACTCCGCGATGGACATCAATCTTTAATTGCGACACGCATGCGCACTGAAGATATGTTACCCATTTGTAGCAAGCTTGACGCAGTTGGATTTTGGTCACTAGAAGCGTGGGGCGGAGCGACATTCGATGCATGTGTTAGATTTTTGAAAGAAGACCCATGGCAACGCTTGAAAAAACTGCGCAAAGCATTACCAAATAGCCAAATTAATATGCTACTACGTGGTCAAAACCTTTTAGGTTACCGTCATTACTCAGATGATGTTGTACACGCTTTTGTAAAACAAGCGGCTGATGGCGGCGTTGATGTATTCCGTATCTTCGATGCAATGAATGATATTCGTAACCTTAAAACCTCGATCGAAGCTGTTAAAAAAGTTAAAAAGCATGCAATTGGCACACTCTCTTATACCACTAGCCCCGTGCATGATATTGCCTATTTCGTGAGTATGGCAAAAGAGTTGGAAGGCATGGGATGCGACAGCATTGGTATTAAAGACATGGCAGGATTACTCACACCAAGTGTTGCTGGCGACCTCGCAAAAGCACTAAAAGAGGCAACGCCTCTACCCATCCACATGCACAGCCACGCCACCTCTGGCCTTGCAAGCATGGTGATGCTCAAAAGCGTTGAGAATGGCGTGAGCATTATCGACACCTGCAACTCTTCTTTCTCTGAAGGAGCTAGCCACCCTACCACAGAAAGCATGGTCGCTGCGTTAAAAGATACCCCTTATGATACGGGTTTAGACTTAATGAAACTCCAAGAAATTACTGCCTACTTTAAAGAAGTGCGCAAAAAATACTGGCAGTTTGAAAGCGCTTTTACTGGCGTGGATACACGTGTACTAGTGAATCAGGTGCCTGGCGGCATGATTTCCAACCTGTCTAATCAGCTTAAAGAGCAAGGCGCATTAGACAAAATGGATGCGGTCTTAGCTGAAATTCCTAAAGTAAGAAAAGACTTAGGCTACCCACCACTCGTCACACCAACTTCACAAATCGTCGGTACGCAGGCAGTGTTAAACGTCATGACAGGCGAACGCTACAAATCCATCACCAATGAAGTGAAAAATTACTTGCTTGGTCAATACGGTAAATCACCCGCAAACATTGACCCAGCGGTAAAACAACTTGCTGTTGGTAATGAAGAAGGCATTACTTGCCGACCTGCTGATTTATTAGAGCCTGAAATGGCGAGATTACAAGCGGAAACTGAGCGTATTGCTAAAAACGAAGAAGATGTACTCACTTTTGCCATGTTCCCAGACATTGGCAAAACATTCTTACAAGAACGCAATGCCGGCAGTTTAAAACCCGAAGCATTACTCTCCAAAGAAGATGTAGCTACCTCTTCATCGCGTTACGCACCAAACGAATTTAAAATTACCTTACATGGTGAAACATTCCATATTAAGCTCACTGGTAGTGGTCATTCAGGTGAAGAGCATCGCCCATTCTACGTCTCTGTAGATGGCATTGCAGAAGAGGTCATTGTTGAAACGCTGAGCGAAATCGAGGTGTCAGGCAATGGCACAACAAAAGGCTCTACCAAGAAAAAAACCAATGCTGTGGGTGCTAGCGGCCGACCTAAACCACACCACTCAGGATGCGTCACAACGGCGATGCCTGGTACTATCGTAGCGGTTAAAGTTAAAGTGGGCGACAAAGTTAAAGCAGGTGATGGCGTACTGGTCATTGAAGCCATGAAAATGGAAAATGAAATACAAGCAGCAACGACAGGTACCGTCGTTGCCATCCATGTGAGCAAGGGTGACAACGTGACTCCTGATGAATCATTACTTGAAATTCAACCAGACTAATGGAAGAAATACCTTTTAAATCAATACTTTTTTGATTTAAAAGGTATAATCCTATGAAACAAACGCTGATTTTAGCATCTTCTTCTAACTATCGACGCGAGCTATTACAAAAGCTGCAAATCCCCTTCAATTGCGTTTCACCCAAAATAGATGAAACTGCACTAACAGATGAAAAACCCTACCAAACAGCGCTCAGACTCGCACAAGAAAAGGNNNAAAGGCCAAGAAAGTTGCAATAGAATACCCACATGCGCTGATTATAGGTTGCGATCAAGTGGCTACTCTTGATGGCGTTGAGTTGAGCAAACCATTAAATCATAAAAATGCTACTAAGCAGTTGCAAATCATGCGTGGTAAAGAAGTCACTTTCTACAGTGCCCTCTGCATATTGAACGCAGCGACCGGCAATCTGCAATCTGAAGTTGTTCCCTACCTGGTTAAGTTCAAACAGCTTAGTGATGAACAAATCGACCGTTACCTCTCAAAAGACCAACCCTATCAATGTGCAGGAAGCGCAAAATCAGAGGGTTTAGGCATCGCAATCATAGAGCGTATGATCGGGGAAGACCCGAATGCACTTATTGGTCTACCACTCATTAAACTGGTTGATATGCTTGCCAATGAGGATTGGCACGTCATTTAAATTTTAAAATATTTTTACAATATGTAGTTTTATACACTACAAATTATTCAACATGTAGTGTATTTTTCGCTAACGCTTACTCATAACTCACCTATTAAAAGATTTAAACAATGAGCACACGCAAGCCATACGTTAAGATTTTTTTGTTTATGCTGCCTGCATT
>DHYP01000042.1:0-476 GCA_002414145.1 Methylophilaceae bacterium UBA5127 | reverse complement strand
TTTCAAAAGCCTCCTTGTATTTTTAATTGTGATCACCTAACAGGTAACGACAACTTAGCCAATAAACTCAATCTCAAAAATATTTTGGATTTAATGGACGAACTGCGTGGAAAACAAGGCAACACTAGTGTCGCCTACCCTACTCGCTCAGATTTAGATTTAGCATTTTTACGCAATAGAATTGACACTATTGGAAGTTATTTTGATGCGCTTCCTAATCGAGGCAGCGAGGTTTTACAGAAAAATCAAGCGCTATCAAATCAACAACACGACTTTCTGAACAACACGTTAGCGCTGCTCGATCAGAAAAGATCTCCTTTCGATCGTTCTGCACAGCATGACCAAAACGGCAAAGACCCAGAATTAGAAAAAATTTACGACAAGCTTCCTGGAAGTAACCCCAACATTTCTGGCTCACCCATTTATATTGTGGCTGGATTACCAGAGGCTGTCGGCAATACTGGCGGCGGTGGTGG
>DHYP01000005.1:8114-8468 GCA_002414145.1 Methylophilaceae bacterium UBA5127 | reverse complement strand
AACACGGTTGATCTAGCCCCTTTAATTTCAGATGCTAAACTGGTCGCTGCCACTGCATTGTCACCTAATCTGGGTGCGCGCAGCGCCACTTTACCACCAGCCCCATTTGTGCCGCCACTGACATCTATTTTTGAGCCTGCTTTTAAGTCAAGCGATCCTGTTTGAGTTTGAATTTCAACCTTACCACCTTCTTGATTAGCCGCTGTACTATTTGCTTTGAGTTCAGCACTGCTCTCTAAGCTCACGCCATTATTAGCAAACAAACCAATATGGCTATTTTTATTGGCGGTAGCCACAACCTCACCCGTCACTGTAATTTTGCCTGAATCGGCACTCACAATAATCTCACGTGCT
>DHYP01000005.1:7718-8020 GCA_002414145.1 Methylophilaceae bacterium UBA5127 | reverse complement strand
TCGTTGGTTAAAGTAATATCGTTTAAAGTTTTCACATCAACATTCAGCTTGCCGCCTTTTCCTGTTCCACTGGCGTTTCCTCTTAAATCTCCAACGACATTTGCAGTCCCAGAAGTAGCGACCAAGCTTACCGTACCTGCATCTGCGTTGCCTTGGCTGGTTACATCAACCAGCGCCCCCGCGTCTATATTGACATTGCCATTGTTTGAAGTCAGTGTGATGCTTCCAGCATTTGCGTGTTGGGTTTGATTGTAAAAAGCAATCGGCGTAGATGCTGCGCTCAGATGCGCACCACTCGCAAT
>DHYP01000005.1:6383-7663 GCA_002414145.1 Methylophilaceae bacterium UBA5127 | reverse complement strand
GCAATATCGCCAGCGACTGTTATCTCTTTGGCGACCACATCTAGTTTAGCGCCTACCCCAGCCGCCCCCGTTGTTGAAGCGCCAGTGAGGTTAGCGACTTCTAGTTTGTCTGCTTTAAGTTTAAAATCTGCTGCTGTCTCGCCTACAATGCGGCCAATGGTGAGCGTTATCGTATCCACATTAAATGTAGAAGCCCCTTTGTCAGCCACATGTATTTCATCCGCTTTTATTGCCAATCTTGTGTAGCCCGCGACTTCTGTTTTACCTCCATTGATAGTAGTATCATCAGATCCCACTCCTACAAAATTAACTGTACCCACAATTTTTTCTTGTGTGACTACGTTACCTACTTTTACCTCAGCTGTCCCTGCATTGATTTCCAAACCACGACCAGAGTCGTCTGTTGGCGTCACAAATGCAGCGCCATTGGTATTTTTAAATGTAAAGTTTTTAGCTGTGATGACACTGCTTACAGGGGATGCTCCAATGCTTGCTAGCGTCTCACCTTTAGCCAAGTGTCCAGCAATGCCAGCCGCATTCATTGTTAAATCTAGTTTGTTATTACCAAACTGGACTGCACCAAAAGTATCGATATTGTTATAGCTATTCAAAGTAAGCGATTTCAATTGCCCTAACGCTGTGAGCGCCGCTGCATTTAAATTAAGGCCTGCTGTATTTAGCGGTGCATTACCTATCAGAATACTGTTTGCACCAAAAGTGGCACTGCCACCATTCTCTAAAGTAATGTTACTGTTCAAACTTGCCTGTTTTGTAGCATCTAGCACTACAGAGTTACCCGCTTTCAACTGACTATTGGCCTCTACAATAAGCGCCCCTGTAGCAGAGCTGGCACTTCCGCCAGTGCGGTTGTAGGCAAAGTCACTTTTTGATGACAATGCTAACAATGCACCATCGCCACTTGTCGTAATTTCCGTTTTAACAGGTGTTTTTGTAGCGGCTCCTGTATCAACGTTAGCCCCTGCTTTGACATTAATCTGATTAGTCGCTGTAACAATCAGCTCTGGCATATTAATCACATGCTGGTCGTCATTCTCGATAGTGACATTTTCTGTGGCGGTACTAATTTCGACCGCATTGCCTTGTTTTTTACGCTGACCGCCCAACAACAAACTATCTGCATTCAATGCATTAATACTTGATGTCGTAAGCTGTAAGCTACCGTCATCGGCACCTGCAGTGGAAACCACGCGAATATTGCTAGAACTCACATCAACTTGCAAACCGCTACCGCCCGTTTGCTTAGTAGCTACGACATTTGC
>DHYP01000005.1:6007-6358 GCA_002414145.1 Methylophilaceae bacterium UBA5127 | reverse complement strand
AAACTGAGCTTGGCGACATCCATTGGAAAATCAATATCTTGCCCCTTATTCTTTAAAGGATTAGCAAAAAACTTGTTTGCGCTTGTTAAAATATACTGTGACGGAGCCTTAGATGTTTCGCCAGCAGCGGGCCGAAAAATTGCGCCATCTGTCACTTTAAAAGTAGACCAATTAGCATCTCTGGCACCTGTTCCTAGCTCAGAAAAATATCCTGAAGTCAGATTTGAACCATCAGCCTGCTGAGCTACTTGAGTGGGTAAAAGAGTCGTACTTGTGACATTTGACTGTACAAGATAGGCACCAGGCACCAACGCGTAACGTGCTGGCAATAACGTATAGTAGCCTGCAGCT
>DHYP01000005.1:4307-5953 GCA_002414145.1 Methylophilaceae bacterium UBA5127 | reverse complement strand
AGACGAGCTGCCCATGACAGGATCAATTGCCGCATAGTTATGGCCTAGACTTGGGATAATCGCATAGGTATTAGGTTGTGCCAACACATCTTTACTACCTCCAATTCCTGGCACCCACTCGTAGGCAAACATATCGCCGCCTGCTGATAGGTCTAATACAGCGTCTTTTTGTAAATCAACATTGGATGACTTGATGCTAATCCCTTTTTCTGGCAATACTTCTGATGACACACCATTGGGATTAAATACTTCTCCGCCTGTAATCGTAGTACCATAGGGAATAACCAAACCATTAGCAGAGACAGAGCTAATACTGTTAGTTGCAAATGTGGCTAATGTTTTAGCATCTACAAAAATATTGCCAAATGGTGCACTTAACACACCTTTTTGTAGAATATTATCTGCCTTCAAACTTAGAGTTCCACCCGCAGAAAGTACAGGCTTGGGAGCTTTTCCATTGGAATTAACTGTAATCTTACGACCATCACCTACCGCCTCAAAACCAAGCTTAGCGTTAGTAGCAGGGTAAATTTGGCGCGCAGTTAGATTAAGATCACCACTTGCGACAATACCGCCTTGCGTTGCAGCATTACCAGTATTTTTAACTTGGGTACCCTGACCGCTAATGTCCTGACTCGTTGTAATTGCAGTCTCTTTTGCACCTGCAATCGCCACTAAGCCATCTATATACATTTGCTTGGATTGTGTTTCTAGCCGGCCATTGCCAGAGGTAATACTAGCGTTATCGACTGCTGTCGCGCTACTTTTTAAAGTGATGTGGCTTGCACTTAGTTTAGCCGTTCCATCATTTTTAACGTTAATTAACGGCGTTGATAATTGCAGATTGCCCGCCAATTTCAAATCTAGTTTGTCATCCAACTGAATCGAGTTACTTTGCACACTTCCTGCCAATGTAGAATTCACTGTCAAGTTTGCAAACCCACCTTGTTTGATTTGTTCAGCTGAAATTTGCGCATGTAGCACCTCGGTGCCATCTCCTGTATATATCGCACCTGTATCTGATTTAAGGCTATCGCCTACAGTAAAGTTCTGTGCCTTCAGTTGCTTTTGTTGCGTCAACGTTATTTCACGACTTCCGCCAATTAACGGTCCTGAACCGTTAAGTACCGTACTAGTAAAGCCAACACTTAATGTGCCAGCTCTGCCTGTACCCGTTGCTGCCCCCTTCATCGTACCATCGAGTAATAAAGCGTCACTGGCTGTCAGCTCAATTGATCCAGCGTCTCCATGCAAAGTTTCACGCACATAGCCAGTTACGGTTTTGGTATCATTTTCTACAGAGGTGCCAGAAACATCCAGCACTGCTCCTTCTTTAACTATAACAGCACCTTTGGGTGCATCCACTTTAATAGTGCCTGCATTGTATATTTTTGTTTTTAATAAATTGGGCTGTGAGTCAGGCATCGTCACGCTGGTACCTGTTGCGCTTAATTTGGCTTTTTCACCAATATAAATCGCTTGCGTAGGATCATATGCATAAGTCCCGTCAGTCGTTTTATCGTTAATCTTAATATTGATATTTCCGCTAGGCGTATCTATATCTCCCAGCACATTGACCTGCTTGCCTGCTGACAAGGTCACATTTCCACCACGGTCTGTCCGTATTGTGGTGTTTTCTGCAAGCG
>DHYP01000005.1:2757-4254 GCA_002414145.1 Methylophilaceae bacterium UBA5127 | reverse complement strand
TCGCTGTAAAACTCAATGAAACTGGACTACGCGTCACTTCTGACTGCATGACTGGCGTTACTAGCTGAGTCATGGCCTGAGCGCCAGACTGATTGGCATAACCCGAGTTCATTTGCCAGGTTTTGCTAGCACCATATATCTCTTGTGGCGCACTTTTACCACCGCCGATATTCACATCAAATGCTGATAATGCGTAGCTTGAAAATCCTCCATGATTAAAAAAGTCATTGCTGATATCAATATCCTTATCACTCGCGTTTTGGTTACCCGCAACATTTAAGGCTTTCTCTTGTCCAGAATACCCAAATGTAATATCCAGTTTCCCGCCTTTTTTAAACCCATAGGCTTGCAAAGTCACACTATCATCAATGCTGGTAGGGCTAGTAAATGTGATATCCCCGGCTTCGCCTTGGCTAAGTGTACCTTTTGAATCCACAGAAGCGCCTGCTGAGGCATTTAGCGTGACGTTTTTACCAAGCGTAAGCACGCCTGCACTAATACTGCCCGCTTTAATTGCAGTAGGTTGAGAATACTGACCAGGTACGCCTGATTTATTATTGACATAGGTTCCCGCGGTGCTGATTGTCACGCCATCAGCCACTGTCCCTGCTTCACCCCCCAAAACAATATTGCTGCCTGGCGCGATGATATTTGCATTGACTTGAACATCGTCAGTCACTACGCCCCCTAATGTAAGGGTTCCATTAGGATTAAGCAGCATCTCATCATTTACTTTAAGGGTTTTAACATTCGCTAAAGTAATATTATTAAAACCTTGCGCTAGGAAGTCTGTACCCATCGAGGATTTAAAGTCGCCATTAAGGCTCTGCCCAAACGTAAAGCCATTAACTAGAGCATTTGCATGCTTAGAAATGACTAAATCGTTTGCAGAAGCAATGAGTGTACCGCCTTTAGGCGCAGTGCCATTCGCTAGCTGCTGCTGACTCACTTGAGTATTTGCCAACAACGTGCCGGATAATAATAAGTTCTTAATGGCGGTGTCTTTCTGCGGATGGCTGATATTTAATGTACCCGCATCATCACCCTCAAAATAACCCTCTATGTTTGCACCTATAGTCACGGACTTCAGCTGACTTGCCGTTTGACCCGTGGTCACTTTTCCCCAACCTTGCGTACCACCGCCACTTAAATCCCAGCTCTGGGTAGTGCCCCATTTACTACTATGCACACTATAAACATCCGCTGTTTGATCATATTTAACGCCAGACTTTGCTTCAGAAATGGGCACTAATTTGCCGTTAAGGAACAAGTTGGTTTCTTTTATGGTGCCTGCCTCATAAGTTGTTGAGCCACCAGACACATTAACCAAAGAACCTTTATCTGCAATCACCTCATTAGGTGTTTTTAAATTCACGCTCCCAGCCTTGGTCATTTTTTCTGAAACTGTTGCAGCCTTTAGGTTCAAGAACGGCTGTATGTCAAATAATGAAGTCCCTTTCCGCGCATCCACATAAACGGTCTCCTTAAACAGACCAC
>DHYP01000005.1:404-2741 GCA_002414145.1 Methylophilaceae bacterium UBA5127 | reverse complement strand
ATTGGCGCATCTTTTAACTGGTCTGAAAATAATTGAATAGTTAACTGATTACGTGACATGGGCGCGACTGCATCCACACCGGAAACATCTATCACCGCGTTATTGCCTAAATAGATTCTATTTTCAAGCGCATTGGGATTAATCGGCTGGCCGTCTAGGCCTAAATAGGTGGTCAGCTGACTAGATGCTGTATTTTCAGCATTGACGTTGACATTCCCCCCTTTGACATTAACCTTGCCATCAATATTGACCAAACTCGCTTCAATCTTCACATTTGAAGTGGTAAATGGTTGTGAGGCAATGGTCTCTTCTTTATCGGCATACTCAGGTGTTACTTCTGTAACACTCCCTTTTGCTAATGTCACACTACCATTATTAGCAAATTTTGAATCCTCAGCGACCAAACGAATAGAGCCATTTGCACGTACTGACGTAGTGGCGGATAACGTCCCGGATTGATTCACGGCCAATCCCATCATGGTGATATTGCCACGCTCTGCCACAATTTTTCCCAGGTTTGTGGCTGTACCGCCTGCATCTACTTCCACTAAAAACCCCGCGGGGTCTTTGCTAGAAGCAAGATAGACTTTATTCCCTGCAGCTAAAATTGTCTGACCATCAGGTGTATTAATAATGCCATTATTGGTCACCGTTGGGGCAAATAAAAACACCTTACCCCCTGCAATCGCATTAATTTCCGCCCCTTGCTCTATTTTTACAAACCCAGCAATACCTTGAAATGTTGGTTCATTATCAATATCTTGATGTACAAAACCGGAGTTGAATAAGTCATCAGTAATGTCTAATGAGCCTGCATACAGCGAACCTACGTTAAACCTGGCATCTTTACCAAAAATGCTCCCATTGGCATTAATAAAGTAGATATTGCCTGCGCCGTTCACATTGCCGTTTAAAGTACTTGGATTTAAATCATGTACGCGATTCAGCATGGAATAGGTACTTAACATATCCACATTAAAATTTTGTCCCTTAGCCAAATTAAGTGAGCTGTAATCGACAATCGCTTTGGGTGCTAACTGTTTAAAATTAATATTATTAGCATCAGAACTGATTACTTGGGTGTTGACCATTTTTTGTATACTGAGGCCAGCGGGTAAGGTCGTGTCGGCCAACGCACTTCCTACAAAGGTAAAGCTTGCGATGACGGTAAAAATCAATGCACTTTTAGCATGCTTACGTACACTGCGGCTATTTTTACTACCGCGATTACGCACCGCCTCAGAAGCCGGGACGTACATATTGAGTACTTTGCTATAGACTAATTTATAGATGCCTTGATTCATTTTGATTTCCTCATGATTACTTTATCTTTTTAATCTCAATCACTTGAGCTTAAAACTACCATTCATAACCCACTTTAAAATGCACTCTGTCGTCACCTGATTTCACCACACCAGAATCATTAAGCGCATGTGCATAATCTAAATTACCAAACAACCCTTTTGTCGCCTTAAGCTTCACGCCCAACCCTAACGAGCTCAAGCTATTACTTTCATCCTGACTGGCCAATGCGTCATAAATGCTGACATAGCCAGCATCTAAAAAGCCATACGCGTAAAGCTCTTTAACGTTGTCTTTGAAGTAGCTATTGTTCAGATATTTGATAAGTGGCGGTGTACGTAACTCAATGGTGCCAGAAACTCCGTTATCGCCGAGTTCACTTGACTCTAAATACCCACGTACTGAGTCCACGCCACCTATTGCAAATTGTTCAGCAGAGATCAACGGTTGATTAGCCAACTGTGCGCCCAACCGTGCTTGCATAGACCAATCGCTTAGCAGTTTTTGTGTATATTTCAAGTCTGTTCTCAAATACACATAATTGGCCTTTGCCAATGTCCGTTTATCATCGAACTCTTTATTTTCATTGCCTATACCACGCGGGGCAAAATTGACGGTGACGTTTGCCTGTGCTTGCGCGTCCGTCATGGAGTAATTGGCATCATAGCCCAGCGAAAGCGCAGTGTATGAGATAGGTGTCTTGCTGGTATCTGCACCAAGCAAGATGGACTCTTTAAAGTCTTTATAATCTGCGCCCAATGTCAAACTGTGATAATAATGATCAAGTAAAGGCAACGGATGGATATAGCGTATACCCGCAATTTGCCCGTCACCAATCACACTCACATCACCCACTGCACTAATATTACTTTTAGAGATGACCCCATAAGCTGCGAAATAATCGCCATTCATGCGTGGAATTACATAGGTGCCTGAAATCACTTTTACTTCATTTAAATCTTCAGGGGACACCTGAAAACTCAAGCCAAGACTGTGGTCTTTTTGCCATAGATTTTCATAGCGCACAGAGCCATT
>DHYP01000005.1:0-390 GCA_002414145.1 Methylophilaceae bacterium UBA5127 | reverse complement strand
CGTGGTGTTGGATGAGTATTTATCATTCAACTCTAAGCTACCGTGCAACGGTAACTGATCTTGCACTTTTAAATCTACTTCTACTTTTCCAGGGGTTTTACCGGCTCTTAATATGGGCGTCACTTGCCGATTTTGCCCACGGTTCACTTGCCCTAACTCTTTTTGCGCCGTTGGAAAATGGGGCACTTTGCCTTCTGCAAATTCAGCCACGCGAGACTTTACTTCTGCCAGAGAAGTGTATTTAGATTCGGTCACACGCAAACGTTCTACAGAACCTTCTGTCACCAATAATTTGACAAAATTCTCATCCACATCCTGCTGTGGAATACTCACGGATACGGTGAGGTAACCTGCATCCTGATAGGCTTTTTCTAATGCAGAGCGCGCTTT
>DHYP01000007.1:27022-28532 GCA_002414145.1 Methylophilaceae bacterium UBA5127 | reverse complement strand
TCGATCACACCCGCCGCAATTACGGCATGCAAATTTCCGAGCCTACGGCTGAAGCCATTAAGAAGAAAATTGGCTCTGCATTCCCAGGCTCCGAAGTATTAGAGATGGAAGTGACTGGACGCAATCTGGCTGAAGGCTTACCACGCAAATTTACTATCTCCAGCAATGAAATTTTAGAAGCACTCACAGAACCTTTAAACTCAATTGTTGGCGCAGTAAAATCTGCCCTAGAACAAACACCACCCGAACTTGGTGCGGATATTGCAGAAAAAGGCATGGTACTCACTGGCGGTGGCGCATTGCTACGCGATCTGGATCGATTGCTAATGGAGGAAACTGGCTTGCCTGTAATCGTCGCAGAAGATCCACTCACTTGTGTCGCACGTGGCTGTGGTCGCGCACTTGAGGAAATGGACAAATTAGGCAACGTGTTTGCTAGCGAATAGCCTTTTGTTTACTCTCTGATTCTCGCACACAATTTGGCATGCTTAAGGGCGTACATCAAAAACTAGAACCTCAAGAGTCTCTTGCCTTTTTTGTTCGCGGACCGAGTCCGTTTTCTCGCATGATGTTTTTTTGCGCGCTTTCTCTCGTGTTAATGGCGGTGGATGCGCGCTTTAATTATTTATCACAATTTCGGCAGGCCTTTATTGCCGCATTGCATCCGCTGGAAATGATTGCCAACGCTCCCAGCCAATTGGGCATGAATATCAAAAACTATTTATCCTCACACAATGCGCTACTTAAAGAAAACCAAGCGTTAAAACTTAAAGAGATGGAACAGCAAGTGTTATTGCAACGCCTGAGTACCATTGAATCAGAAAATACGCATCTAAGAAGCTTATTAAAAGGCAATGCACCCATTATACCTAAAGCCATTTTAGGTGAAATTATGCATATGGGTCGCGATCCATTTAGCAATGTGATTGTGATCAACCGCGGTAGCAATCATGGCGTAAGCGCCGGACAAGCAGTTGTCGATGCCGACGGTGTGATTGGTCAAGTCACTCGCACCTACCCTTTTAGTAGCGAAGTAACACTGGTCACAGATAAAAATTTATCCATCCCCATCCAAATTGAACGCAATCAATTACGCGCCATTCCATTTGGTGAAGGCAAAAGCAATACCTTAGACATTCCATTCCTGCCAACTAGCGTTGATATTAAAGTTGGTGATAAGTTAGTCACTTCTGGCATAGATGGCATTTACCCTTCAGGTCTTGCCGTGGCTACTGTGACACAAATCAAACAGAGCCCTGATTCACCATTTGCAAAAATCATCAGCACACCCACTGCTGGCGTTAACAGCCACTCTCAACTACTCATTCTCAGCATGCCGCAACCAGAAACGATTCAGTACACGGAAGAAACAAGTCCTACAGCACCAAAAAAAGCTGAAAAAAAACAAGAGACTAAACCAAACAAAGTGAAAGCTAAACCTGATGCGTCACGTTGAACTCACTACTGTCATCACCACTTTGGCAATTGCGCTTATTTTTCAACTGTACCC
>DHYP01000007.1:24377-26988 GCA_002414145.1 Methylophilaceae bacterium UBA5127 | reverse complement strand
ATGCGTCCTGATTTTTTATTGGTAGTAACAATGTATTGGATATTGCGTGCGCCTAACATGTGCAACGTGGGCGTAGCATGGCTCGCTGGTCTGATCGTTGATTTATCCACTGGCAGCCTGCTTGGTCAACATGCACTTGGCTATGCTTTTACTGCATTTTTGGGGTTGCTTTATCAACGTAGACTGGTGCTATTTAACAAATGGCAGCTATCTGCTTATGTGCTGACACTGCTGACCACTGAACGCTTTATTGTATTGATTTTAAAATTGTTTGCCGATAATGAAGCACCCCATATGTCATATTTTTTACCAATTCTGACCAATCTCATTTTATGGCAAATCATGGTTATGATTTTTGGTGCCCCCACGCGTCCTAAGCATAAATAACACTAGCTCATGGCCTATAGCACCGAACTTAAAAACCATCAGACTGAGCAGCACAACTTTAAGGTTAGACTGACCATCATGGGCATTGTTGCGTTGCTCGCTTTTGTTGCTTTAAGTGTTCGCTTTTACTACTTACAAGTACACCGATATGGTTATTACCATACTCTCGCAGAAAGTAATCGCATTTCCGTTGTGCCCATCACCCCTAACCGCGGGCTCATTCTGGATAGAAATGGTCTAGTGCTCGCCCTCAACTTTTTCGTATACACACTAGAGATAACCCCCTCTAAAATTGAGGATTTGGAAACAGCAATAGCAGAGCTGACTAAACTGGTTGAGATTAGTCCTAATGATTTAAAACGCTTTAAAAAATTAAAAGCGCAAAGCCACTCATTTGAAAGCATCCCAATTCGCACACACTTAAATGAAATTGAAGCTGCGAAATTTGCAGTGAATCGCTACCGGTTCCCTGGTGTAGAACTTAAATCACGGTTATATCGTCATTACCCAAGAGGCAATCTTGGTGCGCACGCGATTGGTTACATTAGCCGCATCAACGAAAGTGACCTTGAGTCACTTAAGGAAGACAACCACTTTTCCAATTACAAGGGTACAGACCACATAGGTAAAAGCGGTGTTGAGCAATTTTATGAGCGCGAGCTTCATGGTACAACTGGTTTTCAACAGGTCGAAATCGATGCAAGTGGCCAAGCCGTGCGTGTACTTTCAAGCGCAGCGCCTACCTCAGGCAACAATATCGTATTGTCCATTGATGCCAAACTACAAGAAATCGCAGAAAAGGCGTTTGGGGAACGTCGTGGCTCACTGGTTGCGATTCAACCCAGCACTGGCGAGATATTAGCCTTTGTCAGCATGCCTACCTTTGATTCCAATTTGTTTGTAGATGGCATTGATTACGATAACTGGAATTCACTCAACAACTCTCTCGATAAGCCATTAATCAACCGCGCATTAAGAGGGCTGTATCCCCCTGGCTCAACTTTTAAGCCTTTTGTTGCATTGGCTGGCTTAGAAGCTGGCAAACGATTCCCGCCATTCAGCATTAGTGACCCAGGATACTTTACGTTGCCAAATAGTAGCCATCGCTACCGCGACTGGAAACCTGGTGGGCATGGTTATGTCGACATCAAAAAAGCAATTACAATTTCTTGCGATACTTTTTTTTATGGGCTCGCCATGGAGTTAGGTATTGATAAACTCACTGATTTCGTCCGCCACTTTGGCTTTGGCGAGAAAACCAATATTGATATTAATGGAGAAGTCTCAGGCCTCTTACCTACTCCTGAATGGAAAAAAAGAAAGTACAAACAACCTTGGTATATGGGCGAAACTGTCATCGTTGGCATCGGCCAAGGCTACACGCTTGTTACACCCATGCAGCTGGCTCATGCAACAGCTACTTTAGCTAACCATGGTAATGCCATGAAACCGCATATCGTCAACGCTATTGTCGACACAAAAAGCAACGCCACAACTTTCATTCAAAATACATTAGCCGATAAAATACAACTGAATAATGACAACTTAGATATCGTCAAAGCAGGCATGATTGATGTCACACTACCAGGCGGCACTGCAGCCTCAGTAGGTGCCAATGCAGGTTATAGTATTGCGGCTAAAACAGGCACAGCACAAGTGGTGGGCATCAAACAGAATGAAAAATACAACGAAAAAAATATTGATGAACGACACCGCGATCATGCGCTTTTTATTGCCTATGCCCCCGCAGAGGATCCCACAATTGCATTGGCGGTAATAGTAGAAAATGGTGGACATGGTGGTGTTGCCGCAGGCCCTATCGCTAGAAAAGTGATGGATTATTTCTTACTCGGAAAAGAGCCTTCCGAAGAGAATATAAAACCAGCTGTTGAAGTCGCGCCGATTAATGCAGATAATACAAGCGCTGAATCACCAGCAGAGGCACCGCTCTATGATTAGTAAATTGATTGCTGGTTGTTTTAAACATTTAGACTCTGTGCTATTAGCCTGCATTTTATTTGCGATGCTGATAGGCCTATTCGTGCTTTATAGTGCTTCTGGTCATGACTTTAGTAAGGTAAACGCACAGTTCATTAATATGCTGGTAGCATTGAGTGCGATGTGGGCTGTAGCCAATGTCCAACCTCAGCATATCGAACGAATCGCTGTGCCTGCCTACATCATCGGCGTGTCACTATTGATTGCAGTGGCTCTCTTTGGTGAC
>DHYP01000007.1:22261-24361 GCA_002414145.1 Methylophilaceae bacterium UBA5127 | reverse complement strand
CAAGACGTTGGTTAAATCTAGGTGTGACTAAAATTCAGCCCTCCGAGCTGATTAAGCTGGCCAGCCCTATTATGCTTGCATGGTATTTTTCTAGAAGCGAAAGCAAATTAAAACCAACCGACTTTATCATTGCGGGTGCAATTTTACTTTTCCCTGTACTACTTATTATGAAGCAACCAGATTTAGGTACAGCCATGCTAGTCACTTCTTCAGGAATTTTTGTGATATTTTTGGCAGGATTAAGCTGGCGGTTTATTCTCGGAGGCATCGTACTCGTTGGCGCGCTTAGTCCAATATTTTGGTCGCTGCTTCATGATTATCAACGCCGTAGAATTGAAATACTCATAGACCCGACACAAGACCCTTTAGGTTCTGGCTATCACATCATTCAATCCACCATCGCCATTGGTTCTGGTGGGGTCACAGGCAAAGGCTGGCTCAATGGCACACAAACGCAGCTAGACTTTCTCCCAGAACGTACCACCGATTTTATCTTTGCCGTGTTTGGAGAAGAGTTTGGACTTGTGGGTAATCTTTTGCTATTAACACTTTTTGCGATCATTGTGATTCGCGGATTCATCATTGCATCTCAGGCAAAAAGTACATTTTCCAGATTATTGGCAGGCAGTATTGCCATGACGTTTTTAACTTATTGTTTTGTGAATATGGGCATGGTGAGTGGTATTCTACCTGTTGTCGGTGTACCCTTACCCCTCATCAGCTACGGAGGCACCTCCATGCTCACTTTAGGTCTTGGCTTTGGTCTGCTGATGAGCATACAAACGCACAAAAAATTACTGGCATCTGGCTAGACTGAGTCAATTAAAATGAGAAATTTTCTACTTATTATTTTCTTCGTGAGTGTGCTAAGCGCCTGCGGTGGTAATCGTACAGCACACCCTACACCTCCCGCACCACCCGCTACTAAAACACAAGAGTCACCCACCAAGCCCTCAGCCAGTGATGCACAATCTACTTCTGAGAACACAGAGGGTAGCACTAAACCAGGAGGATATTATTTGGATGATGGCCCAGAAGAAAACCCACCTCAAAACCTCGATGATATTCCTGATGCTACCCCAAAATACGAACCCATTAATCCTATTGCTAACAAGCCCTATAAAGCATTAGGTGAAGTCTACGTACCGATAACTAACGCCCAGTCTTTTACGCAGTCGGGTGTAGCCTCATGGTATGGCAAACGCTTTCATGGTAAAAAAACATCGACGGGCGAAACATACGACATGTATGCCATGACTGCTGCACACCCCACCTTGCCATTACCAAGCTACGTCAAAGTCACTAACCCTGCAAATCAGCGCTCAGTGGTTGTGCGAATTAATGATCGGGGTCCGTTTAAACATGATCGTATTATTGATCTCTCTTATGCCGCCGCTTATAAATTACGCATCATCAATCAAGGTAGCGCCCAAGTACAAATTGAAAGCGTTGATGTTGCCAGCTACAAAACGCAAAACCAAACCCTATCAACAGATAAAAAGCCACTGGCAGCTAACAGTCCTTTAACCTCAAAAGATAGCAGCGCTTCAGATAGCGCTATCTCACAATTTTTTGTGCAGGTAGGGGCTTTTAAATTCGAAGAAAACGCCAACAAGTTAAAACAAAAAATTCTAAACCTTGGCATTACGGGTACTAGCAACATCAACCACGTGTATAATAATGACTTGCATCGGTTAAAGCTTGGCCCCTATTCTAGTAGAAGCAAAGCTGACCAAATTGCCGCAGAAATTCGTAAAAAACTCAACATTCCAAGCCTCATCAGCCAATAAAACTTATGCGTAAAATATTGCTATTTACATGGATTCTTTTTTCTATACTGTGTGCATCACTTACGTTTGCAGAAGTGGTACCTCCGCCTCAACTTGCGGTTAACGCTTACTTGCTGAAAGACTTTAATAGTGGCTCAACCATTGCCGCTTATAAAGAAAATAAGCGTGTTGAACCCGCCTCTCTGACAAAAATTATGACGGCATATCTTACTTTTGAGGCGATTCAGCAGCACCATCTCAAGTTAGATCAAACTTTACCTGTCAGTGAAAAAGCGTGGAAGGCTGAGGGCTCAAAAATGTTTATCGAGCC
>DHYP01000007.1:6957-22224 GCA_002414145.1 Methylophilaceae bacterium UBA5127 | reverse complement strand
TACGGCTTGATTATCCAGTCTGGCAATGATGCTGCCATTACACTTGCCGAAAACATTGCTGGCTCAGAATCACAGTTTGCAGATTTGATGAATAAAAAAGCAGCGTCACTCGGTATGAAAAATACGCATTTTATGAATGCAACGGGGCTTCCTGACAAAGATCACTACACTACCGCGTATGACTTATCGATTCTAGCAAGTGCGCTTATTCATGATTTTCCGCTTGAATATAAAACGCTATATTCCACAAAAGAATACACCTATAACAAAATCACGCAACCTAATCGCAACCGATTACTTTGGTTAGACGCCAATGTCGACGGCATGAAAACGGGGCATACCAATACTGCGGGATATTGTTTGATAGCTTCTGCCAAACGCAATGAAACACGCTTAGTTTCAGTCGTGCTCGGCGCAGTTTCTGAAACATCGCGCGCAGTAGAAAGCCAAAAACTGCTCAATTATGGTTTTCAGTATTTTGAGACGACGCAGGTATATCATCCAGGTCAGCCCATTAGTGCGTTACATGTCTGGAAAGGACAAGAGAAGACAGTCAACGCCACAGTGGCCACACCTGTTTACTTCTCTTTACCAAAAGGAGATTATGCAAAAGTAAAAGCCAGCATGACCACTAAACAACCACTAATCGCACCGATTAAAACCAACCAAACCATCGGTAAAATCACTTTCAAACTAGATGGAAAAATATTGGCTGAACACGCTCTTGTTGCGGCAAATGATATTGAAGTCGGCAATTTTTTCAGCCGTATGATAGACAACATCAAACTTATGATGCAGTAATATGGCAGACGCGAGCACTCCAGAACACGAAACCTTAATTGAGTTTCCCTGCAACTTTCCAATTAAGGTCATGGGAGAGACACATATCGATTTTACTCTGGAAATCACCAAAGCTATCCAGCAACATGCTCCTGAATTTGACACGCATTTGATCGAAATGCGCGGTAGCGCTGGCGGTAAATACATCAGCCTCACTTGTATGGTCTATGTTGTCTCCAAACTGCAATTAGATAATATTTACCGTACCCTCACCGCACACCCCATGGTTAGAGTGGTGTTATAACCGCAAATGTCCTCCCTTCATCACGGGCATAATTCTCCAGTCATTGTTCGCGCGCTCGGCATCACCGATTACCAGACGACGCTACTTGCAATGCAACACTTTACCGCCAATCGCGCAATCGATACTGTTGATGAAATTTGGCTGACAGAACACCCATCAGTGTACACACTTGGCTTAAATCGCAAAGGCGTGCGCTTACCACAAAACAACATCCCCCTCATCATGGTAGATAGAGGTGGCAAAATTACTTACCATGGGATTGGGCAAATCATCATTTATCTTTTGCTTGATTTAAAACGGCGGCACTTGAACGTACGCCAACTTGTCTCCATGATAGAAAGTAGCCTGATTGATTTTCTGGCCGCACATCAAATACAAGCTGTTGCTAAAGCGGACGCTCCTGGCGTATATGTGCAAGGCAAAAAAATTGCCTCCCTTGGTTTGCGTCTTAAAAATCAATGCTGTTATCATGGCTTAAGTTTAAATGTAGAAATGGACTTAACCCCGTTTGATGCCATTGACCCTTGTGGCTACCAAGGCTTAACCATGACCCAGACAAAAGACTTAGGTATTACAATGCACCAACCTGATATTGCTAACGCCATACTTAGTCTAATTCATGAGAAATTAAACGCATGTCCAACAACACCATAACTGGCAAAAAGATGCCGGGTACCAAAGAAATTGATGCGGCAAAAACCTCACGTATCCCCATTAAAATCGTGCCGCAACCAGTGCTACGCAAGCCAGAGTGGATACGCATGAAAGTACCCGACTCTGCTCGCTTTCAAGAAATCAAACGCGTGCTGCGCGAAAACAATTTGCACACCGTATGTGAAGAAGCCAGTTGCCCCAATATAGGCGAGTGCTTTAGTGGTGGTACTGCAACCTTTATGATTTTGGGCGACATTTGTACGCGTCGTTGCCCATTTTGCGATGTGGCGCATGGTAAACCGTTACCACCTGACAGCGATGAACCAGAAAACCTTGCGCGCACTATTGCACAAATGAAGCTCAACTATGTTGTGATCACCTCTGTAGACCGCGACGATTTGCCAGATGCTGGTGCACAGCACTTTGTAGATTGCATTCAGGCGGTACGCACACAGTCGCCCAATATCAAAATTGAAATTTTAGTGCCAGATTTTCGTGGACGTTTAGACATTGCGCTGGAAATTTTGCGTAAAGCACCGCCCGATGTCATGAATCACAATCTTGAGACTGTGCCGCGTTTATACAAACAAGCCCGCCCAGGCTCAGATTATCAGCACTCTCTTAACCTGCTCAAAGCTTTCCATGCAATGTATCCGCAGATTCCTACTAAATCTGGACTCATGCTAGGCTTAGGTGAAACGGATGAAGAAATTTTAGCCGTCATGCAAGATTTACGCGCACATCATGTCAGTATGCTCACAGTCGGTCAATATTTGCAGCCGAGCGTGCATCATTTACCAGTGATGCGCTATGTTGAACCTGCTATTTTTGACGATTTAAAGGCAAAAGCAAACGCTCTGGGCTTTAATAATGCTGCAAGTGGCCCCATGGTAAGAAGTAGTTATCATGCTGACGTGCAAGCACATCAAGTGATATAGTCTCAACATAATTTAATAGAGAAATCATGGTTCCACATTTAACGACTGCCCTTAACGGCCAATTACTCGCGCTAGAAAAGCGCATGCTAGAAGCCATGCCGCAAATCGAGCATTGGTTTCGGAGTCAATGGCTAGAGCATGCAGCACCATTCTATGCGAGTGTAGATCTGCGTAATGCAGGATTCAAGCTTGCCCCAGTAGACACCAATCTTTTTCCAGGTGGATTTAACAATCTTAATCCAGAATTTCTAAGTTTAAGCGTTCAAGCAGCACAAGTGGCTGTAGAAAAAATCTGCCCTGAAGCAAGACGTTTGCTGATTATCCCAGAAAACCACACACGCAATACCTACTATTTACGGAATGTGGNNNTGAGCTATGTAACATACTGAAAGCGGCTGGTCTAGATGTGCGTATCGGCAGTATTTCTCCAGAAATTACCAGCATTACCCGATTAGAAACTCATGATGGCCATCACCTTATTTTAGAACCCGTTGTACGTGAAAAAAATCGGGTGCAGCTCAAAGCATCGGAATTAGAGGGTGTAACGTATCCAGCCTTTGATAGTCGCGCAATTTTACTTAATAACGACTTATCCGCTGGCATACCTGACATTCTAAAAAACTTAGAGCAGAATCTCATTCCCCCACTGCATGCAGGCTGGTCAACTCGACGTAAATCCCAGCATTTTGCTGCCTATAACCATGTAGTTGATGAATTTTCACAACTTTTAGAAATAGATGACTGGTTGCTTAACCCCTATTTTGATACATGTGGTGAAATTGATTTCCATGCCCGTACAGGGGAAGATTGTCTGGCAGAAAAAGTAGCGCAACTGCTCGCAAAGATACAAATAAAGTATGCTCAATACGGCATTACACAAGAACCTTTTGTCATCGTTAAGGCGGATGCTGGCACTTATGGTATGGGCATCATGACAGTGAAATCTCCTGACGATGTACGTGATCTGAATCGTAAAACACGCAACAAAATGTCTGTCGTCAAAGAAGGACTGCAAGTCTCAGAGGTCATCATTCAAGAGGGTGTATATACCTTTGAAAGCATTAACGATGCCGTCGCTGAGCCTGTAGTTTATATGATGGATCATTTTGTGATTGGTGGTTTTTATCGTGTACACACAGGTCGTGCCGCTGATGAAAACCTGAATGCGCCAGGCATGCATTTTGTGCCGCTGGCTTTTGAGAAGCCTTGCACTTTACCAGACTGTGCGGGCGCACCTGATGCGCCACCAAACAGATTCTACGCCTATGGTGTTGTCGCACGTCTGGCACTACTTGCCGCAGCAATTGAGTTGCAAGAAAACGATCCACTCAATAAACCATAAACTAAACCAGCTAAAATCAATGAAACTGCTCTTTATTTTAGACCCGCTCACACACCTGAAAGCCTACAAGGACACTAGCTTGGCCATCATGCGTGAGGCGCAGGCACGCGGGCATCAATTGTTTGTATGTGAGCAGCATGACTTAAGATTAAAGCAAGGGGTTGTTTATGTTGATGCACAGAGTTTCTGTTTTTCAACGGAGGAAGCTTGGTATTCAGTACAGCCCAAGCAACAGCATCTCCCTCAAGACTTTGAAGCTATTTTTATGCGTAAGGATCCTCCTTTTGATAACGAATATCTTTATAGCACCTATCTACTAGAGCTCGCGCAAACGCAGGGCGGACGCATCATTAACAATCCAGTTGCCATCAGAAATTGGAACGAGAAACTGTCTGTAGCAAAATTTCCTCAATTAGCTCCTTACTTTATTGTGACAGCGAACAATGCGCTCATTCGTGAATTTTTAGCCGAACAAGAGGACATCATTGTTAAACCATTGGACGGTATGGGCGGTAGTGGAGTATTCAGGCTGACGCAACACGACCCTAACATTGGTGCCATTTTGGAAACGATTACCAAACTAGAGCAACAAACTGTGATGGCGCAGCGCTACTTGCCTGCTATCGCACATGGTGACAAACGGATCATTATCATCAACGGCAAGCCATTGCCTTATGCGCTTGCCCGTATCCCAAAAGCAGGTGAAACAAGAGGAAATCTTGCCGCAGGAGGTAAAGGGCTAGCGCAAGTACTCACAGAGCGCGACTTAGAAATTGCCGACACCGTAGGCACAGCACTCAAAGCAGAAGGCTTGTTCTTGGTGGGTCTAGATGTGATTGGTGACTACCTCACTGAAGTGAATGTGACCAGCCCCACTGGCATGGTAGAAATTGCAGCGCAAACCTCATGCAATCCAGCACAAGTACTCATGGATGCTTTAGAGGCGACCCACTAATCCTGTATGCGTTATTTTTTTGCCTGCATTTGCTGCATCAGCTTACTCAGCTGTAGCCTCAAAGAGCCGCTTTACCATAATCAAAGCTATGTTTTCGGCACGCTGGTCGACATCAGCACCTATGGTGAAACCGATGCAGAAGGACAAAACATCACCGCCACCATCTTGCGTGAGTTTCAAAATCTGCATAATCGCCTGCATGCCTGGAAGCCCAGTGAACTCAATGGCATCAATCATCAGATAGCGCAAGGCAATAGCGCCCGCGTTGCACCAGACATTGCAGACATGCTAAAACAGTCCACTCAATATTCCGTGCAATCTGGCGGCTTATTTAACCCAGCCATAGGAGAGTTAATCCAAACATGGGGCTTTCAAAATGATGAGTTTCATGCCTTAAGTATAGATACAAAAAAGATTGCTACGTTAGTCAAAGCCAACCCACAAATGACTGATTTAATCATAGAAGACAATCATATCACCAGCAAAAACCGTCATGTGCAGCTGGATTTAGGCGGTTATGCAAAGGGCTACGCTTTGGATGTAGGCATGACCATGCTAAAAAATCAAGGCGTTAAAAATGCACTCATCAACATCGGCGGCAATGTGATTGCGCTTGGCAAGCATGGCGAACACCCATGGCGCGTAGGTATACAACATCCACGCAAACCTAATGCCATTGCGGCACTCAATCTGGAAAGTGGTTGGGCCATTGGTACTTCTGGCGATTATCAACGATACTTTATGCTGGATGGTAAACGATACTGTCATATTATCGATCCACGTACAGGCATACCCGCACAAGGCACGCAATCGGTTACTGTACTCATCCCGCCGCAAGCCAATGCTGGCGTACTTTCTGATGTCACCTCTAAACCCATTTTCATTAGCGAACCCAATAAAAAGCAAGAAGCCATTAAACGCATGAACGTAAAAGATGTCATGATTATTCAAGAGAATGGCGATATACTCATTACCCCCTCTATGTTAAAACGCATAGAATGGCTAGAGCCAGATGCTAAAACACACCTTCAAATCCTTCAATCACTTTCCTAAACCACTTCTGGGTGACTGGATCATCATTGTTGTCAGCATGCTCCTCATTATCTGGCTATTCAAATCACTCTGGGTTAGCGAAGACGCGACTAGGTTGCGCATTCGTCTTGGCAATCAAGTCTATGGTGAATACAGTCTAAAACAAAATAAAGCGTTGACGATTCAGGGAAAGGTGGGCACAACCCTCATTGAAATTCAGCAAGGCAAAGTACGCTTTAAGCAATCGCCTTGCAACAACCAATACTGCGTACATCAGGGTTGGCTTCACCATGCTGGGCAGGCTGCCATATGCTTACCTAATCAAATTAGTCTGGAATTGATTGGCGAAAAAACACAATTTGACACTCTGAACTATTAAATGAAGCAAATCACCATCCAAACCACTGAAGAAGATCATAAAATCGCCAAGCTCACGGCTTTTGCCATTGGTCTGCATCTAGTTGAATCTGCATTCCCATCGCCACTACCAGGGGTTAAACCTGGTATTGCTAACATTGTGACCTTATATGTACTCTATCGTTATGGTATTAAAACGGCAGCATGGGTAAGCTTACTGCGTGTGTTCGCCAGCAGCTTGCTATTAGGACAATTCCTGTCACCCAGCTTTCTCTTGAGTCTCGGCGGAGCCTGTCTGAGCTTAATCATATTAAGCTTTGCCAACAAGCTACCTCAAAAATACTTTAGCGCGATTAGCTTAAGTATACTAGCTGCCTTAGCACATATTGCGGGACAACTCATTATCGTCAGACTGTGGCTAATCCCGCATGCGAGTATGGCGTACTTTATCCCAATTTTTGCGTTGGCTGCTTTGTTTTTTGGTTTTGTGAACGGATTAATTACGTCTAGACTACTCAACAAAGATTAACCACTAAATAAAAAGAGCGGGAAATCCCGCTCTTTAAATAGTCAACTCTACTCAGTAATTTCTCGCCAAATTGATCGTTTCACTTGGAATCCAGTACCAGATCCTGCAAATGGAATATCTGGTAACAATACTGGGTTAGGATTATCAGCGACTACATTAGAAACCTTTGGTTTTCCATCAATATAGACCACATTAAAACCCACGCTTGGTGCAGTTGTACGTTGCGAAACAACGTTAGATGATGGCGTGGTTTTTACTGCCAAACCAGTTCTATAATCAAGATAGTTAAACCAACCATATCCAGCTGGCTGACAAGCTGTAGAGGTAGGTACAGTCGTGGGCAGAAGCAAAGTGCCTAAAACTAAGCGTGATGAGATATTCTGACGTTCGCGCGGATCTGGGAAATCCACATACCACCCATTACCAGTAGTAAAGTTCACCCCATTATTAGTTCCGCTCTTACGCGTATCTGCACCATCTGGCACAATAGTCTGCTGAACCAACGTAGCGCGAGGGTTATTTAAAGTTGCAGTTGCACTATCATCTTTAATTGCATATAACGTTTGTTGATCCGAATTGGTCAGATCAGCAACTTCCAAATATTTCCCAGTACCTGCAATAATCACTTTTTTATTATCAACAAGTCCCAACTCAGGCGATGTAGTAATCGGTTGCGCAATACCATTCGCTTGTAACTTAGCAAATTTAAGCACAGTATTGTCATCAATATTGAAGCGCCATAAATTTCCAAGTAAATCGCCACCATAAACATGCGTTGTGGCATTATTTTTCTCGGCATCCTCGGCGTAAGCTTTAATTTTAGCTAAACCACTAGGCGTTGTAGACTCTGTAGTAGAAATAGCTGCTAACTTATCACCTGTTACAGCATCCACTACGTACAGATAGCCTCTACCATCACCATTTGTGTACATGGCCGGATTATTTGGTTTAAATTTGGTGGTAGTTAAAGAATAAAAACTATCATTATCTGGAACATTATTGTAACCAGAAGTAAATAATACGACCCACCTATCATCGATATTTCGCTTGGTGACAACGGGGTTACCATAGGTATAACCTAAGTTTTGATCAGCTTTTGAACCAGAGTTTTTTGCATCAAACTCCCAAAGCAATGATGGAGAAGTTGGATTTGTAATATCTAACGCATAGTATCCGCGACCACCTCCATTCAAACCTGCGACCAGAATGGTTTTCCAAGTTGCACCCGTGCTATTGCAGCCAGAGTAACAAATATCAGAAATCACAATATCACCATCGGCATAATATGAATGTTTAGCACTATAGTTGCTATCTGCCAATTTCCATAAATTAGGGATGACCATGCTTGGTATATAGGCCCAACGTTCTACCATTGTATCCGCATCAAATGCATGCAACATACCATCGTTAGAGCCCACATAGACTGTTTTGGCACGACCTACTTGGGCTGTTTTATATGCATCGTAGCCTGGGTCAGTGTAGTTAAAGACTGGCTTACCAATAAAAGCAGGTTTTGAGTTAATCAAATCTCCTAAGGTAGCCTGACGCTTACGGAAAACCCGATTGTCGGCAACTGATGAAGCCATATCATAACCAGTTTGTCCACGCAAATAACTCACTAGATTATCTACCGTCGCATTGTTTTGTTGGTTAGTCGTGAGTGACGGCCATTGTGTCAAATTGGCTGCCAACCACGGCTTATCCAAGTACACTTTTTGTGCTGAAGTCAGACTTGCAGAACTAAAGCTCTGTAAACTACCACCTGCATTTATCAATATTGTTCTAGTATCAGTAAACGCAGAAACCTTAGTTTTTAACGTACCTGTACAACTCACACTGACAGGCACTTTACAGTCTGTACCCTCTAACGTTCCAACACAAGCAGATGCAGTTGTCACGTTAGGTGTCACGCAGTTATAGCCCCCTGAACCATCCGCCACAATACTAGCGGGCGAGGCGCAACCAGCAGTAGGTACTACATCTTCAACACAATGTGTAGCAGACTTACTCACTTCACCAGATGTGGTATTCACTGTGCGTCTTTCTAGATTGCCTATCCAATATCCTGAGGTATAGCTGGCAACATAGGCATAATTATCTCCCGTCACAGGGTTAAGTGTACTGGTTGCCGCCGCCGCACCCGTACCCACTTTTACCTTAATCGAAGCAATGGCTTCTTTAAGTTGATTCACAACGTCCGTAGGGCTTTTAGCACTGAAATAAGTACCCGCACCATTCACAGCTGCATGCCACAAATCATCAATACGCTCAGCGCCACCATTGGCAATTGGATTAGACCAGCTTTTGGTTCCTGCCTTAATATCCAAATAATCCCCAGGCACAGTATCGTAATGTGGGATATAGGCAAGCGTGCCATCCGCGCCTAAGCCCATGGTCATGGTCACCATGGTCTGCTTTTCGTTAAGAGGACTTCCGCTCGTTACGGGAGTTTCACAGACGTTAGAGCCTAAAGCACCATTACAATTGCCTAATGCTGCTGTACGCAAGTCAGTATCGCGATAATACTTAGCCACGTCCGCTAACGTATCTGATACAGCGGGCGTACCTTCACGCATCCCTAATGGTGTTTCTTTTGCTAAGCTATCCATATTACCGACATTGCCACCCGTAAGATTGAATGGTCCATAGGTTGCGGGTACATTTGCTGGTGCTGTTTGAGTACGTGGTGTTTCAATCTGAGTATTCCAAAAGCCATCTGTAGTCAATAAAGT
Source organism: Methylophilaceae bacterium UBA5127 (assembly GCA_002414145.1). Classification (GTDB taxonomy): domain Bacteria; phylum Pseudomonadota; class Gammaproteobacteria; order Burkholderiales; family Methylophilaceae; genus Methylophilus. The sequence goes on along the minus strand of DHYP01000007.1, from coordinate 12,601 downwards.
AAAGTTTTGCTGGCATTCATATTCAATCGGGTCAGTAAATACACCATTAAGGTTTGTTTTACTTGCATATATGAGCCCAGCTGTTGACAAAGCTCCACGTAATGGGGTGTAGGTATCTGATACTGTGCTAAATAATTTTGTATACCATTGCGCTTTGTTGGCAGTGGTAAAACTAGCAAAATTGCTTGCACGACCTGATGCTCCGGATGTTGTCATAAACCCTACTTTAAAATCATCGCCGATATCTTTAAAGGCAAGACTCGTCGCTGTTTTCATCATCTGTGCACGCGTACGATAGTAAGTATACCAGTTTGCGTAATTAGTCATTTCCTCTGTGTAGGTACAAGTACTGCCTGCACAATCTGAACGTGTAGCCACAACTTTACTGGCCGTACCTGGGTATCCATATGTTGCTGCCGAGTTATTGATTGCCGTAAAAACTGTTTGACCAGGTACATTAGGATTGATCTTTGCAAATGCTGATGTGCTAGAAACATAACCCGTAGGTGAAGTAGTTGCAGCTGGCGTGACAGTAGTGGTTGACCCAGCGGGCGCATAGATCGTAACCGTACCCCCTGAAGAGGTTGCGCTATAACCAGCTACAGTACAACTCCCCACTTGACTAAAGGTACAGTTATTAATCATGGTGACGGTTTCTTGCGCCATGGTAGTTGAACTGTTTGTATTAGTCGCAGTAGTGCCAGACATAATTTGTGAACCACTGATGGTAATACCAGAAACTTTACGGTTTGTTCCGCCACCATTAGTAAAAGCAACCGTTGCAACACGTGGACCTGGGATACGTAAATTTGTAAATGATCCAAAATTGCTGGCCTGGCAAGTGTTAGCAGCTGGGACGGCGGCAGTAGCATTGCCAGTAGTAGTACACCACCGTACTGGGGCGGGGAAAGGATAGGTAGCATTTGCCGCAGTCTGTGCATTACAGACTTTTAGATCCGCATTTTTACAAAACTCACCAGGGATTGTGGTGAAATAAAATGCGTCCGCTGTTAAATCAGTTGTGCCAGTAGCAACCTTACCATATGCATCCTTTTTTACAACCTTCCAGTTTGGCTTGGCTGCTGAACTCGCGCCACTAGCAGTGGCATCCCCTGTTTGGCTTGGATACGTGGTGGTATTTATTCCAGATGCAGTAAAGTAAGCTGGAGGTAAATAACGCACAGCTGGATTGTAGTAAATAGTATTGTAACTGGCATTTCTAAACAGATAAGGTGTAGTAGAGTTACTCACATCTGGCATAGAGTCGTCTGCCATACTACCAGAGTCATCGAATATAAACAGTAAATTAGCTCGAATCGTAATAGTAGGGCTATTTGCTAAAGGAACTGTCGCCAAATCTAAGGGGGTAGCCTGTGCTGAAAATGGTAATGCTATGCTCAATAGCAAAAACAGCCCCGACATATAACCCATTAGCCTTACATAATTATTGTGACTGTGTTTCATGAATGACTCCTAATATACATAGGTTTGTGTGTAACTAACGGTGTTTTTAGGACCAACAACCCTAACAGTTATTCGATAAATTGGGCTTTCTGCTCCATGAATGAGCGCACCTGCCTCAGTAGCATCTTTTACACCTCTACTTCCGGATCCAACCTCAGTAGAACCAAATTGACATTTTTCCTTGGTAGGTGCTACAGGATCCAAACACATACGCTGAACGATGTAACGTATCTCATTACGCGTATCATCTTCCACACCCGCTGAAATACCCGTGCCTGCCGCCAACGCACTATTGGCATTCCAAGTTGCTACATTGGTTAATATTGCACGATTGTCTAAATCCAGCGTCTTAAAGGTTGCAAAATATCCATTGGCAACATTGTCAGCGTTTAATGCATTCAAATTTGCTACTGCAGTAGCTTTTATCCAGCCAATCGCTGTTTCTGCACCCCTATCTGATGACACAACGGCTGATTGCTTCATTGATAAATTTCCCGCAATAATCGTATTGGTATCGACTGAGCGAATCAAAGCCACGGCGGCTAAAGACATGACGACCAGTGCAACAAGTGCAATAAAAAGCACTACACCATGTTGTTTATATGAGCTTGTATATGGATTGTTCATCAGACTGCATCCTTAGACCAAAGCATATTGCGTAATGGGATAATGGTTTCAAAAACCCGATAACGATATTTTTTCCAATTAGCAATACCTGTTAAATCGATTGTAGGGGCATCACCATATACTGAGCCATCCCACGCACATACACCCGTTGGGTTAGCTGCTGTGATTGAACTGCAGGCCGTGCTGACATCGGCTTTCTCTAACAAACCATTGCGTACCACGATTGCAACCCGGATTGCTTTGATACGATTACGGTCAGCAACACTAGGTGCTGCCCATGCACCATCTGCATTCACCCATTGATTGACTTGGTTACTATCCGCAGAAGGTGAAATGCCATACTGTGCCTGCAAATTCACTACTTCAGAAATAATAGGCTGACCATTCAATCTCAATTCATTATTTACTACTTGATAGGTATAGTTTTGCCAATTACCCATACAAGCTAATTTGGCAGCATTAATCAGAGGATTACCAACAGGTGTAGTACCAATTAATCTGAGGTTTTGATCTGTATTAGGATTACCATTAGCATCCGCCACTGTTGTCATCCTGCATACGGTTCCATTCATAATTAACGCTATATCATTATCTTTACAACCAATGTTATTTGAAAGCACTAAGCCTATCGGTGCCGTAGCATTTGCAGCGTTCACTATTGACGTAGGCACGGCCCCCATCGCTGTTGTACTATAACGAACAGTAATCCTATCACTAGCATTCGCTGCGCCATCCAGAATCACCAAGGGAGATAAATTGATACTATTATCAGTAGCAGGATTGTTATCTGGATCATAATCAGCAAACGCTGCACATTTCAATGAACTATTATCTTTGTCAGCCATAGGGAGAGGCAAACCATAGCCCGCCATCTGTATACTGCGCTGAATACTCATCAACGCAATACTGCCATTGGTTTGCGCATCTGAGTTTCCTGATGTGGTACGTTTACGCTCTTCAAAAGTGGAAAAAACCTGCACAATGACTAGCGTTGCTAACAAACCAATCACCAATCCCACCATTAGCTCAACTAAACTAAAACCCCGTTGGCTCATCAAAGCATTTTTATATCTATGCATCATTAATAGATCCCCTCAACCCTAGCATTTGTAGAATAGGTGTGGGAATCTCCACCTGGTAATTTCCATGAAACTGTGACTGTCACAACACTCTCTGGCGAAACAGCCACCACTCGATTACCACTGGGCAATTGCTCGACAGGCTCATCAACCACATAGTCAGCTAAGCTACCGAGATTTTGTGCATTAGTCCAAATTTCACCTAACTTTTGTTGCGCGATAAACGTAGCTTCTGCACGATACTTTGCATCGTCTGTATTTTTTATCATCACAGCCTGCAAACCAGCCAAAGCAAGAATGCCCAATGAGAATATTAAGACCGCAATTAATGCCTCTAGCAAAAATGCACCTTTTTGCGATTTATGTAAAGTTGGAGGATAGCGATTCATCTCTTTTTCCTAATATGCAATCTTAAGGACATTTGCGCGGATCGGTGCCGCCACTATTCAGCGCTGGGTCGCACATTTTGACACTGCCGCCAGCCCCTATCACTACGCGTAAATTACGACTATCCGAAGAAGATAATGCAGCGTTATCTATATCAAGGCTAACTAAACCATTGGCTGCTGTGGGAACTGGACTTGTCAATACGCCTAGACTATTAAACACGAGCGGCGAGGCGTCGCTAATCACCACACTCACATCGGAAGATGAACCTTCGCCCAAGCTACGACTTTGAACAGTTGCAACAGCATCATCTGGATTAGGGCATGCCCCAGCAACTGCTGGACTCACACACACTGTCCAAGCAGAATGCGTACCGCGCAAATCAAACTGTACTGGCACATTACGTTTAACAGCTTCTGCACGCGCTATTTGAATGCCATTATGTATAGACTCAGCAGCAGATCTAATCTTATTATTCTCTATCATTTGTCTATAGCTGGGTAAAGCAAAAGCTGCTAATACACTAAATATTGTTAGTACAATCAGTAGCTCTACCAGCGTAAAACCTGATAATTTGCGATTAAGCGATAACATCAGCACGAACCGCTTTTAGAAGTTACCCAGCAGTTAACTGTAGTGCCACCATCATATGAGGACGTCTTGGCATTATCCTGATCGACAGTATATGAAAAACCAGACATGCCTTTTGCAGAGTCACCAGTCGCTTCAATTTTATATGTAGTTGCTGTTTGATCAGTACACTTATAGGCAAAATTTACTGCGCCTGAAGTAGGCGCACAAAAAGCAGCACATGCGGTGTAATCGCGATTATCCTGAAAACATTGTTCCATCTTTACGCGTAGATCTGCTAACGCTCCGGGGGCCTCTGCCGCCTTGCCCTTTTTCACATAGTCTTGGTATGCTGGAATCGCAATTGATGCCAAAATGCCAACAATCGCTACGACTATCATTAGCTCAAGAAGCGTAAACCCCTTCTGATTTATTTTTCGCACATTCATTTTCCATCCCCTTTTTGCTTGATTGAAGCATGCCAAAGATCAGGATGCAATGTCCAGTCTCTTCCGACAATCGGTAAATTAAGGGGAATAAGCGGTGATGTTGATTGAATTACAAACGTATTTTCTGCATTAATGATAGAATCCTGCATCTGTTAACTATCTAAAAGTACACCCAAACATGCGTCACTTTTATTTAAAAATCACTTGCGTTATGCTCGTTTTAATAACGCTTTCTGCCTGCGGTACCAAAGGGCCTTTGTATATTCCTGAGCAACGTTACCCACAGGAAACACCGCAGAAAAACTAATATTAAACGAATGTGACTGATACACTGTGAACGCTTTTACCTTAAAAAATGGCAGTCTATTTGCCGAAGATATTTCTTTAACGCATATTGCCAATACTTATCAAACCCCTTGCTATGTTTATTCTAAAGCTGCTTTGATGCATGCTTATAACAGTTTTAAAGCAGGGCTGGAAGGCAGCAACCACTTGGTATGTTTTGCCGTCAAAGCCAATCCAAATCTGGCCATTTTGAGTCTTTTTGCGCAACTAGGTGCTGGATTTGATATTGTGTCAGGCGGAGAATTGGCACGTGTTCTAGCCGCAGGAGGCGATCCACAAAAGGTCGTATTTTCTGGCGTTGGCAAAACGCGTGAGGAAATGCGTGCTGCCTTGAGTGCAGGTATTTTGTGTTTTAACGTAGAATCCGCCAATGAATTAGTACGCTTAAATGAAGTAGCAGGTGAGATGGGCAAAGTAGCACCTGTTTCTTTACGCGTGAATCCGAATGTTGATGCCAAAACGCATCCTTATATTTCCACAGGGTTGAAAAATAATAAATTTGGCGTGGCGTTTGAAGATGCTATTAGTTTATATGAGCAAGCAGCTGCCATGACCAATATTGCGATACATGGTGTGGATTGCCATATAGGCTCACAAATTACTGAGCTTTCTCCATTTTTAGATGCTTTAGATAAGGTACTAGGATTAGTCGATACGTTAGAGACCAAGGGGATTCACATCTCGCATATTGATGTAGGCGGTGGCATAGGTATTACCTACAAT
>DHYP01000007.1:3452-6924 GCA_002414145.1 Methylophilaceae bacterium UBA5127 | reverse complement strand
TAAAGAATACGCTTGGGCTATTCTGCAAAAACTGGCTAATCACAATGTAAAGGTATTGTTTGAGCCAGGCCGTGCGCTAGTGGGTAATGCCGGTGTACTGCTGACCAAAGTAGAGTATCTTAAAATGGGCGAAACTAAAAACTTCGCCATTGTCGATGCAGCGATGAACGATTTAATGCGTCCTGCTTTATACGATGCTTACCATGACATCGTAGCAGTAGAAAGCCGAGATGGCGATACCAGGATATATGAAATCGTAGGCCCAGTATGCGAGAGCGGTGATTTTTTAGGGCACGACCGCGCACTCAATTTGCAAGAAGGCGACGTGCTTGCTATTAAATCAGCAGGTGCTTACGGCATGAGTGTGTCCAGTAATTACAATACGCGGCCACGTGCGGTTGAAGTGATGGTAGACGGTGCACAATGTCATGTCATTCGCCAGCGTGAAACTATCCACAGTTTATTTGCACTTGAACAGCCTTTAGCCTCAAACTAGGGATTGCAAGATTGAGTTTTCAAGCGTAAATTACCACCCGAGAGGTCACTCTTAAAAAACTGCTTTAAAACCAATCAACCAAAGGGGAGGGAAAATGAAAAATATATTAGCTCTATTGCTCGCGATTGTTGCATTTAACGCTTTACCAGTATTTGCAGATGAAGGTCCATTACCAGAAATTGCACCCGTAGATGAACCCGCTATTCCACCGTTAGACGCTGCTCCAACCGAATAAATTGAATCAAACAAAAAGCGAAGCCTAGGCTTCGCTTTTTTTATACCTTACGCTCAAAAACTAATCAAAGATGACGGTTTTATTTGCGTACAACAAAATACGATTTTCAATATGCCAGCGCACCGCTTTTGAAAGCACGATACGCTCTAAATCACGACCCTTTTGAATTAAATCTTCCACTTGGTCGCGATGAGAAATGCGGTCTATATCTTGTTCAATAATCGGACCTTCATCTAGCACTTCCGTCACATAATGACTGGTAGCACCGATGAGCTTCACCCCGCGCTCAAACGCTCTGTGGTAAGGTCGTGCACCAATAAAAGCTGGTAAGAACGAGTGATGAATATTGATGATTTTTTGTGGGTAACGCGCCACAAAATCTGGTGACAGTATTTGCATGTAGCGTGCTAGCACAATCAAATCTATGTCATAAGAGTCAAACAATCCAAATTGCGTCGCTTCTGCATCCGACTTGTTTTCTTTAGTGATAGGAATGTAATGAAAGTCTATCCCATAAAATTTTACCAAGGCTTCGGTATCACGATGATTACTGATCACCACTGGAATCTCACACGCGAGCTCGCCGCTTTTATGACGATGCAACAAATCCGCCAAGCAATGATCGTATTGCGAGACCATAATCGCCACACGGGTTTTATGTTGTGAGAGCTTTAGTTGCCATTCCATATTAAACTTTGCAGCAATCGGTGCGAATGACTGCCCAAAAGCAGCAACGTCAAGATTAAAGCTTGTTAAATCCCACTCCACACGCATCAAAAATAGATTATTTTCTGCATCCTGATGCTGGTCTGCGTGTAAAATATTAGCATTATGCTGATATAAAAAATCAGCAATAGATGCCACAATGCCTTTAGCATCTGGACAGGTAATCAGTAGTGTTGCAGTGTTTTTCATACAAAGATTTTAAGCGTTCATTAAAATTGTGGTGATTATACCCGATGCTGCAAAACACAGATAATAAACGAAAGATCATTTAGCATGAGTCATAGCAAAACAAGTTCTCCAGCCAGCATTGTTCTGGCAAATCCACGCGGATTCTGCGCGGGAGTAGACCGTGCAATCGTTATTGTTGAACAAGCCCTTGAAAAATTTGGTGCACCCATCTACGTGCGCAACGAAGTTGTACACAACAAACATGTCGTGGATGAACTGCGTGCTAAAGGCGCCATTTTTGTCGATGATTTAGAGAAAATTCCTGCTGGCAATACTGTCATTTTTAGCGCCCATGGTGTCTCTAAAGCGGTACGTGCCGAAGCAGAAGCCAGAGGTTTGACCGCCTATGATGCCACGTGCCCACTGGTCACAAAAGTACATATTGAAGTCGCTAAAATGCGCAAAGATGGCTTGGAAATTGTGATGATCGGTCATAAAGGTCATCCTGTAGTTGAGGGTACAATGGGACAATCTGAAGGTGGGATGCATTTGGTGGAAACACCTGAGGATGTTGCCAAACTAATTGTTAAAGACGATAACAAAATAGCGTTTGTGACACAAACTACATTGTCCATGGACGATGCTGCTCAAGTGATTCAGGCTTTAAAAATACGCTTTCCAAATATCCATGCCCCCAAAAGCGATGATATTTGCTATGCCACGCAAAATCGTCAGGATGCAGTCAAAATCATGGCAAAAGATTGTGATTTGGTCATTATTGTCGGCTCTCCCAACAGTTCCAACTCCAACCGTCTACGCGAAGTCGCACAAAACCAAGGTGTAGAAGCCTATATGGTCGATAACGCCAGCTACCTAAAAGCAGAATGGCTGGTGGGTAAGAAGAAGATTGGCGTATCTGCAGGTGCCTCTGCCCCGGAAATTTTGGTTAAAGAAGTCATCTCACAGCTACAAGCATTAGGTGCACATCAGGTAACAGAATTGCAGGGGGTAGTGGAGAGCGTTGTGTTTCAGTTGCCCAAAAACTTAACTTCTGCGCTAAACCGAGCGACTACAAAAGCCTAACTTATGTTTAAAACGCCTGTCTCAGCACTCATACTGATACATACCTCGGATTTGCAGGTTTTAATTCTGGAGCGTACGGATAAAGCAGGCTTTTGGCAATCCGTGACAGGCAGTGTAGAAGGCGATGAGACGCCATACCAAACGGCTGTCAGAGAAGTGAGAGAAGAAACTGGACTCAATGCTCTGGAGTACAACTTTCAGGATTGGCACGCCAGCAACGTGTACGAAATTTATCCGCACTGGCGCTATCGCTATGCGCCAGGCGTCGTGGAAAATACTGAGCATTTATTTGGACTTTGCCTGCCATCCACTATGCCTGTGCAACTTGCGCCTAACGAACATACGCACTACGAATGGGTAGACTGGCGTGAAGCAGCTCAACGCGTATTTAGTTGGACCAATGTGGATGCGTTAAAAAGACTTGGTGAAATGCACCAGTTAACGTTATAAAATATTACTTTACGCGCTAAGATACTATTTAAGCTAAACCATGCAAACTGCTACGATTAAATTTGAAAAATTCCAATCTGCTAAAGATGAGGACTGCCAGACGCGCATTCTTGCTGCTAGAGAAAAGCTTGGTAAGCGCCTGGTGATTTTAGGTCACCACTATCAGCATGAAAGTGTGTACCGCCACGCAGATTACACAGGTGACTCACTCAAGCTCTCAAAATATTGCGACAGCTTAGATGCAGAATTTATTGTGTTTTTGGGTGTACATTTCATGGCGGAAGTGGCGGACATTTTAAGTCGCCCTGAACAAT
>DHYP01000007.1:2769-3407 GCA_002414145.1 Methylophilaceae bacterium UBA5127 | reverse complement strand
CGGGTTGCTCAATGGCGGACATGGCAAACTTGGCCAAAGTCGAGCGCAGCTACCGCGAGCTTAATAAGGTGCTGAATTTTGACGAAGAAGTCACACCCATTACTTACATTAACTCTGCTGCTGATTTAAAAGCGTTTTGTGGTGAGCATGGTGGCATTGTGTGCACCAGCACCAATGCTCCAAAAATTCTAGAATGGGGCTTTAGGCAACGTGAAAAAGTGTTGTTTTTCCCCGACCAGAACTTAGGCCGTTGGTCAGGTTACAAAATGGGTATCCCATTAGAACAAATGCCTGTGTGGGACCCAGATCAACCCATGGGTGGCTTAACGGTTGAGCAAATTAAAAATGCCAAAATTTTATTGTGGAAAGGCCACTGCGCAGTGCACCAGATGTTCCGCTTGCAAAACATCGAACACTTTAAAAAACTGCACCCCGATGGCAAGGTCATTTCGCACCCAGAAGCGCCGTTTGNNATTGAAGTATGTTTAAACTCAGACTTTGTAGGCTCTACTGAATACATTTTGCGCACCGTCACCGAAGCCGAGCCTAACACTAAATGGTTAGTCGGTACTGAGCTCAATCTGGTGACGCGCTTAGCTGAACAAATGAAACCGCAAGGTAAACACGTGCAGTTTATG
>DHYP01000007.1:2208-2753 GCA_002414145.1 Methylophilaceae bacterium UBA5127 | reverse complement strand
TGTCTGTGAATGCTCAACAATGGCGCGCATTGACCCGCAACATTTGGCTTGGTGCTTGGAGAATCTGGCAGAAGGCAATGTGATAAATCAAATCACCGTGCCAAAACATGAGGCGGAATTGGCCAAACTTACCTTAGAGCGTATGTTATCTGCATCTTAAACCGTTATTCCAGCGTAGTGGTCTTAGCAAGCAAATTCGCGTAGCGAATGCTCACAAAGCTGGAATCAATTTGGATAGTAATCATAATAAAACTGGATTCCCGCTTTCGCGAGAATGACGCATTAGGAAACAAACAGTGAACACAGAAACCTGTCCGTTATGCCAACCCTCGCCACACGAAATCTTATGGCAAGACGACTTCAGTCGCGTAGTGTTATTGAACGATGCCGATTACCCTGCCTATTGCCGTGTGGAATTACTGGCACATATCAAAGAAATGACCGATTTGCCACCGCAAGATCGCGCGCGTACCATGAAAGTGGTGTTTGCAGTGGAAACAGCTATACGTGAAGTGATTCAGCCCGATAAAATCAACTTAGCCAGT
>DHYP01000007.1:1103-2203 GCA_002414145.1 Methylophilaceae bacterium UBA5127 | reverse complement strand
TTGGCAACAAAACGCCGCATATGCACTGGCATGTAATTCCACGCTTTGAGAATGACAAACACTTTCCGAATAGCCATTGGGGGGATGCTGTGAGGGATAATAGCTATTCGCATCTTGCTCAAGAAGTTAAAGTCAATCTAAAAGAAAAAGTGATTGAATTAGTGAGTTGTGCGCTCGCCAGTTAATTTAATTTTGACAGGCTTCGACAGGCTCAGCCCGAACGGTGGAATAAGGCAAGAAAATCGCTATACCTAAACCACTAACCGTTCCACCACTTTGCCATTGACCAAATGGCTTTCAACAATCTCGTCAATATCTTCGTTATCCACAAAGGTGTACCACACCGCCTCAGGGTAAACCACTATGATGGGGCCGAGTCCACAACGGTCTAGGCAACCAGCGCGGTTAACACGCACTTTACCTTGACCGTTTAATTTTAGCTGCTTAACTTTGCTTTTCATGTAATCAAAAGCGCCTTCCGCACCTTTGTTCATACAACATTCTTCACCGTTCTCACGTTGATTTAAGCAAAAAAATACATGATGTTTAAAGTAGGTGGTCATATTTATTTAGCCTATTCAATAATATCGCTTGCATCAAAATCATAATAATCAAGAAAGTGAGACGAAGACATTACAATGAGTACGGCAAGCGAAAACAACGCCGCATAAAAGTAAAAGACAATGGCTACTCCGTAGAGAGCGCATCTTCTTGGGTAAATGTCCAAGTTCTAGTAATCGTCAGAATATCCGTGTCTTTTTTAATATCTTTTGGAAACTCTGAAAACGGTGCGGAAAGCTGTACGATGCGTTTAGCAGCATCATCCAATACTTTTTTACCTGAGCTGCGGTCTATTTTAATAGATTCAATACTGCCATCCGCTCTGATTGAGACCGTCATCTGCAGTTGGCCATAAAGTTTTTGATCCCGAGCCGCCTCTGGGTAATTGAGATTACCAATGCGCTCCACCTTTTGACGCCAAGCTTCTACGTACATCGCAAACCGATATTCTGCTGTTCTCGCCCCGATAAACTTACGCTTGGGTCGCTTTTGGTACTCATCCTGTTCTTTGGCGATGAGCGCCTCTAAACGATCAATCT
>DHYP01000007.1:696-1079 GCA_002414145.1 Methylophilaceae bacterium UBA5127 | reverse complement strand
CTGCAATCAAGTCTTGTGTGTCTAAAGGTGTTTTTAATTTTGTATTCTGCTGACCTTGATCTGGGTCGGCTGCCGCAGCATTTTGTGTAGGGTTGGAAGGCACTTTCTGCAACGATTTCACTTGTGTCATCAACTCTTGTGCTTGTTTTTCTAAAGCTTCTATACGTTTTTGCTCGCGCGCTTCTTCTGCCTTTAGTTTGGCTGATTGCGCAGCACTTCGGGTTATTGCCGTCTGTTCTAACTGAACCTCTTGCACTTTTTGGTTAGGGGTTCGTAAAGCCGTCTTCATCTTGCGGTTCGCATCGGTATTGCCACCTCTATCCAAGTTTGCTTGGGCGAGCACGTCCGCTTTTACTGGCGCGTCTTTAGTTTTGGAATTCAGG
>DHYP01000007.1:434-585 GCA_002414145.1 Methylophilaceae bacterium UBA5127 | reverse complement strand
AGCATGACCTCTAATGTGGGTAGGCTGTCTTTAAATTTCTTTAATTCTGGCTGAAATTTTATACTCAATACAATCAAATGCACCAAGACAGAAAGCCAGATAGCAATGGTAAAACCACTATCTGGTTTTAGCTGCTGCCATAAACTGGCTT
>DHYP01000007.1:0-144 GCA_002414145.1 Methylophilaceae bacterium UBA5127 | reverse complement strand
GTAACGCATCTTTCATCACGCCCAGTTTCATCGTGTTACTTCTAGGCTCAAGCACCGCAAGAATACGCGCATCACCTACTTTGGCGCGCAACCCAGCTATAGTAGTATCAATAGCGGTGGGGTGATGCGCAAAGTCATCGTACA
>DHYP01000021.1:37903-38091 GCA_002414145.1 Methylophilaceae bacterium UBA5127 | reverse complement strand
CGTAACCATCTCCATTAAATAAAATCAGGCTATCGCCTACTCCCAAACGCATCACGCGGGTGGCATGGGTGGCGGCGTTACCGCTTAAGGTAACGATGTTACCAAGGTGTAATTGCTGTGGCTCGTAAAAACGTAGGTTGCTCATAAGCACATTTTAACTTGTAAAATCTTCAATGCGTCATTCCCGC
>DHYP01000021.1:37239-37838 GCA_002414145.1 Methylophilaceae bacterium UBA5127 | reverse complement strand
TACGTATCATAAGGATAATGTTTCAATTATTTAGGAAGTATTTTTGAAAGGAAAAAATGTGGCAAGCATCAATTCCCCCGTATGCGAATTTGGCTGGCAAGCGCCAGGTTTTAATTTGTCTAATGTAGATGGCCGTATGGTTAATCTACAAGCTAGCATGGGTGCAAACGGTCTGCTGGTGATGTTTATTTGCAACCATTGCCCTTACGTCAAAGCCATTCTGCCGCGTTTGATTGTGGATGTGAAAGAGCTGCAAAGCTTGGGCGTGAATACGGTCGCGATGATGAGTAACGACCCTACAGACTACCCCGAGGATAGCTTGGAGAATATGCAAAAACTCGCGCAGGATATGGCCTTGCCATTCCCTTATTTGTTAGACGCAACCCAACAAATTGCCAAAGATTATGGCGCCGTTTGTACGCCTGACTTTTTTGGTTTTAATAATAAGTTTGAGCTGCAATACCGTGGCCGTTTTGACGAAAGTCGGAAAGAAACTGCACCTAATAGCACACGCGATTTATTTAAAGCGATGAAATTGATTGCCGAGACGGGTGAGGGGCCGAGCGAGCAGATTGCGAGTATTGGGTGCAGTATTAAGT
>DHYP01000021.1:36683-37186 GCA_002414145.1 Methylophilaceae bacterium UBA5127 | reverse complement strand
TGGGGCATCCTCGGCGCGGCACGTGTCAATGAGCGCTTACTGCCAGCGATTGTTGAAGCGCCTAATTCTCAACTCGTGGCGATTGCTAGCCGTCGTGCTGGCGCGGCAAAAGCAACGCTAGAAAAATATGCGCCAAATGTACAAGGTGTGACTTGTTACGACGATTTGGATGCCCTCATCCAAGATAAAAACGTCGAGGCGGTTTATTGTCCGATGGCGAATGAGGAACATGCAGAGTGGGCGTTGAAAGCCATCTCCGCTGGCAAGCATGTGCTGATTGAAAAGCCGATGGCGATTCGTGTGCAAGACATAGATGCGATTGAGGCAGCGGCGAAAAAAGCTGGTGTGGAAGTGATGGAAGGCTTTATGTACCGCTTTCATCCGCAGCATGCCAAAGTGGCGGAGTTGATTGAAAGTGGCTTGATTGGCGATGTGCTTTCCTGTCGCGCGAGCTTTTCTTTCCTCATGCCACCTGCGCGCATGTATCGCATCACGCGGAGTAT
>DHYP01000021.1:34066-36599 GCA_002414145.1 Methylophilaceae bacterium UBA5127 | reverse complement strand
GTCATGCTTTGCGTTGGGCAATGGGTTTAAATAATAGTGCACAAAATGGCGTACCTGCTGAACCCAAAAATATCATAGCTTATGGCAAGCTCAATGCGCATGGTGCCGATGTGGTGGCGAGTGGCATTTTAGACTTTGGCAATGATGCACAAGGCCGCGCGCGCTATGGGCATTTTGATGTGAGTTTTGAGCGTGGCCGCAAAGCAGAGTACGAAATCATCGGCGATAAAGGTTGGATTAAATGTCACAACATGTGGGCTTACCCCACCGATGATCCTGTGATTAGTTGGGAAGCTGGCGGCAAATCAGACACGATCGTCTTGCCCAAAGCCAATCACTTTAATCAGGAAATTGCGCACTTTAGTGACTGTGTACTAAATGACAAAACGCCGCTGCTTACGCTTGCAGATGCTAAGGGTAATTGCAGAGCGATTGAAGCGGTGTTGCAAGCCATTAAACAAGCTTAGCTAAGATGAAATATTTGTTATTATGGGCTCTTGCTCTTGCCCAAAATCACTATCTAAGCAATAATTTAGCACTTTGAAAAAAAGTGGTATAAATTGCGCGCTTTTTTAAGAATTCAAACAAGGTTTTATGCGCATTTGTATAAGACCGTTCATTACTATCGATTAGGGAGATAACAATGGCAACTCGTACCGACTTATGCAATGCCATCCGCGCGTTAAGCATGGACGCAGTGCAAAAAGCAAACTCTGGCCACCCAGGTGCGCCTATGGGGATGGCAGAAATTGCTGAAGTGTTGTGGAATCATAACTTAAGCCACAATCCAAACAATCCAAAATGGGCTAATCGTGACCGCTTCGTGTTGTCAAATGGTCATGGCTCTATGTTGATTTACTCATTGTTACACCTGACAGGTTATGACGTAACAATGGATGACATCAAATCATTCCGTCAATTACATTCACGTTGCGCTGGTCACCCAGAGTACGGTTATGCACCTGGCGTTGAAACAACGACAGGTCCTTTAGGTCAAGGTATTGCTAACGGTGTTGGCTTTGCAATGGCTGAAAAATTATTGGCTAGCCAATTTAACAAGCCTGGTCATGAGATTGTTGACCACTACACTTATGTGTTCTTGGGTGACGGCTGTATGATGGAAGGTGTATCACACGAAGCTTGCGCTTTAGCTGGTACATGGGGTTTAGGCAAGTTAACAGCATTCTGGGATGACAACGGTATTTCTATCGATGGTCATATCGAGGGCTGGTATACAGACGATACCGCTAAACGCTTTGAAGCATATGGCTGGCACGTGCAATCAGTAGATGGTCACGACCAAGCAGCTGTTCAAGCGGCTGTTGATGCGGCTAAAAAAGTGACAGACAAACCATCACTCATCTGCTGTAAAACCATCATTGGTAAAGGCTCACCAAACAAATCTGGCTCACATGATTGCCACGGCGCAGCATTAGGTGAAGACGAAGTTGCAGCTACACGTAAAGAAATCGGTTGGAACTACCCTCCATTTGAAATTCCTGCAGACGTTTACGCAGGTTGGGACCAAAAAGACAAAGGCGCAAAACGCGAAGCAGATTGGAACGCCAAATTTGACGCTTATGCAAAAGCATTCCCAGCAGAAGCAGCTGAGTTCAAACGCCGTATGGCAGGGGAATTACCAGCTAACTGGAAAGCATTAACCGATGCAATTATTGCTGAAACGAACGAAAAAGCTGAGAAATTGGCTACACGTCAGGCTTCACAAAAAGCAATTACTGCTTTGGCACCAATTCTTCCAGAGTTCTTGGGTGGTTCCGCTGACTTGACAGGTTCTAACCTGACAGCAGCTAAAGAATTCAAACATGTGAGCGGCAAAGAGCCAGGCAACTACATCTCTTACGGTGTACGTGAGTTCGGTATGGCTGCCATCATGAACGGTATGGCATTGCACGGTGGTTTATTACCATACGGCGGTACTTTCCACATGTTCTCTGACTACATGAAAAACGGCATGCGTATGTCTGCGTTGATGCATCAACGNNCAGAATGGTCTGGATACCGGCCTATGCGCGCAAATAAACCTGATGCCAATTATGTTAACTATGGTGTGCGTGAATTTGGTATGTCAGCCATTATGAATGGTATCGCTCTTCATGGCGGCCTGATTCCATTTGGCGCGACATTCTTGATGTTTTCAGAATACGCAAGAAATGCAGTCCGAATGGCATCTTTGATGAAGATTCGATCAATCTTTGTGTACACACATGATTCTATCGGGCTAGGTGAAGATGGTCCAACTCACCAACCAGTTGAAAACACTGCTGGCTTGCGCATGATTCCGCGCATGGATGTATGGCGTCCTGCTGACTCTACAGAAACAACCGTTGCATGGGTTGCTGCAGTAGAGCGTGCAGAAGGCCCAACCAGCTTGGTATTAAGCCGTCAAGCTGTGCCTGGCATCAAACACGACAGCAAAGATTTTGACTTAATCCGTAAGGGTGGTTATGTATTCTCTGACGTGGCTGATGCACAAGTCATTATCATCGCTAACGGTTCAGAGTTAGATTTAGCT
>DHYP01000021.1:33039-34026 GCA_002414145.1 Methylophilaceae bacterium UBA5127 | reverse complement strand
TCAAGCTGCTGCTCAGTTGAACGCAGCAGGTACGAAAGTACGTGTGGTTTCAATGCCATCTACTAACGTATTTGACCGTCAAGACCAAGCATACAAAGACAGTGTGTTGACTCCAGGCGTTAAACGCGTGGCTGTTGAAGCTGCTCACCCAGATTTCTGGCGTAAATATGTGGGTATTGAAGGTGCTGTAGTGGGTATCGATACATTTGGTGAATCTGCACCAGGTGGTGCTTTGATGAAACACTTCGGCTTTACAGTCGAGAATGTTGTAGCTACAGTGAAATCAGTACTTTAATTGATAGAGACTTGATTTAGCTTAAAGTTGTACCCAAAAGGGCCTCTATATGAGGCCCTTATTATTTGGTAAAATGAAATATAGTCTAAAACAATAGCGAGAAGGATAAACATGGGGGTTCGTGTAGGGGTTAACGGCTTTGGCCGTATTGGACGAATGGTATTGCGTGCAGTGTTACAAGAGGCAGAGTTCAGTGGTATTGAGGTGGTAGCCATTAATAGCTCATATGATATTGATTATATGATGTATATGCTCAAGTACGATTCTGTGCATGGACGTTTTAATGCGCAATTGGAAAAATTGGATGGTCACTTGTTGGTGAATGGTAAAAAAATTCACCTGACAGCAGAGCGTGATCCTGTCAATATTGACTGGTCAGCGAGTAGCACCGATGTTGTGATTGAGTCAACTGGCGCATTCCTAACACAAGAAACCTGCCAGCCACATATTGATCGTGGAGCAAAGAAAGTAGTACAGTCTGCGCCCGGAAAAGATGATACTCCGATGTACGTTTATGGCGTAAATCATCAAGAGTATCAAGGTCAAGCGATTGTCTCAGCCGCATCATGCACTACCAATGGCTTGGCGCCGTTGGCTAAAGTACTGCATGATCGTTTTGGTATTAAGCGTGGCTTGATGACGACAGTGCATGCGGTAACGGCTTCACAAAAAACAGTAGATGGCACTTCGCG
>DHYP01000021.1:31537-32986 GCA_002414145.1 Methylophilaceae bacterium UBA5127 | reverse complement strand
CCATCAAGTACTGGCGCCGCAAAAGCAGTCGGTAAAGTGATTCCTTCACTCAATAAAAAACTGACCGGGATGGCACTGCGGGTACCATCTGCCGATGTTTCTGTTGTGGATTTAACTGTTGAGTTGGAAAAAGAAACGACATACGAAGCGATTTGTGAGGTCATGAAAAATGCATCTGAAGGAGACTTAAAAGGTGTACTGGGATATACCAACGAGAAAGTGGTTTCTACCGACTTTAGAGGCGAGGCCGCAGCAAGTGTATTTGATGCAGATGCTGGTATCATGTTAGACAGTACGTTTGTAAAAGTGGTAGGCTGGTATGACAATGAGTATGGATATACTTGTAATTTACTCCGTTTAGTTCAACACATTACCAGATAAAATTCGCGGTGCTCTGTGTTTTAGTCTCGCGCTAAAGTGTAAAAGTAGTTAAAGGAAAAATAATGAAATTCATCAAAATGACTGATTTGGATTTGAAGGGCAAGCGTGTCTTTATCCGTTCTGATTTAAATGTGCCAGTGGCTGATGGTAAAGTGACTTCAGATGCGCGTATCACTGCTTCGATTCCCACCATAGCGTTTGCGATGAAGGCAGGCGCTAAAGTTATGGTGACTTCACATTTAGGACGTCCTGAAGAAGGCATCTACTCAGAAGAAAACTCGCTCAAACCAGTCGCAGATGTACTTGCTACCCAATTAGGTAAGCCAGTACGCTTGATTCAAGATTGGGTAGAAGGAGGTTTTGATGTGGCAGAAGGTGAAGTAGTGCTACTGGAAAACTGTCGCTTTAACAAAGGTGAAAAGAAAAATGTCGACGAGACTGCCCAAAAATATGCGAAGTTATGTGACGTTTTTGTGATGGATGCGTTTGGCACAGCACATCGCGCTGAAGCAACAACACATGGTGTGGCAAAGTTTGCGCCAGTAGCCTGTGCAGGTATTTTACTGACTGAAGAGTTGGATGCGTTGACGCAAGCATTGCTGAGCCCAGCGCGACCAATGGTTGCGATAGTCGGCGGCTCTAAAGTATCAACCAAACTTACTGTGCTAGAGAGTTTGTCAGAAAAAGTGGATCAATTGGTGGTGGGTGGTGGCATCGCTAACACATTCTTAAAAGCCTCTGGTTTTGAAGTGGGGCAATCATTAAATGAAAGTGATTTAGTGCCCACTGCTAAAGCATTAATGGACAAAATGAGCCAACGTGGTGCAGCCGTGCCTATTGCTACGGATGTGGTGTGTGGCAAAAAGTTTGATGCAAATGAGCCTGCAGTCATAAAAAAATCTGCGGAAGTGGTCGCGGATGATATGATTTTTGATATTGGTCCTCAGTCTGCACAAGCACTGGTGGATATTATTATGCAGGCAGGTACAGTTGTATGGAATGGACCAGTTGGTGTGTTTGAATTTGACCAATTTGGGGCAGGTACCAAAGCAATAGCAAATGCGATTG
>DHYP01000021.1:29814-31529 GCA_002414145.1 Methylophilaceae bacterium UBA5127 | reverse complement strand
ACCAAGGCCTTTACGCTAGCGGGTGGCGGCGATACGATTGCGGCAATTCAAAAATATGGCATATATGATAAGGTAAGCTATATTTCGACAGCTGGTGGTGCATTTTTAGAGTTTTTAGAAGGAAAAAAACTGCCTGCAGTAGAGATTCTTGAACAGCGTAGTCAAGGTAAATTCTGATCTTTTACAAATTACTTTACACTTGATACATGGATGTAACACTTAGCTGTTATAGTCTCTGTTTTAATAAATGGCCTCATATGAGGCCATTTTTTTGAAGCTAGCATTAAAGTTGCTTTAAAAATATGAGTGCATTAATTTGGAGGCAGTAAAATGACTATTCGCGTGGGTATCAATGGATTTGGTCGCATTGGAAGAATGGTGCTGCGAACCTCATTAGATGAAGCAGAGTTTAGCAACATGGAAGTCGTAGCGATTAATGGTATTGAAGAGCCTGAGTACATGTTGTATATGCTCAAGTTTGATTCGGTGCATGGCAGATTCAATTATGATGCATATTTAGAAGGCGAGTATCTGGTTGTGAATGGCAAGAAAATTCGCCTTTCATCCGAAAGTAGTCCTGCTGAGATTGACTGGGCAGGTGCAGAAGTGGATGTGGTGGTCGAATGTACGGGTGTGTTCTTAACACAGGAAAGTTGTTTAGCACACCTTTTGCAAGGTGCAAAAAAAGTAGTGCAATCTGCGCCAGGTAAAGATGACACCCCTATGTTTGTGTATGGTGTCAATCATCAAGAGTATCAAGGTGAAAAAATCGTTTCTGCTGCCTCTTGTACTACCAATGCATTAGCGCCATTGGCTAAAGTCTTGAATGATAGTTTTGGTATTAAACGCGGTTTGATGACCACAGTACATGCAGCTACAGCCTCACAAAAAACGGTAGATGGCACATCCAATAAAGATTGGCGTGGCGGGCGTGGCGTGTTTGAAAATATTATTCCATCCAGCACTGGCGCTGCAAAAGCGGTGGGTAAAGTCATTCCTTCTCTAAATAAAAAATTGACTGGTATGGCACTACGTGTGCCGACTGCAGATGTTTCAGTTGTAGATTTAACTGTAGAGCTGAATCATGAGACAACCTATGAGGCCATTTGCGCTGCAATGAAAACTGCGGCAAATGGTTCATTGAAGGGCGTGCTTGGCTATACTGATGAAAAGGTGGTTTCTACTGATTTCAGAGGGCAGGCAGCAGCAGGTATATTTGATGCGGATGCTGGGATTATGCTGGACAAAAATTTTGTGAAGATTATAGGCTGGTACGATAACGAGTATGGGTATACCTGTAATTTGATGAGGTTAACGCAACATGTGGCTCAGTATAGAAACGCAATGAAACTAGTGACAGAAGTAAATACAAATTTAGCGGAAACGATTTAACTACAACAGTGGTCATACAGACAGAGATGATTCTATGTAAGTTTGCAAATATTCAGTAGTAGCGCATGCATTTTGATGATGGCGAGTTTGACTGGACTCAGTTTTGGAGACATCGTGAGTTATTTTGGAAAAGTTCAGCGTGCACAGTCAAAAAGAGATTTAATGTGTCTGAAATGTTGTTGTTATAAAATGGGGGAGTCGTCAGGCTCCCTTTTGTTTTTTAGGATATATCATGCAGCGTAAAACTAAAATTGTCGCCACTTTAGGGCCTGCTACGGCCTCGGATGAGAAAATTGCACGTTTGATTAAAGTGGGTGTTAATG
>DHYP01000021.1:28975-29801 GCA_002414145.1 Methylophilaceae bacterium UBA5127 | reverse complement strand
ATTTTTCGCATGGAACAGCGCAGGAGCATATACAGCGCGCTAAAACCGTGAGAGAGATGGCAGAAAAACTCAACATGCCTGTTGGTATTTTGTGCGATCTGCAGGGTCCGAAAGTTCGTATTGGTAAGTTTGAGCATGGCAAGATCACTTTGAAAAATGGTGATTTATTTGTACTAGATGCGGATTGCCAATTGGGAAACCAGCAGCGTGTAGGCTTGGATTATGTCAATTTGTCGCAAGAGGTCAAAGAAGGCTCCGTGCTGTTGCTGGATGATGGTCGAATTCTGTTAGAAGTGAACCGCATTAACGGGAATCAGATTTATTGTGTAGTTACCGCAGGCGGTGAGCTTTTAAATAATAAAGGTATCAATTTGCAAGGTGGAGGTTTGGCGGCAGAAGCCTTAACGATGAAGGACTTAGACGATATTAAAGCGGCTGTAGAAATGGAGGCTGACTATATCGCGATTTCTTTTCCAAAAGACGCAAAAGATGTGTTGTTGGCAAAAAAACATATTCAAAAAGCGGGGGGTACCGCGAGCATCGTTGCAAAAATTGAACGGGCCGAAGCCATTGAAAATTTAGAGGCAATTGTCGATGTGTCGGAAGCAATTATGGTGGCACGAGGTGATTTAGGTGTCGAGGTTGGAGATGCAGCAATCCCAGGTTTGCAGAAGCGCATTATTCGGCTTGCACGGGCAAAGAATAAACTGGTGATTACCGCAACACAAATGATGGAGTCCATGATCAATAGCCCGATTCCGACGCGCGCTGAAGTTTCTGACGTGGCAAACGCGGTGCTAGATGGTACGGATGCGGTCATGCTATC
>DHYP01000021.1:24405-28947 GCA_002414145.1 Methylophilaceae bacterium UBA5127 | reverse complement strand
ACATTATCCCGTGGAGTCAGTACAGGCGATGGATAGAGTGTGCAAGGAAGCCGAAAAAGAATATGAAAGCCTGCATCATATAGAGCGTCGCGCGCATCTGCATCATCGTATCGATGAGGCGGTGGCAGCTGCTGCAGTGTTCACTGCTAGGCATTATGACGTGAAGGCAATTGTGGCGTTAACGACTTCAGGCAATTCTGCGCAATGGTTGTCACGTGCAGATTGTAGCGTCCCAATTTACGCACTCTCCCCTGATGTGATTGCACGCAGAAAGCTGACTTTGCATCGTAATGTGTTTCCTTTTCCTATTCTTCAACAAAATAGAAGCCGAGATCAAATATTCCATGACATAGAAAGCGTTCTTTTGGGTAGTACTTTGGTTGTAGCAGGGGATGAGGTGCTAGTGACGTTTGGAGAGCCATTTGGTACGCTAGGGGGTACAAATTCAATGAAAATAGTCAAGATTGGTGTGCCACAGTCATAGAAAATATTAGCTTCAAATGCATGCTCAAATTATAATGAGCTTCTTTACTGTTCAGTGATATGTCATGAGTCAGCCATTACTTAAAACCAATATTCAAAGTTTAAAATTAATTCATCAAGGCAAAGTACGCGATATTTACGATATTGATGACAACACAATGTTGCTGGTTAGTACAGACCGTTTATCGGCCTTTGATGTGATCTTGCCTACAGGCATAGAGAATAAAGGAGCCATGCTGACACAAATGGCCAATTTTTGGTTTGAAAAGCTCAAGCATGTGGTGCCAAATCATTTGACGGGGATTGATCCGAATACTGTCGTGAACTCTGCAGAAGAACAGGCACAGTTAAATGGCCGTGCTGTAGTTGTAAAAAAACTTAAAGCACTGCCTATAGAGGCTATCGTGCGAGGTTATTTGGTCGGAAGCGGTTGGAAAGAATATCAAGCGAAAGGCACGGTATGTGGCATTGCATTGCCGCAAGGATTACATGAGGCTTCTAAGCTGGCGCAGCCCTTGTTTACGCCATCAAGCAAGGCCGCTGTGGGTGAGCATGATGAAAATATCACTTTAGCGCAATGTGCAGCTTTGATTGGTGCTGACTTGGCTGATCAAGTTGCGAAGGTGGCTATTCAGCTTTACATAGAAGCTGCGGAATATGCGCTTACAAAAGGAATTATTATTGCTGATACTAAGTTTGAGTTTGGTCTGGATGCGCATGGCGTGTTGCATGTCATGGATGAGGTGCTTACACCAGACTCCTCTCGCTTTTGGCCACTGGCACATTATCGTGTCGGTAGTAATCCACCTAGCTACGACAAGCAATATGTGCGTGACTGGCTGGAAAGTATTGCATGGAATAAAAAGCCACCAGCCCCTGCTTTGCCAGATGATGTAGCAAAACGCACCTCTGAGAAATATCTAGAAGCATATGAAACGCTCACTGGACAGATGCTGCATCAGCACTAATCCAGATGCTAAAGCTCAGATGTTAGATAAATTAAAGCAAATTGCCAACAAGCTCAAATCTGAGTTTGTGTTTTATCGCCATCTCCAACAACACACAGATACACCATTGATTGCAAAGCTGTTACTTTGGATGGCGCTCGCTTACATTGTCATGCCTTTTGATTTAATCCCAGACTTTATTCCTGTTATTGGTCAATTAGACGAGTTAGTGATTATTCCATTGTTGTTGTACTGTGCGCTCAAGCTCACTCCGCAAAGCGTTATCGATGCGTGCAGGGCTAAATAGAATGAATGTTTGGCAAATCATCACCAATTTTGATGCACACTTGCCGTTACTGGTCGCCACGCATGCTCACACAGTTTATCTTATCTTATTTGCCGTGGTTTTTTTGCAAGTGGGCATATTGCCCTTCTTTTTTTTACCGAGTAATCCATTGCTGTTCGTGTGTGGTGCGCTTTGGGCAGCGTCGCAGCTCAATATCTATTTGCTACTCATGACATTTGTATCGGCAGCGATTTTGGGTAGTATCACCGCTTACTATTTGGGTATGACTATCGGTCAGGTGTTTTTTGTGCAATATTTAAAATGGCCTAATCAAGCAGCATTAAACAAAACACATGCTTTTTATGAGCAGCATGGGGAAAAAGGGTTCTTGTTTTCTTTGTTTTTACCAGTGATTCGTACGCTTGCGCCTTTCTTGGCAGGAGTAACTCAAATGCATCGGATAAGATTTATGCGAGCAGCATGCTTGGGTGCCTGCCTTTGGACCAGTGTTTGCGTGATGTCAGGTTTCTTTTTTGGCAATATTTCAGTGATTCAACACCATCTTGGTTTGGTTACCTTGATGGGGCTAGTGTTGGTGGCAATGATGGTTTTAGTGAAAAAGGCGATTGATATGCTGGCAAAATAAAAGATTGCAATAATCTAGCAACAAATTTCACCTATAATGCGTTTTTTCTATCTGTAGGCTTTAATTAATATGTCATTAAATTTAGTTCCATCTGGTAAAAACTTACCGCACGACTTCAACGTCATTATCGAAATTCCTGCCAATGGCGACCCAGTTAAGTATGAAGTAGATAAAGAAAGTGGCGCGATTTTTGTAGATCGTTTCATGGGTACTTCTATGCAATATCCATGTAACTATGGCTATATTCCACATACGTTAGCGGATGATGGCGATCCAGTGGATGTTTTGGTGATTACGCCTGTACCATTGCTGCCAGGTGTAGTAGTGCGTTGCCGTGCTTTGGGTATGCTGAACATGGAAGATGAAGCGGGTGGAGATGCGAAACTGTTGGCAGTACCAATTGAGAAAGTGTGTGGTTTATACGCCTACCAAAAAACCTATCAAGATGTTTCGCCTTGGCGTTTGGAAATGATTGCCCACTTTTTTGAACACTACAAAGACTTAGACAAAGGCAAATGGGTGAAAATCAAGGGCTGGGAAGGTATTGAAGAAGCCCATAAGGAAATTATGGACGGTGTGGCGCGTTATAATAGCGCCGAAGTAAAACCAGCGTTCTAGTGATATAGCACCAATAAAAAAGGCAGCCTAAGCTGCCTTTTTTGTTTTGAAGCGGTTACTTAAACATGCAGTAAAGGCACGATGAGTAATGCAACGATGTTGATGATTTTAATCAACGGATTGACTGCAGGCCCTGCTGTATCTTTATACGGGTCACCTACTGTGTCGCCAGTTACGGCGGCTTTATGAGCATCAGAACCTTTACCACCGTGATGACCATCCTCGATATATTTTTTTGCATTATCCCAAGCACCGCCACCAGTACACATAGAAATTGCCACAAACAAGCCTGTTACAATCGTGCCCATGAGTAGTCCACCTAACGCGACTGGCCCCAGTAATAAGCCAACGGCTATTGGTGTGATTACTGGGAGTAATGAAGGAACCATCATTTCTTTAATGGCGGCTGTGGTGAGCATATCCACTGCTTTACCATATTCTGGTTTAGCAGTGCCCTCCATGATGCCTTTAATGTCACGGAACTGGCGGCGCACTTCTTCAACCACTGCGCCTGCCGCACGCCCAACGGCCTCCATTGCCATGGCAGCGAAGAGAAAGGGAATTAAGCCGCCAATGAATAAGCCAATAATCACCATCGGGTTACTTAAATCAAACTTGACATCAATACCAGCACCAGAAAGCTTGTGTGTGTAATCGGCGAACAATACCAAGGCTGCTAGACCAGCAGAGCCAATGGCATAGCCCTTAGTAACAGCCTTGGTGGTATTTCCAACAGCATCGAGCGGGTCGGTCACATCACGTACGCTACTTGGTAGCTCAGCCATTTCTGCAATACCGCCAGCGTTATCTGTAATTGGACCGTAAGCATCTAGTGCGACTACAATCCCTGCCATGCTGAGCATAGAAGTTGCCGCAATCGCAATGCCGTATAAGCCACCTAAATGGTAAGAGGTATAAATGGCAAGACACACTGCCAATACTGGCCATGCTGTGGATTTCATTGAAATGCCAATGCCTGCAATAATATTAGTCGCGTGCCCTGTAGTTGAAGCTTGAGCGACATGTTTTACAGGGGCGTAATCAGTGCCAGTGTAATATTCGGTAATCCACACTAGCGCTGCTGTTAAAATCAGCCCCACAGCACATGCGCCAAATAACGCATTGGAGGATACTGTTAACCCATCATGCGTAAAGCCATTCGGGAACAAATGCTGAGTAACAAAATAAAAAGCAATCAGTGACAATATGCCAGCAACCGCTAAACCTTTATAGAGCGCAGGCATCACATTTTTCATACCTGGACTGGCTTTGACAAAGAAGCAGCCCACAATAGAGGCGACGATAGAAACAGCACCTAAAAGCAAAGGATAGAGTACGCTATTTACGCCAGTCTCTGCCACCATAAGACTACCTAGCACCATGGTCGCGATTAAAGTGACGGCGTAAGTCTCGAACAAATCGGCAGCCATCCCAGCGCAGTCACCTACATTGTCGCCTACATTATCAGCAATCACTGCTGGATTGCGTGGATCATCTTCAGGAATGCCTGCTTCTACTTTACCCACTAAGTCAGCACCGACGTCAGCGCCTTTGGTAAAAAT
>DHYP01000021.1:22586-24392 GCA_002414145.1 Methylophilaceae bacterium UBA5127 | reverse complement strand
GCCACCCAAACGCGCAAAAATGGAAATAAGAGAAGAGCCAAATGCCAAGCCAATCAGTGGATTTAAGTCGGTAGCGTTTTCAGCACCCAAGAAGGCGTAAAAACCAGCCACACCAAGCAAGCCTAAGCCCACGACTAACATGCCAGTAATTGCACCGCCTTTAAAAGCAACATCCAGTGCAGATCCTATGCCATTGGTAGCCGCTTGGGCAGTACGTACGTTTGCTTTTACGGAGACGTTCATGCCAATAAAACCACATGCACCAGAAAGCACAGCGCCTAAAACAAAGCCAATGGCTGTTTGTGTACCTAAAAATACTGCTATCAAAATAGCCAACACAACGCCTACTATCGCGATGGTTTTGTACTGACGTGCTAAATATGCTGCGGCACCTTGTTGAATAGCGCTTGCAATTTCTTGCATGCGCGCGTTGCCTGCGGGTAATCCAGAAATCCATTTACTCATTACTACGCCATACAGCACTGCTAAAACCGCTGCAGCAATGGCAATCATTAGTGCGACTGACATGACTTCTCCTAATTTATATTAATGAATCTGAAACGTAACTCGGAATTTTCAACAATTGCTAACAAGTTGTAAAAAATGTAAAAATCTTGTAACAACTTTGTGCATTATGGCACTAATACTTACACAGGACAATAAGTGAAATCTTGAGTTAACAGCAGATGAGGTATGGGGAAGTGTTGGTGTAACCCATTGTATTTATAATATTTTTTATAAATAGTATTTAGCGGGATGCTTTGGAAGCTAAATTTTTGAGTGCTTGACTTAATGGGCTATCGCCTATTTCTTCGGCAAATAATGCAAGATGTTGTGCCGTTGTGACACTGAGACGGCGTTGGCGTTTGGGACGCGGTCTAGGCGTAGATTTTACTTGCACTTTAACGTTAATTGCAGTAACTTTACAGAGCCTAAAATCAGGACTAGTTTTCTGAGAATTATCTAATGCATTCAATATGCTAGATTGAGTCAGTTTGATTTTAGTCGCGACAGCAGAATTGCTGGCAAAAACAGTGAGTAGACCATTGTCAATTTGATATGCAAAACTGGATTCGGCTAGCGGTTTGGGAACGGCAGATTGCCAAAATAAGTTAATGAGCTCCTTCGCCCGCACTTGACTTGTCAATGCAGAGAGTTGTGTGTTATTGCCAAAAACAGCGTTTATTTTTTGCATAAATATTATATTGGATACCGATGAATATTATCTTAGTTTCTAGCAAGATGGCAAAAGCCCAAAGTTTAAATTTGTGGCAGATTTCATTAGTACTTATGTTGCTAATTACTATACCAGTCATTTTTACTTTATTGCTGATTACTCCCAAAGAAAATCTGAAGCAGCAAGGTGTTAAAGCAATGCTACCATCACACCTAAAAGGTGCAGTAGTCTCATCACAGAATCATCTAGATGCCTATGCCAAACAGTTGGGTGAGTTGCAGGCGCGTATTATGCGTTTGGATGCACAAAATCAGCGGTTAGCAAAGTTGGCAGGTGAAAAAGATCATCCACAGACAGAAACTAATCGTGTTATTAATCAAAGTCTGGATGATGTGATTAATACGCAAAATCCAGGCCGAGGGGGGCCTTTGGTGAGAGCGCACCCTATTTCGGAAGGCGAGTTAAGCGCGGCAATTCAAGAGTTAGCAGATACTTTAGATATGCGAGATGAATATCAAAGTGAGATTGAAGCCAAGATTTTGCAACAAAGCGTATTGAAAGAAATGTTACCTAATTTTAGTCCAATTCATGCAGGTTATAATTCTTCCAGTTATGGTTGGCGCATTGAA
>DHYP01000021.1:13241-22581 GCA_002414145.1 Methylophilaceae bacterium UBA5127 | reverse complement strand
TAATGGGCAAAAAGCTTTTCATGAGGGATTAGATTTTCCGGCTAACACAGGAACCTCGATTCTTGCAGCAGCTGATGGTATCGTAATCGCTGCAGAGCACACTGCGGATTATGGTAATATAGTCAAGATTGATCATGGCGCTGGTTTAGAAACTCGTTATGCGCACGCGTCTGCTTTGTTTGTGAAAGTAGGTGAGCGTGTGATAAAAGGTCAAAAGATTGCAGAAGTGGGCAGCACAGGTCGTTCAACGGGGCCACATTTGCATTATGAGATACGTTTAAATGGCAACCCGTTAGACCCTAGACAATACTTACAAAAAAGTTTGGGTTAGCTACTTAATTTCAATTGAAATTTATCTTTTAGCCTCCATATATCAATCGCTGTGTTTTTTTAATCAATATTTATTTAGGTTTCCGCAGTTGCGGAAAGTTGGTGTCAGTTCATGTTACCCAAGTTGTTCAAAAAATTGTTTGGTAGTCGTAACGATAGGCTGATTAAACAGTATTCGCAAAAAGTTAAAGAGATTAATGCATTAGAACCTGCCATGCAGGCACTTTCCGATGAAGCTCTTCGTGCTAAAACAGAAGAGTTTAAACGCCGTTATCAACAAGGTGAGAGTTTAGAAAAGCTATTACCAGAAGCTTTTGCTGTGGTGAGAGAAGGCAGTCAGCGCGTGCTAGGGATGCGTCATTTTGATGTGCAGCTTATTGGCGGTATGGTGCTTAATGCAGGGAAAATCGCTGAGATGCGCACGGGTGAAGGCAAAACCTTGGTGGCAACGCTTCCCACTTACCTGAATGCCTTGGCTGGCAAAGGGGTGCATGTGGTCACGGTCAATGATTATCTTGCCAAACGTGATGCCGAGTGGATGGGCAAGCTTTATAATTTTTTAGGCTTAACAGTAGGCATAAACTTATCGCAAATGCCGCACGATGTTAAGCAGCAAGCTTATGCTGCTGACATTACCTACGGTACCAACAATGAATACGGATTTGACTATTTGCGCGACAACATGGTGTTTAGTAAAGAGGAGCGCGTACAGCGCGAATTGAGCTACGCACTGGTGGATGAGGTGGATTCCATCTTAATTGATGAGGCGCGTACTCCACTCATTATTTCCGGCCAAGCTGAGCACAGTATTGATTTGTACAATCAAATCAATGCAGTAGCGCTACAGCTGACACGTCAAAAAGAAGAAGAAGGCGAAGGCGATTTTTGGGTGGATGAAAAAGCGCAAACCGTGACGATGAGTGAAGCAGGTCATGAGCGCGCAGAAGAAATCCTTACAAAATCAGGATTGTTGTCAGAGGGTTCAAGCCTTTACGAGGCGGCAAATATTACTTTGGTGCATCATTTATATGCTTCTTTACGCGCCCAAACATTGTTCAATAAAGATCAACATTATGTAGTACGTAATGGTGAGATTATCATTGTAGACGAATTTTCAGGACGCATGATGCCAGGACGCCGTTGGTCAGATGGCTTGCATCAGGCTGTTGAAGCTAAAGAGGGTGTGGCGATTCAGAGAGAAAATCAGACACTTGCCTCGATTACTTTCCAGAATTACTTCCGCATGTATCAAAAGTTATCTGGGATGACTGGTACAGCTGACACTGAAGCCTATGAGTTTAATCAGATATACGGGTTAGAAACAGTGGTGATTCCTACGCATCGCCCCATGAAGCGTGTCGATGCGATGGACAAAGTCTACCGTACTGCAGCAGAAAAATATAACGCGGTGATTGAAGATATTAAACAATGCCAGGCCAAGGGTCAGCCAGTGTTGGTAGGCACTACATCTATTGAAAATTCAGAGTTGATTTCTAATTTACTCGCTAAAGCGAAGCTAGAACATCAAGTGCTGAATGCTAAGCAACATGAACGCGAGGCGCACATCGTGGCGGAGGCTGGTCGCCCAGGAGTAATCACTATTGCAACGAATATGGCGGGTCGCGGTACAGATATTGTGCTAGGGGGCAATCCAGAAGCTGCTATTCATGCGGTACATATGGATGAGAAATTAAGTGAGTCAGAAAAAGAAGCCAGAGCAGCACAGTTAAAAGCAGAGTGGCAACAACGCCACGATGCAGTGCTGGCGGCAGGTGGCTTGCATATCATTGGTACAGAGCGCCATGAGTCACGTCGTGTGGATAATCAGCTGCGCGGTCGTTCAGGCCGTCAGGGCGATCCAGGCTCTAGCCGTTTCTATCTGTCTTTGGACGATCAGTTATTACGTATTTTCTCTGGCGAGCGTGTTTCGGCAATTATGGCGCGCCTCAATATGCCAGAAGGTGAGGCGATTGAGCATTCTATGGTCACGCGTGCCATCGAAAATGCACAACGTAAAGTAGAAGGTCGTAACTTTGATATTCGTAAGCAGCTGCTTGAGTTTGACGATGTATCGAATGATCAGCGTAAGGTAATCTATGAGCAGCGTAACGAGCTACTAGAAGCGGTAGATGTAGGCGCAACCATCCAAGCAATGCGCCATGATGTACTGAATAGCATTATTGCAACACATATTCCGCCAGGTAGCGTAGAAGAACAATGGGATATCCCTAGCTTAGAGAAAAATCTTGCGGAAGAAACTGGATTAACCTTGCCCATTGCACAATGGTTGGAAGAAAACCCTGACTTGCATGAGGAAACCTTGCGTGAGCGTGTGGTAGAGATTGCTGATAGTAACTACGCAGAAAAAGAAGTGCTGGCGAGCGCAGAGAATATGCGCAACTTTGAACGTTCTGTGATGCTACAAAGTCTAGACAATCATTGGCGTGAACATTTGGCAGCGTTAGATCATTTACGCCAAGGCATTCACTTGCGCTCTTACGCGCAAAAAAATCCTAAGCAAGAATACAAACGTGAAGCGTTTGAGCTTTTTGAAAGCTTGCTCAATACAGTGAAGAGTGAAGTGACTAGAGTGACGATGCTAGTGCAAGTGAGATCCCGTGAAGAGTTAGAGGCTGAAGCGGTAGAGCCTGTGGCAGAGGTTTCAAACGTACAATATCAGCATGCCGATTATGATGAAGCATTGGCTAATCCTAGCGCAGAAGAAGCTGCCCTGTTAGCCAGTGGTCAGCCAGTGGTGCGAGAAGGTGTTAAGGTAGGCCGTAACGATCCCTGTCCTTGTGGCTCAGGTAAAAAATATAAAAATTGCCACGGCGCATTAAGTTAATTTTTAGGTAGGACAGAGTGATGAGTGAACAACAAAAAGTAGATTCGCCTTGTATAGGCGTATGTAGTATGGATGATTTGACGGGATTATGTTTGGGGTGCTACCGAACCTTAGATGAAATACAAGGTTGGTGGGAGCTAGATGAGGCAGGAAAGCTAGCCGTGATTAAGCAAGCCAGCACTCGGGAAGCAGAAGTGTTTGGAGATTAGTCTGCTAGCATTGAAATATAGAAAAAGCCAGCAATCGCTGGCTTTTTTGTTTTGTAGATGATGCTACAGTCCGCTTGATCCTAAAATTGCCTCTTGCACCATCAAGTCTTTCAGTATTGCTTCCCCAAACTGCATAATGGCGTCTGGTTGAGGGTGTTGAATCATCTCTGCTATTTGCAGGAGCGCTTGCTTACCTGTGATAGTGTTGTTTTTAATAAGCTTGAGTAATTCGAATGTCATGGCATTAAGCGCAATAAACCTGATTCTAAAAGCACTGCTTCTAAACATAAGAATATAGGTTTTAGTTTGTGTTGTAGGTTGTATGCGCTTGGAAATGGTATGGACGGGATAATTGTATACCAGCAACAAATGCGCGTTAGTGAGGATTGGGCGCTCGTTAAGTAAATCAGCATCAGTACTGAGTGTGCAATTGTGCTCAGGGATATTGCTTACAGCGAGCTCTGCCCATTCGTAATGGGCAAGCTCGGTTAAAAATGCGGGTAGCTTGAGTTGCGTAAAATCTTGCGTGTTTAGAAAGCTTAGAAAGGCTGCGGGTATCTCTCTAAATAGTGGGCTGTTTGCTTGATGTTGTGCAAAAAACGCGCGGCACAGTTGTTGCCATTTTCGTTTACCTAACACGTTGATACAGACGGGAAAGCAGGC
This sequence comes from Methylophilaceae bacterium UBA5127, assembly GCA_002414145.1. Taxonomy (GTDB): domain Bacteria; phylum Pseudomonadota; class Gammaproteobacteria; order Burkholderiales; family Methylophilaceae; genus Methylophilus. The sequence goes on along the minus strand of DHYP01000021.1, from coordinate 18,534 downwards.
AGATACTGAGCTTAGAATATTATTGAATACGATTTCACGATAGATTGCCATGCGCGAATCTTTGACCCTTGCAGGCTTGGAGTTATGTTTGGGGTCGCGTATGTGTGCGGTAAAGGCGATTTGATATTGTTGAAACGCTAACATGTTGCCACGCTCTTCTGGTGATGGAAGCTACTCTGTATCTGTTTGATTTTATTCAACTCTGGCAATATGTCTGGTAGTGGAGGGATGTTGGTATCACGCTCCAAAAGCGTGGGAAACGTACCAAACTGCATATAAGCTTGTTCAAGTAACTTCCAGACTGGGTCAATAATGGGCTCTCCATGTGTGTCTACCAGTAAATCTGGCTGTACTTGCAGATGTCCTGCGATATGGCTATAAACAATGCGCTCGCCAGGGATTTGCTTGAGAAATGCGCTGGCGTCAAAGTTAAAATTGATGCTGTTTACATAAATGTTATTGATGTCCAAATGCAAATCACAATCTGCTTCAGCAAGTACCGCTTTAATAAACGAGATTTCATCCATTTCAGAAATTGGCGCTGCGACATAAAAAGAAGCATTTTCTACAGCAATCCGCTGTTCAAGAATATCCTGTGTTTGACGAATGCGCTTGGCGACATAATGCACAGCCTCTTCTGTAAATGGAATGGGCAATAAGTCATACAGATAGCCTGCTTCACCATGCTGGATATCCGTGCAGTAGCTTAAGTGCTCGGTATAAAGTGGGATTTGATGCTGTTTTAAAAAAGCTTTTACTTGCTTTAAAAATTTAACATTAAGTGGATCAGGCCCGCCGAGAGATAAGCACAGGCCATGACAGACGATAGGATAGCGCTCAACAAACCAAGATAAATCAGCCGCCGCCTTGCCTTCTGCATTAATCCAATTTTCAGGCGCGATTTCTACAAATTCGATATTTGCGATGCTGGGGTCTTGATAACGTTGCTGGATTTGGGGAATCAGCTCACGCTTTAACCCCAAACCCACGCCTTTGATGTCAGTGACTAATGACACGGAATAATGAATTGTTTATTTTTTGTTATGGTTGCATGCGCCGTCTTTCATTTTCTCGGCTGAGCATCCACCTTCCTTCGATTTTTCTGCACTGCATTTACCTTCTGCTGCTTTTTCTGCGGAGCAGTTACCTTCTTTTGCTTTGTCTCCCATTTCTTTTTTCATTTCTGCACTGCATTTGCCTTCTGCACTGCATTTGCCTTCCGCCATTTTTTCTGCTTTTTTCTTGTTGGCACCACATTTTCCAGTGCCACATTTACCATCTTTCATTTTTGCATCATGGTTGTCTGCCACTTGATAGCCGCTAGCAAGTGATTTAATGGCAAATGGGTTTTCTGCGGCATGAATGCTGGCTGCGCCAATAGTTAATGCTAATGCGCTCGTCACTGCTAAAGCTAAAGATTTGTTTGAGGTGTTCATGTTTTTTCCTTTAAAAATAAAATTGGTTGAATACTAAATGCATCATTCGTAAACAGTGTTTGAATTACTTGTCATTTGTAATATAAAAATTACTGATGAGTAGATTCAATCGTTGCTGAAATACGTGCTTTTGTTTCGGGCGGCAATTGAATGCTAGGATCATTTTCAATGGCTTCGCTCATGCGCTTAAAAGCTTTTCGCATGGCGTGCAATTGGCGTTGAAAGCGTCTGCAGTACTTACAAATCAATAAATGTAAGCGTACAGCAAGACGTTCTCTTAACGTCAGATTACGGTCTAGCGATTGCGACACAAGTTGGCTAGTTTGTTTACAATTTAACATGTTCACCTTTCTGTGTTGTTGCTATGCCTGTAACCAATTGATTTCCAAACACTTTCTAATTCCCATCCGGGCTCGATACAACATCACCCAAGCATTGGTCGAAGTAATATTCAATTCCTTACAAATTTCTTCGTTATCTGTTTCGTGGATGTCGCGCATCATAAAAAGGGAGGCTAGCTTGGTAGGTAATTTGTCCATACAGCTTTGTAAGGTGGTTAAGAATTGCTTTTGCTGAAGGGCATCATGCGGGATGTCCCAAGCTAAAGGTTGTTCGCTCCAGTGCCCCGTTTCATCAAAGAATTCATCCATATTGGCATCTTCATCATTCATTAGGTTGGAGGCTGCAATTTCACGTACATTTTTGCGCATGACATCAATGATTTTATGCTTGAGTATGCCGGTAAGCCAAGTACGAGGAGAGGACTGTTCTGCAAAGCTTGGACTTTTGATGGCTGCGATAAAGGTTTCTTGTACGACATCTTCCGCCAGATGCGTGTCGCGTAACCTAGCCAACGCAAATCGATAAAGATAATCGCTATGTTCCGTCAACCAATCATGTGCGTTAGGAGTCGTCATAGTGCATATTCAATCATGATAGTGAAGATTAGGCAATCGTGCCTGCCTTTTGTTGCAATAGTGTTAAATAATGCGCCGCGTCTAAGTTGGTTTGGCTGCGCTGTGCTAGCCAAATAGTTTCTGCCAAACACTCGATAAGATCATGTTGCGCTAGATGCGCATCCTGATACTTGTGCATCAGTTTCTCATAAATGCCAACAATGCCAATGGGCTGATTGATGCTGAGTTGTTCATGAATAGACAGGTGTAGGCTCATATGTAGAAAAGGGTTGGTTTCTCCCATTTCTGGAAAATAATCTTGATGCTCGTATTGGGCTGGCCTATCCAGCATGGCGTGATATTCTGGATGCAAAAGGATAACAGATACGGCAATTTTTTCTAAGTCAGTAAGTACTTGCTGTAATTTAAAAGTTTTCCATGCACTAAAGAAAAACGCCCTGACTTCATCTCGACTTGGATTAAATAAACTCATGTCAGACCTCTGCGGCAAATAGTCCTAATACCGCAGAATATTGCAGTAAAGTGTTGTTGCCCAATATTGGCGCGATTTCGCCATTACCATAAAATCCAATAATAGGGAGTTTGGGGAAAGTGGCTTTAACAGCGGTTAAATCTTGGTCGTTGCCATTGTAGAAATAGGGGCCGCGTCCAATACAAGAAAACATAATCGCAAATGCAGGGTTTTGATGCAGTTGCTGTTGTAGCTGTTGCGCTGTATTTAACATATCTACCTTTGCCGTTGCGGCATCTCTCAGTGCCCAGCAGATCCAAGACCCTAGCTCTATGGGATGCGAGAGTGTGATTGTGTTGGCTTCATCATCTGTCATGACAATAGAAGCCAGTGCATATTCACCTTGCTCAATGGCGTGGGCAGTTTTAGCATAGGCAATCATAAGTAAGTGGTATGGCAAATCATCAATGGGTACATTCTGTTTTTGACATGTAGACTTGATGCTTATTAATGCGGGAATATGCGCTACATGGATAAGGTCTAAATGTTGACTGCTCGTCACTTTACGCGGGCTGGAGATCAGCTTGAGTCCATGACTGGCTGCAACCGCAACTTGGCAATGATGAATGCCTAATTCGCAATAGCCTTGGGTGGTGCCTTTACCATTATGCCACACGGAAAATGGTCCTCGACCAGTCGCGTCACCAGAAATGCCGCCAAACCGCTTTTGCTTAGAGTTTAGCCAGTTAGCGTTTAAGGCACTGGGAGCAGCCAAAGTCAGTAGATATTCGCTATGTTGTACAGCCTCTGAAAGGCCGCTAAAAATATCTTCGGAAAATATCATTGCAGCTGCAGCGGCACCATCTAACACCCATTCGTCTTCGGTAAAAATACCTGCGGCAGAGCAGCCAATCACTTGTGTCGTATTGGCTGCGATGGCTGCTGCTTTGATGGCAAGTTGTGGTGCTGTTGCAAATTCGGATGTAAGAAATAACAACACACTACCCGCGGTTTGCACACCTGCTTTTTCTAGCGCTGACTGTACTGCGGCAGAGACTAATGCGGGGTTAGCATCTGAACCCGTGTTAATGCCTGTGGCAACTTTGAGTGTATTGCTCAAGTGGCTTCACCTCGCATTAAGTGTGGCGTAGGAATATGTTTGTCTTGGTATTCGCACAAATCTACAATACAGCATTCTCCGCATTTAGGGTTGCGTGCAGTGCAAGTATAACGACCATGCAAAATAAGCAAGTGGTGCGCATCTTTTAGATAGTGCTTAGGAATTGTTTTTAAATACTTTTGCTCCACTTGTAGCACGTTTTTACCTGATGCCAGTTTAGTACGATTGCCTAAACGAAACAAATGCGTATCCACTGCAATGGTTGGCTGCCCAAAAGCCGTATTTAAAATGACATTGGCAGTTTTTCGTCCAACGCCAGCCAGTGCTTCCAGTGCAACTCTAGTATTAGGTACTTCCCCCTGATGATTGGCGAGTAATGCCTGGCAACACGCAATGATATTTTTTGCTTTAGCGTGATAAAGGCCAATGGTTTTAATATAAGGCTCTAGGCCTTCAATGCCTAGTGCAATAATCGCCTGCGGTGTGTTGGCAACGCTGAACAGCGTGCGCGTGGCAAGATTGACGCTTTTATCGGTGGCTTGCGCAGACAAAATGACAGCAATTAACAGCTCAAAAGTTGAGCGATACTCTAACTCGGTGGTCGGGTTAGGAATAGCATCGGTCAGCCGTTTAAAAATCGCTTCACGTTTCTCTGCATTCATGTAGCCTCACGCTTAATGGCTAGGTTTTAGTGAAGCAGTATGTGCAGTTGCTGCAGGTTTGTTTTTCCGTAGCTCTAGCCAGTTTTTGGAGGCAATTAAACAACCCAGACCAATAAATGCACCAGGCGGTAAAATTGCCAACAAAAAACCATGGTAATCAGGAATAACATGAATCACCCAAGCCTTTGCTTCAGGGCCTAAAGCTAAATCGATGCCAGATAATAGCGTGCCTTTGCCTACCAGCTCACGGATGCCGCCTAACAGTGTTAACACTCCAGTTAAACCTAAGCCCATCATGAAGCCATCCAATGCAGAAGGTAGCGTAGGGTTCTTTGCCGCAAATGACTCTACACGCGCTAGCACAATACAATTGGTGACAATGAGCGGAATGAATATCCCCAGCACAATGTGCAAAGGATGTACAAATGCATTCATGCTTAAATCAATGGCTGTGACTAACGCAGCGATGATTAAAATAAACACTGGATTACGGATTTCTTTTGGAATCCATCTGCGCACGGGCGAGACTGATGCGTTACTTAGGCTCATTACTACCGCAGTCGCCAAACCTAGTGAGAAGCCATTGACCATAGAAGTCGTGACAGCGAGCGTGGGGCACAGTCCAAGAAGTTGGACAACGCCTGGATTTTGCTTCCATAAGCCATTTTCTACAATTTCTTGATAAGTTGCCATAATGGTTCGTTCCT
>DHYP01000021.1:11207-13178 GCA_002414145.1 Methylophilaceae bacterium UBA5127 | reverse complement strand
AGTGCAACATAGCTTAATGCACGTTGTGTTGCCTTCACGACTGCACGCGGCGTGATGGTGGCGCCTGCCATATAATCAAACTGACCGCCGTCTTTTTTCACTTTCCACAAGTCAGTTGTTGGATTGCTCAAAGACAAGTTCTTAAATGCCAGAATCCAGTCGCTGTGGGCAACATCAATGTAGTCGCCTAAGCCTGGGGTTTCTTTATGCGAGATTACACGTACGCCCCAAAAACTACCATCTTTGCGCACAGCAATCAGCAGTTTGATGTCACCGCTATAACCGTCTTGTGCTGTGGCTTCTAATATCACTGCTGTCGCATGATTATTTAGTCTGGCGATATAAACTTTGNNACTTTGGTTCCTTCTCTGTTATTCAACTCGCCACCTGCAGGTACTTGAATGACATCATTTAGCAAGTTGTTATCATGCTCGCTAGGAGGTAATACCTGTTCAAACAGCTTCATTTTGGCAGCAGCCTCGCTGGCTTGAATTGGTGATTTTGTCGCAAGATAGGTTTTGGCAAGAAATAGCGTACCCATCAAGCTAAATATCACCATAATGAACACTGTTTTTGAGGTGTGTTTAATAAGAGACTCTGTCATGGCAACTCTACTTTTGATGACCAAACACGCGTGGTTGTGTCAACGCATCTATCAATGGCACACAGATATTCATAAATATTACAGCAAAGGCTACACCATCTGGGAATCCGCCAAACACACGAATTAAATAAGTAATGACGGCGATGGCAGCCGCAAAGTACAGTTTGCCTTTAGGTGTCGTTGGGCCGCTAATCGGGTCAGTGATGATGAAAAACGCACATAGCATGCTTGCACCGCTAAATAAGTGAAAAACTGGCGATGTATAGTGTGTGGCATCTACTAGCCAAAACAGACTGGAGATGAGTGCTAATGTGCCTAAGAAGCCAAAAGGTAAGTGCCAAGAAATAATTTTTTGTTGCCACAAGTATAAGCCACCCAGCAAATAGGCAATAGCGATATACTCGCTGCCTTTTCCTCCTAATGTGCCAAATAAAGGGGCTTGGGTAATGCTCGCAATGTCATGATGTAAGGTGAGTTGCGTTTTAACATAGTCTAGTGGCGTGGCGGAAGTAACCGCGTCTATCAGAACGTTTTGCGGCAATAGTCCATTAAAGATAAATTGAAATTGTTCTACAAAGCTCAGTTTGGTTTTTGCAATGTCTAATGCGGCAGGCCATTTTGTCATCAACACTGGGAACGAAATCAGCAGCACCGCATAGCCTACCATGGCTGGATTAAACATATTGTACCCCAGCCCTCCATAGAGTTGTTTGGCGATTACGATGGCAAAAAAAGTGCCTACTACAATGAGCCACCACGGCGCTAATGGCGGAATCGCAAGCGCGAGCAGCCATGCTGTAATCACTGCGCTATAGTCACTGAGGAATGGTTTGATAGGTCTGCCTCTTACTTTGAGCATCAGGGTTTCAGCCAATAATGCGGTGATGGTGGCTAATGTTAAGGTAATCAATATACCGCCGCCGAATAGGTAAGCATAAGTGATGATGGCTGGAACAAGCGCAAGCAACACCTTGAGCATTATGGTGCTCACAGAAGGTGCGCCAGAGATGTAGGGTGAACGATTCATTTAATCTTTCTTTGGTGTTTCGGGGTGTGCTGCGTTTTCTTTAGCTGCTTCAGCCGCCGCTTTTTGTGCTTTGGCGCGCGCAATGGCTGCAGCAATTTTATCCTGCATTTCGGTATCCACTACAGGTGGTGACTGTGTCTCTTTGAGACCTACTGTGGCGCGGCGCGCGTCAATTTCTGCAATCTCTTGTTGAATTGTCGCATTGGTTGGCGCAGTGTTTTTTGGTAGATTCCCAGATTGTTGTGCTGCGAGCTTTTGTGCTTTAGCGCGTGCAATTGCGGCAGCAATGGCTGCTTTTTTTGCATCGTCAGCATTGGACGCAGCAGTTTCTTTTGGAGCT
>DHYP01000021.1:9416-11188 GCA_002414145.1 Methylophilaceae bacterium UBA5127 | reverse complement strand
TAGGTCAGCTTTCCCTGCCTGCGCGCGCTCAGCATGTTTTTGTGCGCGCTCTAATTTTTCACGTTCAATCCGCGCTAAGCGAGCCTCATTGCGTTCGCGCGCAATATCGGCAGCTTCTTTGGCTCTGTCACTCGCGATGATTTCGCTTTTAGCATAGCGGTAATATTGCACAAGTGGAATATTGCTCGGACAAACATAAGAGCATGCGCCACACTCAATACAATCAAACAAATTATAATCACGTGCTTTTTCAAAGTTATCCGATTTAGCAAACCAATAAAGCTCTTGTGGTTGCAAATTGACAGGGCAAGCATCTGCACAACGTGCACAACGAATGCAAGGCATCGGTTGCGGAAGAGGCGCAAATAAATGAGGTGACGCTGCAATAATGCAATTAGCCGCTTTAGTAATCGGAACGCTTGCACTTGGTAAGTCAAAGCCCATCATGGGGCCACCCATTATATAGTGCGTGGTGTCTGGTTTTTTACCACCAGCTGCAGCAATCAGGTATGTGATTGGCGTGCCAAACAACACTTCAAAGTTTTGTGGTGTTTGTACGTTGCCAGTAACTGTCACAATTCGGTTGACACAGGGCTCGCCATAATCAAAAAAGCGATGTAATGCCACTATCGTGCCTACATTGAATACTTGAATGCCTACTTGAGTTGCGCGTTTATCATGGGGGATTTCTTTGCCTAAAATCAAATGCACCAGACGTCTGGCATCGCCACTTGGATATAGCGTTGGAACCACTACTACTTGTATGGCTGTATTTGCAACAGCAACCTGCATGGCTTGGATTGCCTGCGGTTTATTGTCCTCAATGCCAATATAAACATGACTTGCACCTAATAAGTATTGCGCAATAGCAATGCCTTTGACGATTTCTTCAGCGCGTTCCCGCATCAGTGCATCATCACACGTAATATAGGGCTCGCACTCTGCAGCATTGATAATTAAGGTGTCTACATTAGATTTACCATCTGTACGTAGTTTAATTTGTGTAGGAAACGTTGCGCCACCTAAGCCCACAATGCCAGAATTGCGTAAGCTATCTACCAATGTTTTGCGGTCGGTATTCTTCCAGTCTTGCGCTTGGTGTGCAATCCATGCGTCTTTGCCATCTGGCGTCAAGGTAATACAATGGTCTGGTAAGCCGGAAGGGTGTGGGATAAGGGCATCCGCGATAGCGGTAATGGTGCCCGAAGTCGGCGCATGTACAGCCGCAGAAACTGCACCTTCAGGCTCTGCTAACAATTGTCCTTTAAGTACATGCTCACCGACTTGTACTTTAATCTTGGGTATGTTGCCAACGTGCTGGCGCAAAGGCAATACCAATGCGTCTGGCATAGGGAGTTGCCCTATCGGCAATTGCGTAGATTGGTTTTTGTTCTCAGGTGGATGAACACCGCCATGAAATCTAAAAATCTTGCCAAAATTGATTAATGCGTTCATGTACTTATCTTAAATTATCATCAAGTGTGACAGATTGGATTGGGATAATGGGATACTTCCATTTCCAATTGTCAGGCGTTTCGGCAATAGGCTCCATCGTAATGCAGTCTACCGGGCAGGGCGCAACACATAGCTCACAGCCCGTACATTCGCTAGCGATAATGGTGTGCATATGTTTTGCCGCGCCTAATATGGCATCCACAGGGCAAGCTTGTATGCAAAGTGTACAGCCAATGCAGGTATTCTCGTCTATAAAAGCGACAGACTTGGGTTTGGGCTGTCCGTGCTCTGCATTCAGTGGCTTGTACTCGACTCCC
>DHYP01000021.1:6522-9331 GCA_002414145.1 Methylophilaceae bacterium UBA5127 | reverse complement strand
TGGGCATTGATTAATATCGGCCTCACCTTTAGCAATAGCAGTGGCGTAAGGTTTGCAACCCGGAAATCCACACTGACCGCACTGCGTTTGCGGTAATATCGCATCAATACGTGCAATGAGTGGGTCACCTTCTACTTTGAATTTGAGCGCAGCGTAACCGAGTAATATGCCAAGTGCTAGGGCCAGGCCAAGCATGATGTAAAGTGCAATAAGCATGACTAATATCTATCTAAACCAGCAAATCCCATAAAGGCTAGGCTCATGAGTGCTGCGGTAATCATCGCAATACCAGAGCCTTTAAATGGTGCAGGCACATCGGCCGCTTCTAGCCGCTCTCTGATCGAGGCAAATAAAATTAGCACCATGGAGAATCCAACGGCACCGCCAAATCCAAACAAACCAGACTCTATAAAGTTATGACTTGCTTGAGCATTCAGTAAAGGGATCCCTAACACTGCGCAATTGGTCGTGATGAGTGGCAAAAATATGCCAAGCATTTGATAAAGTAGTGGAAAGCTTTTTTCCATAATGATCTCAGTGAGCTGTACCGCACCTGCAATCACCACAATGAAAGATAGCGTGCGCAAATAAATGACATTATTAGGTTCTAGCAGATAGTGATTAATCGCCCAGCTTGACATAGAGCCTAGCGTCAGCACAAAGGCAGTAGCTGCTGCCATTCCTATGGATGCTTCCAATTTTTTCGATACGCCCATAAATGGGCATAACCCTAATATTTTGACCAGCACAATATTATTGACCAGAACGGTGCTAATCAGAATGAAGATATAACTTTGTGTCATTGAGTTGTTACCAATTGGCTACTTTGTGACTAAAGCGCAATTATACACTTTGAATGCGTATTTTGCGTGCGGATTCAACCTGCTAGCGCTCAGATTAGCTTGTCTTAGTTTAATCATATTGTGCAATATAGCAAAATTTAATTCTTTGTTATAAGAATATGTGTTTATATTTTAATAACAGTTGATTATTAAAGAGTGTAGTCTTACAAAGTTGATTCGACAGTTTTTTAGCTTAATTGTGCGGTTTAAGTTAGAATAAGCGAATTTTAGTAACTGTTGGTTGATATATGTTAAAAGGCAGTTTAGTTGCTATCGTCACTCCGATGCACGAAGATGGAAGTCTGGATTTAGATGCGTTAAAAAATCTGATAGATTTTCATGTGGAAGCTGGTACCGATGGTATTGTCATTGTGGGGACCACGGGTGTGTCGCCAACGGTAGATGTTGAAGAACATTGTTTGCTGATTAAAACAGCAGTAGAACATTCTGCAAAACGCGTTCCAGTTATTGCAGGGACGGGTGCAAATTCAACACGTGAGGCCATTGAGCTGACCATGCATGCAAAAGCATTGGGCGCGGATGCTTGTTTGCTTGTCACACCCTATTATAATAAACCTACTCAAGAAGGTTTGTATCAGCACTTCGCGTCAGTCGCGCAAGCAGTAGATATTCCACAGATTTTATACAATGTACCAGGTCGCACTGGTTGTGATTTGCAAAACGATACTGTGATTCGCTTATCTCAGTTGAAAAATATTGTGGGTATCAAAGATGCAACAGGCGGCATAGAGCGCGGAACCGATTTGTTATTAAGAGTATCAAAAGATTTTGCTGTGTATAGTGGGGACGATGCAACAAGCCTGTCGTTATTGTTGTTGGGAGGGCATGGTGTCATTTCTGTGACTGCAAACGTTGCGCCCAAATTAATGCATGAAATGTGTTTGCAGGCGGCGGCAGGTAATGTGGTAGCCGCTAGAGAGATAAATGCTAAATTGTTTGGCTTACATCAAAAGTTATTTGTTGAGGCAAACCCTATCCCAGTTAAATGGGCGCTGCAACAAATGGGTGTCATTAAAACAGGTATTCGTTTGCCTTTGGTTAATCTTTCCGCCCAATACCATGCGGTATTAAAGGCAGCGATGCAGCATGCAGGTGTTATTGAGTCAGCGTAGTCGCTGATATTAAAAGAATTCAGCTGAGAGGCTATATTTAGGTGGTGGACTGGAATGAATCAACAATCATTTTTTAAATTTTTAGGTATATTGAGTTTATCAATAATAATCACTGCATGTGATTCCATACCTTTTATTGATAACTCTTCTGATTATAAAGGTGCTGGTCATTCTAAGCCGCTGGAAGTCCCTCCTGATTTAACTGTCGCAAAATCCAGTGATGCTTACGCTGTTCCAGGTAGCGCAACGTATTCTACGTACAATCAAGATCAAGAAGGTCAAGAAGTTGGTGTCGAAAAAGTGTTGCCAACATCAGACAGTGTGCGTATGGAAAAAGCAGGCACGCAGCGTTGGTTGGTAGTTAAAGCCCCCGCTGAAAAAATCTGGCCTGCTATTCGCGAGTTCTGGCTAGACCAAGGGTTTGCCGTGCGTGTCGAGAGTCCTGATGTTGGTATTATGGAAACCGAATGGGTCAAAGCGGATGCTATCAAACTGCAGGAAGACAAAAGAAATGTTGGTGAAAAGTTTGATGCCTGGCTGGATAGGTTGTCTGGTTTGGCGGATAGACGTAAATTCCGTACGCGCATCGAGCGAGGTGAAAAAGACGGTACAACTGAAATTTACATGACGCATCTTACTGTGGCAGCTGCACCTGATGATGGTAAAAATAGAGTGCAAACACAGTTGGGTGAAATTGACACGGGCTATCGTGCTGATGCGAATAAAAAATCTAATGTAGTGGATGATTTTGACCGCGACTTAGATGCTGAGTTGTTACGCCGTCTCATGGTGAAATTGGGCGTAGAAGAAAAGCAGGCCAAACAAATTGTGGAA
>DHYP01000021.1:6121-6512 GCA_002414145.1 Methylophilaceae bacterium UBA5127 | reverse complement strand
CAAACATGCCAAAGTAGCAAAAGAGTCTGATAGTAGCGTTACTTTACAATTGGATGATTCTTTTGATAGAGCTTGGCGTCGTGTTGGCTTAGCACTTGATCGTGTTGGTTTTGTCATGGAAGATAAAGATCGTTCAAATGGATTATTTTTTGTACGTTATGCCGATGTAGACATTGACGATAAGCCAAGTAAGAAAAAGGGTTTGCTAGAAACGCTGAAGTTCTGGGGTGATGATGCTGATGAGAAGAATACCCCCGCTGATAAAGAGGAAAGATCTATCGCAGACAAGTTACAGTTTTGGAAGGGCAAGGATGAAAAAACCGATCCAGCCAAACAATATCGTATCAAAGTAGCAGAAAATGAAGATGGTACGACCAATGTCAGTGTGGTA
>DHYP01000021.1:5538-6077 GCA_002414145.1 Methylophilaceae bacterium UBA5127 | reverse complement strand
GTAATCCATCTACCACGGCAAATCGCATTATTTCATTGTTGTATGAGCAATTAAAATAACACATGCGTTTTGCATCGCTAGGCAGCGGTAGTGCAGGAAATGCGACGATAGTAAACGTTGGCACTACCACGCTGCTTCTAGACTGTGGGTTTGGTTTGAAAGACGTGCTTGCAAGATTGCAGCGTTTCAATGTAGCGCCAGAGCAGCTGACAGGGATTTTAGTTACGCATGAGCATGATGACCATGCAAAAGGGGTGTTTAGATTAGCTGCAAAGTATGCAATACCAGTCTGGCTGACGCACGGTACGCAAAGAATGTGTGAGCGTTACATGCCTGAGAGCGCGAGTATACGCATGAACATTATTGATAATCACACCAGTTTTTCTATTCAAGACCTTGATGTCACACCTTATCCAGTGCCTCATGATGCGCGTGAGCCCACACAGTTTGTATTTTCTGATGGGGCAAAGCGCTTAGGAGTGCTGACGGACACTGGGTGTTCCACCCCGTACATTGAACAAGTTTTAAGTGCCTGTGAT
>DHYP01000021.1:5151-5445 GCA_002414145.1 Methylophilaceae bacterium UBA5127 | reverse complement strand
GTGTCGGAGGACGTTTGGGTCACTTGGATAATCAGAGCGCGGCAAATTTATTATCCAGACTTGATAACTCCAAACTTAAACATCTGATTGCTGCGCACTTAAGCGCTAAAAACAATACACCCGCTTTAGCAAAAAGTGCGTTGAGCGCAGTAATGGGCTGCGAACAGGATTGGATTGGGGTGGCAGATCAAAGCATAGGCCTAGAATGGCGTAGCTTATAGAGCTTAGTATTACAAATAAAAAAGCCGACATAAAGTCGGCTTTTTTACTTAAAGCTAATTACTTAGCTTCAGC
>DHYP01000021.1:1056-5053 GCA_002414145.1 Methylophilaceae bacterium UBA5127 | reverse complement strand
GGTGCAGCTTCAGCAGGAGCAGCAGCAGGTGCAGCTTCTGGAGCAGCAGGAGCTTCAGCTGGTTTTTCGCCACAAGCTGTTAAAGCAAGTGCTAATAATGCGGCTAATAGAGCAGAACGTGTCATTTTTAATTCCTCAAATTTAGGCTGTTGTTAATCATATACGGAAGACTATTTTATAGTACCGAGTGCGCGAATTGTAGCAGTAATTTATCAAAAAACAATACGAATTGATGTGAATTGTGAAAAAAAATTAAAAAAATCGTTATATGGCAATCATTTAGAAGAAAAATATAAGAAATTAATCTACTTTTGCTTTAAGTACGTGCGTGGTCTGTGAATTTAATGTGCTTAAACCAAGAATCTTTTGGCTCACATCATCTCTTTGTTGCATCAGGCTGCCAATGTCAATCCAATCTCCTAATGCGATTTGTACGGTAGTACTCAGCTCATCAAAGTCTATAAACTCATTACTATTACGCTTTGCTATACGAGGGGTAATTTCCAGTTCGACTTGGTTTCCTATTGTGCGAGGCCTTACAGAAAATCCTGTACTAATTTCGTGCCAATGGGTGGTGGAGTAGGCGTGGAGATACCGTTGTGTCAAGATAATCCAATCTTGCGTGTATGGCACAATTTCCCCCACATAGATGAAAGCACGCTCACCATCTAATACATTCACAAATTGTTGTATTGTATTTTTATGGCTATATTGGTTGTTTTCGGCGTTGATTTCTACAGCGTTGTTAGTGCGCCATGGCGTTGCGTTGATGATTAGCTTGCCGCGTTGGAGATTCGCTTGTGCTTTAACAGCTGATTCATCGGATTGTCTATTTTGGTTAGAGAGTATAGTTATTTTTCGGTTGATTCTTGGGGTATCGAGTTGTGATATCAGGGTTTCAATTTCCTGCATATGGCTGGCTTCTGTGCGTATAATCAACTGGTTATTGATGCCAGTTGCGGTGCCATTTTCACCTACTAAGGGTGTGATGATGGGGAGTAGATCATTGGCAAAACGGTGTTGCAGAGTAATGACTTTTAACTCACTTGCTGCCCATGCTGACAGCGACGAACACAGCAGTATGAAAAGTATTTTTCTCATGTGTAGCGTTGCTTATAAGCCGAGCTGGGTAGGTGATACTGTGGTCGTGGTTTCATCAAGCAACTCATTGAATCGCATCATTAAACTGGAGGCAGTTTCAATATCATTCAATGCATATTTAAAACGTGCATGGTCTACATGTACACGTCTAATATAATGCTGACCATCTGCGACAATAAAACAATCTTTAGCAACTTTGGCAGCATCATTGGTCACGTACACGGTCATTTTGTGACCATACGTTTCCAGTAGACTAAATAAGCGCGGGCAAAAATTAACAAGATAGTTGCTATCATGCACAACCATGGTGAGCTGGCTAAGCGCGTTTTTACTCAAAAAGTGTTTAAGATTTTCATAGCGTGAGATACTCGCATAATCGCCTAGTTTGAGATCCTGATCAAATATCATCAGCGTATTATTTGCGTGCTGGATTACAAGATCCAATGCGTGTGCATAGTTGCGTTCTCCCAAAATAATACTATCTGGAATAAGTTCGTTGTTTTGACTGTTCATGATGTGTTATGCGTCCTCAAATATCAGGTAGCCAGCCAGAAAGTGTGGGTGTAGGCATTTTGCTAATGGGGCAACAGTATTTTTGTCTAACGTATTACTTTCAATATAACGCTGGTCCGCCAATGATTGCAAACAGTCCTTTAGTGTATCGTCTGCAACGATAGGTTCGCCATTCAAAAAAAATTCATTTTGAAAAAATAACATTTGTGAAGCAAGATTCAGATGGATAGTCTGTTGCTGTAAATGCTTGGCAAACTGATGCAGAGTGGTCTTTTTATTCGGCTGAAACATAATGTGTGGTTTGGGTTCACTTAAATACTGACCTAAAAAGCGACCGACCAGCTGTGCATTCCAATCGATTTTTTTAAGAAATGCACTAACTTTTTTTACCATGTCCGAGCTGATTTCTGCGGGGTGTTGTTGTAGTGCTAAATTTGGATCCTCATACAAGCCATCAACAGTAATATTATCCTGCAAATAGCTGAGAAACTCATGTGCTAGTTCTTGCGCCTTAGGCGCTCTAAAGCCAATGGAATATGTCATACAGTTGTCGCCTACTGCAGTGCCCCAATGTGCGACCTGAGGAGGCAAGTAAAGCATGTCGCCAGGCTCTAAAATCCATTCATCTTCAGTGATAAAATTTTTGAGTATTTTAAGCGGTGCACCTTCAATCAGTGTTTGGTCAGCATGTTGACTAATTTTCCAATGGCGCTTGCCACTGCCTTGTAATAAAAATACATCATAGCTATCAAAATGCGGGCCTACGCCACCACCATTTGGCGCATAACTGACCATTAAGTCGTCCAGCCGTGCGTGTGGGATAAAATTAAATTGCGCCAATAAGTCGCTTGCTTCAGTCAAGTGATGGTTCACGCTTTGTACCAGTAATGTCCAATCTTTGTCGGGCAATTTTGTAAAATCGTTTTCGTCAAATGGACCATTTTTAAGAAGCCACTTACCTTTTTTGTACTGTACGATACGAGACTGTACTTCCTCTTCACAGGCCAATCCTGCAAGCTCGTTTGGGTCTAGTAATCCACCGAAGTTCGGGATGGCCTGCTTAATAAGTAATGGTTTTTTTTGCCAATATTCTGCCAAAAACTCAGCGGGAGTCAGCTGGTTTAAAAGTGTTAAAGGTGTGTTGTTGAATATATGCATGTTTATATTTTAACTCTATTTTAATTGCCTAAAAATAAATTGCACAAACTATACAGATGGGTATATAGTAAATAAAAAAAAGTGAAGATTATGCGAATGGGGAGAATGAAATGAATGCACCAAGCGACACAACAGTAAAAACATTTCACGGTGGTTGTCCGCACGATTGTCCTGATACTTGCAGCATGACGTTTCATGTGAAAGAAGGCAAACTGCTCAAGGTGACCGGCAATAGCGAGCACCCTATGACGCGTGGCGGCTTGTGCGTCAAGCTGCACGATTACGAAAAGCGTCATTATCACCCCGATCGCTTACTTTACCCGATGAAGCGCACAGGCCCTAAAGGTAGCAAACAGTTTACGCGTATTAGTTGGGATGAAGCGCTAGATACAATCGTAAGTAAATGGCATGCGATTATCAAAACCGATGGCCCACAGGCGATTTTGCCAGTCAGCTATTTGGGCAACCAAGGCTTGGTGCATGGCCTGAATGGTGGCGATGCGTTTTTTAACCGTATGGGTGCTACCGTTTGCGAGCGCACTTTCTGTGGCGAAGGCTCCTGTACCGCATGGTTATTGACGGTGGGGCCAACGGCAGGGGTTGATCCTGAAAGTTTTGCGCACTCCAAATACATTGTCATTTGGGCATGCAACTCTGTTTCTACCAATTTGCACCACTGGCATATTATTCACGAAGCGCAAAAACGTGGCGCCAAAGTGGTGGTGATTGATGCCTATGCCTCGCGTACCGCCAAAGAGGCCGATTGGCACATTGCGCCCAAGCCCGGCACTGATGGCGCGCTAGCTATTGCGATGATGCACGTGATTATCGAAGAAGGCTTGCAAGACCAAGATTACATCGACAACTACACTGTTGGTTTTAAAGAATTGGCCGAGCGTTGCAAAACCCGTACCCCAGAATGGGCAGAGAAAATCACTGGCATCCCTGCCGCAGATATACGCAAATTCGCTCGTGAATATGCCACCACCTCGCCAGCAGCCATTCGCGTGGGCGTGGCGCTAGAACGTAGCTACGGCGGTAGCCAAGCCATTCGTGCTGTAACATGCTTGCCCGCCTTGATTGGCGCTTGGCGTCATGTGGGCGGCGGCATCCTGCAATTCCCCGTGTGGGAACACCCCTACGATTTTATGACCATTTGCCGCCCAGATTTGATTCCAGAAGGCACGCAGGTTGTGAATATTCTGCAACTGGGGCGCGCGCTGAG
>DHYP01000021.1:239-954 GCA_002414145.1 Methylophilaceae bacterium UBA5127 | reverse complement strand
GAAACCGACAAAGTGGTGAAAGGTTTGATGCGCGAAGATTTGTTCACGGTGGCGGCCGACCATTTCCTCTCCGATACCGCGAGCTACGCTGACATTGTCTTGCCCGCCGCGATGGGTGCGGAGATGGAAGATATGATCCTCTCATGGGGGCATATGTACCTGACTTACAATCAAAAATGTATCGAACCACCGGGCGAGGCCTTGCCGAATAATGAGATTTTCCGGCGCTTGGCCAAAATGCTGGGTTTCCAAGAAGACAACTTCAAGTGGTCAGATAGCGAATGTTTGGAACATTACGTCAACTGGGATGCACCAGCTTGCAAAGGCATCGATTTGGCCTACTTGCGCAAGCACGGCTTTGCACGGCTGGCGATGGATACCAAAGACAATCGCGCACCACACAAGAACGGCAACTTCCCTACGCCCACAGGCAAATGCATGTTCATGGTAGAAGGTGCGAAAAACTTTGTAGCGGGGCCGTTCCGCCAAATGTACGATGGCTTCCAGCCTGGCGAAGATTTAGACCCGTTGCCAGACCACGTGGCCTCGCGCGAAACGCCGGAGAGCAACCCTGCGCTGGCCGCGAAATATCCGCTCAATATCATCACGCCAAAAAGTCATGGCTTCTTGAACTCTTGCTACGCCAATGTGGCTGAGAAAATCAAGGCGCAAGGCGAGCAGTTTGTGCTGATTAATCCCGCCGATGCGGATAAGG
>DHYP01000021.1:0-156 GCA_002414145.1 Methylophilaceae bacterium UBA5127 | reverse complement strand
GTCACCACCGATGTGAACCCGGGCGTGGTCGTGACGACGCTAGGTTACTGGCGCCAACTCAATAAAGGCACGGTGAATAGCGTGAGTGCGGCCGAGTTTGGGGATATGGGGAACTCGAATGCGGTGTGTGATAGTTTGGTGGAAGTGGGGCTGGTT
>DHYP01000024.1:19903-20409 GCA_002414145.1 Methylophilaceae bacterium UBA5127 | reverse complement strand
GAGAGGACCGGAGTGGACACACCACTGGTGGACCAGTTATCATGCCAATGGTATCGCTGGGTAGCTAAGTGTGGAAGAGATAAACGCTGAAAGCATCTAAGCGTGAAACTCGCCTCAAGATGAGACTTGCCGGGGGTTTAACCCCCCTAAAGGGTCGTTCGAGACCAGGACGTTGATAGGTCAGGTGTGGAAGCGTGGTAACACGTTAAGCTAACTGATACTAATTGCCCGTGAGGCTTGATCCTATAACCTTAAGACTTAGCTAATTTGAAAAGATTAGATAGCTTAATGGTTTGTTTTAAAGCACGATATGTAATCTACCCATTACTTTATAGCGATATAAAGAATCTTTACTTCTTCCAATTTGTTAAAGCCGGCTAGCTGATGAAGCTAGCACCAGCATGACATTACCAGTTATGCTTGGGGACAATAGCGGTTTGGACCCACCCCTTCCCATCTCGAACAGGGCCGTGAAACGAACCAGCGCCGATGATAGTATGCTCTTC
>DHYP01000024.1:14735-19735 GCA_002414145.1 Methylophilaceae bacterium UBA5127 | reverse complement strand
GCCGTAGCCAAAGTAGGTCATCTCCTAGCTCTTTATTTATACAATAAAGCCCTCATTCGAGGGCTTTATTCGTTTGTATCCTATTGATATGGTTGATTGCCTAAGAAAGTGCGATAAAGCGCAAGCAAAATAAAAAGCCCTCAATACTTGAGGGCTTTTTTACTTACATTAAACGCACTAGCGTAACATTGCTGAATGCGATATTAGATGTTCTTAGGAACTACGTTTACTACAGGTAATAAAGCTGGGTCGGTAGGATTAGCACAAGTTGGTTGTTCCCATCCGTCTGTTTTGTTGTTTTTGCTAGCACCAAGAAAGTCATCAATTACCATGTTGTCTGGGCGAGTAGCATCACCTGATACACCAGCTGGTACGTAGTCTAGATTTAGGTTTTTACGTGTTAACCAAGCTTGGTTATGGTCTGCACAAGAAGTGTCACCTGACAGGCCAAGACCACCTACAATTTTACCCGTACTGTCATAAAGTGCTAAGCCACCACCAAACACGTTTACACCGCCGATACGTTTGCCTACCATCGGGTCATTTGCAGAACCTACTAACGCTTGATTACCGCTGTATGCAGCTTCTGTATCCACTGGGTTGCTGAATTGTAGGCCGTATAAGCTACCGCCTAAGTTGTTGTTTGATGCTTCAGTACCTTGTACTGCTGAGTATAAGTTGGAAGTAGATAAAGCTAAACCTGGCAAACTAAATGCGTTGGCAGTGTTGGCTTTTTGTGCTGAAATAACACGGCTACCTGGCCATTGAGACCCGCGGTCAGTACCAGTAAATGCTACAGCACAGACGATACCATCACGATTAACTACAGTACCCCACATGTTGAGATTGAAACCTGAAGTGTCAGCTGCAGAGGCCGCGATTAAAGCAGCTTTGAGTTGAGCGTAGGTTGGCAAGCCAGCACATGCGCCAGCTGGTGCTGGAGATGGAGAACCACTACCACCACCAAAAAGACCTGCTTGTGCAGACATGCTGACGGCTGAGATTGCTAGAGTGCTGAGTACTGCAAGCGTAATACGTTGAATTTTTGTCATTTGAATTTCTCCCAAATTTTTATATAAATCTACTAGAAAAGTCATCAAAAATAAAAAAAGCTCTTGATGAACATTACTAAATTAAATTAACACAGTTTTGTGTAGCTGAAGAATAACAAGACTTGCTTAGCATGCATATCCCCCAAATGGTAGTTATACCAATAAAACCCTGCATTTTGTATAGCCCGTATGGGCTAATATTCAAACTATAACTTTCATAATTTGTAATTTGGTATAGAGTGAACACTTATCTGTAACAGTCAACTGGTATGATTTGATATATGAAAAAATATCATCATTATTTTTGGTTCGCCTGCTATCTATTGATGTTGAATAGTCGGAGTATTTATGCAGGTGATGTGTTTATCGATGCCTCATCAGAGGATGAAATTACTATTTCTAGCGAACATCCAGAAGGTAATCATGTCATTATTATTCAGGATGATATGGCTTTTGTTAGTGAAACAATACAGCGTGTAAAAACTAGCCATTTACCTTATCACAATGAGGTAGTAGCTGCGGCCAAGGCGACAACGCTAGACCCTGCATTAATACATGCGGTGATTGCCGTAGAATCAAAACATAATCCTAACGCGGTATCTGCAAAAGGAGCCTATGGTTTAATGCAGTTGATGCCTGCGACTGCAAAAAAGTTTAATGTAAGCAACAAACGCGATTGTAAGCAAAATATTCTAGCTGGTGCACAATATTTGAAAGAGTTGCTGGGATTGTTTCATGGAAATTTATCATTAGCATTAGCCGCTTACAATGCAGGGCCTTATGCTGTGCAAAAATACAATAACCAGATACCACCTTACGTAGAAACTATGCTGTATGTACCTAAGGTACTTAAGTATTATCAAAAGTTTTCTGCTTAGTTAAGCAGTAGCATTAGGTTAAATATTAGGCGTTGTCAATTGCTGACATTAGGCACAAACTTCCAATCGCTATAGGTTTTAGCTTCCGCGAACCCTTCATATGGAGGTTGAAATTGTGAAGTCTTAATAGGCGTTTCCTTTGATGTGCTATAAATGCCGACAATTTGATCTTGTTGTTTGATGAGCCCCCAAGGTTTGCCATGGGTCATTGGGTCGGGATAGAGCTTACGTAAATGACGTTTTTTGTTTTGAAAGCGTTTGTCTAGTATTAATGCTTCTAATGATTTAGGATATTGCTTGGGGTTAGTCGGGCTACTAAGATAGTAGCTGGAAATAGCTTTACTATATTGATCACCAATATAAAGTAACTCAGACTCGCGTTCACGTTGCGCTGATTGGTGCCAAACAATTCCTACGCCTGCTAGCGCGATACCAGAAATGGCGATCACCATCAGTAGGCCAATAAATGTAAATCCAGATAGTTTAGTTACTCTGAACAATCACTTATCACCATGTCGAAAATTTGGTGCCATCTTGCGCTGTTCCTGTCGCGCCACTCTGTACATCATATACCTCGCCTTCTAGAGGTGGCTCTGGTGGTATGATAATCCAAGTGGATGTGCTTTCAGTGATGGGGTCAATGGGTAGCTTGTTAATATATTTTTGTTTAGACAACTCTTCTAAACTCTCAGGATACTTGCCATGGTCAGCATAATATTTATCGATGCCATCACGCATGCTATTTAAGTCATGTTTTAAAGTGGCTTCTTTGGCGCGCTCTATACTTTTGAAATATCTGGGTACAGCCAGTGTAAGCAGTAATGCCAATATGGACAGTACCACTAACAGTTCGACCAGAGTGAACCCTTGTTTCTTATTAGGACTACCACTGAGCATATGGAATACCGTTGGAACCTGTTAGAGGACTCAATGAATACACATCGTAAACATCTTCACCAGACGTTGGATGCGCTGCTTCACTATCATAGCTACGTAACCCCCATGAAGTACTTGCATCACGAGACTCACTAGATGCGTTGTTAGATGACATCGGGTCTATGGGAATACGCCGTAAAAATTTTAATTTTTGTTTGTTATTGGGATCTCTTTTATCAGGAATACCCTCAACCAATACCGTGAGGTTAGGCGGGTAACCTGTTTTACCTTCAGTTTTTAATTCTATGCGACCCTCGTCATATGCTTTTTTATAAGCATCAATAGCATCACGGAGTTGCCGTAAATGCGTGCGCAACTCTATTTCCTTATTGCGTTGCACACTGACTTTTAGCAAGGGCACCGCTGCGCTGGCCAATATGGCTACAATTGCTACTGTGACCACGAGCTCAATCAGTGTAAAACCACAATCACGTTTCATGATAGGTATTTACATGTGAGGAGGTGGATTGGCGGTGTCAAATCCGACTCCATTCGGTTGGTTTTGACTAGGGGGCTGTGCTGCTTGCGGTTCAGGCACAGGCTCAGGTTGCTGTGGCTCAGGAGCGGGAACAGGTGTCACAGGGACTGGCTGCTCAGTTTGTGGTTGGCTTGAGCTATCAGTTTGTAGGGCTCTCTGATTTCTTTGCTCACGCAGTCTTTCTATTGCGGTAAGTGGTTGATTAGCACTTGTTGCTGGCGTACTGATTTGTGGCTTATCACTAATAACATTTTCTGTTCCAGACCAATATTCTGAGATTTCTGCTTTAGGTAGCTGAATGTTACTGATGACTCGAGGCGTAATCGCTAACACGATTTCTGTTTTACTTTTTTTATCTTCCTGACTGGAGAATAGTCTGCCTATCAAAGGGATATCCCCTAAGCCTGGCAGTTTTTTTGCGTTTTTGCGCTCATCGTCTAGTATTAAACCAGCCAATATTTGTGTTTCGCCGTCTTTTAAACGTAAAACCGTATTGGCATTACGTGTACCGATCGTATAGACCGTGGCACCATTGGTCGTGACGGTTTTATCGCCGAGCGAGCTGACCTCTAAGCCTACCTTGATATTCACGAAGTCATCTAGTGATACGTGTGGCTCTACATCGAGCTTTAGACCGACATCCACGTAGGTAACGCTTTCAGAAATACCTACATTCGCAGTTGAAGTGGTCGTGATAATAGGCACTTTATCGCCAACCAGGATTTTGGCTTTTTCATTATTTTTGACGCGGATTCTAGGGTTGGAGAGTAAGTTAACATCCCCTGTGGTTTTCTTAAAGTTAACCGCAGGGTTTGGTGATACACCAATGACACCGCTATTAAGATGCTTTTCCGCATCCAGTGTTAGGGTTGTACTAGGGCCCGAGCTCAGCACGGCAAGTTGGTTTGGATAGACAATGCCTAACTCTTGTAAGCGATTGCGGCTTACTTCTAGTACTTCAATATCTAGCATCACTTCAGCGTCTGGGATGTCATTGGCTTGTACTAGTTTTTCTGCGATACGCACCACTTCCGGCGTGTCGCGCATTACAATCATGTTAAGTCGTTCATCAATAAAGATATCTTTCGTTTTTAACATGGCTTTAAGTAAAGCCGCAATCTGTTTGGCGCTGGTATTGTTTAAGTAAAAACTACGAATCATAAGATCCTGATAGTCTTTAAGTTTTTGTGGGTTGCTAGGAAAGACGAGTGCCGAATTCTCCGACAAGGCCTTTTTCTGTAGGCCGTTGCTAGAAAGTACCATATCAATGGCTTCTTCTATCGGTAATTTTTTAATAAAAATCGTTGCTTTAGTATCAGGTCGAATGTCTTTATCTAAAATGAAGTTGATGCCAGTAGCACGTGAAAGTGCCTCAAATACCACTTTAATGTTGGCATCACGTAACTCTAAGGTGACTGGTTTATCAAAAGGGGGCTTGAGTTGTGGCGGTCTTTTATTTGTAGTGCCTAGTTTTTCATCAATTTGACTATTGAGTGCTACGGCATTTTTTTGTTGAGGATTTTCCAGTAACACATCATGTACGATAGATTTTGCTAATTGTAGTTGGTTGCTTGCAGTGTATTCTGATGCTTTTTCCAATCTTTTTGCCAGGCCTTTTTCAACTTCTAGTGATTGTTTGCCTGTGATTGCACTTTG
>DHYP01000024.1:14322-14708 GCA_002414145.1 Methylophilaceae bacterium UBA5127 | reverse complement strand
GCTTAATACGCGATCATAGAGTTTTGCTGCACCTTCAATATCGCCATTGAGTCTGGCCTGTTCTGCTTGCGTGAGTAGTTCTACAATAGCAGATTCTTTTGTCACAAAAGCGTCTTTGCGTAACCTAGCATCTTCAGGATTTTTTTCTAATTGTTTTGTTGATGTTGAGACTCTTGCCTCTGGGGGGGCCTCTTTTTGAGGAGGTTTTTCCCATGGTGCAAAAGCACAGCCTGTGAGCTGCAGTGATAATGCCCATACCGTCAGCAGGCCTAACCAGCGCTGATGTTGTCTCATAGAGTTCAATATTCTCATTACATATCCTTCATTCACTGATTCACGCCCTCTACAGTATTGGGTGTAGCGGCGGGTACTATTTTACGCGTTTT
>DHYP01000024.1:12164-14303 GCA_002414145.1 Methylophilaceae bacterium UBA5127 | reverse complement strand
TTTAGATAACACTTGAGGCAAGTTTAATGGTATATAGGTCATGTTGATATTATTCATATCCTCGCTGTCTAAACGCCAGAAACTATTGATGTTTTCACCTTTTCCAATGGAATACACTTTGCTATTATCTGACAAAAAAATACGTGTGCCATCGGGACCATTTTCTAGCTTGCCGATATAAGTAAACGGAGCAGGTGGCGCAACTGGAGGCGGAGGTGGAACGGGTTTTAGTTTAGGTGTAGGAGGTATTACTACCCATGAGTGAACTTGAAATAAATCTTTAATCGGTTGCGTATCCGCATTACGTTTTAAAGCCTGACTTGGTATAAGTTCCGTCGTCATTGCGGCTATTTCGGTTTTTGGCGCAAGTGTTTCATTCTGGTTGGTACGTTTGGAAACAGGCGCAGCCGTATTATCGGCACTAACCAAATCAATACTGTCGTCACTAGCGGGTTCATCGCCCTGCATTGCCGTCCATGCAGTCAGCGCGATGGTGGCGATTAACACTAACCAGATCCATGGGCTAGAAGAGGTTGTCTTAGCAGGGGAGGGTGTAAGATTTACCATGATTCTCCCCTTACAAAAAGTACTAATACCAGTCTTGCCTCTACGCTAGGGCTTAACGTGTTTTCACGTCTAATTTGTATGTCTGCAAGTGCAATCGCAGGTTGTTTTTGTAATACATCGGCGATGAATGCGCGAATTTTTGTGTATTGTCCTTTTACGGGAAAGGTAATCTCGTATTTGGTGAGCGTTTTAACATTAGCTGTGCTGGATGGTTTAACTTTATTGAGTTTGTAGTCACCGCTGTTCAACTCAACTTTTTGCTTGCTTGCCAGCAGATTAATTTGAGAAAGAATTTCTGGTAATTTGGTTGCAACCGGAAAGCGTTCATAAAATGCAGCGATTTCTTGAGCGGTATCTTGGACAGGGGGCTCTGGTATTTCAGGCGCATGTATATCGTGAGATTGGGCTGCCTGATGTTCAAGTACAAGCGCTTGTGTCAATTGGTCTAATTGAGAAATTTTAGTCACATAAAAGAGTGCGCTCGCGATTATTAGTACTAAGCCGATGATTCCCCATATGCCCAATCTTTTGGCACAGTAAACAGCTAACCAGTATAAGTACGTGATGTTTATTTGATTCATGACCATTGCGCCACAATCGTAAAACTAACAGGTTTAAACGGGTCTTGCTGATCGATATTATGTCTTTGCAAATAAACTTGAGTGAGCATCGGTAAGGCTTCTAATCGTTCAATATAGGTTAACGCCGCTTGTATATTTTTAGCTTGCCCTGTGAACACCACAAGTTGTTTTTTTGTGCTAGGTTCAATACTAAGCAGAGCCACTTCTTTCATGTTGATTTGTTCTATGGCTGAAAATAGTGTGCTCCATGGGGTACTGAGTAAACTAACGGCCTCACGTACATTTTTGATTTCTTCAGCAGAAACTGGCTTGCGCTCTACTCGAATCACAGGCTCTTTTTTTTCTGGATGAATTTCGTGAAGATTGGATTGCGCCGTTTGATATGCCTCGTCACTAGTTTGATAGCGCTGAATGACTAGGACGGCGGCGGCAATACCCAAGCATAAAATAAAAGCGCTTAATACATGCAGTTTGCCTAAGGCAAAATGGCTACTTTCAACGAAGTCTAAATCCAAATGTTGTCTCATAAGGCAGCCTCCAGCATCGCATAGACAGGTTCTGTACTCAGGCCTTGTGTGGTGATACCCAAACGTTTTAATTGCCAATCTGAACTTAAATTGACCGTGGCATTTTTTTGTGCGGGCGCATATACCATCACCTCATTGCCTTCATGTTCCCCAATCAGCAATTCTCTAGATAACATTTGGTGTAACGTGTCTTGCCAGTTGTCGTTAATTTTGCTGCTACGTATTTGCTGACAGAATCCATTTTGTAACTGAATAAGCAATATACGGCTAGGTTCGACCATCGCAATTAAGGCATTTGATTTGCCAATTTGTCGGTTTAATCGATTGAATGCACACATTAAATAGGGTTGCACGGTTATAAGCAGGAGCCGATGTTTATTGGCAGTTTGCAATAATGCATCCAATAGCGCCTCGTCTATCGCGGCTGCAACTGTATGGTGTTGAGGCGCTGCATCATGACATCT
>DHYP01000024.1:11781-12116 GCA_002414145.1 Methylophilaceae bacterium UBA5127 | reverse complement strand
TAGCGACAGCGCCATAAGTTTCTCGATACGCCGCTTTGGCATAGGCTAGTTTTTCTGCTTGGTTCATCAAGGTTTGTAAAGGGGGCAACGTCAAATACCTTACCAAATCACTAGCGAGGGTGACATGCATTTTGGTATTGACGGGCAATGTTAGGCGAATGAGTTCAGCCTCTAACTGCGGTAAGCTTGATTGCCAATCTATTGCTTGCTCGCGTAGGTTGATATGGCGTTGTTGCAAAATACGTTTGGTCAAGCCAGCGCGGTATACCAGCGCTATGCTCTGTGTGCTTAAGGAGATGAATAATTGATTAGGCCACAAAGGTGACACGATTAAT
>DHYP01000024.1:11185-11747 GCA_002414145.1 Methylophilaceae bacterium UBA5127 | reverse complement strand
CTCCTGTAATGTGGTAATGCCTTCACCTACTGCTTGAATCGCTGCTTCGCGTATGGTTTGCATGCCGCTACGTTTTGCCGCTTCTTTAAGTTTGCGTATGGATTCGCGGGCGACAATCATTTCACGTAATTCGTCATTCAGGACAAGCAATTCTGCTACTGATTTACGTCCTTTGTAGCCAGTACCACGGCAATGACCACATCCTTTTGCAAATTTAAAATGAATCTGACTGGCCTGTTCTGGGCTAATAGCAGATTCTTCTAGTAGTTCTTTGCTAGGGGTGTAATCTTCTGCACAATGCGTACAGATCACACGGATGAGGCGCTGCGCCATAATGCCATTCACTGCAGATACAAAGTTGTATGGGTCAACGCCCATATGGATAAAGCGTGCGATGACATCCAAAACGTTATTGGCATGGACTGTAGTAAACACTAAGTGACCAGTCAGTGCGGCTTGTCCAGCAATTTGTGCTGTTTCAGAATCGCGAATTTCGCCCACCATAATTTTGTCTGGGTCATGCCGTAATATCGAGCGTAGACCACGCGCAAAAGTAAGCCCT
>DHYP01000024.1:7720-11129 GCA_002414145.1 Methylophilaceae bacterium UBA5127 | reverse complement strand
ACGGGGTCTTCAATTGTAATAATTTTGTCGTGTCCAGTATTGACTTCTGAAATCGCAGCATACAGTGAGGTGGTTTTGCCACTACCTGTTGGCCCTGTTACTAGCACCATGCCATAAGGCTCTGTGGCTAATCGACGAAACTGGCTGATGATTCTGGCATTAAATCCTAAGGATTGCAGACTAAGTCCTTGCGCTTCTTCAGAAAGCGATTTCCTGTCTAATACGCGTAGTACAGCATCTTCGCCAAATACGCTGGGCATGATAGAAACCCGAAAATCAACTTCGCGCCCGAGTGCAAAGACTTTAAAGCGACCATCTTGCGGGATACGTCTTTCAGCAATATCGAGTTGTGCCATCACTTTAATACGTGAGATGGCTTGATCCGCGTTTTCCAACCCTTGCATGCCCCCCACACTAGCCATGACACCGTCAATGCGATACTTGATGGCAAGGCCTGCGTGCGCACACTCTAGATGAATATCACTCGCACCCGCTTTTAAGGCATCGTATAAGGTGGAGTTAATTAGTTTAACAATGGGGTTGGTGTCTTCATTAATAGACTTGAGCGAGAGGTGAACCACGGCTTCATCGGCATCGACAAATTGACTTTGCTCGTTTGCAGTAATACCATCCATTGCGCGCATGGTTTCTTCATGTCGTGCTAGATAGGCTGCAATATTGCTACGATGTGCCAACTTCCATGTAAATGCGTGCTTAATATTCTCACTGGCCCATTCTTGAAGACTATCGTTGAATGGATCCGCAAATACCAAAATTAAGTCATCTTGTGCTGTGTAGAAGGCTAAACACTCTTTTTGCTGTGCTTTAGAAAATGGAATGACATCAAACCCCGCTTCCAATGCATGCATTTCTTTCATACTGATTGGCACAAATTGCAGCGCAATGCCCAATGCTGTTAAAAAGGCCTCTTGATCACCCCCACAAAGCTCTTCCAAGACTTCCAACATGCGGCGCTGTTGAAGTTGCGCCTGTGATTTTGCTTGCTTGATGAGCGCGGCATCAATGTGCAAAGGGTTGGTCTGAGTATTCATATTTTGTTGGGTTGCCGTCATTGTATATTCCCAGCGAGTTCAAATATTGGCATATAAAGCAGTAAGACTACCACACCAATGACAAGACCGATAAATAACATGAGGATGGGTTCAAACAAGCGAGTAAACCACTCAATCCAGCGCGATAACTCTTCATCATAAAAGCTGGCGATACGCTCCATCATGTCGCCAATATTGCCACCGCGTTCACCCACGGCTAGCATACGAGAGGCAACTGGCGTGGTGAGTCCAGCTTCTTCCATGGCTTGCGACATGGGTTGACCTTCATTAATGGCAAGAGAGGCCTTTTTCATGCTGGCTTGAAGTGCTGTATCCAATAGCCCAGATACCGATTGCAATGCGGGCATAATGGGCGTTCCACCTTTCAGTAACATACCTAAAGTGCGATAGAATCGAGCGAGTTGGTAAATACGCAGACGCTTACCTAATGCAGGAATACGCCAAAATAACTGTGCCAATTTTTTTCTGAAGCTTGGCTGGGAAAACGCTATGAATAATGTCGCTACCAGTATTATGGTAGCAAACAACATGGCCTGCCCGTGATTTTCTAAAAAGACTCCCCATGCCAACAGCACTTGGGATAAGAAGGGAAGCTCGCCACCAGTACCCTCATATATGCGGCTAAACTTTGGTACGACAAAGCCAAGCAAAAACAAAATCACTAGACTACCTACGCCCATCAGCAGAATTGGGTATATAGAAGCGCTGACGATTTTTTTCTTAAGTAAACTTACTTGCTCTTCATAGGCAATATAGCGCCCTAACGACTCAGCGAGGTCACCCGTTTTTTCACTCGCTCTCACTGTTGCCACATATAGCACGGGGAATGCAGCAGGTTGTTGTTCTAGCGCCGCAGAAAATGTTTGCCCCTGATATAAAGCCTGTAACAGCGTGTCTAGTGTCGCTTTAGTGCCGTTCTTCTCATCTTTAATAGCCAACGTTTCTATCGCTTCTACTAAGTTGAGGCCAGCTTCTAATAGAGCAAGCAACTCTTGGCTGAATAGGACTAATGGAAATTTTTTCTTACCACGGCTAGCAATAGATTGTGTACCAGCAGTCGCCGAGATTGGGGTGTAGCCTCGTGCTTGCGCTTGAGATAAGGCATCTTCAACATGAATCGCGGAGATGGTTAATGAAACCATTTCCCGACCGCGTACCGCTTTAACAAGGTAATCCATTTAGAGGATCACTACCAGCTGACTACATCTTCAGCTTCTTTAGTGCCACCTTGCTGACCATCTTTACCTAACGTATACAAATCATAGTCGCCGTGCTCACCTGGTGATTTGTAGAGGTAGGGTTTATCCCATGGGTCGTTAGGCACATTTTTTTTGAGATAAGGCCCAGACCATTTACTTATATTGCCTGGGTTTTTATTTAGAGCAGCTAACCCTTGTTCGGTAGTAGGATAACTCCCCGTGTCTATACGGTATTGGTCGAGTGCCTTACCCAAAGCATCCACCTGTGCTTTGGCAGTTTTTGTTTCAGATTTGCCAATTTGCTCAAAATATTTAGGACCCACATAGCCAGCTAGCAGGCCAATAATGACCATCACTACCAGCAGTTCTAGCAATGTAAACCCTTGATTTTTATTATTAAATTTTAAAATATAACTCATGTTTGAACAAGTCGCTTTATACAAAACTACAATTAATTGAATAATAGTCTATTTAGATTACATATAAGTTTAATATTTGTGACACAAATTGTACACGATAGATTACATTATGTATTTTACAAGCGTGTCTGGACTGCAAAAAGCACAATCCTGAGTATTGAGCGCAAGCTTAATGTTAGCCAACGATACTCATCGTTGAATTAATTGAGAAAGACAAGGCTTGCAACGCCAGCTTAACCACGCAACACAAGGCTTGATTAGCTACGGTCAAGTGATTACAAATCCGCAATTTGTTTTAGTTCAGCTTCTATCCTCGGCACATCCATGGGTGCAGCAGAATATCGTTGTATCAACATGCCATGTTTATCCACTGCCCATAGAATCGTCATATGGTTTTTTAACACTTCTTCTTTTTTCTTAGTTTTTAATAAGGTGATATCTACCTTGGGGTGTGCTGGATTTTTTGGATTGCCAAACAAAAACAGATTCTCTTGCAACGATTTAATGTCGTCATAAGTGCCAGATAAGAACAGCCATTGCTTAAACTCCGCTTTCATTTTTTTGGCATAGGCTTTTAGCACCTTAGGCTTATCATACTGATTGTCTAGCGAAATCGTCACAAACACAATCTTATCCTGATATTCCTTTGACAAACTGTTATACACCTCTACTAACTGCTTGGTCTGTATCGGGCACACATTGCTACATTTGGTATACA
>DHYP01000024.1:6973-7679 GCA_002414145.1 Methylophilaceae bacterium UBA5127 | reverse complement strand
ACAACGGGTATGAACGGTTTTCCTGAGGTGTCAACAAAGTGCGTGCTGGTAAAGTTGGTATAAAAGCTGGTGGCAGGTAGTTCCTCTGCGGCACTAACCATAGTGCAACAGAGCATCATGAGACCAATTAATAAACGGCGACAAAATAACATATTAAGATGGCTCTCCAGATAATCGATTAATTAAGCTGATTATACATTACAGAAAAAAGGGCACGGCTATGCGCCGTACCCTCAAATTTAAGTCACATTAATCTTGTAAATAAATACATGATCAATTTGCTAGATACCTACATGATTTGACCGTTCCAGGGATAGGATCACCAAACGTGGTGTTGTTACAACCTATACTTACTGAGACACCTGTCTTAACTGCCCATCTCGAATTTGCACCATACCAAACGGTTGCTGTCCTACCTGTGGGTATTCGGCAGGTGCCATTTTCGCTAGCACATCGCGTTGAAGTAGATGGTGGAGTTGAAGCATTAACGGTAATGCTCCGTGCTGCACTAGTGGTCACAGCGCCTGTGTTGTCATAAGCTCTTGCAGTCAAGCTATGCGCACCCGTAGCCGTTGCCGTAGTTGTCACCCAACTAAACGCATAAGGCGCAGTGGTGTCTGTACCCAGCAAGGTTGTACCGTCATAGAACTCAACACGGGCTACCGTACCATCGCTGTCTGCTGCGGTGGCGGCAATCGCTACCGTG
>DHYP01000024.1:6508-6914 GCA_002414145.1 Methylophilaceae bacterium UBA5127 | reverse complement strand
CGTAGGCAAGACGTTGGCTGGAGGCGGTGTGACAGTGCCGCCTGCTTTTTGGAAATATTGATCTGTCATCACAGTAATGGCATTGTTGGTTGGGGTTTGCCATGCCACTGAGAGGTTGTCACCGCCATAGCCTTCTTTCTGTAATACTTCCAGATAGTAATTTTGACCAGCCACCAAGTTAATGGTCACAGATTTTTGCTCTGGATATTTCGCCCATTCATTCGGGTTACTCCAGCCAGGTACATAGGCAATCTGACGTTTGTTAGCCACAGTGTTGTCTGTACTGAGGTAGAGCCGTGCTTCGTCATCGCCAGCCACCCAGAAGGTGTAGGCACCTGTGGTTGGGGCTGTAAAGATGCCGCGGATGCGATTTCCATAGGTGTCACCGATGTTGGTAGGTCCTGCA
>DHYP01000024.1:6126-6345 GCA_002414145.1 Methylophilaceae bacterium UBA5127 | reverse complement strand
AAGCATCAATAATCCCATCGCCATCAGTGTCGCCTGCTGGATTGCTTATCAAACCAGCTTCCTCACTACCAATTTGCTGCACAAAAGCCACCACATTGGCAAGGTCCGTTGCGTTAAGCGCGAGATTGTTATGCGCTTGTACTGCCGCAGTTACCGTAGCGGCACTGCCGTTATGCAGGTAAGGTGCCGTTGCCCATGCATCGCGTAATGTGGGGGTAT
>DHYP01000024.1:5708-6036 GCA_002414145.1 Methylophilaceae bacterium UBA5127 | reverse complement strand
TGATGGTGCCAATGTTTTTGAGGTTAGTGCCATCCGTGCTGGTCGTAAAGTTAGCGCCACCATGGCAGCTGGCACAGCTATTGGCAAACACGGTTTTACCCGCGGTTGCTGCTGTGGTCAGTGTGCCATCTGCATTGCGGTTAGGGCTTTGCACAAAGGTGTTGAGCGAAGCCACATAAGCGGCAAGGTTGTCCAAATCTACACTCACGCCAGC
The DNA here is from genome assembly GCA_002414145.1 of Methylophilaceae bacterium UBA5127. Lineage (GTDB taxonomy): Bacteria > Pseudomonadota > Gammaproteobacteria > Burkholderiales > Methylophilaceae > Methylophilus. The sequence continues at coordinate 5,822 of DHYP01000024.1, read as the reverse complement.
TTTTTTGTCACCCAAGGGTTGATTACGCGTGCCGGTGTTGAAATCGGCATCTGCCATTAAACCAGTACCGCCAGCTAAAGCACGGATTTGTCCTTCAAAGTCTTGCAACTCATC
>DHYP01000024.1:5377-5625 GCA_002414145.1 Methylophilaceae bacterium UBA5127 | reverse complement strand
CGTAAGCCTTCACCAAAGCCGGTTAAGTCCCATACACGGCCATCATGACCACCATCGTTATGGCAGCTGGCACAGCTCATGTAGTTATCCAGTGATAGACGACGGTCTTTGGCATCGTAGAACAACTGCTTACCGAGCAAGACATTGGCAGGCAATTTCTCTTGGGCAAGCGGTACACTAAACACCACTTTGGTGATCGGTGCATTGAGCGCGCCTGTGTTAATCAAACCTGTTAAATCCACCACAGC
>DHYP01000024.1:0-5315 GCA_002414145.1 Methylophilaceae bacterium UBA5127 | reverse complement strand
CATAGAGCGTGTTGCCATCGGCGGATAACGCCAAGCCTTGTGGTGCACGGCCTACGTTAATGCGGAAGCGCTCCGCACCAGTGGCAGGGTTAATCACCGCCACTTCACGGCTGGTTTCCAAGGCCACAAACAGGTGATTACCACTTGGGTGATACACTGCAGCAGAACCTAGGCTTGAGTTGTCGTGGTCGATACGGTTCGCCAAATCCTCGGTAAGCGTAGTCATATCAATACGCGAGCTAATCGCACGTACCGTGTTTTGGAAGTTCAACGGTTGTCCGTTACGTGCCATCCCGCGTTTGATATTGTCTTGCTTAGAAGGAACCCAAGCGGTTTTACCATCCGGTGATATCACGGCTGCGCCCAGATAATTGGGGATACCGCTACCACCAATCGTAGTATCTGCCTTGTCGCTATGGCGTAGCACGATGGTTTTGTTGAGCGTCAGGTTACCAGCGTTGATGGCAAGTACTTCTGCCCCTGCCGTACTAGTGTCAATCGTTGCAGTCGATTCACCTGGGAGAGCTGGTGTAATAAAGCGTGATACCAGCACGGTAGTAGAATCTGCCGTCACAGAAACATGGCGTGGGTTGTTGCCTACTGCCAGCGTAGCCACGGTGTTGCCCGTTGCAGGGTCTAGCTTAAGCAATTGCCCTGTGGCTTCGAGTACCACGTAGGCACTGGTACCATTCGGGGAGAAAGCTAAACCGAAAGGTTGTGAAGCCCGTGGTAGATTGATGGTTTGCACCACAGCAAGTGTGCTTGAGCTCACGACAGAGATGGTAGCATCTGCTTTGTTAGTCACCCAGATATTGCCGTTAGGGGCAATGGCTAAGGTGCGTGGCGCAAGGCCCACAGGGATTTCTTGAATCAGACTGTTGGTGACAGCGTCCAGCACGCTGACACTGTTGTTATCAGGATTCACTACCCATACGCGGTTGTTTGCGCCTGTGCGTTTCTCAAACACGATTACACTGGAAGCCGTTGGGCTAGGGCCTACGGCGGGGGGTGTGATTGTGCCATTGCCATCGCGTGCTTGATAGAGACTAGCAACATCTGCATCGGTCAAGGCGCGGTTATAGACACTCACGCCATCAATGCCGCCTGCTACCCAGTCATTTGGACCGCCCCATTTACCGCGACCTACATTCAATGCACCATTCGCAGCCCAACCGCCAGCCCACTGTGTCGTGCCTTCTAATTGACCATTCACGTATATCTTCATGGTACCTGCTGATTTATCGCGTACACCGACAATGTGGTACCACTGACCTACGACTGGAGTAGTCGTGGATACCGCACGATAGGCAGTGCTTGCCGTGGCATCCACATCATGCATTGTCAACATGAATTTATTGTTGTTCACATATTGGCTGTATTGTAGCCAGAAGCCACTGACGTTAACGCCATCTTGGTTAACAAAGGTTTGCCAACCGTTCAGGTTATCTAGCTTGACCCAAGCTGAGACTGCGAAGCTAGCAGCTGTGTCTACAAGCGTCTGTCCAGCAGTACCAGAGGCATCGGCACCGTTAAACTGAGCTGCTTGTCCACTAATGCCAGCAATCCAAGCTGTATTGCTTAGGGTCAATGGACGATTGTTACCAGAAGCATCTGCTACCGTAGCCCCTGTGCCTTCGTTGAATTTCCATGCGCCTACCACTCCTGTCGGGTATGCGCCTGTCCCACCACCCGCTGGCGCATTCACTGTTACATTCACTGCTGCACTGGTGGTTTTAGCACCTGCGTTGTCAGTCGCTACCGCAGTAATACTATGGCTACCTATAGTTGTTGCAGTTGAGGTCACCCAGTTAAACGCATAAGGTGCTGAGGTAACTGAGCCTAATAATGTGCCTCCATCATAGAAATCCACATAAGCGACTGTCCCATCGCTATCTGCCGCGGTTGCGGTAATGGCAACCGTAGCACCTTGCGTATAAGCCGTACCTGCCGCTGGTGCAGTGAGTGCCACTGTAGGCGCTACGTTAGCAGGGGGAGGTGTAACGCCGCCATTGGGATCATACGGGGTTGTAGCCACTTGCGGTGCTGCCATTTGTGCGCCCACTGCAATCACGTTGGCATAAGAAGGCACGCCTTGTGCGTTTAAGGCCACTACTTGGTAATACCCTGGCGGTGTTAAATTGGCATTGGGAATTGTGGTCGTTAAACGATTAGTATCTTGCGTAAACTGTAATGGAATACGGCGTTGGTTGTTGTTAAATGTATGCGTACCGTTACTTAAGCCAATTAAAACCAAACCGCTCATTGCCGCAGTGGAATCCATATCCATTTGCATGGTTGCACCATGCGCGTATTTAAGGCCACTGATGCCTTTAATCGCTGGGCGTGTTGCCAAGCGAGAGACACCACCGACTTGTTCAAACAAATATGGTGGATAGTAAACTTCACCTGTTTTATTTAGGACAGGGCCAGGTGTGCCACCCCCAGTTGAGATGATCGCGCCATTTAGCAGCAGCGATGTAATGGAGTGATACACACGAATGGTAGAAGCGCTTGCGCCCGTGCGCCAATTATTGGTTTTAGAATTCCAAATTTCAGCTGCATATACCGCGTTAGGATCGCCATCATTACCGTTTTTTGTACCTCCCGTAATTACCACCTCACCATTGGCAAGGACAATGCCGTTGCCATAACGACGAGGAAAATTCATACGTGGCAACTCTGTTAATACTGGTGCGCCATTATTGATATCAATGCTGGTTGCTTTGTTACTGGCGGGAAAACCATCGCCGTTAAAGCCACCATTACCGCCGGCGATAATAATCTTGCCTATGTCATACATCACGGCGACGCTCAACGCACCCACATTATCTGGGTCAGCATTGTTACTATAGCCCGGCTTAAACTGGCCATTGTCATACACTGCACCAGCACCACCATTGGCATTGACATCTAAATACCACATTCTGTCAGCCGAGATACCAAATACCTGACCATTCGGTGCAACAAACGCATGCGGGAATGATGTACGCAAAAAGTCTGGGCCAAATGCCAAGCGGCTATTCGCACTCAACAATGAGCGCCATTGGCCATTCTCCAAAATTTCTGGGGTCATGGATGGCTCACCACGTGAGATTGCGCCCGCAGTATCCTGATACATGCCTTCGCTATATGGCACCATGCCACCCATGACCAGCTTGCGCCCATCTGGCAAACCTAGCATTGTAGAATACCAGCGCGGCAAGGCAGTAATCGCCTGTGCAGTAGCACGTGTATTGTTCACTGGGTTGTAAATAACACTACCCTTACCATAGCCCCCATTGCCAGCATTGCCACCTGTAATCAGCATATTGCCGTCATTGAGGTATGTTGCGGTTGAACAGAAACTATCTTGCTGTGTTGCTTGGTAGCTAGTGTTATGGCTATTCGCACCAAACCCTAAACTTGGATCCCAAATATCGAAAGTTCGACCATCCTGTGTATCACCAGCAGCATTTGTACCAAAGGTAAGCACTTTGCCATCAGGCAAAATCATATTGTGCAAACCGTTCATTGGCCAAGCCGAAGCTGCCGACCACATCCCCTGTGTCGCTGCATTGGCAGGAATGCTCAGGTTTTGCATTATGGGGTCGGCTTTGGGTGTGACGGTGACCCATGCATTTGGGTCTGTCACCAAAGTTGCTGCTTCGGCAGCTTGTTGCCCTGCTAAAAATGGTGGTACATCCAAGAAAAGCATGGTTGCAATCAACAGCCTTGCAACCGGTTTTTGAATACGATGTAAAAGCGAATAATTCTGGATGGAATTAGCGTGCGCCATGAAGCATCCCTGAATAATTTAATTATAAAAATCTTGGACGGATTGTGCTGAACAATCCCCAATGAATCAATGACCCAATAAGGCTATTAAGGCAAGCAGGGGTCAAAAAACTGTCACTTACATGCTTTACTCGTATTCGTCAAAATCAATTTGTCGAGTGTGCAATGGTTAAGATATGCTTTTTTGGATACGGCTGTGGTGGCATTTCAAGATGCCTCAACCTTTGCTTATTGACGCACAGTCGAGCCAGTAAGCAACGGTTGAGGTGATGAACTAAGTTAATTAAACTAAGTTAATAAAGGCGTGTTGCAGGTATCACGCTAAATGTAGTATCGATAGGNNCGTAGGCAAGACGTTGGCTGGAGTTCCACTGTATAGGCGTTCTGCAGGAATCACATTAAATATGCTGTCGATAGGTGTTTTCCAGAAGAGCTGAATGACGGCATCGTAACCAGAATCATAATACTCGACCACGATGGCGTATTTTTGCCCAGCAGTCAGCGTAATGTTCGCACTGGTATTTAACGTAGCACCGTGATTGGTCCAGTTATTAATCACCAATACGTTATTCACATACACGCGCACGCCATCATCAGAATTAGTACGGAACTGATATGTACCTGTAGAAGGTGCTTCCACCTGACCAGACCAGCGTACTGAGAAGTTATCTACAGGTACACCAGCGCCTGGAGAAGCAAGACCCCAATCAAAGTTTACAGCCTCTGTAGGCTGTAACACAGCGGTGCCGCTTAAGCTAACGTTGGCAAAATACTGTCCTAATAGACCCGCACCTGTGCCCGGTACAATCACACTGGCATTGACCGTCACATTCACAGCAGCACTGGTTGTGACCGCATTTTGATCATCATAAGCTTTGGCGGTGAGTGTATGAGTTCCAGCAGTGCTAGTCAGCCAATTGTAGCTATAGGGTGCAGAAGTAGACGTACTTAACAACGTAGTGCCATCATAAAACTCTACCTTGCTGATACTACCATCACTGTCTGTTGCATTCGCGGTAATCGCCACTGTTGCGCCTTGCGTGACTGTGGCATTGTTGGCAGGTGCAGTGAGCGAAACTGTAGGTGCCACATTAGGAATCGTAGTGTTATACAACTGTGTGGCAGGTACTGCAGTGAATGTGGCATCGCCTGGTTTTTTCCACAATAGCTGCATCACAGCATCAAAGCCAGAGTCAAAATACTGCACAATGATATTGTATTTTTGTCCAGCGGTGAGCGTTATCGCAGTGCTGGTATCCAATGTGGCGCCATGCGGAGTCCAGTTGTCAATCAGCAGTTGACCGTTGACCCAAACGCGCACGCCATCATCAGAATTGGTTTGGAATTGATAAGCCCCTGTAGAGATGGCTTCAATTTGACCAGACCAGCGTATAGAGAAGTTATCTACAGGTACGCCAGCCCCTGGAGAAGTCATTCCCCAATTGAAGTTAATTGTTTCTGTACGTTGTAATACTGATGTGCCACTTAAGTTAACGTTGGCGTAGTATTGTCCTAGTAATCCTGTGCCTGTCCCTGTGCCA
>DHYP01000015.1:61570-69829 GCA_002414145.1 Methylophilaceae bacterium UBA5127 | reverse complement strand
ATCGCATAGCCCGGACGCAGAATATGCGCGTTTTCCAAGCCTCTCATAGAGCGCACCAGCGCTAATTGAATATCAAACGGCAGACTAGTAGAAATGCCGTTAGGATAAATCTCGTGCGTGTTCAGGCCTTCTGGCTCAAGGAAAATCTGGTGCGATTCTTTATCGGCAAACCGATGAATTTTGTCTTCCACACTAGGGCAATAGCGCGGCCCCACGCCCTCAATCACCCCAGTGTACATGGGCGAACGATCCAAACCTGAGCGGATAATCTCGTGCGTACGCGCGTTGGTATGCGTGATCCAGCACGGCAATTGTGACGGATGCTGCGCAGCATTACCCAAAAACGAGAACACTGGCACCGGCGTATCGCCCGGTTGCTCGGTCATGAAAGAATAGTCAATCGTACGACCATCAATGCGTGGCGGCGTGCCAGTTTTCAGGCGCCCTGCAGGCAGCCCGATTTCGCGCAGACGCGCCGCCAAACTAATCGCTGGTGGATCGCCGGCACGACCGGCATGGTAATGTTGTAAACCCACATGCACCAAGCCGCCCAAAAACGTACCTGCGGTAAGCACCACGGCTTTGGATTGAAAGCGCAGGCCGATTTGCGTCACCACGCCTGTTGCGCGGTCACCCTCTAAAATGATGTCATCCACCGCTTGCTGAAACAGCCACAAATTCGGCTGGTTCTCCAAACGGCGGCGAATAGCGGCTTTGTAAAGAATCCTGTCTGCTTGCGCACGCGTTGCGCGCACGGCAGGGCCTTTGGAGGAATTGAGGATGCGAAACTGGATGCCGCCTTCGTCGGTGGCCTGCGCCATCGCGCCCCCCAGCGCGTCGACCTCCTTAACCAAATGCCCCTTTCCGATGCCGCCGATACTCGGATTGCACGACATTTGCCCAAGCGTCTCGATATTGTGGGTAAGCAATAAAGTCTTTTGCCCCATGCGTGCAGCCGCTAGCGCAGCCTCTGTTCCCGCATGGCCGCCACCCACTACAATCACATCAAAAACATCTGGAAAATTCATGATAATAACCAAAAAATCACTAAAAAACGTTTAATTTACAACGAGGTGAGAGTTTAACTCAATCTGCGCACAAGGTCATGTAAATATGGGTTTAATTGCTTCACCGGCCGTAAAAACACAAACCGCTTACAAACTAGCAATAAATTCTTAACACTCTCCAGTTAAAATCAAGTTGAATTATAAATGTTTGCTTCAAATCAATAGCAGATACTGATAAAGTTCTACTATTTAACTGAAGCAACTTTATTTAACACTAGGAGAGAAATAATGAAATACAATAGCCTTATCCTTTTAACTGTATTTGGCATTGCGTCTTTTGCTGCAAATGCCGACGTCACCAACGCCGAAAAATTAGCACTTAAATTTACGAATATCGCACATCAAATTAATCCAGAATTCAAAGCACCTTCTGTCGCTGACGGCAAACTGTTCTTTAACCGTAAATTTAATGTTAAGGGCAAAGAGATTGCCTGCGCATCTTGCCACACCACAAACCCAGCAGACGAAGGCAAGCACATCATTACTGGTAAAGCAATTCGCCCGCTATCGCCTTCTGTTAACGAGCACCGCTTTACCGATATCGAAAAAGTAGAAGATAAGTTTGTTGAACACTGCAATGATATTTTGGGTACAGACTGTACAGCTGCTGAAAAAGCTAACTTTATTGCTTATTTAATGACCGAGAAAACACCTTCGGCCAAAAAATAGTTTAGCCCACTTATGCAGTATGTATGGGATCCATTTATTAGGATATTCCACTGGTCGCTAGTAATCGCATTTGGTGTAGCCTTCTATACTCACAACTCTGAATGGGATAGATTGCTACACGCAAACGCAGGCTATGTTGCTGGTGGATTAATTGTTGCACGCATTATTTGGGGAGTTGTAGCCACGGGCTATGCTAACTTTCATACGTTTCCCCTCAATCCAATCTGGGCTGCCAAATACTTCTACCGCGTTCTTAGAGGTAATGCAAAACACTATATCGGACATAATCCCACTGGCGCCCTCATCATTTATGCCATGCTTGCAACAGGCATCTTAGCCGTAGGCTCTGGTTGCATTGTTTACAATAATGGCTGGATTTTTGAAGACCCTGAGTTTGTAGAAGCACTACATCACTACGCAACATGGGGCTGGTTATGGCTGGTAGGACTACATGTAAGCGGCGTTATTTTTGAAAGTATCATGCATCACGACAACCTCATATGGGCAATGATTACAGGCTGCAAACGTGTTTGCAAGGTAGAAGAGCGCTTAAAAAAACCCAAACAAATTAAACTTTTCTAACGTCCATTATCGCATGTTTCACGTGAAACATGCCCCTACAATTGTTTACAATCTTAAGTATTGACGAGTTGCATTGAATGCGCCTATAGTGCTACAGGCGATAGAAAACCGCTGGCTTGGCTCACATGCCATCCGTTTAATAGAGTTTAATTGGTTGGAATGTCACTTGTTGCTTAACATCGCAATCAATGATTTGTAATTAAACAACTTACAAAATTTTTAGGAGAAGATAATGGCCGATATTCAAGAACAAAAAGCAATTCTTGCAAAGTACACCTCTAAAATTGACGATGCTGCATTACAAGGCATGGCAAAAACTTATGCATTAGTGATGTCAAATAAAGATTCACAATTTGTTTCATGTGGTGACGAAAGTGAAAAAGATACTGTTCGTGAAAACTTCTTAAAGAAAAAACTTGGTCTAAGCAATTCTGATGCAGATCTTAATGCTGCTGTAGATAGTGTTTGCCAAACAATGAAAGAAGATCGCTTTAAATCACGTCTAGTTTTTTATTATCTGCTTGCTGAAAAATACAACAAACTTTCACAGTTTGCTTAATTAACAGATTACTAAAAAGGGTGGTAAGAAAAGCTTACCGCCCTTTTTATTTGCCTATACAGAATTTACTAAAAATCTCGCCTAGCAAATCGTCTGGCGTAAATTCTCCCGTAATCATACTTAATGCATCTTGCGCCAAACGCAGTTCTTCAGCGATTAACTCTGCCGTATTGATTTGCAACAATGCTTGATGCAAATGCTTCTCTACCAAACCTAACGCTTGCAAATGCCTTGCGCGCGCCATAAATACACCCTCACCTGATGCCTGATAGCCAGCGATTTTTAGAAGTTGCGCCTTTAATAAATCTAACCCTTGTCCAGTTTTAGCAGAAAGATAAAGATGCATTTCTCCATTTTTATTCTCAATTGCTGGCGCTTCATGCGTAACGTCAATTTTATTATGCACCCAAATTTTAATGATTTCTTGCGGCAACCGCTCTAGAATCGATTTTTCTTGCTCACCTATACCATGAGTTGCATCAACCAAAATTAACGCGATATTGGCCGTTTCTGTGGCTCGATATGTTCGTGCGATGCCAATTTTTTCCACCTCATCGTCAGTTTCACGCAAGCCTGCGGTATCTATCACATGCAATGGAACGCCGCTAATCTGAATAGCACTTTTAATAGTGTCGCGGGTTGTTCCAGCAATAGGCGTCACAATTGCGACTTCCTCCCCTGCTAGCGCATTTAATAAACTAGACTTACCCACATTGGGCTGACCAATTAATACCACTTGTATGCCGTCACGTAGCAAAGCACCTTGTTTGGCTTTACTCAGAATATGTTGTAGCGCTTGTTGATTCTGTGCGATTTTTTCTGCGACACGCCCTTGTGAAATAAAATCTATCTCTTCTTCAGGAAAATCCAAACATGCCTCTACATACAGTCTAAGCTCTATTAAATGTTGTAATAATGTTTGAATCGCTAATGAAAACTCGCCCGATAATGAGCGTACTGCGCTTTTAGCTGCTTGTTCGGTTGCTGCATTAATCAGGTCAGCTACCGCTTCTGCTTGTGCCAAATCTAGCTTATCATTTAAATAAGCGCGGCGCGTAAACTCTCCAGGCGCTGCCTGACGCGCACCTAGCGATATACATCGTGCTAGCAAAATTTGCATTAACGCTGTGCCACCATGCGCCTGTAACTCAAGTACGTCTTCGCCTGTGTATGAGTGTGGATTAGGATAATAAATCGCAATACCGCGGTCTATTAAGGTACCATCGGCATCCATAAAATCCAGATACGCTGCATGACGAGGGGGAGGGCACTGACCTAAAATAGCATGCGCTATCGTTTGGCATAAAGCACCCGAAACACGCACAATACCAATGCCACCAGCACCGCTTGCAGTAGCAATGGCAGCTATTGTATCTACATTATTTTTTTGCATTACCTTTTTTGGCTAAAGCATCCGCATGTATGCTTTTATTGATAAACCATTGTTGCCAAATAGAAAGCACATTGTTTACTAGCCAGTATAAAACCAAGCCCGCCGGAAAGAAGAAGAAGAAGACGCTAAATACTACTGGCATAATCTTCATCACCTTGGCTTGGATTGGGTCTGTAGGCGTTGGATTCAAATACGTTTGTACAATCATGCTAGCACCCATTAACAGCGGCAACACATAATAAGGGTCTTTAGCTGATAAATCCTGAATCCATAGAATAAAAGGGGCGTGGCGCAACTCTACGCTACCTAATAGCATCCAATACAATGAAATAAACACGGGTATTTGCACCAAGATTGGTAAGCAGCCACCTAATGGATTGATTTTTTCTGTACGATACATTTCCATCATGGCTTGTTGCATTTTTTGCTTATCTTCACCAAACTTTTCTTTCAGGGCTTGTAAACGTGGTGCCAGCTCACGCATCTGCGCCATGCTTTTATAGCTAGAAGCAGACAACCTAAAAAAAGCTGCTTTAATTAGCACTGTTAAAAGAATAATCGCGCCTCCCCAGTTATTCACTAATAAATGAATTTTTGAGAGCAACCAAAAAAGTGGCTTAGCAATAATGGTGAGCCAGCCATAATCTACGGTGTATTCCAAGCCAGGTGCGGCCGCAACCAGATCTTGATGTATTTGTGGGCCAGCATATAAACGTGCGGGTATCGTCACCGCACCGCCTGCTGGAATGCTGTTTATAGTACTCATCGTCCCGATAGAGTAGTATTTTTCTGTTAATTCTGATGTATAAAATTTACGTGTTAAACCCTCTTTAGGAATCCATGCGCTAACGAAGTAGTGCTGAACCAAGCCCACCCAACCGTCATTCGTCTGAATGGACAGCGGTTTCTTTTTCATCTCTTCAAATTTTAATTTTTTATACTTATCTGCCTCATTATAATAAGCACCGCCTGTAAATGTTGGCATTAATGCTGTGCCTTGGTTAGATTGATTATCATGAATAATTTGGTAATAAACTGAAGGGCTTATAGCATTTGTACTACCATTTTTAATCTCATATGTCACATCTACAACGTAGCTATTACGGTGGAAAGTGTACACTTTATCTACATTAATATTATTCACAGAGGGAGCACTAAAACGCACTTCAAGTACGTCTGCATCTGGCTGTAACGTATATTGTGTATTTGTCGTGTTGAATACGGTATGGTGTGTTGGTAAATCTTGCCCTTTTAAGCCTGTTTGCGCCACGTAAAACAGAGGAGATGCTGCATCATCCATCAGCACAAAATTACCTTCTTTGATATCATTTGCACGGTGCTTTAATAACACTAAACGACGTAAATCAGCACCATAGGTATCTATTTCAGCATGAAATAAATCCGTCTCTACCTGGATACGCTTACCTTTTTCTAACTTAAACTGTGCATCTTCATTTACAGCAACAGGTGATGTAGCACTTGGTACCGTCGTTGTCGCTATTTGTGTGGAGTTAGTTTCTATGGGTGCGTCCTTACGCTGCCATGCATCCCATAACATCATGATTGAGAAAGAAAAAATAACAAATAAAACTATACGTCGTGTATCCATAAAATTCTTTGATTAAACATTCATTAAAAATAAATCATTAAGGTACGGGATCATGACCGCCTGCATGCCAAGGATGACATCTGGCAATCCTAGCAATGCTTAAATATGAGCCTTTGAAAAATCCATACTTTGTTAAAGCTTCAATAGCATAACGTGAACAAGTAGGATGAAATCTACAATGTAAACCCACATAAGGGCTTAATGTCCACTGATAAAGTTTTATTAGCATTATAGGCAATTTACGCATCATAATTATTAAATTACCTGACAATATTGATTATTGCCCAGAAGAAGCAGAAAGCTTATTTTGAATTTTATTAAAAATAGTAACAAGTTCTTGATTTACCAGAGAATAGTCTTTATTTTCAAATTTTTTCTGCACTTGAATAATCACATCCACACATAGCGTAGCAGAGAGTTCGTGTCGACAAAACTCACGCAATACACGTCGCATATAATTTCTATCAACCGCTAGTTTTGCTACTTTTTTTGCAACTACAAACCCAACTTGTACATGTTGGGCTTGATTAGGCTTGTAATGTACTACAAAAAAAGGTGACGAAAATCGTTTTTTAAAACTAAAAACGGATGAAAATTCATCCGTTTTTTTTAACATGATTAGTTTTTGCATTTGCTAATTCGCATCTGCAATTGCATTAGATTATAAACCTAAACGTTTGCGACCTTTTGCACGACGAGCTGCAATCACTGCACGACCGCCTTTAGTTTTCATGCGCACTAAAAAACCATGTGTACGCGCGCGACGTGTTTTAGATGGTTGATATGTACGTTTCATTAGAATCTCCAAGCCATTAAGGCAATTGTTTTTACGTGTTTTACAAAGCCGTACATTAAACCTTATTTTGCTTATTTATGTCAATGATTTTTTTATTTATTTATCTATTGAGTCCTGTGGATAAGTCATATTAAAAGCGTTAGAATTACGACTGCATTTTATTATTTAAATGCTTATAACGTCATATAAAAAATCAGTTGTTGATATTTTAACTTTGAATAAACACGATTCATTGTCTTGAATTAATTCTGTTTTTTAATTTTTTGGGTATTGATGAATAGTTTTTGGTCTACCTGTTTGTTGCGGTTTGAAAAAGAACTCTCTCCTCAACAATTTAATACATGGATAAAGCCTCTTAAAGTTGAAATACTTTCAGATACTGTTCGCCTCCTTGCGCCCAATCGATTTGTACAACAGTGGATTAAAGACAAATTTTTATCTAGAATCCAAGCAATTGCTGGTGAATTGCTCCCCTCTCATATACAAATTGAATTAGCTGTAAGCACGGAAAATACTGCTACTGTAAAAAAGGCTAATGCTGACTTTACAACAAGCTCCGAAACAATCAGCCCTCAACAATTCAGTAATCACGTTTCTTTGGCTACAAACCTGCAAACCGCATCCAATGCGAATGGTGTTAATCGGCGTTCCAATGAACGCATTTCTGGCTTAAACCCTTCTTTTAATTTTGATAATTATGTGACTGGCCGCGCTAATCAATTAGCACGTGCCGCTGCCATACAAGTTGCCGATAATCCTGGTCAGGCTTATAACCCACTTTTTATTTATGGTGGTGTGGGTTTAGGTAAAACGCACTTACTACAAGCGATTGGCAATCAGTTAAAACAAGAAAAACCAGATGCTAACATTCGGTATCTGCATGCTGAGCGCTATGTCTCTGATGTAGTGAAGGCTTATGAGAATAAAGCGTTTGATGAGTTTAAGAAACAATATCATTCGTTAGATTTATTGCTTATTGACGATATTCAATTTTTTGCTAAAAAAACACGTACACAAGAAGAGTTCTTTTACGCATTCAACACTTTAATTGAAGAAAAAAAGCAAATTGTGATTACTTGTGATACTTACCCTAAAGAAATCATTGATGTAGATGAGCGTTTACGTACACGTTTTAGCTGGGGATTAACCGTTGCCATTGAGCCTCCAGAATTAGAAATGCGTGTGGCTATTTTGCTTAAAAAAGCAGAAAGCGTTAATATCCATCTGGATGAAGATGTTGCATTTTTTGTCGCTAAACAAATACGTTCTAGTGTGCGCGAATTAGAAGGTGCCTTAAACCGTATTATTGCCATGGCTAACTTTACTGGCCATGCTATTGATATTCATTTGGCTAAAGATGCATTACGCGATCTAATTGCGGTACGTGGGCGTCAAATCACCATTGAAAATATACAAAAAACAGTGGCAGATTATTACAAAATTAAAGTCAGTGAAATGCATAGTAAAAAGCGCTCGCGCAATTTTGCGCGGCCTAGGCAAATCGCCATGTGTTTAGCGAGAGAACTTACTAACCATAGCTTTCCAGAAATCGGAGAGGCTTTTGGTAGCAGACATCACACCACT
>DHYP01000015.1:57217-61500 GCA_002414145.1 Methylophilaceae bacterium UBA5127 | reverse complement strand
TATGATCAAACGATTGCGCGTGATATTGGTTTTTTAACGCAAGTAATAAGAGATTAGTACGTGTTATGCCTTGTGGATAAGTGTGTGTTTTAATGTGTGTAAATAAAGAATAAAGCACTAATAAAATAAAATAAAATATTTATGCACAATTAGTACACAGTAATATGATGGATTATCAACAAGTTAAAAAGTTATTTAACTATATGATTTTATGATTAAATTTAAAGTATCAACAGAAAAAAAAGACATTATTATTACTATTATTTTTATTTATATATTAAATTATTAATTAGGCAAGACTATGCAAATCAAAATTAACCGAGAAGTTTTACTAAAACCTCTGACGAATGTAACTGGGATAGTAGAAAGACGTCATACGCTACCTATTCTTTATAATTTATTATTAGAGGCTAAGAATAATAAAATACAACTCACTGCAACAGACTTAGAAATGCAGATATCTCTCACCATAGAAAATACATTCAATGGTGAATTATCTACCACCATATCTGCAAAAAAATTATTGGATATTTGTCGATCATTGCCAGATTCAGCAGAAATAGATATGACAAATAAAGATAGCCGTATTACTTTAAAAGCAGGAAAAAGTCGTTTTAATTTACAAACATTGCCTGCGGCAGATTATCCGATTATGACAAAAGCGGCAGGGGAGCAAATTAAAATTACCCTGAGCCAGATCGCGCTTAAAAAACTATTAAAACAAGTAGAGTTTGCGATGGCACAGCAAGATATACGTTATTACCTTAATGGCTTATTGTTAGAAGTAAATGGCGATAAATTAAATATTGTGGGTACAGATGGCCATCGCTTAAGCTTTACATCAGCTACACTCGATCAAAGTTACGAAAAAACAGAAGTGATTTTGCCACGCAAAACAGTGATAGAACTCATTAAGTTGCTAAACGATAGTGAAGAGGAAATCACCATAGAAATTACTAATGGCCAAGTGAATTTTGCATTTAGCGATATTAAATTAATCAGTAAAGTCATCGATGGTAAGTTTCCCGACTATAATCGTGTGATTCCGCAAGGACATCAAAATACTTTTACAGTCAATCGTTTACAAATCCTCACCGCGATGCAGCGCGCTTCTATCTTATCCAATGAAAAATATCGTGGTATACGTATGGTGCTTACCAATAATAATCTAAAGCTGATTAGTACCAATACAGAGCAAGAAGAGGCAGAAGAAGAGTTAGAAATTGATTATCAAAAAGAGGTGTTAGACATCGGCTTTAATGTGACATATTTGATTGATGTGCTTAACAATGTGAGTGATGAAGAAATTATTTTTTCATTTGCCGATGCGAATAGTAGTTGCTTAGTAACAACCGCAAACGATCAAAACTATAAATATGTAGTAATGCCAATGCGTATCTAAATTACGCTCAAACGAAATAGAAGTTAAATCAATTAAGAAGGTCATATGGCACAGCCACAAGAATATAACTCAGACAGTATTAAAATTTTAGAAGGACTAGACGCGGTACGTAAGCGTCCAGGGATGTACATAGGCGATACTTCAGACGGTAGCGGCTTGCATCATATGGTGTTTGAAGTGCTCGATAACGCTATTGATGAAGCATTGGCGGGTCATTGCGATGACATTAAAGTGATTATTCACTCAGACAACAGTATTAGCGTCTCTGATAATGGACGTGGCATTCCTACTGACATCAAAGAAGATGATAAGCACGAACCAAAACGTTCTGCCGCAGAAATCGTGATGACAGAGCTACATGCAGGCGGTAAGTTTGACCAAAACTCATATAAGGTTTCTGGAGGCTTGCATGGTGTGGGTGTATCTGTGGTTAACGCCTTGTCTGATTGGTTACGTCTTAAAATTTATCGCAATGGCGAAGTACATCAAATGGAGTTTCAGCGTGGTGTGCCAGTAGCACCCTTGGTGAAAACAGGAAAGACAGATAAAAAAGGGACCGAAGTACACTTTTTAGCTTCAACAGAGACATTTGTATTGGTGGAATACCATTTTGAAATTTTAGCCAAGCGCATACGCGAATTATCGTTTTTAAACTATGGCGTCAAAATAGAGTTAATCGATCAACGTACGGGAAAATCCGAAAACTTTGCCCATGCGGGCGGTATCAAAGGCTTTGTTGAATATATCAATCGCAGTAAAACTGTGCTGCACCCAAAAACATTCTACGCTTCTGGAGAAAAAGACGGCATGGCAGTAGAAGTGGCGATGCAATGGAACGATAGCTACTCCGAGACTGTACAATGTTTTACTAACAACATCCCGCAACGAGATGGTGGTACGCATTTAACAGGCTTACGTACAGCAATGACACGTACTCTTAACCAATATATAGAACAAAGTGAAATGGCTAAAAAAGCCAAAGTAGAAACCACAGGAGACGATATGCGTGAAGGCATTACCTGTGTGCTTTCGGTAAAAGTACCAGATCCTAAATTCTCCTCACAAACCAAAGATAAACTTGTGTCATCAGAAGTACAACCCGTAGTACAGGAGGTTGTTGCAGCGAAATTAGCAGAGTTTTTGGCAGAAAATCCAGCAGATGCCAAAATTATTTGCGGAAAAATCGTAGAGGCAGCGCGCGCGCGCGAGGCAGCACGTAAAGCGCGTGAAATTACACGTCGCAAAGGCGCAATGGATACCATGGGTTTACCAGGTAAGTTAGCAGATTGCCAAGAAAAAGACCCAGCACTATGTGAAATTTACCTAGTGGAGGGTGACTCTGCGGGCGGCTCAGCCAAGCAGGGGCGTGATCGTAAAAATCAGGCGATATTGCCGCTCAAAGGTAAAATTTTAAACGTAGAAAAAGCCCGTTTTGATAAGCTACTTGGCTCACAAGAGATTGCCACACTCATTACCGCACTAGGTACTGGCATTGGCAAAGATGATTTTAGTGTAGAAAAGTTGCGCTACCATCGCATTATCATCATGACCGATGCGGACGTAGATGGTGCGCATATTCGTACACTATTACTCACCTTCTTCTATCGTCAAATGACAGAACTGGTAGAACGTGGTCATATCTACATTGCACAACCACCGCTATACAAAGTTAAACAAGGTCGTGATGAGCGCTACCTGAAAGACGAGCTAGAGCTAGACGAATACCTATTACAATCTGCCCTAAAAGGTGCGGAACTGCTCACCAAAGAGGGTGGCGAAACAATTAAAGATGAAGCGCTTACCGCCATTGCTAAGCAAATGGTGCTGACAGAAGCAGTGATTCGCCGTATTGCTGGTCTATATGATGAAAGCGTATTACGCGCTATCCAAGATGTGGGTGATATCAACCTAAGTGACGAACAAAATGCGAATCGTATAGCTGAACAACTGCGCCCAATTTTAGGTGCAGTGGGTTCAGAAGTCATAGTCGTGTTAGATAATGAAACAAATACTTACCGCCTAGAAGTGAACAAATATGTACATGGCAACTTGCAAAGCTGCGTAATCGATGCAGAGTTTTTAGGCAGCGGTGATTACCGTCAAATCAACAGAACCTCTGCCATGGTGAATCAACTGCTAGGCAAAGGCGCAATGATTAAACGTGGCGAAAAAGAGCAAAGCGTCTCCATTTTTAAAGAAGCGCTCGATTGGTTACTCGCTGAGGCTAAACATGGTCTTAATATTCAACGCTATAAAGGCTTGGGTGAAATGAACCCAGAACAACTTTGGGAGACCACCATGGATCCTAAAGTGCGTCGTTTGCTCAAAGTACAAATTGACGACGCGATTGCCGCAGATGAAATCTTTACAACGCTAATGGGCGATAACGTAGAACCACGCAGAGCGTTTATCGAAGGCAATGCGCTTAATGTGAGCTCGTTGGATGTGTAGGCTGTTGTCGAATCTCACAGAAAGTGCAAACTGTCTCATTGAAATGCAAAATGAATCTCACAGATAATGCAAAAATTCGACATTAATCTAGGCATTCACTTGTTTCTAGATTTCCCCCATAACCTTAAGTAAATGATTTAGGCTCCAAAGGGAGCCTATTTTTTTATCTAAATAACTAAAGTTTGAAAACCTCAATTTTGAAGTTTCATGTCTGTAATCTACAAAACAAACATTTATTTAAGTTACTAATATAATTAGCAAACTCTATCAAAAACTAGATATAAAAAGATTTTACATACATAATTGATGCTCTAATAATTTGGATATCTGTTCAGAAAGCTAAATGGATATAAAAGAAAAAAAAGATCTTAGCGAAGCTGACATCAAAGCGAAATTCATCACGCCCGCTATCATTAGTGCAGGCTGGGAT
>DHYP01000015.1:55233-57165 GCA_002414145.1 Methylophilaceae bacterium UBA5127 | reverse complement strand
GTTCGCGGCAACCTTTCATCCCGTAATAAAAAGAAAAAGAAATTTGCTGACTATGTATTACAAAAGGAAAAAGGCATTCCTGTAGCCGTAATAGAAGCAAAAGATAATAATTTTACTATTAGTCATGGTCTTCAACAGGCGTTGGGATATGCTGAAATTCTAGAAGTCCCAAGTGTTTACAGCTCAAATGGTGATGGCTTTGCCTCACACAACAAAGCGCCACAAGGCGACGAAGAAATAGAAACAGAATTCGATTTATCTGGCTTTCCGTCACCCAAAGAGCTTTGGGAAAGATATAAAAGATTCCGAGGAATTAAGGACGGCGAAGAAGAGCTGGTGGTTGAGCCATATCATGACGATGGCACAGGTAAGGAACCTCGCTACTATCAAGCAGAAGCCATTAATCGTGTCATTGAAAAAATTTCACAAGGTGAGAAGCGCCTATTGTTGGTCATGGCGACAGGAACTGGCAAAACCTACACAACATTCCAAATTATTTACCGCTTATGGAAAGCCAAAAGAGCAAAACGTATTCTATTTTTAGTAGATAGAAACATTCTAGCCGATCAGACCTTGATGAATGACTTCAAGCCGTTTGGCTCAGTCATGACAAAAATAAAGAATAGAAAAATTGACCCTTCTTATGAGGTTTACTTAGGGCTTTACCAAGCGCTTACTGGCCCAGATGAAGAAGATAAAATATTCAAAACGGTTTCACCTGATTTTTTTGATTTGATTGTGATTGATGAATGCCATCGTGGAAGCGCCAAAGACGATTCCGCATGGCGAGAAATACTTGAGTATTTTGACAAAGCAATTCAATTGGGTTTAACCGCTACTCCAAAAGAAACTGAATACGCCTCTAACATCACCTACTTTAAAGAGCCTATTTATACCTACACGCTCAAACAGGGCATCCAAGATGG
Organism: Methylophilaceae bacterium UBA5127; assembly: GCA_002414145.1. Lineage (GTDB taxonomy): Bacteria > Pseudomonadota > Gammaproteobacteria > Burkholderiales > Methylophilaceae > Methylophilus. Next base: position 56,239 of record DHYP01000015.1, on the reverse strand, counting down.
TTTTCTAGCACCTTATAAAGTCGTGCGTATTGATATTGATAAAGACATCCAAGGCTGGACACCGCCAAAAGGGATGAAAGACGATTTAGGTAACGAGCTGGAACAGCGTGAATATAACCAAGCCGATATGGATCGCATATTGGTGTTAAACAAGCGCACAAAGCTAGTAGCTGAGCGTGTCATGAAATTGTTGCGCGCAACCGACCCATACCAAAAAACCATCATATTTTGTGAAGATATTGACCACGCAGAGCGCATGCGCAAAGCCATTGTTAATGCGGCGGGGCAATTAGCCATAGAAAATAGCAAATATGTAATGCGTATTACTGGCGATAGCCTTGAAGGCAAGGCAGAGCTGGATAATTTTATTGACCCAGAAAGTAAATATCCAGTCATCGCCACAACATCTGAATTACTCACCACAGGCGTTGACGCAAAAACCTGCAAGCTGATTGTGCTGGATAAAACCATTAACTCCATGACCACTTTTAAGCAAATTGTGGGTAGAGGAACTCGCATTGAAGAAGAGCATAACAAGTATTACTTCACAATCATGGATTTTAAAAAGGCCACAGAATTGTTCAAAGACCCAGATTTTGATGGGGAACCAGTTGTTATCTATGAACCTACCGATGACGATGACCCTGTCCCACCAGACCCGCCATCAAATGAGGATGACGAGGACGATGATGACAATCAAGATGGCAAGGTTAAAAAATTCTACGTAAAAGGCGTAGAGGTCAGCATCGTGTCTGAGCGCGTTGAGTATCTCGGTGACGATGGACAAATGGTGACAGAATCTTACCGAGACTATAGCCGCAAAAATATACTCAACGAGTTCGCATCGCTAGATGAATTTTTAACCAAATGGAAATCCAGCAAGAAAAAAGCAGCCATTATTGAAGCCCTTGCTGAATATGGCATCGAGTTACCCAAATTGGCGCAAGAAGTGGGCAAAGACTACGGCGACTTTGATTTGATCTGCCATATTGCATTTGACCAACCT
>DHYP01000015.1:50947-55214 GCA_002414145.1 Methylophilaceae bacterium UBA5127 | reverse complement strand
ACGCGCAGAACGCGCCAACAACGTGAAAAAACGCAACTACTTTACCAAGTATGGTGAACAAGCACGTGCTGTGCTTGAAGCATTGCTGGATAAATATGCCGATGAAGGTGTGACAACAATAGAAAACAACAATGTACTTAAACTCAAACCCTTCGATACCATAGGCACCCCTGTGGAAATCATCAACGATGTATTTGGTGGCAAAGCCAAATACGAGCAAGCCATACAAGAGCTTGAAGAAGAGTTATTTAAACAAGCCAATTCTTAATTAGGTAACAAAATGAGCAACGTCAGCGGAATTATTAAATCCATCCAAGATATTATGCGTAAAGATGTGGGCGTAGATGGTGACGCTCAACGCATTAGCCAATTGGTGTGGATGTTTTTTCTCAAAATTTTCGATGACCGCGAAGCAGAACGTGAAGTCACTGAAGACAACTACCAATCCCCTCAACATAGAAGCCGCAATCCCTCTCGCATCATCGGTTGGGTGATTGGGCTGTAGCCGCACCGATAAATGCCCAGGCAGACCGATAGTGTTTCTAAATGCTGTCGTCACATGGCATTTTTTTGCGACTAAAATCAAATCCTGATTGCGCATGAGCTTACTCACTGCAGCTGCCATTTCTGGTGTAATGCCTGTAGACACGCGTTTTAGAGTTGCGCTATCAGCGACATCCGAGAGTAGCCAATCTCTAAAATCACCAACCGTTAAATGGCTAATCTCGGCAAATGCTTGTTGATCATGCGTATCAATAATGAGGCGTGTAACCTCATCACTTTCATATGGAATAAGCAACTCTTGTAAAAAGACCTTAAGCGGTACTTGCGCTAAACACATCCGCGCGGCCATGCGTTCTGCATAAGTTTCAGCTGCCACGCCTGCTAAATAGTCTCCCGATCTTGCAGGTGTCGCTTTTGCCATGACTTCTTTTAAGTCGACAAATTGGTAAGTGTGCGTACCTATAGAATATTCATAAGCCATAACAGAACAATCCAAAATAAGTGCTTATTTTAAATGTGTTTACGCTGCTCGCTTAACTGAGCAGCGTAATTATTAAACTTGAGTCAATAAAACTAAGCTTTAATTGCGATTGCATTATCCGCTGATGCGTCTCGGTGATGTTGGGTCATATTAAAGTAAATGTAACCTAAGGCCATCAAACCAAAGAACATCATTGTCAATGATTGATTATAGTAAATCATGGTCACTAAACTGATAACAGCCAATACTAAAGCAATCATTGGGAATAATGGATAAGCAACGGCTTTGAATGGTCGTGTTAGATTTGGCTCATTTTTGCGCAAAGCAAACAAGCTCATCATAGACACGATATACATCACGATCGCCCCAAACACAGACATCGTAATCAAATTAGCTGTGAGTGTCATGCCATTAAATTGCATATCATCGCTCATGATAGCCGCTACGCCTACTACCGCACCCGCAATAATGGCACGATGAGGGGTTTGGTATTTATCGTTGATAGCACCAAAGTATTTAGGCATAAAACCTGCACGAGATAACGCAAAAATCTGACGTGAATAGCCTAAAATAATACCGTGGAATGACGCAATTAAGCCAAATAAACCAATCCATACCAACATGTGCAACCAACCACTATTGTCACCTACTATCATTTTCATGGCTTGGGGTAGTGGATCGTTAATATTAGACAGCGCTTTCCAGTCACCTGCGCCACCTGCAAATATCATCACGCCAATGGCTAAAAATACTAGAGTTAAGATACCAGCAATATAAGCCCTAGGGATGGTTGTTTTTGGATCTTTGGCTTCTTCGGCCGCCATCGCCACACCTTCAATCGCCAAGAAAAACCAGATGGCGAAAGGAATCGCTGCTACGATACCTGGAATCGCAGCCATGCTAAAGTCACTTTGGCCAGCCCAACCGTTAGCAACAAAATTACTCATAGAGAAGCCAGGAGACACGACACCCATAAATACCAGTAGCTCGACAATGGCTAAAATCGTTACAAATAACTCAAAAGTTGCCGCAATTTGTACCCCGATGATATTTAAAAAGACAAAAATCACATAAGCCCCGATAGCAAACATTTTAGGGTCTATATTCGGGAACTGAACATTGAGATATGCACCTATGGCCATGGCAATGGCTGGAGGTGCAAACACAAACTCAATTAATGTGGCAAATCCAGCCACATAGGCCATTTTTGGTCCAAATGCGCGCCTAGCATAGGCAAAAGGTCCCCCCGCATGTGGAATAGACGTCGTCAATTCGGTAAAGCTGAAAATAAACGTGGTGTACATAATTGCAATCAGTATGGATGTCACCAAAAAGCCTAATGTTCCCGCTTTATCCCAGCCGTAGCTCCAACCAAAATACTCACCAGAAATCACCAAGCCTACCGCTAACCCCCATAAATGCCAGCCATTTAACGTGGCCTTTAAATTTGAGCTCATGTCACTCCTCCTCTTAAAGTTATATATAGACGATGCCATGATGCAACGACGACACACAAGCCGCTATCCCATTTTGGCAACAGAGAATTTAAAGGCAGTACACCATGTATTGATGTAAAAATGGGAAGTGCTGCGAGTAGGGATCGAAAGTTGGGAGTGCTTTAAATGCTTATAGCTTATATATGGTAGGAGTGATAGCAATATGCGGAGAGCAAAGACTTCTAAGCAGTTTTTGAAAGCGTGGTAGATGAACTAAGCGGGTGATGAGAATCACTGGCGGAGAGCGAGGGATTCGAACCCTCGATAGAGTTGCCCCTATGCCACCTTTCCAGGGTGGTGACTTAAACCGCTCATCCAGCTCTCCTAGTGCGGGTTGCGGATTATATCTTATCCTTAAGACCCTTCCAAGTTTATTAATGTTTTGATGGTTTGAGAATGCGTATAGAGAAATTAAAAAAGGCGCTGAATGCGCCTTGATTTTATTTCACTATCTTGGCTAAAAATATGAGAAAGCCACTAATAACACCACATACTAAAAGTAATGTGTAAATACCGCCTGCACCTAAAAAATCCATATTAACCTCTCCTCACTGATTGTTGTGACGCGTTAATAATTGTTTCTACTGCATGGTTAGCATAACACTAAGTGGTAGTGATGCATACTTTATCAACAAAAACGCTTAAGTGGCACAAATAAAGCCAGATTTACACCTCTTATTAAGCAATGCTTTAGACCGAATATTTTTGATAATCATGCAGTGTGTCATTTTTCCTAATGTGGGTGAGTATCGTCATCAAACGGTGCTGATAAATTAGAAATGGGTTGAACATGATTACAAATGGTCAAAATCAGATTACGCAAGTGAGTCAATCAGCCAAAGAGGCTATCTCAGGCGTGTTGGTAGATTCCAGTAAGTTGATTGATATGGAGCGTAGCTTTAATGAAGGCGTAAAAAGTCATGTCAATCCCAGTAAAGCTGAATTAGACGCACTGATGGCGAGTTTTAATCAAGGTTTGGTAGAGCGGGCAAAATCCTTAGCGCAGAATTTGATTACAAGATCACCGAAGCATGGTACAGCATGGAAAGTATTGGGTGTGATTTACCAGCAAGAAGAGGCTTTAGAAGAAGCAGAGTTTGCCTTAAAAAAGGCGGCAGAGTTAGCGCCAAAAGATGCCGAAGCACACTACAACTTAGCCAACTTTTATTTTGATCAACATGAATTAAAAGCGGCACAAACGCATTATTTGAGAGCTGTAAAATTGGTGCCAAATTTTGCTAAAGCTAATTTTAATTTAGCTAATGTATTGAAAGAGTTAGGACAATTTTCGCAAGCAGAAATCTATTATAAAAAAGGAATTAAATTAGAGGATACACACGCTACGATGTATTTGCATCTGGCAGAAGTCATTGCCAGTCAGCATAGACACAAAGAGGCAGTGACATACTATAAAAAAGCGTTGGCTTTGAATCCTAAAGAGACTCAAGCATTGCTCAAATTAGGCATTACTTATCTGACGTTAAATCGTATAGAAGAAGCCATAGAGTCATTGTCAGCTGTGATAGCTATCGATGCAGACAATGCCAGTGCACATAACGCGTTGGGTTTAGCTTATAAGACACATAGACAAGACAAAGTAGCTGAACGGCATTTTAAACGCGCCATTGAAATTCGCCCTGATTATATCCCGCCGCTTAAAAATTTAGGTTTGTTATACAAGGAAATGGGGCAGACAAAGGAGGCGGAAGCCTGTTATATGAAGGTGCTTAGCCTAGAAACGCCGACCGCAGAAACGCTCAATAATTTAGCAGTGGTTTTAATGAGT
>DHYP01000015.1:48052-50936 GCA_002414145.1 Methylophilaceae bacterium UBA5127 | reverse complement strand
GCCGTTATCCCGAGGCGGAAATTCAATGTAGAAAGGCTTTGGAATTAATACCAACATTGGGAGATGCTTGGAATAATTTAGGCTTAATTTTACAAGCGCGTATGGTTAATCAGGAGGCAGAAGCTGCTTTTGAGCAAGCCATTAAATTTCAGCCAAATGATGTCAAAACGCTGGTGAATTATAGTGTGACCCTTAAAATTCTGGGTAAGCTCACCAAAGCAGAAGCTTGCCTCAAAAAAGCTATTAAATTGGATGATCAGGATGCTAATGCTTATGTCAATTTAGGAATGACTTACCTTGATCAAGGTTTGATCGAAGAGGCAGTCGCCACCACCAAGCGCGCTATAGAAGTCTCTCCTAAAAACTTGGATGCGTATGATAATTTATTGTTTGCGATGGAGTATTCTGAGCAGTATTCTATTGAAAACCGTATAGAGGTAGCAAAACAATATGGGCATATTCTGGCTGAAAATGCAAAGCCTTATACCCATTGGCAAGCTGAAGCATCACCCACTAGGCTACGTGTAGGCATCGTTTCTGGCGATTTGCGTCAACATCCTGTGGCTTACTTTCTTAAAAATGCGATTCAGCATTTAGATTTAAACAAAGTAGAGTTGTTTGCATATAGTACGGATGGCCGCGAAGACGCGACTACCGCACAATTAAAACCCTATTTTGCAAGCTGGAAATCTTTAGCAGGGCATCATGATGCTGGTGCAGCTCAGCTGATATATCAAGACAATATTCATGTGCTTTTAGATTTATCTGGGCATACGGGGGGAAATAAACTGCCTGTGTTCGCATGGAAGCCAGCACCAGTACAGGCGAGTTGGCTGGGTTATTGGGCGACCACGGGCGTGGAAACCATAGACTATGTGTTAGCTGATGAGGTGGGAGTACCATTACAGCAGCAAGCGCGATTTACGGAAACCATCAAATATTTACCGCAAACACGTATGTGCTTTACAGCGCCAAACACAGATTTAGCGGTAGCGCCTTTGCCTGCATTAGATAACGGCTTTATCACGTTCGGTTGTTTTCAAAATATCACCAAAGTGAGCGATGAAGTGCTTACGCTTTGGGCGGAAGTGATGCGCGCTGTGCCAACTAGCCGATTGCGCTGGCAGTGTAAAGCGTTTGTAGATGATGAGGTGATTGCAAGCATTAAATCGCGTTTGATGGCATGTGGTATGGAGCCTGAGCGCGTAAGCTTTCATGGCAAGGTATCGCGGGAAGCATATTTAGCTGCTTATGCAGAGGTGGATTTAGTTTTAGATAGTTTTCCATTTCCTGGCGGCACGACTACATGTGAAGCACTGTGGATGGGTGTGCCTACATTAACACTGGCAGGTAGTAGCATGATTGCAAGACAAGGTGCAAGCTTGCTTACCGCAGCAGGGTTAGCCGATTGGGTAGTAGAAAAACGAGAGGACTTTGTTAAGCAAGCGCGGTTAATGGTGGCAGATGTCACGGTATTAGCAAAATTAAGAAAACACTTAAGAGCAAAAGTACAAGCTTCTGCGTTATTTAATGGCGCATTGTTTGCAAACAATTTGATGGCCGTTTTATGGGAAATGTGGCTAGAAAAACAACCTGTACAAGCTAAAACGCTGGCGTCGTCATCCAAAGCTGCTGCAGTTAATACAGATCATGACCAACATTCTAATGCACATCAATCCCAAGTGCTGGTGCAAGTAATCAGTGCTACCAGAATGTCCGAACAGGATTTCTGGGCGCGTTCAGCTTTAGGACGTTCGCTCAACCGTCATCTAAAGCAAGATGCACGCTTAAGTGCAAGTATTGCATTTAATAATACACGCGGGTTATCGACCATCTTTAACGCATGTATAGAAAATGCAGAAGAAGATGCTGTGCTAGTGTTTATTCACGACGATGTTTGGATAGACGAAGAGCAGTTTGCAGATGTGGTGTTAGCAGGGCTACAGCAGTTTGATGTCATTGGTGTAGCAGGTAACAAGCGCAGAGTTGCTAATCAACCAGCCTGGCCGTTTATTGATGCGGACTTTACCTGGGATAGCAAAGAAAACTTAAGCGGGCGTGTAGCGCATGGTGAACATGCCTTTGGTCAAATCTCAGATTACGGCGCTGTGCCTGCAAGTTGTGAATTATTAGATGGTGTTTTTCTGGCTGCAAAAAAACGAACACTTGTTGCAAAACAAGTCATGTTTGATGATCAGTTTGATTTCCATTTTTATGATTTAGATTTTTGTCGAACCGCCAAAAAGGCAGGGCTTACGTTAGGTACCTGGGCGGTGAGTTTGACGCATCAAAGCGCAGGCGCCTTTGGTAGTGAATTGTGGAAACATCATTATTTGGGCTATCTTAGAAAATGGGAGGGTGACCTGTCATTCTTAAACAAGGCTTACGAAAAAGTAGAAGTAAAGCTATTTGAATTGGGTACAGTTGACGAAGTGGCTGAGCATTTTCAGGCGGTGACATTATTGCCAGAAATGGAATACGAAACCCCTGTGGTTCCTATATACGGCGCTCCTTGTGTGAACGCTGCGGTAACGCAATCACATTTGTTAAAGCATCCTGCAGTGTATGTTGCGCCAGTGGATGACTATCAAATGATAGGCAGTGCAGCGTTTCCCATCATCCATCAGAAGTCTATACGGCATCAGTATTTCTCTCCAGATATTTGGGAAACCTCTGAGCAAGGGCTAGGTTATTGTCGTATTCGTGAAGAAAAGAATTTAATTGGCTATGCACAGTTGGTAGGTGAGGCAATGCATCAAAGTAAAGTCATTAATTTGGTGGGGAATGGATCATCCAATTATGCACATTGGCTCACCGAATTTTTACCGCAAATCGTGTTGTTGATTAATGCAGGCGTAGATATTTCAGAGTATCAAATTTTGGT
>DHYP01000015.1:45075-48019 GCA_002414145.1 Methylophilaceae bacterium UBA5127 | reverse complement strand
GTATGTTAGAGGCACTTTATCTCATTGGCGTTAAAAAAGAGCAGTTGGTGATGATAGAGCCAATGTCTTTGAATTCCTTTCCAGAAGCGCTTTGGGTGAGCCCAGTGGCTAATGTGGTGTTTCAGCGACCCAATGCTTTGCATGGCGTAGGCAAAGATATGTTGAGTCAACCACAACACGCCATCTTTCATCCTTTGGCATTGTGTGCAGTGCGAGAAACCTATTTATCTTGCATTGAAAGCCCATCCGATACCACGCCACCAAATAAGATTTTTATTAAAAGAACGTCTAGCCGTGTTGCTAATTTACGCATGATGGTGAATGAGCAAGCAATAGAAGCCTTGTTAGTGGCCAATGGATTCACGAGTATAGACCCAAGCCGCCTTACTTTTATGCAACAAGTCGCATTATTCAGTCAGGCGGAATATATTGTGTCTGCATCTGGTGCCGCTTTGGTGAATATGCTGTGGGCACCAGAGGGTGCAAATGTATTGGTATTGATGAACGATACAAAATACGCCAATTATTGGTACTTTAGTAATATTGCAGCCTGTGTTGGATTACATCTGCGCTATGTATTGGGTAAGACTTTACCGTCTAAGCAATGTACAGATTTACACCATGCAGATTTTGAAATCTCAGCCGATGCCGTGTTAACAGCCTTAAGCGATGCAGGATTGAGTGATTTAAAAAATCCCCAGGCAGAATTGGAACAAGCGTTATTTGAAGTGTTAGCGTTAGCGATAGAGCACCAAAATACAGGCAATATTGAGGCTGCGAAACAGCTTTATCATGAAATATTAAAAGTTGCACCACAACACGCTTTAGCTAACCATCATTTAGGTGTGATTGAAGCACACCAGCACAGTCCTAAAGTGGCGTTACCAAGATTAGAGTTGGCGGTACAAACGCAGCCAGAGAACGAACAATTTTGGGTGAGCTATATTGATGCATTAGCCATGGCAGGTGAAGTTGATCAGTTGTCGCATGCGCTAGAACTGGGACAACAATTGGGGCTGACTACAGCGATGGCGACTTCTTTGAAGGCTGAATTCAGTCAAATTTTGGCAAATTGTGCTTCTAGTCAAACGCAGATGAATCGTCAGCAGCATCAGCCAGTTGCGACTATCTGCACTTTGATCCCTGCATATAAACCAGACTATCTGGAAGCGCTGTTATTGAGTCTATCTACACAGACATACCGACAATTTAAAGTGATTATTTCTGACGACAATCCAAGCGATGAAGTCACTAAAACGGTTAAACAGTTGCAATTAAAAGGACTACTTAAAGGCTTGTCGGTAGAGTTGGTTGCGGGTCCAAAAAAAGGAGGCTTCGCCAATATTTATCATTTAGTGAGAACGTATGCGCAGCAAGCAGAGTTTTTCCATATATTAATGGATGATGATTTAATCTACCCTACATTTTACGAAACACACATGCGTGCACATGCAAGCACTCAAGCACAGTTTTCGATGAGTGCACGCTGGACAGCAAGTGAATCTGGCCAGCCTTATCTGCAATCGATGGATGCCACAACAAGTCAATATTTTTCACAACAGTTTACTGCGCAAGCTATCGCAAAAGCACTTATTCCCAGTTGTAATAATAAACTGGGTGAATGGAGTCATGCGGTGTTTAGAAACAGCGCAGCCGAGACGATTTTAAACCCAAGTATCGCTAATATGAGTTATTTCGGCCTAGATGATATTGGCAGTTTTATACATGCCGCACAAGCGGAACCAGGTGTCTGGATACCAGAATCTCTGGGTATATTCAGGACTAATCCACACCAAAATACAGGGAAAATTGAAAATGCCACCATTAAATGTGCGCATTACGGTTGGATAGCTCTGGCATTGATTGCCTTAGAAAAGCATTGGATTACAGAGGCAGAGGCATGGTCTGGAATTAGTTTAATCAGAGAAACGATACGTGCGCGCTATGCAAAAGAAGCGTTGGGGCAGCAAATGTTGGCGGTGCTGGATGCTTATCCTTACTATCAGCCCGCGTTTAAACAAGCGTTTTTATCAGTCTGGAACGCCTATCTTGGTGAGATTCGAATCGCTGAAATTTTACAGGGCGACTTATCAATTAAATTATTATAAAGAAGATGCATATGTCTAATTCCAATATCAAACCCATTCTTTGTATCGCTGGACAAAATCAACTTGCCGTACAAGGATTAGAGTTCGTTGTGCGGCGCTATCCAGATTTTCCTATCTGCTTTATTCCTACGCAGTCTGATACTGGTGTAGATGGCTGGCAACCTTCGTTGATCAAAAAAGCACAGGCATTAGGCGTTAAGCAGGTGACGCTGCAAGAGATGGAAGCGCAAGAAAATCTTATTTTGTTTTCATTGCAATATTCAGAAATTATTAAAACCAAAAAGTTTAAATCTAATCGTTTATACAATTTACATTTTTCAAAATTACCTCAATACAAAGGCATGTACCCTGCGGTACATCCTATTTTGAGAGGGGAAAAAACATCAGGTGTCACGTTGCATTTGATTGATGATGGTATTGATACCGGCGATATCATTGCGCAAAGTACGTTCAACATAGAGCTACATGATACAGCACGCGATTTATATTTTAAACAAACCCAACACGCCATAAAGCTATTCAAAAAGTACTTGGAAAATTTGGTTGAAGGTCGTTTTACCAGTTATCAGCAGCCGCCAGAAGGTGCTTCTTATTACGCGAAGAATTCGATTAATTTTGCTGATTTTAAAATGGATTTTAACAAAACAGCATTTGAAATTCACAATCAATTTCGCGCATTTGCGTTCCGTGAATATCAAATGCCTGTCTATCGGGAATGGTCGATATTAAAGACACAAATCACATATCAAAAAAGTACATTAAAAGTAGGAACGCTGGTTGAAGAGACGGATACCTATTTTTTATTGGCGGGTGTGGATTTTAATGTGAAGTTGTTA
>DHYP01000015.1:43458-45051 GCA_002414145.1 Methylophilaceae bacterium UBA5127 | reverse complement strand
ACCCCAAGTTATGGGATGCCTGTAAAACAGGCAATTTTGCGCAATTCCAAAGAGCACTCCCCTTTATTGATCAAATTAATTTACGCAATTCGCAAGGCTGGTGCGCTTTGGTGATTGCCGCATACCACGGTCATTTAGACATCGTAAAAGCATTAATTCAGCATGGGGCGCAAATCAATTCCACAAATTACAAGGGTACAACCGCTTTAATGTACGCTTTGAGTCACTATGAAATGCATCAAAATGATAGCGTATTTAAGTATCTCATTTCATGTGGTGCGGATACTGCAATGCAAGATGCGCATGGCAAAAATGTGCGTGATTACATTGCAGAAAAAGGGCTAGAGATATTATTGAACAATGTGGATGCATAGTTGGTAGATGTATAGCGCCAATAAATTGTAATCAGTATGGTAAGGATCAGCAATGTCATTAGAAGATTGTAGAATTATTGAGTTACCTAAAATTCATAATCCACAAGGCAACCTCACTTTTGTGGAGAACGATTCGCAAATTCCATTTGATATGAAACGGGTATATTACGTGTATGACGTGCCTGGCGGCGCCGAGCGGGGTGGCCATGCGCATAAAAAGTTACATCAGTTTATTGTTGCAATGTCAGGTAGCTTTGATATCACACTAGACGATGGTAAAGATAAAAAGAAATTCCATCTATCACGTTCGTATTATGGCCTCTATGTATGCCCGATGATTTGGCGTGAAATCGATAATTTTTCGTCTGGATCAGTACTGATGTGCATTGCTTCAGAAAAGTACACAGAGGAAGATTATTATCGCCATTATGAAGATTTTATGCGGGCACGCTGGGCAGCTGCATAGTGATTCCATTCTTAGATTTAAAAGCATCTTACGCAGAACTGAGCGAAGCGCTTGATACAGCGGTATTACGTGCTAGCCGATCAGGTTGGTATATTGGCGGCCCAGAGGTTGAAGCATTTGAGCGCGATTTTGCAGTCTATACGCAATCAAATTTTTGTGTAGGCGTTGGCAATGGCTTAGACGCACTCACTTTAGCGTTACGTGCTTTAGATGTGGGGGCTGGTGATGAAGTGATTGTGCCTTCACACACGTTTATTGCCACTTGGTTAGCCGTGAGTGCAGTAGGAGCTATCCCCGTACCAGTCGAGCCATCTGCTGGCAGCTATCATATTACTGCTGAAAATATTGCATCACACATTACTGCGCGCACTAAAGTGATTATGCCTGTACATTTATATGGCATTCCAGCTGAGATTGATGCGATTTGTGATTTAGCCAAAAAGCATGGGCTATTTGTGGTTGAAGATGCGGCTCAGGCGCATGGTGCAAAATTGAAGAATACACGTATTGGTGCACATGGCGATATCGTTGCTTGGAGTTTTTATCCAGGAAAAAATTTAGGTGCATTGGGTGATGGCGGTGCGATTACCACACATCATCAAACGCTTGCAGAGCGCGTTCGCAAGTTGGGCAACTATGGCTCTGCTGTTAAATATCAAAATGAAGAGCGTGGCGTGAATAGTCGGCTGGATCCAATTCAGGCGGCGGTGTTAGCAGTTAAGCTTAAACATTTAGATACTTGGAATCAACGTG
>DHYP01000015.1:36611-43451 GCA_002414145.1 Methylophilaceae bacterium UBA5127 | reverse complement strand
AACGTAGGCAACAGTTCGCAGAGGTTTATCAAAAAGCCTTTGCCGAACTACACGTGGGACTGCCTGTTGTACCAGAAAATGCTGAATCAGTCTGGCATTTATACGTGATCACGACTGCAAAGCGACAGGCATTGCAAACCTATTTGACCGCACAAGGCATACAGACATTGATTCATTACCCAGTGGCACCGCATAGGCAGAAAGCCTATCAAGATTTGGTGATTAAGCAAGGTACTTTACCCTTGGCAGAACGTTATGCGAATGAGGTGATGAGTTTACCGATGGGACCACAATTGACGTTGGAACAGGTAGAACAAGTGGCTGATGCTGTGAAAACGTTTTTCAAATCACAATAAGTGATGATTAAAGATGATTAAAAAAGGCGCTTAATGCGCCTTTTGATTATTTTACTTTCTTTACACAGTACATTAAAAAAACGCCAATCACAGCAAGTACGCCAATTAAAGTATATATTCCTACAGCACCATGAAACTCCATTTTTGCTCCTAAATATGAATCAATTTTTATTGAGTGGTTATAATTGTAGTGATAACCAGATAGCTACAAAAAAATCCAATGTTTTGCGGGCAATATTTTATCTAATTGATGAGTATTCTCAAACCAGTTTAGAGGCTTCTACGTAATAATCTAGAATTCCACCATCGCAAATTCTGCCTTAGTCACACCGCATTCTGGACAGTGCCAGTCTGCTGGCACATCTTCCCACCGTGTGCCAGGCGCAATACCATCATCTGGCCAACCTTTTTCTTCTTCGTAAATTAAACCACAGACACTACATACCCAACTTTTCATGATATTTCCCTATTTGATAGCGTAGCGCAATGATACCTAAGCGCTTAGTCTATGTACAAGCAATTCACCTTACAAAATAAAAAGATTACAAAGTGGGTTAGATTTTAAAAATATGTTAATTCTGATTTTCTAAAAATCACACCAGTTAGGTTACAAGTCAGTGCATATTGATTTGAATAATTGTAGGTTTTTATATGATTGATAAATAAAATTTATTTATGTACGATAATGAGGATTAAAAACAAGGTATGAAATGACATTAATTGAATTAAAATTTGTAGTAGCGGTCGCACAAGAGCGCAATTTTAGGCGCGCAGCAGAAAAGTGCTATGTGACACAGCCTGCCTTGAGTTTAGGTATTAAAAAGCTAGAGGAAGAGCTCAATGTAACGATATTTGAGCGTAGCAGAAGTGAGGTAAGTCCAACAGAAATTGGCGCTAAAATTATTGAACAAGCCAATATTGTGCTTGAAGAATCTGCGCGACTTAAAGAGTTGGCAAAACTGGGTACTAATCCGTTAAAAGGCTTGTTTAAATTAGGCATGATTCATTCTGTGGGTCCATATCTATTACCAGAAATTATTCCCATCTTGAGAGTCTCAGCGCCCAATATGCCATTGGAAGTCGAAGAAAATTTAACAGCCAATTTAGAAGTGCAGCTTAAAAATGGGGTGATTGATGCAGCAGTTATTGCTTTACCCTTTGATGTGTCTGGCATTCAGGTTAGGAGTTTGTACGATGAAGCGTTTTCCGTAGTCGTGCCATCCAACCATCATTGGGTAGATAGGATAGCGATAGACCCTAAAGAATTATCGGAAGAAAAAGTATTATTGTTGAATAGTGGACATTGTTTTAGTAACCAAGTCACGCAAGCATGCCCAGAGCTTTCGCGTAAAGGCGAGATTCTGCAAGGAAATTCGCTCGAAACCATACGTAACATGGTCGCCTCTAATCTGGGTATTACCGTGTTGCCAGCCTCTGCTACCGTGGCACGCTATCAAAACCCGCTGATTAAAGTGATTCCATTTATCAAGCCTGCACCTACTAGAAGGATTGCAATTGCATGGCGTAAAAGCTTTGTCAGAACGCAGGCTATAGATAAACTAGTAGACGCGATTTTAGAAGTTAATCAATTAATGTTAGTAAAATCACACTAGTACAGAGCAGAGTTGATAATAACCAATAAAAAAGGCGCCTAAGGCGCCTTTTTAAACTTGCAAAAGAATTAACGATTGCAAACGTACATTGTCACTTCAAAGCCAAAACGCATTTCAGTAGCTGCTGGTGCTGTCCACATGGTGAATCTCCTATACAAGTTAATCAATCACTACACAATCAATGATTCGTATATTACAGAACTGTTCAAAAACAATAGTGTGTTTAATAATGAATTAAGACTCATGATTTTCATGAGAAGAATTAATAGTGAATTGAAATGCGATAACCTGAAACGGCCGTATCTTTTGTGTTGATGTTGAGCTTGATGCGCACCTCTTCTTTAGGATTAATCCCGCTATCAATATTGATATCTGGAGGCAAATATTCTTTTGCAGAATAGGTACGTCTGATAACAGGCTCGTCATCAATATTAGTGAGAATTAATTCCAGAAATGGATAGGCTTGTGCAAAGCTGGCGTGATTGCTCAGTGTGCTTGAAAACAATAAAACATTTTCAAACGTTTTGTGCTCCTGCATATCGGAATCATCTACTGTAAGCAGATCAAGTTTTTTAGGTAAGTCAATTTGGCAGCCAATAGGTTTACATGCCAAAGTGAGCCATTGTTTAGTGTGCGGATAATAGGCACTGATTTCTGTACGCATAAAGTAAGTGAGCTGACCAATCAAGCCAAGCAATAACACTAAACAAATTGCATATATTAGCCAGTTGAAAGGTTTTTTGACTAAATTGTTGCTAAATTTCTCATCAATGGATAAATCGTTAACAATGCTAGGGACGCTGTTTTCAATTGAATTCTCAGTAGGATTGATGACAGCTGATTCATGAAATTCGTTTTCTAATGCTTCATTTGTAGTGATTTCAATGTGTTCAGTAACATCATTCTCATCTTCGTTAAGTGACACTTCACTTAAGACAGATTCAACTTTGGTTTCAATAGAGTCTTTATTGTTATCACCTTTGACTAGGTGATCGTTAGCATTAAAGATGTGATGGCAACTACCACAACGTACTTGACCTTCAAAAGCGTTTAACTGTTCCTTTGTGACAATAAATTGCGTATTACACTCGGGGCAAGCGGTGATTATCGGCATTTTTTTGTTCCTGTAAGCAGTACCCAGCCATCGCTAACGATAGGCGCATCAACATTAAACCACTCTTGATAACGTTGAATTAACGTTTCTTTCTGGCTCTCTAGTATGCCAGATAATGCTATTTTACCGCCATTTTTACAAGCGCTAGCAATAATGGGGGCGAGTACCATCAATGCACTGGATAAAATATTTGCCACTACATAGTTATATTGCCCGCTTAAGTGTTCATTCGAGTCGACAAATTTGATGTCTACCTGATTATTTTCAGCATTGTAACGGCTGGCAATAATCGCTTGTGGGTCAATATCCACGCCTGTGACATGTGTTGCACCAAGTTTTTTGGCCGCAATTGCCAGAATGCCAGATCCGCATCCGTAGTCTAAAACTTCTTGTAAATGGGTTTGCTTGGTAAGCCAATCCAAACATAAATGTGTAGTAGGGTGGCTGCCAGTACCGAATGCCAAACCTGGATCTAGTATGATATTGATCGCATCTGGTCTTGGTGCTTCATGCCATGTGGGAACAATCCATAACGTGTCGGTAATTTTAATCGGGTCAAATTGTGCCTGTGTAGCACGCACCCAATCTTGCTCCTCAATGATTTCTGTACTGTAATTAAACTGCGGGATTTTGGTTTGTAGTGTTAATGCTTGAAGCAGCATTAAAACATCGGCATCTTGTTCCAACATCGCGGTGACAATATTTTGATGCCAAATACCTGGTGGTGGATCACCAGGCTCTCCAAAAATGGCTTGTTCGGCAAGTGTCTCGGCGTTGGCATCTTCGATGCTGACTGAGAGAGCACCGAGTTCCATTAATGCATCACTGATGAGTTCTGCATTGGCGTCATCTGCCTGTATTTTTAAAAGTAACCAACTCAAAATTTACTTACTATGAATACCAAGTTTTTGCTCAAGATAATGGATGCTGGTTCCACCGTGATGAAAAGCCGCATCTGCCATTAAGTCTGCGTGTAATGCAACATTGGTTTTGATACCAACCACCATCATTTCAGATAAAGCAATACGCATACGCGCAATCGCTTGTTCACGATTATCACCATAAGTGATGAGTTTACCTATCATAGAATCATAGTGAGGAGGAACGGAATAGCCGCCATAAGCATGTGTATCAATACGTACGCCAGGGCCACCTGGCATATGGAATGTAGTAATTTTGCCAGGCGAAGGCACAAAGGTATAAGGGTCTTCTGCGTTAATACGACATTCAATCGCATGTCCTTTTAATTGAATATCCTTTTGGCGGAACTTTAGCTTTTCGCCAGCTGCTACAAAAATCTGTTGTTGAACCAAATCAATACCAGTAATCATTTCTGTAACGGTATGTTCAACTTGTAAACGCGTATTCATTTCGATGAAATAAAATTCGCCATTTTCATAGAGAAATTCAAAAGTACCAGCACCGCGGTAATTAATTTTTCTACAGGCCTCTGCACAACGCTCACCAATTTTGTCTCTCAGCCTAGGGTTAAGCAGGGGTGATGGCGCTTCCTCGATAATTTTTTGATGACGACGTTGCATCGAGCAATCACGATCACCTAAAAACACAGCGTTACCATGCTGATCCGCTAAAATTTGGATTTCAATATGGCGTGGGTTCTCTAGAAATTTTTCCATGTAAACCATCGGGTTGCCGAAAGCAGCTTGTGCTTCGGCCTTGGTCATAGAAACTGCATTAATCAGTGCTGCTTCCGTATGCACAACACGCATGCCGCGACCACCACCGCCCCCAGCAGCTTTGATAATGACAGGGTAACCTACTTTTTTGGCAGTTTTAATAATTTCTGCGGGGTCGTCTGGGAGTGCGCCATCGGAGCCTGGTACACATGGAACGCCAGCAGCTTTCATGGCATCTTTGGCCGAGACCTTATCGCCCATCAGACGTATGGTTTCTGCTCTTGGGCCAATAAAGACAAAGCCACTTTGTTCCACACGTTCGGCAAAATCAGCATTTTCTGATAGAAAACCATAGCCTGGGTGAATGGCCTGAGCATCAGTGACTTCGGCGGCACTAATGACAGCAGGGATGCTTAGATAGCTTTGATTAGAAGCGGCCGGACCAATACAAACAGACTCATCGGCCAGTTTGACATATTTTGCTTCACGGTCTGCCTCAGAGTGGACAGCCACAGTGCGAATGCCAAGTTCACGACAGGCGCGTTGTACACGCAGGGCGATTTCTCCGCGGTTAGCGATTAGGATTTTTTCAAACATAACGCATTAACCAATCAAAAATAATGGTTCGCCGTACTCTACTGGCTGGCCATTTTCAACGTATATTTTTTTAACGACACCAGAATATTCACTCTCAATCTCGTTGAGTAGCTTCATTGCTTCGATGATGCATAAGGTATCACCTGCTGCGACATTGGAGCCTACATCTACAAATGATTTGGCATCAGGAGAAGAGGCGCGATAAAAAGTGCCTACCATAGGAGATTTTACTACTTGACCTTCTGGTTCTTCAGCAACAGATGCGGCAGCAACGGTTGCTACAGGCGCTGGCGCAGCCGCTACAGGAGCAGTCGTGGGTGCAGAGACATAGTGTGTAACTGGAGCGCTTGGCATTAAAGCGCGACTAATACGCACTTTCTCCTCACCTTCAGTCAGTTCAAGTTCAGAAATGCCTGACTCTTCAACTAAATCAATTAATTTTTTGAGTTTGCGTAAATCCATATAGACCTCGGTATTAAACTAAATATTTATAATAATGTTATTGATTTTTAGCGTATTGGTAAGCAGCAGTATAACCTGCCGCGCCTAAGCCTGAAATCACTCCAACCGCAATATCGCTAAAGTAAGAATGATGTCTAAAGTGCTCCCTTGCATACACATTGGATAAATGTACTTCAACGAACGGAATGTTAACAGCAGATAATGCATCGCGAATCGCAACAGAGGTGTGTGTGTATGCTGCTGGATTAATGATAATAAAATCGACGCGATTAATCATGAGCGACTGAATTTTAGTGACAATCTCGGCCTCGGAGTTGCTCTGAAATGTTTCTAATGCAATACTGTCTTGAGCAGCTAGTTGTTCTAAACTAGTATTAATGTCCACTAAAGTTAAGTTACCATAGTGTTCTGGCTCGCGAGTTCCTAACATGTTTAGGTTCGGACCGTGTATCACTAGGATAGATTTTGTTCCCATTCACTACACTCACACAATTAAACATGAGCAAGTTTGCCGAAGTTGAAGAATTTTGTCCAGTAAATTCGAAGAATATCAGCGAAGTTATTGTGTAGAAGCAGGGTTAATTTTTTTGAGTAAAGGCGCTAAAGATTGTTCTAACAGGGCTTTAGAAACCCGCCCAAAATAGGTTCTGTGAACGCTTCCGTCTGGCTTGATGATGACTGTATACGGTAGAACACCTTTATTATTGCCTAAATTGGTAGCGATTTCCATTCCTTGCATATCTGCAGCGAATAATGGATATTTCACTGGTGTTTGCTTTTGAAACTCTGCAATGGCGGTGAGATCATCAATGGCCAAACCAAGCACAACCACATTTTTAGATAAGTAGCTTTCATGTAAAGCAGAAAGCTCAGGCATCTCTTCACGGCATGGCTCACACCAGGTAGCCCAAAAATTGAGTACGATGAATTTACCTTTGTACTGCGTCAAAGTTTGCTGGTGTCCATTAAGGTCAGAAAAGTGAGTTGTATATAACGCTTGGGTGGATTGGCTGCTAGCGGCTTGTACTTGACTGCTCATAAAGTAACGAATAGTAAATCCA
>DHYP01000015.1:36213-36598 GCA_002414145.1 Methylophilaceae bacterium UBA5127 | reverse complement strand
CGACACAATCAGAAATATATAGATAAGTGGAGTCTTGATTTTATTGAGCATAGCTATGAACCAATTTGATTAAGAATCTGGTTAAATTCTTCGGCGTTTTTATAGCCAACCAGATGAGGTTGAATTTCATGGCCATTTTTATCAAAAAAGATAATGCCAGGTGGACCGAATAAATTAAAGCGTTGAAGTAGCGCTAAGTCATTTTCATTATTTGCAGTGACGTCTGCTTGTAGCAATACCATGTTCTTTAGATGACTTTGTACGTTGGAGTCGCTAAATACAAATTGCTCATATTCTTTGCAAGATACACACCAATCCGCATAAAAATCTAACATGACATACTGACCTTTGGCCTTTAGCAGGGCTTGATCAAGTGCTTCTGGTT
>DHYP01000015.1:35940-36206 GCA_002414145.1 Methylophilaceae bacterium UBA5127 | reverse complement strand
GCACGCGTTGAAATGGCAAGTTGCTATGTTGCGGTGCAGATGAAGTATTTGCTAGCACGCCGCTGAGTGGTTGTAGTGGAGATTTTGCGCCAGAAAGTGCGCCTATCAAAAGCGCTATTCCAGTGATGAGCATCATGATAGCAATTCCTTTCCAGAACCTGAGTATCGGTTTGGCATCATGTGGCAGAGTATCCAGCGCATGCATATAAATTGCGGGAACAATAAGTAAAGCAGACCAGAGAGCTAATTGCAGTGTAGTAGGGATG
>DHYP01000015.1:27013-35925 GCA_002414145.1 Methylophilaceae bacterium UBA5127 | reverse complement strand
AACCAGATGGCAACCCCTATCATGAGCACACCAAATAAGTTGCGCACAGCGTTCATCCATTCGCCTACTTTGGGTAATAAGGTACCTGCAGATGCGCCTATGGCTAACAGAGGTGCACCCATCCCTAATGAAAGCGCAAATAATGCGATTCCGCCTAGTACTACATCGTGGGTTTTACTAATGTAGAGCAAGGCACCCGCAAGCGGAGCGGCAACGCAAGGGCTGATAATCAGTGCAGAAATCGCGCCCATTAAAAAATCACTTAATAGATGCCCACCCTTGATTCTGTTACTCCAGTTGAAGAATTTATTTTCAATAGCACTTGGTAACTTCAGTTCATAAAAGCCAAACATAGAAAGCGCCAGTAATACAAAAATAGTGGCGCCTATGCCAAGTGCCCAAGGTGTTTGCAGTGCGTTACTAAGTAATTGCCCTGAAAGACCAGCAGCAATGCCAGCCAGCGTATAGGTGAGTGCCATGCCTAATGTATAGGCAAGAGATAAGTTAAATGCTTTTAAGCGTGATACGTGCGCGTTCTTACCAATAATGATGCTTGAGAGAATGGGAATCATAGGGAATACGCATGGAGTAAAAGCGAGCAATAAGCCAGCGCCAAAAAATCCCAGTACAATGAGCCACCAATTACCGCTCTTGAGTAAATGGGTGGCTTGACCTTCATCTTTAACATTGTTCGGATTGTCATTGAGTGGGTCTGTTGAACCTTTGTTCACTGAACTTATGCTGGTTTCGTTTACATTAATATTGAATAGTTTAGTTTGAGGGGCATAGCATAACCCTTTCTCGCTACAGCCTTGGTAGGTTGCCTGAATGACAATATGACGATTGCCTGAAAACGTCAGTTTGGCAGAAAAATCATGATGATAAACCTCTTGTGGGCCAAAGTTTGGGTCGTTTTTAATTTCACCCTTTGGTAAGTCTATATTGGTAATTTGTCCGGAATTGGCCTCTTTGATAACAAATTTAATCCGCTGTTTATAGAGGTAATAACCAGGCTCTACCTTAAACTTTGCATCTAAGTGCTGAGCGTCAATGGTTTTAATGTCGAGTTGAAATGCTTTATCAGGAGATAAAAAGTCGTCTTCAGAAGCAGATGAAACAAAGTCGCTAATGCCCAAACCACTTGCATTCTCAGCCCAAGTTAATGGTGGTGAAAGGCAAATCAATATTAAGCTGAAGATGGTAACGAATCTGGTTAACATGGTTGTCCTAATGTAAAAGTTGGGCGCTGACCCATTGTAAATAAGCGGGCAAGCCACCATCTACATTGAGAGAAATAATTTCAGGAAGTTCGTAAGGGTGCATTGTTAAAATGATTTTTTCCACTTCAGCATAGGCCAAGCGATGCGTTTTAATCATCATAGGAATCTCTGTTGTTCGCTCAATGTTACCTTTCCATCGATATACAGACTGGCAAGGGCTTAGAATGTTAACACAAGCAGCAAGATGCAGCTTAATCAATGCATCTGCAATCTCATTCGCGCAATCTTCATTAGGCACATTGGTCAATACTAAAATGGTTTCCTGATTGCACATGTTTGTATATATTGTCGTTTCAGATTTTTGGGGTCAGTCATGCGCTCTTTAATACCGCTTATTTTACTTGCTTTTCCATTTGCAGAGATATTTCTGCTTGTGAAGCTTGCTTATCTTTATGGTTGGTGGTTATTCTTCTATTTGGTCGTGGTGGGATACTTAGGCTTACAATTAGTAAAGGGCGAAAAATTGCTGATGTCCGCAAAAGTAATGCAAAGCTTAGGTGCAGGTGGGAATCCTATTAAAACGATTATGGGAAGCGCGCGCAATATGGTGGCAGGAGTTTTGCTTATTATTCCAGGCGTTTTGAGTGATGTGATTGCAGTGGTGCTATTGCTTATTCCTATTCAACAAGAACATATGGCGAGTTCGGACACGCAGTATGAGCCACCCAAAAGACAGACACCGCCTAATCAAGGCGGGTATCGTCAGGCTTCGAATGATGACGTAATAGAAGGTGAATATACACATATTAAAGAAGAGCAGGATACTAAATAATGACACAAGTGACGATTCAAAACAGCGGACATCAATTTAATGTTCGCCCCAGTCAAACTGTATTAGAGGCAGCTATAGAAGCAGGCATCAATCTACCTTATGGCTGTCGCAACGGTGCTTGCGGCGCATGTAAGGGAAAAATTATCTCGGGTAAAGTGACACATGATGATTACCAGAGTACTGCCATGAATGAAGCAGAACTGGCGGCTGGACAAGCTTTATTCTGTTGCGCTCGCCCGCTGGAAGATTTGGTGATTGAAAGTAGAGAAGTCGACGGACTCAACGGCATCAGACCAAGGATACTGCCAGCACGCGTTCAGAAAAAAGAGCAGTTAAGCGGAGATGTCATCGTGTTGTTTCTGCAATTGCCCGCAACGGAGCGCTTGCAATTTATGGCTGGGCAATACTTAGAGTTTATTTTAAAAGACGGAAAACGTCGCGCATTTTCAATTGCCAATGCGCCGCATGATGATGCGATGATTGAGCTACATTTACGATTGATACCTGGCGGGCAGTTTACGCAATATGTGTTTGATGAAATGCCAGAAAAAGCGATTATGCGCATAGAAGCGCCTTTAGGCACATTTTTCCTGCGTGAAGATTCGCAGAAACCTATTATTTTTGTCGCTGGTGGCACAGGCTTTGCTCCAATCAAAGGGATCATTGAACATATGATTCATCACAAAATTCAACGTGACATTATTTTGTACCGTGGTGGTCGTGTACAAAGCGATTTATACATGGATGAGTTATGTCAACGTTGGGCAGAATTTGTGCCCAATTTACGATATATTCCTGTAGTTTCTGAAGAGCCAGCAGACAGTGGATGGCAAGGGAGACGTGGTCTAGTGCATGAAGCGGTATTGCAAGACTTTCCTGATTTAGGCGGCTATCATGCTTATGTGTGTGGCGCGCCCGCGATGGTTGAAGTTGCACATCAGGCTTTTGTGGCGCAAGGTTTAAATGCAGATGAGTTTTTTAGTGATGCATTTACTTTTGCACCTAAGTAGCTAGACCGAGTGATTAATCGCTATCGGCAGTCCCTTTAGATTGAATATAGATGTTGGTGATGCCGTATAGCATCAAGCTACTCCCAAACATTTCAAGAAACTCTTCTAAGGCCACTTCAATTGCATAGGTGTCTGCAGTAGAGCCTGTTCTTAAAAACTGGTAGCTGACACTTTCAAGTACAATGGCACCTACAAAAACCGTGAAAAATCCAAATACAGTGACCAATAGATATTTGGTACGCTGTTTCCACAATATCGCTAAAGAATCACGCAAGTAAAAAAGTATCAATACAAAAATAGCTGCATAAGCAAATATCCATGCGCCATGGCCATTTTTAAAGCTGGGGATAAAATTAGAAAAATGTACTAATTTCCAGCTTAATCTTTCATGTACCTGTGCTGCCTCATCGCAGGATAAAAAAACAAACCCAACAAAACCCAAATAAAATAAGGGCTGAGGATAAAAATTATGTCCAGAGACCCTGATTTGGTTAATGGCTAGGCAGACAAAGCCAGTCATTAGGTACTGCGAAGAGGAAAACCAGCTAGGGATAGTCGCTTCCGCATCTAAATCAAATATACCGAGGGGCACATTAGCTAAGCTAAAGTGGTGAAGTAGATAGATTGCTACAAAAAACAGTTCAACACTCACTAAAACAAAAAATAATTTTTTAATGTTGATAGTCAAATGAATATTTGTCATATAAATTTCTTTAATTTGTCATATCAAAGTCTAATCCAACTGCTAAGTCCAGTAAAGAAGAATTGAAATTAATGAGACATTTAAAATAATGGTTAGCAGCGTGAAGGGAATTTATCTTGGCTGTGCGCCTAAGGACATTCAATTCGAGAGTTTTATACTTAATTCACTGAGCTTGACGATTTGAGATGAGCGCCTGCAACATGGCCTCATCTCCTAGCGTGTTGGTTACGATAACTTTTAATCCTAGTTGCATTGGCAACTCTGCGATTCTTGCGTGGTTTACGAATAGGGGCGTATGTTTTAACCATTCTGCATTACCAGCTAAGTCAATCAAATGACGCATCGCTTCTGAACTGGTGACGACGATGGCCTGGAGTTGCTGATTTTTCCAAGCATGCTCAAGCATATTGCAATTGCTTTGAGGGTTAATGCGCTGATAGCATTCGGCAAAAGCGACTTTAGCACCGCGCGCCTTGAGCGTGTCCGCAAGTATTTCGCGTCCACCTACCCCGCGCACTATCATCACTTTTTTGTTTTGCATGGTGTGCATTTCTGGCAGTGCTAGTAAAGATTCGCTATCAAATCGTTCTTTTGGAGTCAGTATGTTGTTTACGCCAAAGGCTTGAAGTTCTTTTGCAGTAACAGGACCGATGGCGGCAAATTGAACGTGGTTGGGCATACCAAATTGGGTGATTTTTGGCATACTATTCTGTACGGCATTACTGCTGATAAAAATCACCCAATCATACATTTCAAGGTTGGCAATCACACTTTCAAACTGTGTGTAATCCTCTAGGGCGGCAATCTCAATGAGTGGGAATTGGATGATTGAGCCGCCTGCTTCTGTAATCAGTTGCGTGAGCTTTTTGGCTTGGTCTACAGGTCTGGTAATTGCAACGCCAATATTTGCCAGTGCTAAGGGCATTATTTGCTGTGTTCGAGCGCTGCTAAGATTTTATCAGCGCCCAAGCTTATTAATTTATCAGCTAACGCTTTGCCTAAGGCTTCGGCATGGTTTATATCACCACTTAAATTTTGACGTAGCATTTGTGAACCGTCTACGCTTGCCACAAAGCCCGTGATGCTAATCTGGTTGCCTAAACGTTGTGCATATGCACCTAAGGGCACGGTACAGCTACCTGCTAAGGCACGGCTAAAGCCACGTTCGGCTTCTACACACAGTTGTGTGTCGAGATGGTTAAGCGGGGCGAGGATTTCTATCAAATCGGTACGGTTAGCGTTAATCTCGATACCCAGTGCACCTTGTCCGACCGCAGGAATGCTATCAGTAGGGGCAATAAAACCGCGAATGCGATGACCCAACTCCAAACGGATTAATCCAGCCGCCGCCAGTATAATCGCAGCATACTGACCTTCATCTAGTTTGCGTAAGCGCGTTTGCACGTTTCCCCGTAGCGATTCTATTTTTAAATGTGGGAAGCGTGCCTGAATTTGACTCTGGCGACGTAAACTGGACGTACCAACGATACTACCATCAGGCAATTCTTCTAGTGCGTTAAATTGATTTGACACAAATGCATCACGTGGATCTTCTCTTTCTCCCGTTGCAACTAACGCAAAACCTTCAGGCAGGTTCATGGGTACATCTTTCATGCTATGTACTGCCAGATCAGCACTGCCATCAGCCAGCGCGGTTTCGAGTTCTTTAACAAAGAGCCCTTTGCCACCAATCCGGGCTAACGGAGAGTCTAGAATTTGATCGCCAGTCGTGGTCATGCCCAAAATCTGCACGTTACATTGCGGGTAAAGTGTTTGTAGTCTGGCTTGAATATGTTTGGCTTGCCACATGGCAAGTGCACTTTCGCGTGAAGCGATAATCAGTTTTTGAGGAGATGATTTCATCAGGCTATTTTAACACAGGCGCTTAATATAAACATTTGGCTAAAATCAGTCATTTTGAGTTAAGCTTATGCTCTAGTTACACATACATCACACTTTAATCACCAAGCAGTTTATTTGTAAGTAACTGTTTTTATGTATCAATAGGAGGTCATATGCAATATCAACTCGATATTTTCTTAGCATCACTTAATCAATTTTGGGTACAAATGGTGAATTTTGTACCCAGACTTTTAGCCGTTTTAGTTATTTTATTTTTTGGTTGGATCGTGGCTAAATTAGTGAGAGGTGGAATCAACCGCTTATTAGTTTTAACGCAGTTTGATCAATTTGCGGAAAAGTCTGGATTAGAGGCTTTTATGAATAGCGGCAATTTCAATGTCACTTTAAGCGGCATTATTAGTCAAGTAGTGTACTGGTTAGTGATTTTATTGTTCGTGATTACTGGCGCAAACTCTTTAGGTCTGACTGAAGTGGCAGGATTGCTTCAAGAGTTAGCTGCCTATTTGCCGCATATTATTGTTGCGATTATCGTGGTGATTTTCGGTACGCTTTTTGCACGATTTATGAATCGTCTGGTATTTGCTTGGTTACATAGTATTAAGTTTGAATATGCCTTATCGGTGAGTACTTCAGTGGAATACGGCATTCAAATTTTGGCGGTTTTTGTAGCATTAGAACAGTTAGGTATTGGCATGCAGTTAATCAATTCTTTATTTGTGATCGTGTTTGGCGCCATATTTTTGGCTTTGGCTTTGGCTTTTGGTCTGGGCGGCAAAGAGTGGGCGGCTAAAATGATTGATGAGCTGACAGATAAAAAATCCAAAAATTAGTTAGATTTCTTTGAT
The DNA here is from genome assembly GCA_002414145.1 of Methylophilaceae bacterium UBA5127. Taxonomy (GTDB): domain Bacteria; phylum Pseudomonadota; class Gammaproteobacteria; order Burkholderiales; family Methylophilaceae; genus Methylophilus. The sequence continues at coordinate 29,452 of DHYP01000015.1, read as the reverse complement.
TAAGTGTTGTTGTCTGCGGCTAATCGCAATGGTTTCTGGAATGTCTTTTAGCAAGGCGACCCATTGTGTCTCGCTCTGGTCTTGCGCGTTGACCACAGTGCGTTTTTCGAAGCCGCGAATAAACTGCTTGGCGACCAAGCAGTTTCGATGAAGTCGTAAAAGTCGCTCACTAAACTCTGTTTCTAACTGGGTGAGCGACTCCTCTAACAAGTATTCACGTTCAATGGTGCGCACTGTGGTGTATTTTTGCTCTGCCCGAAAGTAAATGATTTCGTCTATAGGCAATAAAATGATGCGTCCACGCTCATGAATGCTTAGGTGGCTGCGTATGTTTTGTAATGACTGAAGTGCTTTAATTTGTGCAGGTTTTAGTGCGCGGACTTTATTAATAGCGGTTTCTAGCCGTTCTAGCCTTATGGGTTTTAGTAAATAGTCAATTGCATTTAAATCAAAAGCGCGAATCGCGTATGTATCATAAGCTGTGGTAAAAATGATGCTTGGTTTAGGGTCTAGTTTTTGCAGATGTTGCGCAGCTTCAATACCATCCATTAAGGGCATGCGGATATCTAGCAAAAGTAAGTCAGTCGCATGTTCCATGGCTAAATCAACGGCTTCTTTACCGTTATGTGCTTCTGCAACAATGGTTATATGCGCGATGTCACCTAACAAATCGCGCAGGCGGTTTCGAGCGGGTGCTTCATCATCAGCAATAATGATTTTGATCGTGTTCATCAATAGCTATGTATGATTATTGGCTAGGTAAGCGAATTTGTACTTCATATCTATTATCAGCAACTTTAGTCTGGAGTGATGCTTCTAAATCATAGTGTAATAATAAACGCTCTTTAATATTACGTAATGCCATTTTATTGCCTTGATGATGCGCTTTATCACTGAGATAGGGATTGCTGATGACAATGGTAAGCTCGTGTTTTTTGCTAAAAATATGAATGTTAATTTCGCCACCCTCGGCCAAAGGTTCAATGCCGTGATACACCGCATTTTCCAATAGTGGCTGCAGAATCAATGGGGGGATCAGGGCGTCAGGTGGCATTTGTTCTATCTGCCAATTGACCATCAGGCGCTCTTCCAGTCTTAATTTTTCGATGGACAAATATTGTCTACACAGCGCAATTTCTTGTGCTAAAGGTACTAGGTCGCGGTTGTCAGCCATGAGTACCCTGAATAAATCCGCCATATCTTCAAGAGCAGTTTCTGCACGTTTAGGCTGACTGCGGATTAATGATAATACTGCGTTAATGCTGTTAAACAAAAAATGTGGGCGTATGCGTGCTTGCAAAGCTTGTAAACGTGCTTCGGCGATGGCAGGAGAATAAGCACGTTGTTGTAAATTAAAATAGAACAGCACGATGCTCGTGACGATTGTAGTAAGCAAGCATGTACGCGAGACACTGGTGCCGACATCAGGAGAAAAATATTGATTAAAAATTGTAAATCCTACTGCTGTAAGCACAATTTCTATTAACATAATCAATAGGATGCCTTGCCAATATTGTAATTGAGCCAATATGGGATTGACAGCAAATAAACAAACCAAACTCAATATAAGAATGGGCTCTACTGTGGCGGATAGTTCTGTAAATTGCGTTAAAAATTGCGTCACATTTGCGCTTAACAACAGTGCATTTAGCATGGCTAAAATATTTGCAATAAGCAGAATACGTAAGAGAATGCCAACATTGCGTAAATTAGGTAAGCGGCTATTTTTGCGCACAACGTATAGTTAGTTATAATGACGCGATAAGTATATTATTATTAAAGAATAATTTCACAAAAATACATGATTAAAAACAAGTTTTGTGGGATTTCTTCAAGAAAGAGTTAACGTGTCGGTACCTAAAGATAAAACAAATTCATCACTTAATCATAAAGCAGAAGCTTGGTCGGGGCGTTTTAATGAACCAGTGTCTGCATTGGTAAAGCGTTATACCGCTTCTGTGGATTTTGATAAGCGCTTAGCGCCTTATGATATTCAGGGCTCGATTGCGCATGCACGCATGCTTGGCAAGCAGGGCATAATCAGTTTAGAAGATGTCGCCAGTATTGAAAAAGGTCTGGGCGAAATTTTAGCAGAAATTAACGCGGGTACTTTTGAATGGCTATTAGATCTAGAAGATGTTCATCTGAATATTGAAAAGCGCCTGACTGATAAAATTGGCGATGCTGGTAAGCGCTTACATACGGGCAGAAGCCGTAACGACCAAGTGGCGACCGATGTACGTCTGTGGCTACGTGCAACAGTAGATGCCTTATTAGAGGGTGTCGTGGCGCTACAGAATTCTATTCTGGATTTAGCAGAACAACATGCGGCAACAATCATGCCTGGCTTTACACATTTACAAGTGGCGCAGCCCGTGACATTTGGGCACCATCTGATGGCGTATTTTGAGATGTTAAAACGTGATGCAGAGCGCTTGG
>DHYP01000015.1:26280-27001 GCA_002414145.1 Methylophilaceae bacterium UBA5127 | reverse complement strand
AGCGAGAAAGCGTATTAATCGTTTGCCATTAGGGGCTGCAGCTTTGGCGGGTACGAGCTATCCGATAGATCGAGAGTTTGTTGCAAAAGCGTTGGGTTTTGAAGGCTTATGTGAGAATTCACTGGATGCCGTCTCTGACCGTGATTTTGCCATTGAATTTACCAGTGCTGCCAGTGTGCTGATGATGCATTTATCGCGCTTTTCTGAGGAGCTGATTTTATGGTCCAGTCCGCGTTTTGGCTTTATCGATATCGCTGACCGTTTTTGTACTGGCTCTTCGTCTATGCCGCAAAAGAAAAACCCTGATGTACCAGAACTCGTGCGTGGTAAGACGGGGCGCGTATATGGGCACTTGATAGGTTTGTTGACGCTGATGAAAAGTCAGCCGCTTGCCTATAACAAAGATAATCAAGAAGATAAAGAGCCCTTATTTGATACTGCCGATACACTTTTAGTGACATTAGAAATATACGCAGATATGTTACGTGGTATTCAAGTGAATCAAAATAAGATGCGACAAGCTGCGCTAGAAGGCTTTTCTACCGCAACTGATTTGGCTGATTATTTAGTAAAAAAAGGCATGCCGTTTAGAGATGCCCATGAAGTAGTGGCTTTGGCAGTAAAACATGGCGTCGAAAAAGGCTGTGACTTAGCGGAGATGTCGCTCAGTGAGTTGCAGCAATTTAGCTTGATGATTACAGAAGATGTATACCAAGTACTC
>DHYP01000015.1:25638-26255 GCA_002414145.1 Methylophilaceae bacterium UBA5127 | reverse complement strand
TGGAAGGTTCTGTAGCAAGCAGAAACCATGTGGGTGGCACAGCGCCAGAATGTGTGTTAAAGGCAATAAAACAAGCAAGGGCAACATTAAAATAACGATAAAGCGTTTAAAACGGGGGAGAAACTATGCACTGATGACAGTGCTAGGTGGTTTCTTTTTCGTTAATTTTGTAATGGCCAAGGGTGTATTGAGGCTAGATGCAGTATCCGTAGACAGTCTAGACATAGCCGAAGGCGCATCTCTTAGTCAGGGCACGCAAAGTAATAAAGTATTTTGGCCGATGCTACCAGGAGAAAGCTTAAGCGAGTTAGCTAGGCACTTCTATCCTGAGAGCCCTATTCTAAGGCAAAGATTTATTAGCCAATCTTTGAATTTAAGCCGCGAATACGGCCTACAAATCTCTGTGAATGATCCGCTTAAATCGCCTCAGGTATTGGTGATCCCTAACGAAAAGTTAGTAAGGGAAGTGACGCATCGTATCAAAAGAGTGACCGATATTCAGCCAAAAGACAATTTAAAGCTGAGCTATCAGCTTAAGCAGCCCCCTGTTAAATTGATGATAGTCAACCCACCTATAGCAAGACCTAAGCCAACAGCAGAACAGCAAAAGCTAGCAT
>DHYP01000015.1:25225-25629 GCA_002414145.1 Methylophilaceae bacterium UBA5127 | reverse complement strand
TAAAATTAAATTACCCGAATTTACGTTGCCAACTAGCAAAGCGATGATGCAACCATTCAATCAGGTGTGGGCTAAGAGTATTGTCACGATGAAAAATATTAATCAGCAGGCGCTACAGCTGGTTGATGAATATAAAACAAAGCGCTTCAATCAGGTGATTAATGACTATCGTCAGAGAAACCTTGTGTTGATAAGTGCGCTAATTGCGCTGACAGTGGTTATATGGTTGTTACAAAAAGTGCATATGCGCAAGAAAGTGAAAATGCGGGGCATGATTGAAGATACGATTCAAGAAAATATTCAGCTTGAAATTTATGTAGCAGAAAAGCCAGTGAATGAGGTACCTACTTTAACGGAAGTACATGAATCGATGACCGTATATGAGCAAAAAGGTTATCATTAAT
>DHYP01000015.1:22634-25209 GCA_002414145.1 Methylophilaceae bacterium UBA5127 | reverse complement strand
ATTGATGGCTGTGCTATAAAAATATATCCAATAAGTTATTTAAAAACCTGCGTCCAGTCAAAGTCGGTTTTAACGTGTTCTGATCTTGCCAAATCAGCCCCCTAGTTTCTGCTAGAGTTATTTGTTTTTGTGCGGTGATGAGTGGCAAGCCTGTGCGTACTTCAAATAAGTTTTTATCAAAGCCGTGGGTAAGCCGTAAAGCGTTCATCATAAATTCAAAGCTCAGTTCTTGTGAAGAAATTGGCCACTCGTTGTCAATGGCATTGCCATTTTCAGCATGCGCCATATAGTGTTTGGGATGTTTGTGGCGACTTTGCCTGATGATTTTGTCATGAAAGCTTAATTTGCTATGCGCGCCAGCGCCTATACCTAAGTAATCGCCAAACGTCCAGTAATTAAGATTGTGCTGACATTGTCTGCTGGTCTTAGCAAATGCAGACGTTTCATAATTATCATAGCCATTGGCAGCCAAGATTGCTTCGATTTCTTCTTGCATGGTGGCACTCAAGTCATCGTCAGGTAAGCTGGGTGGTGTGCGATAAAATGCGGTATTCGGCTCCAGTGTCAAATGGTAGAACGACAGATGTGCAGGGTTAAGGGCGCAGGCGGTTTTGGCATCCGCTAAGGCATCTTCTAAAGTTTGTTCTGGCAGCCCGTACATCACATCTAGATTGACGGCATCAAAGGTATCAAGAGCTAATTGCGCTGCATGTAGCGCTTGTTCACGGTCGTGAATACGTCCCAAAGCTTTTAAGTAACGTGCATTAAAACTTTGTATGCCTAAAGAAACTCGGTTCACACCTGCTTGCTTGTAACCCAGAAAATGTGCGCTGTCTACAGTGCCTGGGTTGGCTTCTAATGTAATTTCTGCGCCATATTCTAAAGGGGTGAGCATGCGCACATGGCTTAAAATTTTATCAATGGCTTCAGCAGAGAAGAGGCTAGGGGTACCGCCACCAAAAAACACACTTTTGACCTTGCGCCCCCACACCAAAGGCGTGGTTTGCTCTAAGTCTGCAATCAGTGCATTGATATAAGCAGTTTCAGGAATCTCGCTTTTGGATTCGTGCGAATTAAAATCACAATAGGGGCACTTGCGTACACACCAAGGAATATGAATATAAAGGGAAAGCGGGGGCGAGTTTTTAAGACCAGAGAGTGTAACGCTCCCCGCCAAAGGCGCTTTAGTATTGAGCGCTTGAGCGGGGTAAATGGGAATCATGACTTGTTATATGGGTTGGTTAAACCATCGACCAACTGATGTAATGCTTCTCGCATTTGTTGCTCATTGACTTCCATTAATAGACCATCTTCGAACGCATCTTGGACAAATTGTTTAATTTCGTCAAAGTTTTCTGCCATGACTTTGACTTTTTCGGTGCAGGAGACGACAGAGCCGTCATCGCGCACCCACTTTGGCCACTTGTTACTCATGTACTTATTCTTTCCAATTGCTGTAGTAGTTTTGCCATGGCATGACCGCGGTGGCTAATACGGCTTTTTATTTCAAGCGGTAGCTCAGCCACTGTTTTGTCTGTTTTGGCATCTAAAAATAAAGGGTCGTAGCCAAAGCCACCGCTACCACGGAATTCCCTTAAAATTACGCCTTGCCACATGCCTTCGGCGATCAGTGGTTGGGGGTCTTCGGCATGTCTTACCAGTACCATGACACAGTAAAAATAGGCATGGCGTTCGGGAATATTTTGCATGACCTGCAATAGCTTGTCGTTATTACGTTCGTCTTGTGTAAGCAAACTGTTGGGTGGATTTTTCCCAGCATAACGCGCTGAATACACGCCAGGCGCGCCACCTAAAGCATTGACACACAAGCCTGAGTCATCTGCTAATGCAGGCAGGCCGGTGTGTTTGCAGGCATGACGTGCCTTAGCAAGTGCGTTTTCTATAAAGGTACAAAACGGCTCCTCGCATTCAGGGACATTAAGTTCAGTCTGCGCAACAATGTCGATATTGAGTGGCGCAAGGATATGCTGGATTTCACGTATTTTGCCTGTGTTGCCACTAGCAATGACGAGTTTGTTAAAAGGTAGTGCCATATTAAATACTAAGCGCTTGTTTTTGTATGAGGGTAAGCTGCTGTATGCCGTATACCGCTAAATCTAGCATTGCATTCATAGTGTCTCGGCTGAAGGGCTCGCCTTCGGCTGTGCCTTGTATTTCAACAAATCCACCACTGCCTGTCATGACAACATTCATGTCAGTATCGCAATCAGAATCTTCTATGTAGTCTAAATCGAGAACTGGCTCGCCTTTGTAAACGCCTACAGAGATTGCGGCCACTGAGTCGTTAAGAGGCGACTCTGTAATGAGGCCGTGTTTAAGCAGGAAAGTGATAGCATCATGCATGGCAACATAAGCGCCAGTAATGCTGGCGGTACGTGTACCGCCATCCGCTTGAATCACGTCACAATCAAAATGAATGGTACGTTCGCCTAGTTTTTCTAAATCAATCACGGCGCGTAAACTACGTCCGATTAAACGCTGAATTTCTTGCGTGCGACCAGATTGTTTACCTTTGGCGGCTTCTCTATCCATGCGACTTCCAGTGGAGCGTGGC
>DHYP01000015.1:20216-22625 GCA_002414145.1 Methylophilaceae bacterium UBA5127 | reverse complement strand
GGCAGCATGCCGTACTCCGCCGTGACCCAGCCCTGACCTTTGCCTTTTAAAAAGCCAGGGACTTTCTCTTCTACACTTGCTGTGCAAATCACATGCGTGTCGCCAAATTTGATCAGTACCGAGCCCTCTGCATGCTTGGTGTAATGGCGGGTGATTTCTACATCTCTAAGTACATTGTTGGGGCGTTCGTTTGGTCTCATATGTTGTAATCTCTAAACTATCATTATGATGCATTAATACTTTTTAGGCTTTGTGCTAATCAATGCTGCCTGTATTTCTGCAATGGTTTTTTCGATGTCATCATCCGTCAAGTCATCAACATCCGTAGTGCTTGTGCCAGAGGGGTGCTGAGCAGGTGGATTAATAATAGTCGTGGTTTGATCTAGTGGCATGGTAATGGTAGAAACTGCTTGTGGGTGAAGTTGTAGATCACCCCATTGCAAGCCAATTGCGCTCATATTATCACCAGTATGATCACTGTTCTCTTCCGCTTGATCCAGCAAGTGGTTAACCGTTTCAGTGACCAAGCCAGAAATGAGTATGTTTTTAATGGTTTTGTCATCCAATACGTTCCAAACACCATCTGTGCAGAGCAGAATGATGTCGCCATCCAGCAACTCATGCCGATCTGCTAAATCGATTTTAGGAACTGTCTCGCCGCCTAAGCAGTTATAAATTTTATTGCGGTAGGGGTGTGTGAGCATTTCTTCTTTGCTAATCAATCCTTTACGATACATGGATTGCACAATGGAATGGTCTTCTGTCCTAAAAAGCAAGTGACCATCTCTAAAGTGATAGAGTCTGGAGTCTCCCACGTGTGCGCAGTACAAGGTATTGCGCTGAACAATAGCAGCGACGATGGTAGTACGTGGCGACTCTATTAAATCATCGGCTTGACGCACATTCTCAATCATATCGTGAATTTGTTGTATGTAATCGGTCAAAAATTTGGCGGGGCTAGGTAAAGTAGGTAACGCGAGTCGTTGAAACGCTTCAGTCAACGTTTTAACTGCCAATTGTGCTGCCACTTCGCCATGGCGATGTCCTCCCATGCCGTCGGCAAGCACCATGAGCAAGGCATCTTTGCTATATGAGTAAGCAAGCCTATCTTGATTATAGGCTCTGGGACCTTGTCTGCTACTTTGATAGATAGTAAATTTCATAAGTCTTAGATAATATTTTTGTTGAGTACATTCTTGATTTTGTTAATTAAATTATTTTTGTTTGGCTCTGATAATGGATTAAGTGCGACAATACTTTTTTGTAATGAAAACACACTTTGTGGCCTAGATAGAAAATCCAATTTTAGACACTCATCAATCAGTTCTAGTAGCTCTTTAGAATAAATGCTACTACCTAATGATACCGCAGGCTCCAAATTATCTTTAGTTGTACGTAAATTAGCCGCTTGAGGCGTAGCGCGATACAAACATGAGTACATACTAGCCCCTACGCTATATATATCACTCCAAGGCCCTAAGTTTTTTCGGTCAAAATATTGCTCAGGTGGCGCAAACCCTGGGGTATAGCTCAAAGGCATATTGGATTGATTGGATGATAACGTTTGTCTAGCAGAGCCAAAATCAAGCAACACTGGTGAGCCATCTAATCGTATGTAAATATTTGCAGGCTTGATGTCTAAATGCAACAGTTTATGTGTATGCACTTCGCGTAGGCCTGTGAGTAGTTCTGCGAACACGCGACGCACAAAATTTTCTGAAATCGGAGTTTCATGGGCAAGAATATATTCTTGCAATGATTTACCGCGTTCGTATTTCATGACCATATATACGGTGTTGTTTGCTCTAAAAAAATTAAGTACGCGTACAATATTTTTATGATCAATTCTGGCGAGTGCTAAGCCTTCCTCAAAAAAACTTTTTAGACCGTGCTTAAATGCAGAAGAATCTCCATGTTTGTCTAGCTGGACAGTAGTGCCTTGGTCACGTAACGCTAAACCAGTAGGCATATATTCTTTAATGGCGACTATTTTTTTATTGGGGTCATGCGCCAGATAAACAAAGCTAAAACCACCCGAGCTCAGCACTTTGGTGATGGTGTAATCTTGTAGCTTAAATCCAATAGGTAAAGCTTGATTTTTATTGGTAACTGCCATTAATTTTAATTAATGAAGACTCAAATAAATTAACTCGGCTATTCTCGCATAATAACAGTTACATTTGATACAATTATTAGAATTTACTTTAAGAGTTAACGACATGATTTTAAGTATGACGGGCTATGCCTCGCAAGAACTCAACACCGCTAACGGTACCATCATCGTCGAATTGCGCTCCGTCAACCACCGTTACTTGGAACTACAACTCAAGCTAGATGACAATATGCGTTTTTTTGAGTCATCAGCAAGAGAGTGTGTACAAGCTAAATTGGGACGTGGTAAAGTGGATT
>DHYP01000015.1:19828-20173 GCA_002414145.1 Methylophilaceae bacterium UBA5127 | reverse complement strand
CACAAACAGGTGTGGTCAATCATGAGATTTTGCAGCAAATAGCTGAAAACATGGAGGCTGCGGGACAGTATTTTAAAAATGTGCAAGCAGTTAATTTGTTAGATGTGATTCGCATGCCAGGCGTATTGCAGGCGGAAAAAACAGATATGGATGCTTTAGAGCATGCATTAAAAGAAGCATTAAATCTGGTTTTAGATCAACTTGTCACGGCGCGTCAACGAGAAGGTGAAAAACTCAAGTTAGTGATTCTGGAGCGTTTGAACGAGATTGAGGCGTTAGTGGTTAAGGTCAAGCTGCTGTTGCCAGCGTTGATTAAAGCCTATCAGGAAAAATTGACGCTTAAGT
>DHYP01000015.1:18267-19803 GCA_002414145.1 Methylophilaceae bacterium UBA5127 | reverse complement strand
GGGTGATGATGAGCGCGTGAGACAAGAAATTGTACTATATGCGCAACGTATTGATGTGGATGAAGAGCTCTCACGTTTAGATGCTCATATCGGCGAGGTCAAACATATTTTGGCAACGGGTGGCTCTGTAGGTAAAAAATTGGATTTTTTAATGCAAGAAATGAATCGTGAGGCCAATACCTTAGGTTCAAAATCTGTAGCAATAGAAACAACGCAAATTTCTATGCAATTGAAAGTGCTGATAGAGCAAATGCGCGAACAGATTCAAAACCTTGAATAAGCTAATTGTATAGTAAGTAATGTTATAAATTCGGCTAAAATAGAGCACATGAAATCAGGTAATTTATTTATTATTACAGCATCATCTGGTGCAGGAAAGACCAGTTTGGTGAAAGCGCTTTTAGAAAAAGATACACACATTAAACTGTCTGTATCGCATACCACGCGCGCACCTCGAGTTGGCGAGATAGATGGCTTGGATTACCATTTTGTCTCAGAAGTGCAATTTTTGGCGATACTAGAAAAAGGTGGGTTTTTAGAGAGTGCCCACGTACATGGTGCAAGGTATGGCACTTCACAACGTGCTGTGGATGAGGCGCTGGCAGCTGGTTTTGATGTGATTTTGGAGATTGATTGGCAAGGGGCAGCGCAAGTGAGGGAAATTTACCCTCAATCGGTGAGTATTTTTATATTGCCGCCTTCAATTAAAACATTAGAAGAGCGATTGAATTATCGCGGTCAAGATAGCCAAGAAGTCATTGCTAAACGCGTTGCGGCAGCGCGTGATGAGATGCGTCACTTAGTTGAGTTTGATTATGTTACAATCAACGATGATTTTGAGAATGCACTGCAAGACTTAATGGCAATCTTGCGTGCGCAACGCTTAAAAACAGTTACACAAGTTGCACGTTATCAAGATTTGATTCAGAAGCTTACATAAGTAACGCTTATGTGCACTCAAATTCTATTTTTGTAAAGGTAAACACCATGGCACGTATTACAGTAGATGATTGTTTAGAGAAAATTCCTAATCGATTCCAATTAACATTGGTAGCCGCTTTCCGCGCAAGACAGTTAGCAAATGGTTCAGATCCATTTGTACATGGTGCTACACAAAAAGACAAGCCAACTGTTTTGGCATTACGTGAAATTGCAGCTGGTAAGGTCGGCGTAGAAATCTTGAATCGCGGCCACGCTTAATTTACATGTGACGCTATGACCACAACCGCTCATCATGCTAAAGCGGATTACCACAAACTCAAATCTGAGGCGCCATTAGACGCAACAGATTTGCTCCCAGCGGACTGTGAGAGTTCACCTCTCACGGTTCTGCTCAAAGCGTATTTAACACAAACAGAAATTGAACAGGTTTGGGCTGCGTATCGCTATGCAGAAAAAGCCCATCAAGGCCAAACACGTAAAACAGGCGAGCCTTATATTTCACATCCCGTTGCAGTAGCGTGTATTTTAGCTAAGATGCATCTGGATATTCCTACTTTGCTGGCAGCCTTATTGCACGATGTTGTGGAAGATACA
>DHYP01000015.1:17270-18110 GCA_002414145.1 Methylophilaceae bacterium UBA5127 | reverse complement strand
GAGGATGTGCGTGTCATTTTGGTCAAGCTTGCTGATCGCTTGCATAATATGCAAACTTTGGAAGCGATGAAGTCGGAGAAGCAAAAAAGGATTGCGCGTGAAACCTTAGATATTTATGCGCCTATTGCCAACAGGTTAGGCTTAAATCCGATTTATCAAGAATTGGAGGATTTAAGTTTTAAATACCTTTACCCAATGCGCTATCGTGTGATTAATAAAGCGGTTAAAGCTGCGCGTGGTAATCGTAAAGAGGTGGTTAGTAAAATATTAAGTGCGATTCAGGATCAACTGAAAGAAGCCAAAATTGATGCTGAAGTGGTAGGACGCGAAAAACATCTTTACAGCATTTACCAGAAGATGACAGGAAAAACCGTAAAACTATCACAAGTTAACGACATTTATGGCTTTAGAATTATTGTCAAAGATGGCCCATCTTGTTATTTGGCATTAGGCGCATTACATGCATTATATAAGCCGATTCCTGGTCGTTTTAAAGATTACATTGCGATTCCTAAAGTCAATGGCTATCAATCCTTGCATACCACTTTGTTTGGGCCATTTGGAACACCTATTGAAGTGCAAATACGCAGTACGGAAATGCACAATATTGCAGATGCGGGTGTGGCTGCGCACTGGTTATATAAAACCACGGATGCGCATCTCACAAAATTGCAACAGCAGACGCACCAATGGTTACAGCGTCTAGTAGAAATTCAGACAGAGAGTGAAGATAGTTACGAGTTTCTAGAGCACTTTAAGGTAGATTTGTTCCCAGATGAGGTGTATGTATTTACGCCCAAAGGTAAGATTCTGGCTTTGCCCAGAGGTTCGAGTGCGGTG
>DHYP01000015.1:16914-17238 GCA_002414145.1 Methylophilaceae bacterium UBA5127 | reverse complement strand
GTTCATACAGACGTAGGCAATAGCTGTGTCGCAGTTAAAATTAATAATGAACTGGCGCCACTTCGAACAGAAATGCGTAACGGGGATCATGTTGAGATTATTACTGCTCCACTCGCAAAGCCTAATCCAGCTTGGTTGAACTATGTGGTGACAGGTAAAGCACGCTCACACATACGCCATTATCTTAAAACCATTAAGGTAGAAGAGTCGGCGCAATTGGGTGAGCGTATGTTAAATATTGCCCTAAGAGCGCTACATGTTGAACCTAATGAAATCACAGGTAAGCAATGGGACAAAGTGATGAGTGATTATGGAGCGCATAAT
>DHYP01000015.1:12915-16856 GCA_002414145.1 Methylophilaceae bacterium UBA5127 | reverse complement strand
GTGATGGTGGCGCATCAGCTGTTGGCAAATCACACAGAAGACGCTGACCATCAGGATCAGCATCACGAAAAAAATAAAAACCATAAGCCTCTAGACACCATCACGATTCGTGGTACCGAAGGGATGGCAGTACAGTTTGCACAATGTTGTCGACCAATCCCTGGGGATCCTATTTTAGGCTTTATCAATAAAGATAAAGGATTAGTGATTCATACGCATGATTGCCCTGCGATACGCAAATTTAAATTAGACCCAGATAAGTGGTTGGATGTGGATTGGGATGCTGATAATAAAAAATTGTTTAAAGTGAACTTGCGTATTGCTGTTGCAAATCAACGCGGTATGTTGGCAAAAATCGCAACGACTATCGCTAATGCCAATTCAAATATTGATAATGTAAGTGCGGAAGATTCGGATGGTAGTCAATACACCAACGTGAACTTTACGGTACAAGTACATAACCGTGTTCATTTGGCCGAATTGATAAGGAACTTAAGAAAAATTCCAGAGGTGGTGCGCATCAATCGTGTCAAAGGCACCTATATCGAGCAAAAAATCTAAAGTAACCTAAGTTTGTCTACAACGCCCGACAATACACTGCTTACGGAATATTCGGTTTTTAGTAAACCATTATTGAGTCATTTAAGCAAACTGGGTATTCAAACGCTTCAAGATTTATTGTTGCACTTACCATTACGCTATATTGATGAAACGCATATCACCAGCATCCGTGATCTTAGGCTGGGTGAGGCAGCGCAAATTCAAGGCGAAATTGTCCACTCAGAAGTCATCTATAAACCACGTAAAGCCTTGATTGCGCAAATACAGGATGCAAGTGGGCAGCTTACACTTAGATTTCTACATTTTTATCCTAGCCAAATAAAGATGCTTGCAATGGGCACACACTTGCGCATTTATGGAGAGGTCCGACATGGTTTTTTGGGCTATGAAATGGTGCATCCACAATGTAAGACGGTGAGTGAAAAAAGCGTGGTAGCAGAAACGCTGACGCCAGTTTACCCAACCACTGCAGGGTTAAGCCAAACAAATCTGCGCAAAGCAATACAACATGCTATTAATCTAAAGGTTTTTGGCGAGACGCTGCCGCAGAATGTTTACAATAAGTTGAAGTTACCAAGCTTTGAAAAAAGTATATTAACGCTTCATCATCCTTCCCCAGAATTAAGTTTGCATGCCTTAGAGCAAAGAAGCGCGCCAGAGTGGCGACGGTTAGCGTTTGATGAGTTGCTTGCGCAGCAACTCAGTATGCGCAAGCATTACATAAAGCGCCGCAGTTTAGATGCACCTGCGATAGCAGCCTCCAAAATGTTAGTGCAGCAAATGTTAAAACATTTAGCATTTACTTTAACCAAATCCCAACAAAAAGTGGTGGCAGAAATTGCAAACGATTTAACGCAACCACACCCCATGCAGCGCTTGCTTCAAGGTGATGTTGGCAGCGGAAAAACCATTGTCGCTTGTATGGCAGCCTTGCAGACCATAGAGCATGGCTGGCAAGTCGCGTTGATGGCACCAACAGAAATTTTGGCCGAGCAGCATTATAAAAAGTTTGCTTTATGGCTAGCGCCGCTTAATATCAATATAGCTTGGCTCACTGGTAGCCAAAGCAAAAAGGAACGTGAGTTAGCGCTCACTAATATTGCCAATGGTCACGCCCAGCTTGCTATTGGCACACACGCACTGTTTCAGGAGGCGGTGCGCTTTCATAAACTTGGTCTTGCGATAATTGATGAGCAACACCGCTTTGGCGTGCAACAACGCTTGGCCTTACGTAAAAAGGGCGAGCCCGAGCCGCATCAACTCATGATGTCTGCCACGCCTATTCCACGCACACTTTCCATGAGTTATTTTGCCGACCTGGATGTCTCGGTGATTGATGAACTGCCACCTGGCCGCACACCAATTGTGACCAAATTAGTAAGTGATGAACGGCGCGATGAAATTTTGCAACGTGTACGCGAAGCTTGCAAGGCTGGCAGCCAAGCTTATTGGGTGTGCCCGCTGATTGAGGAGTCTGAAGCACTACAGCTACAAACGGCCAATGATACCTATGCGCATATGCAGGCGATTTTTCCTGAGCTTAAAGTAGGGCTTGTGCATGGCCGCATGAAACCCGCTGAAAAGCAAGCCATTATGACGCTTTTTAGCGCGGGCGAGATTCAATTATTGGTTGCCACTACAGTGATTGAAGTTGGAGTAGACGTGCCCAATGCCAGTTTAATGGTCATTGAGCATGCAGAGCGCGCAGGCTTAAGCCAATTGCACCAATTGCGTGGGCGCGTAGGGCGGGGGGCTACTAAAAGCACCTGTATTTTGCTCTATCAAAATAAATTGAATGAAATTGCGCGGGCAAGACTAAAAGTCATTTACGAAAATACGGATGGCTTTGCGATTGCACAAGCAGACTTAAATTTACGTGGCCCAGGAGAATTTTTAGGCACGCGTCAAAGTGGCGTGCCTATGCTAAAAATTGCTGATTTAGAGCGTGATGCGGATTTGCTAGAAAGTGCTAACAGCATGGCGGATATCTTAATACAGGAATATCCGCAAGCGGTTGAAAAGCATTTGGAGCGTTGGATGAGCCATGCCGGTGAGTTAGTGAAAGTTTAAGACTGCCGTCATTCCGTGCTTGACACGGAATCCAGTGACTTTCTAAATAAGTTGGGGGTAGTCCGACGCCTAATCATCTTCTTTTGTTTATGCAAAAGAAAGTAATCGAAGAAAATCACACCCCACTCCCGCTTATTTCCTTCGGATCTAGCGCGACGACTGGGGCGGCTGCGGAACTCGCCTTTTAAAAACATTCAGGCTCAGACAGTCCTCGCCGCCCACCCTCCATCGCTCAAGCCGAAGGCGTGGCAAGGGATTGAAAGTCAAAACCATGCGATAATTCATCTTGTGAAAATTCAACAAAATCGTTCTCATCTGCGTCAGCGCTGGCTTAAAAAGCCTATTTTAGCCAAATCATTACATTGCTGGCTGATAGATAATGGCTCGCTCACCGCGCGTTTGCAAGCCCGTTATACGCATTTTGCGGTAAAGCCGCTGGTAGTGAAATCTAAGGCAGTGAAATATGCCAAGCCAATACAAGGTGAGGCACTTTTACTTAATCAGCCTAACCATAAAATGGCCTTGATTCGTGAGGTGCTTTTGATGGGCAACAACCAACCCGTGGTATTCGCGCATAGCGTTTTGCCACTTGCAAGTTTGCGAGGTGCTTGGTCTGGCTTAGGTAAATTAGGCAATAAACCGCTTGGCGCGACTTTGTTTGCTAATCCAAAAGTAAAGCGCACGCCTTTAGCCTATAAAAAACTACCGCGTTACCACCCAATATCTATGCGGGTCGCAGCGCATCTGCAAGCTACGCCCAAAGCGTTGTGGGCACGACGTTCCATTTTTACTTTGAATTGCGATAGAATTTTGGTGACAGAAGTGTTCCTAAACGAAATACTTAACAATAAAAATGACTGAATTTTTTGATGAACCTACCAACCTTAACTAAAAAGCTGGATGCTTACGAACGATTAATGCGGCTGGATAAGCCGATTGGTATTTTGCTATTACTGTGGCCCACCGTATGGGCGTTGTGGATAGCCTCGCGTGGAAAGCCAGATTGGATTGTACTGCTTATTTTTATAACTGGAACAGTATTGATGCGCAGCGCAGGATGCGTGATGAATGACATCGCAGACCGCAAGTATGACGGTTTGGTGGAGCGTACTAAAAATCGCCCACTCGCCACAGGTGAAGTGAGTGTTAAAGAAGCTTATGGCTTAGCGATTTTCTTGGCTTTGTTGGCATTTTGCTTGGTGTTACAGTTTAATAAAACAACCATTATATTGTCATTTGCGGCTCTATTTTTAGCGGTGACTTACCCCCTCACCAAGCGATTTTTAGCGATTCCTCAAGCTTATTTGGGT
>DHYP01000015.1:12061-12896 GCA_002414145.1 Methylophilaceae bacterium UBA5127 | reverse complement strand
GGTATTCCAATGGCTTTTGCCGCCATATTGAATGAAATTCCGTTAGTAGCTTGGCTATTGTTGTTTGCTAATGTCTTTTGGGCAATTGCTTACGATACAGAATATGCCATGGTGGATAGAGAGGATGATCTTAAGATAGGAATTAAATCTTCTGCCATATGTTTTGGAAAGTACGATGTACAGGCAGTGCTGTTGTGTTATGCCTTAATGTTCATCATTTTAGCCTATGTCGGTATACATTTGGGCTTTACAAGCTATTACTATGTAGGATTGCTGGCGGCTTTTTTGCTGGTTTTTCAGCAGTACGCTTTAATTAAAAAACGCCTTAAAACAGATTGTTTTAAGGCGTTTTTAAAAAATACATGGATTGGGTTGGCCATATTGCTAGGCATTGTTGCAGAGTTAATAGTTAAGCATCCGTTTTAAAACGGGGTTTAGAATTAACGGTGCGCGATGTCGAGTAGTTCAAACTCAAACTCTTCTAAAGGGGTTTCTAAAGCCAATTGTTTGTTATTTTCTTCTCTTGCTTTTGTACCAATCGCTTTAAAATCGTCAGACATTTCTATTTCTGGTAAGTGATGTTTCACGGATGCTTCCTTTTTTTCTTTGCGGGATAGTTTCTTTTGATCGCTTAAAGAAATGACTTCTGCCAATTTAACTTCTTCATGTGCAATCTCACGTAGCAATACCAATTCTTCAAACACAGTCTTTTCAAAGCCCATGCGCGGCTCCAAGCGTGTGTTATAAATTAAATCATCTAGAAATGATATTGCTTCAGATGTACCCCAGATTTTTTGCAATTGAGCAGAGATTCTTTCAAAAGATTCCAAACCCA
>DHYP01000015.1:10240-12054 GCA_002414145.1 Methylophilaceae bacterium UBA5127 | reverse complement strand
ATCTGCACGTGGTGCTGAATAGTCTGCTAATAACACATTGAAATGTTTTCTGCATTCGGTTGCAGCAATTTCGTACTCTTTTTGCATACCCTCTTTAGCTAGTAAGTCTAGTAAATACATCCATACAGAAGCAGAGTCTTTTGGATGTTCAACCAAATGCAGCTGCAACAACTCAATGGCAAGATTAGTTCTGCCGTGAGATAAGAATAACTCTGCGTCATCTGTAACTTTGGTTTCTTCTTCAACAATTTCATTGTTTGCTTGGGTATTAAATGGGGCTGTAAAAATGTTAGATTTTTCAAATTCACTAAAATCTTCTGAAGACTCCACTTGAAAGTGATCGGGATTGGCAGCTGGAATAAAGCTATCATCTATAACAGTTGTATGGTTAGATTCAGCAGCTTCAAGCTCGCTTTGCATGCTTTCCCATAACATTTGTTCTTTTTGCGCACGTGTTTCGGCATGTCTGCGTCTTAGCCAATCAATAAAGAAGTAGCTGCTAGCCAATAAAGCACCGCCAAAGCAAATTGAGAGCATGCGTAGAAAGTCATTTTGTTGTTTTACTTCAGAAATTTGAGCAGCATTTTGTTCATTCAGTATTTTTAGTGAGGCATTTTGCGCAGATAAACTACGAAGCTGTTTATCTAAATGCGTGAGACGGTTGTTCATTACGGTCACTTCATCAGAAAACTCTGCTTCTGCTGAGTAAGCTTGAGGGTTGGTTTCGCGCGAAGTATTAATTTTTTTATCAAGCGTGAGATTTATTGCAGCCAAATCAGCACCATGAGCGCTTAAATTTCCACCAGAGATTGTGAGTTTCGGTGTAGACGTGATTGTATCAGGCACTACTTTACGCTCTGTTTTTTTGAAGACTGCTTGACTGTTAGTTACTGTTTGATTGTTAGTAGGAGTAACATTTTTATGATCACTTGCGATTTCAACCACTTGTTTTGTCTGGTTGGCTTTATGATGATTTTTGTTTTTGGCTGATGTGCGTGGTTGAGTACGGCCATCGTCAGTACCTAGACTAGCCGATGATTCCATGTCTTGTGCTGTTTCTTCGCTGTTCAGCGCCATTCCATTTGTAGTGTGGGCTGCATCTGCATCTGCACCTTTGGCATAGATGGAAGGATCTAGCAGCAGATTATATTGTCTGGTAACTGAGGTATCACAACGATTTTCAACAGTAATAGAAGCTATAGGTTCTTGAACGGCATGTAATGAAGTTAGTGTTAGCATGCCCTTGTCATCTGCTAAGCGATTCAACTTAAAGTTGATATTACGGATTGCATTGACATCATCACTGTTAACAGTAAAACAGCTTTCATTCGTTTTTTTATCAATCCCATCAACTGGAATGTGCGCGAGCAAGG
This sequence comes from Methylophilaceae bacterium UBA5127, assembly GCA_002414145.1. GTDB lineage: Bacteria > Pseudomonadota > Gammaproteobacteria > Burkholderiales > Methylophilaceae > Methylophilus. The sequence goes on along the minus strand of DHYP01000015.1, from coordinate 10,681 downwards.
GCTGACCTAAGTACGATTTTACTTGAATCTCCCCCAGCCCAATGGCTTTTGAATGAAGAGAGTAGCCTGTACCCATCAATGCAATAGCGATAATAATCGCTTTTCTTAATTTTAAATTGCTATCCATATCAACCTTTTATTTAATCACTTGTGATGAAAATCGCACACCACAGATATAGTATAATCTAGCTAACGCGTCTCGTTGATTAATTAATAATATATAAATCAACAATTTACTATAATTTGCTACGCCCTAACTTTGCATCTCAAGAATATATAAGCAATTGCTGTGCCAATTATAAAAAATGCGGTATTGATGACACTATCAAAAATCTTACGTAAATTAAGTGACGTAACATTGACAACATAACTAGTAACGACATATAATCCGCCCTCTTGAATTTATACGCTATGACTTGGTAGTTATAAAATGAAAACTTT
>DHYP01000015.1:2002-10223 GCA_002414145.1 Methylophilaceae bacterium UBA5127 | reverse complement strand
AAAACACATGAAGTACAACGTGACTGGTTTGTGATTGACGGCACAGATTTGGTATTGGGTCGCCTAGCCAGTGCGATTGCACACCGTTTACGTGGTAAACATAAAACGATTTATACGCCACACGTGGATACGGGTGACTATATTGTCGTGATTAATGCCGACAAAATTAAAGTAACTGGTGCTAAGGCGAATGATAAACAGTATCATCGTCACTCAGGTTATCCAGGTGGTATCAGTACAACGACATTCTCTAAAATGCAAGACCGTTTCCCAGGTCGCGCTTTGGAGAAAGCAGTAAAAGGCATGTTGCCAAAAGGTCCATTGGGCTATGCCATGATTAAAAAAATGAAAGTTTATGCTGGCGACAAGCATGAACATGCTGCGCAACAACCGCAAGCATTGACTATCTAAGGATTGCAGAATGATTGGTAAATATAACTACGGTACAGGTCGTCGCAAAAGCTCAGTGGCGCGTGTATTCTTAAAATCTGGCAAAGGCAACATCATTGTTAACGATAAACCAGTAGATGAATATTTCTCACGTGTAACCTCACGTATGATTTTACGTCAGCCATTAGAGCTCACTAACAACACTACTAGTTTTGATATTATGGTGAATGTGATTGGTGGCGGCGAGTCAGGTCAGGCAGGTGCAGTGCGTCATGGTATTACACGCGCTTTGATTGATTACGATGCAGCTTTAAAAAGTGCTTTATCTCACGCGGGTTTCGTAACGCGTGATGCACGTGAAGTAGAACGTAAAAAAGTGGGCTTGCGCAAAGCGCGTCGTCGTAAACAATTCTCTAAACGTTAATCGTTTAAAACGCTTTTTTGAGCGTCTGAGTATAAAAAAGGTCGCATTAGCGACCTTTTTCATTTAAGGTTTCACTTTCATTGTGTAGCCAAGATTGGGTGGCTGGAAAAATGGCAGAAAAAATAAAAGTAGGCATCGTAGGTGGTACTGGTTACACTGGTGTGGAGCTGTTACGTTTATTGGCGTTACATCCATGGGTTGATATCACCGCTATTACTTCACGCGGTGAAGCAGGGGTGCTAGTAGCGGATATGTTTCCCAGTCTCCGTGGTTACGTGAATTTGGCATTTAGCGATCCAGCGCATGCTAATTTAACTGGTTGCGATGTCGTTTTTTTTGCGACTCCACATGGCGTTGCCATGAGCCAAGCGCCTGCACTGGTGGCGGCAGGTACAAAAGTCATTGATTTGGCTGCAGACTTTAGGTTACAAGACACTGCTGTGTTTGAGAAATGGTACAAGTTACCACATAGCTGTGCTGACATTCTGCGTAATGCTGTCTACGGCATTCCAGAGTTGTATCGCGATAAAATTAAATCAGCGAATGTGATTGGCAACCCAGGTTGCTATCCTACTACGGTGCTATTAGGTTTGACTCCACTGCTAGAACAGGGGCTGATTGATTTAAATGTCCCGATTATCGCTGACGCTAAGTCAGGCGTATCAGGTGCAGGTAGAAAAGCTGAGGTGGCAACTTTATTTGCAGAAGCGAGTGATAGCATGAAAGCGTATGGTGTGGCTGGACACAGACATCATCCTGAAATTTATGCGCAATTAACACAATTGGCAGGCAGTGATTTGGCATTTATTTTTGTCCCACACCTCATTCCTATGATTAGGGGGATGTTCTCAACAATTTATGTTAAATTGTCAGACAAAGCGCAGCAAGTGAATTTACAAGCAGTCTATGGGCAACGCTATGCACAGGAGCGGTTTGTAGACGTACTGCCTCAAGGCGGGTTGCCAGAAACGCGGTCAGTGCGAGGCTCAAATCATTTGCGTATTGCTTTACATCCGCAACTAAATGGATATCTTACTATCTTAGTGGTACAAGATAATTTGGTAAAAGGCGCTGCTGGGCAGGCGGTACAGAATATGAACATTATGTTTGATATAGAAGAACATGTAGGATTAGAAGTGTTGCCATTGTTACCCTAACATTCGATGAAGCCAATACGCCGAAAATTTCGTAGTAATTTTGGATTAACTGCAAAGCAGGTTGCTGTTCGCTCGCGCAGGCCTTGGTATTTTCAAATAATGTTAGCAGCGGGCTTTATTTGTCTGGGTTTTGGTCTGGGGTACTGGGTGCTACACGATGAGGATATTGTAATCGTTCGACAAAAGATGAAGCAAACGCAAATTGAAAACAACGATTTGCAAATTAAATTGGTAGGTGCTCAAAGAGCTTTAGAAGTGGAGCTGGCGACTAACAATAATCTTGCAAAAGAGTTGGCGAGCGTGCAAGATGAGAACCTCAAGATTAAACAAGATTTGGTTTTTTATAAAAACATGCTGGGTAAAAAAACAAGATAGTACTTGGTATCACTTGAGCAAAAAGGATGCGTAATGTTTTTTAAAAAAAGTAATAAAATTGATAGCAATATTGATACATTGATTGGCGCAGAGACTAGATTAGAAGGCAATATTCATTTCAGTGGTGGTTTACGTATTGATGGTGCAGTGCGTGGTAATGTGACTGAGCCCATGGATAAACTGAGTACCTTGATATTAAGTGAGCATGGTAGAGTTGAGGGTGAAGTCACGGCTGCAAAAATAGTGTTGAACGGTAAAGTGCTTGGCACCGTAAAAGCGAGTCAGTTTATTGAGCTGCAACCGAAAGCCCGTATTACGGGAGACTTGTATTATAAGTCTCTAGAAATGCACACGGGAGCAGTGATTGAAGGTAGACTCATTTATATAGGCGATGAAGCCGTTGATAATGGTTAATCTGATGTTTGAACGATTGATGAGATTGATTGTCCATGTTGAATGCAGTTGATAAGGAGTATATATGAATGCAATGACAGAGTTATCTAAAGAAAACTTAGCAGAGATCAACATACCAGCACCATTGGTATTTACTGATAATGCAGCTAAAAAAGTAAAAGAGTTGATTGAAGAAGAAGGCACCCCAGATTTAAAATTACGTGTGTTTGTGAGTGGGGGCGGCTGTTCAGGCTTCCAGTATGGCTTTACTTTTGAAGAAGAGGTAAATGAAGACGATACTCAAGTGCAAAATGATAGCGTCACCTTGTTAATAGATCCTATGAGTTTGCAGTATTTGATGGGTGCAGAGATTGACTATACGGATAGTTTGCAAGGTTCACAATTTGTGATTCGTAATCCAAATGCGCAAACGACATGTGGTTGCGGGTCTTCATTTTCCGTATAAATTTTTTGTATAGCGGATTTGATATGTTAAAAAGCCAAGCAATTTTGCTTGGCTTTTTTGTTGGTATCTATCCAGAATAACTTTACTTAATGGTAAATTCAAACCTTATTTGCATGAGGAGCAAGTGCCCATGCAAGTGCCACGTTGCTTACCACATTGATTTGCACAAGCCTGAGACTCGTTCGTACACTTTGCTAGACATGGCTGGTTTTTCCCGCAGCTGATTTGGCAATTTTTATTGCTCTCAGCACAGGAACCTTGGCAACCAACATTCGCTGTATTGCAGGAGTCTTGGCATATGTCGCAAGCTGGGCTAATTTTTGTGTTGTATAGTTTATTTTCGGCAAAAGACGGCTGAGATAAAAGCATCACCGCAAGCACCATAGCTTTAAGAAAAACCTTCATGAAGCGAGAAGAGGTAATATTCATATGCAATCCTGTCTAAATTGATTAAGGGGCATTTGAGACAACAAGCGCATTGTAAAAGAATTATGCTCTTTTTTCTATCGCTATAAATTCACGTCTATCTTCACCTTTGTAAAGCTGTCTTGGGCGCCCGATTTTATGTTCTGGATCAGCGTTCATCTCACTCCATTGTGCAATCCAGCCTGCAGTTCTAGCGAGCGCGAAAATTGCGGTGAACATGGAGTTAGGTATCCCCATAGCGCGCATGACAATGCCGCTGTAAAAGTCGACATTTGGATAGAGTTTGCGCGATACAAAGTACTCGTCTTCAAGAGCAATTCTCTCTAATTCCATGGCAAGTTTAAACATAGGGTCATCATGTAAGCCAAGCTCATTAAGTACTTCGTGGCAGGTTTTACGCATAATTGCAGCGCGCGGATCCATGTTGCGATAGACGCGATGACCAAAGCCCATCAGACGGAAGCTGTCAGTTTTATCTTTAGCGCGTTTGATAAAATCACCGATGCGAGAAACATCCCCAATCTCTTCCAGCATATCCAGCGTGGCTTCGTTAGCGCCACCATGCGCTGGACCCCAAAGAGAAGCGATACCTGCGGCAATGCTCGCAAATGGGTTGGCACCACTAGAGCCAACTAAACGCACGGTGCTAGTAGAAGCGTTTTGCTCATGGTCTGCATGTAAGATCAGAATCTTTTCAAATGCTTTTGCGAGCACTGGATTCGGCTCGTATTCTTCGCATGGTGTAGCAAACATCATATGCATAAAGTTTTCTGCATAGTTGAATTTATTTTTTGGGTACATAAAAGGTTGACCCAAGTTGTATTTATAGCTCCAAGCTGCGATGGTTGGCACTTTAGCCAGTAAACGATACGCAGAAATTTCGCGATGTTGAGTGTTGTATACGTCCATGGCATCAAAATAGAAAGCCGACATAGAGCCTACGACACCAATCATCACAGCCATGGGGTGTGCATCGCGCCTAAAGCCACGGAACACGTTACTCAGCTGATCGTGTAGCATGGTATGCGTGCCGATGAGCTTGGTAAACTCTGTTTTTTGTTCAGCATTTGGCAGTTCGCCATGCATGAGTAAATAAGAGACTTCTAAAAAGTCACAATGCTCAGCGAGCTGTTCGATTGGGTAGCCACGGTAGTACAGTAGGCCTTTTTCGCCATCAATAAAAGTGATATTGGATTGACAAGCTGCGGTTGACATAAAGCCTGGGTCATACGTAAATATGCCGTGCTTGCCTAGGCTGCGAATATCAATGACATCATTGCCAAGACTGCCAGAGAGTATGGGTAACTCAATGGGGGCAGTGTTGTTATCGAGTGTGATGGTTGCTTTAGTAGGTTTTGTTGCCATAACGGTCTCTTTCTATACGTTTACCGTCAAATTATACGCAATCAAAAGCTGAATTGTTTATAGAATCATGCCCAAAAGTATAAGACATTGGAAAAATCACATTTTTTGACGCACAAAATGAGTGCGCTAGCATGGTGCATTGACTCAAGAAGGGTAAATGGCACCCAAAATGCGTAAACCCTTTGCGCCAGTGACGGAAGGTAAGTTGCTCGGTTTGTGCTCAAGTGTTTGTTGAGCCAGCCAAGCGAAAGCCGTCGCTTCTACCCAATCTACATTCACACCCAGTATATCCGTATTTGCAACGGATAACGGGTTGAGCAATTGTTTGAGTCTGGCAACAAGTAATGCATTATGCGCACCACCGCCACACAGAAACACTTCGTTCACCTCAGGACAGTGTGTGGTGATGGCGCGAGAGATGGTGTAAGCAGTGAGCTCCGTTAGTGTGCGCGCAATATCTTGCGGAGCATGGTGTGGGTAAAGAAGATGCTGTTGTAGCCATGTCTCATTAAATAGGTCGCGCCCAGTACTTTTGGGTGGAGGTAGCATAAAATAAGGCTCATCAAGCATATGTGCTAAAATTTTCTGCTGAACAACTCCTGTTGCAGCCCAGGCGCCATCCGCATCAAAGTATTGACCTAATTTTAATTGAATCCAGCCATCCAATAACATATTGCCAGGACCAGAGTCAAAACCGAGCACTTGCCCACTTTTGGGTAAATAAGTGATGTTAGCAATGCCACCTATATTGATGATGACACGATTTTTTTCATGGTCACCGAAAGCGGCCTGATGAAATGCGGGTACAAGTGGAGCACCTTGTCCGTGCAATGCGACATCCAGAACCCTAAAATTACTAATTGTAGTAATTNNTGCCCCCCCGCCGCAATATCACGACTACGGAAATCTCCGATAACGGTGATATTAGTGAGCTCTGTAAGCAACGCGTTATTGCCTATTTGCAAGGTGAAACCAAGTTCTGGTCGATGTCGAATGGTTTGTCCGTGGCAGCCTATCGCCAAAATATCTTTGGCATATAATTGATTTTTATCGAGTAGCGCTTGTGTTGCATTTGCATATAAATGCGCGAGCTCATTACCAACTAATTGTGCATTCTCCAGCTCGTTTTGATTAGGTGTATGTAGCGCTATGAGTTTGGACTTTAAAGTTTCAGGGTAAGCCAAAAAATGATTGGCTATTAATTGAACAGAGTTATGCTCAACCGAAATCAAGGCAACATCTACGCCATCTAAACTCGTGCCAGACATAATACCTATATATAGTGAGCGCTTGGAAGTCATGTCTGGCTTGGTCATGGGTTGGTGGCTAATTGCGTGCGACGTTTGAGCATTTCTAGTTTTGCCATCCAATATAAAGCTTTTGCATCAAAGTCTGCTTTCAAACTTTTTTCTATCGGTATGCTGGTAGGTAGCGCTACCTTCATGGGGTCTTGATGTTGCCCGTTGTTGAGAAACTCATAATGCAGGTGCGGCCCAGTGGCTAGGCCAGTCATTCCCACGTAACCAATGATATCCCCTTGCTCAACTTTATCACCTGTATGAATGGCATCAGAAAAGCGTGACAAATGTCCATATACCGTGCTGATACCGCCTTCATGCTTCAGCACGATGACATTGCCATAGCCACCTTTTCGGCCCATGAATGTAACCGTGCCGTCTCCAGAAGCCTTAACACGCGTGCCGATAGGTGCTGCCATATCTACACCCTGATGGGCACGGATGTGCTGCAAAATAGGATGGTATCTACCTGCGCTATAAGAAGAGCTGATTCTAGTATATTCGAGTGGTGAACGTAAGAATGATTTATGTAAGCTTTTGCCATCGGGGGTGAAGTAGGCATACTTGCCCACAGAGTCACCATAATGGATGGCTTGGTAGACCTTACCATCGTTAACAAACTCAATGGCCAATACATTGCCAGTTTTCATCATTTCACCTGCATTGTAAAACTCTTCATAGATGACGTTAAATCGGTCGCCAGCATGCAAGTCTTGATAAAAATCAATCTCGCCAGAGAGAATGTCGGCGATTTGAATCGCAATCTGGTCAGGAATATCAGCATCATCGGTAGCACTGAATAAACTATCTCGTATAACAGCCGTTTTAAGCGCTTGGCGCTTTTCTAGGACTAGCCTTTGCGTAGAAATGTGATAGCCAGAGAGGGTTAACTCGGCTACCAAAATATTATCAGCATCGAGTTCATATTCCAGACGCAGTAATTTGCCTTCACGGTTAGATCTAATTTCTACGGTGTGACTAGGTAGTAACTGGGTGTTGAGCGCCTTAGCATCTGGGCTGAGCAATAAAAACTTAATTGCTTCTTCATCTCTGATATTCATGCGGTCTAGCAGTGTAGACAGCGTATCATCTTGACGCACAAGCTCAATTTGCACAAACTCTTCGCGGTTATCAATGGTAGCGCTAGGCAAGGGTAGAGTGACCTCTTCTGTCACGGTTTTAATCGTCACAGGTTGAGTTTCTGCCTGAGGTGTTTCGCTGAATGTGGCAAACAAAATAAGTGCCACAATTACGCTGATCACGGCAAGCCAATGAAACCCATATTTACCAATCGAAAAATTGCGTTTAGAAAACATATCGTTTGCGTTAAAATGCCGTGCTTAATCGCAAGCTATTAGATATTATTGAGCGAATAAAAACGTCGTATACAAAGTAAGTAGAAGCGCATACTAACAGAAAAGTTTCATAACTAAAAAGTAACAATTTGTAAACATACACTGGATTTCATCTTGACTAAAGAAATTAATCAGGCCTTGGCTATCATTAAACGCGGCGCGGACGAATTGCTGATAGAACAAGAACTTATCGAAAAATTAAAAACAGGCAAACCTTTGCGCATCAAGGCAGGTTTTGATCCCACTGCACCCGATTTGCATTTGGGTCACACGGTATTAATTAACAAGCTCAGACAGTTTCAGGATCTGGGTCATCAGGTACTCTTTCTGATAGGCGATTTCACCGGCATGATTGGCGATCCGACCGGCAAAAGCGCTACGCGCCCACCGCTGACGGTTGAGCAAGTGCAAGAGAACGCCAAATCTTATGCGACCCAAGTATTCAAGATTCTCGATAAAGACAAAACCGAAATCGTATTCAACTCAAAATGGCTCACCGAGCTGGGCGCGGCAGGTATGCTCAAACTGGCGGCTAGTCACACCGTGGCGCGCATGCTGGAGCGCGATGATTT
>DHYP01000015.1:1844-1978 GCA_002414145.1 Methylophilaceae bacterium UBA5127 | reverse complement strand
ATCGCCATACACGAATTTCTCTACCCGCTTTTACAAGGCTACGATTCTGTTGCTTTGAATTCTGATGTCGAACTCGGTGGTACCGACCAAAAATTCAATTTGCTGATGGGGCGCGAATTGCAAAAGCATTTTGG
>DHYP01000015.1:1489-1706 GCA_002414145.1 Methylophilaceae bacterium UBA5127 | reverse complement strand
CAAACTGATGTCGGTGTCTGATGAACTCATGTGGCGCTATATCGATTTACTCTCGTTTGAATCGCTAGAAACCATCGCGCAATGGAAGCAGCAAGTCGCTAGTGGTGAAAATCCGCGCAATATTAAAGTGAAATTTGCGCAAGAAATCGTGGCGCGCTTTCACAGTCAAGCCGATGCCGAAAAAGCGCTTAACGACTTTCAAACGCGCGCCAAAGGC
>DHYP01000015.1:0-1419 GCA_002414145.1 Methylophilaceae bacterium UBA5127 | reverse complement strand
AGGCGAAGCGATTGGCGTGCCGCAACTGCTCAAACAGGCTGGTTTGGTTGAAAGCACCTCCGAAGCGATTCGAGCTATCCAGCAAGGTGGTGTTAAACTGGACAGTGTGAAAGTGGACGACAAAAATCTGCAAATCAGTAAAGGCAGTGTGATTGTCGCCCAAGTAGGTAAACGCAAATTCGCTAAAATTTCGCTCATTTAATCGGGTTGAACCCCATTTTTTCCCTACTCGGTTACGATGGACATCAGGCAGGCGATGCCGCATTGAAAAAACTGGCCGATTGTCTAAGAGAAACCTTCAAGCGGGCTACGGACAAAGTTTTCCGCATGTGGGTGAGGAATTTGCGCTGATCATTCCTTTGGACCCTGCGGAGCAGCTGCAAAGCCCGCGTAGGGCGTACCCGCATGCGGTACGCCGTATGTTTGATTCAAACATTTCGTTAATCTCCATAACCTAATACTCCCTCCGTACCGCCACCCCAATCTTGGGGGTATATCCCCTGCTCAACCAATTTGTGAAAGGTGGAATACGGCCAATCCTTCACTTGTTTTACCAACCCGTGTTTAACAGGGTTGATGTGGACATAATCCATATGTGCCTGATAATCACGCTCATCTTTTATCAAATGCTCCCAATAACGTCTTTGCCATATGCCGCGTTCTTGTCTTTTTACTCGGGTGTGTGAACGCCTCTCCATCTTTGGAATGCTTCTCGAAAAAAGCATCTTAATCAGCATCCATCGTTTGGCAAAATCCGCATCTCCCTCAGGCAACTCCATCACACAATGCATATGTTCGGGTAATACCACCCAAGCATGGATATGAAATGGATGCGACTGTTTAACCTTTGCAATCACATCTCGTAATAAATCTATATTGCGCACCAAACAATCATTGTCTTTACGCTCCAAACAATTCACCGTGAAAAAATACGTGCCTCCTTTGTGCCATGCGCGACGATAATCCATTGCGTTTAAATGTGTTTATTTTTCATGCGGCGTGCCGCAAGCGGGTACGCCCTACGCTTGCTAATTCAGATAATTTTTTAACATTGGTAATAGCCCGTGTAGGGCGGACTCGTCTACAGTCCGCCGTATGTTTAATTTTGAACACTTCTTTTTTAATCCCCATAAACAAAATCCCTTTCATTCCACCACCTCAATCTTGTGCATAAATTTGTTAATTAATACGGTTGTATAACTATAGCGCATTTTAATTGAATGATAATTTGTAATTATTTTGTAACTTTTCCACATTACGGCTTGACCTAAATTTTTAGCCATGTAGAATGCGCGCCTTCGCTAGCAAAATACCGTAGCGAACAAGAATTAAAGCGTAATAATCTATACAGTTCATATTAATTTAAAAATGTTTGAAATTAGTATTGACGATGCCTAAAAGCTCTGTATAATGCGCACC
>DHYP01000053.1:12450-12647 GCA_002414145.1 Methylophilaceae bacterium UBA5127 | reverse complement strand
AATGGCAGAGGCCGCCAACCCTGATATTGCTAGTTACACGCGCTTTAACGACTTTTTTACCCGCCCGCTCAAGCCCAATGCGCGTCCGTTAGCCAAAGCAGATTTTATTTGCCCTGTTGATGGCGCAATCAGTCAATTTGGCAACATTGAGAAAGACCAGATATTTCAAGCCAAAGGTCATTACTATTCAACGCTGT
>DHYP01000053.1:12232-12370 GCA_002414145.1 Methylophilaceae bacterium UBA5127 | reverse complement strand
CACCGCATCCACATGCCCTGCGATGGCACTTTAAAAAGCATGACTTATGTACCTGGCGATTTATTTTCAGTCAATCCCACCACAGCAGCCAATGTACCGAATTTATTTGCACGTAACGAGCGTGTGGTGTGTGAGTTT
>DHYP01000053.1:10158-12182 GCA_002414145.1 Methylophilaceae bacterium UBA5127 | reverse complement strand
ACCATTGTGGGCAGCATGGCAACCGTCTGGCACGATGCCCCTAATGGCATCATTAATCCACCACGCAGCAAGCATATTCGTAGTTGGCGTTATGAAGACAAAAATATTAAATTAACGCAAGGTGACGAGATGGGGCGCTTTTTACTTGGCTCAACGGTCGTACTGCTTTTTCAGAAAAGCACCTTTGCATTTAACAGCCATTGGCAGCCTAGCAAAACTATTCGGCTCGGTGAAGAAATGGCATCTGCAAGGCCGCAGTAAGTTGAGTCTATCTTTTGCAAGCAGCTAAATTAGCGCATGCCTTTGATATGCGTTTTGTCTAACTTGACATGCAAATGCACAGCCAATTCATTTAAAGCATAAGTGTATACATCGCGCTTGAATTCAATGACATCCTCTAACGGCACCCAGTAATCACTCCAGCGCCATGCATCAAACTCTGGATGACTGCTCGAACGCAGTGAAACATCGGTATCTCTGCCGACCAAGCGCAACAAATACCAAATCTGCTTTTGTCCTTTATAGCTACCGCGCCACTCACGACGTACCCATGTCGCAGGTACGTCATAACGCAACCAATCACGCGTACGCCCTAAAATATGGACGTGCTCTGGCTTTAAGCCCACTTCTTCCATCAACTCACGATACATTGCTTGCTCTGGGCTTTCGCCATACTTGATGCCACCTTGCGGGAACTGCCAAGCATGCTCTCGAATACGTTTTCCCCAAAACACCTGATTCTGCGAGTTGCAAAGAATAATGCCCACATTGGGGCGATATCCATCACGATCTAACATTTTGCAACTACCTAATTTATTTAGTGCAATTTTTTCATATTTTAGGCATTATTGAAAGCGTTTCTTTTCCTTATAAAATCTAATTAAATCAATCATTACGGACATGTTATGAAGAACTTCGTTTGGTTTCTGGTACTGGGACTAGGAATCAGTGCTTGCCAAGCTGCGCCTACTGCTTATATTACCAATCAAGGTGAGCATACTGTATCTGTCATTCACACCAAAAACCATACTGTACTCGCCACTATTAATGTAGATAAAGCGCCTGTGGGTGTGGCAGTTTCCAAAGCACTCTATCGCGCTTTTGTGACGAATGTAGAAAGTCAGAACATTTCTGTCATCAACACCAAAAACAATCAAGTGGTAGATTCCATACCTACAGATAGTTCTCCTGTAGGCATTGCGATTTCACCTGACCACGCCACCTTATATGTAGCAGATTGGTACAGTGACAAAATATTGGCTATTGATACTCATCATTACAATAAAAAGCGCGAAGCCATGGTGAGCGCCGCCCCTGCAGGTTTGGTTGTAAGTCCAGACAGTAAAACGCTCTATGTGGCCACACGTGATAGCAACCAGATTGTCGTGCTAAATACACAAGATTTGCGCATTCAAGCGCGCATTACAGTGGGCAAACACCCTTTTGGTTTAGCGCTTAGTCAAAATGGGGCATATTTGTATAGCGTCAATGTCTATAGCAACACGGTCAGCGTCATCGACACCAAAACACAACTTGTCGTGCAAACCATCAAGGTTGGCGAACACCCCTACTGCGCAACCATCAACGCAGATAACACCAAACTCTACGTCACCAATACACAGGATGACAGTGTAAGCGTCATTAACCTCAAAACCAATCAAGTTGTGGCCACTATAGAAGTAGGTATGACACCAGAAGGTATTAGTTTTGATTTGGAAAATCAGCAAGTTTTAGTGGCTAATTGGGGAACCAATGACGTAAGCGTCATTGATGCCAACACCAACAAAGTGACCAGCACAATCAAAACTGGAGACAAAAGTCGCGCTTTTGGACAGTTTATATTGCAATAATGCGTATTGCTCTGGTCAACCTCAATAGATATGCTACGTTAAGGAAAACATGGGCATGAACGCCCAAGTGTTTTATAATGCATACTTGTATTAAAACAAGACCTATGACAACAGCAGTTTTAAGCGGAGATTATGAATGAAAAAGTTTTTAGCACTCATCGCATTAGCGACTTT
>DHYP01000053.1:9687-10109 GCA_002414145.1 Methylophilaceae bacterium UBA5127 | reverse complement strand
GCAGCAGCACACGGCCCAAGCCCGCAAAAAGTAGAAAAAACCATCGTCATTAAAGCCCAGCCTGCAAAAGTTTGGGCGATCATCAAAGATTTTGGCAACATGCAAAACTGGCATCCAGCCATTGCCAGCGACAAATTAGAACAAAAAGCAGATGAAAATGGAGAAATGGCGACTTTCCGTACACTCACACTCAAAGACGGCGGCGTAATTAACGAAAAACTGCGCGGCGCAGATGATGCTTCTATGAAAATTAAATATGAAATTGTGGGCGGGGTTGCTCCAGTCGCAGATTACAACTCATTCATGCAAGTCACCGCTGGCCCTGGCGCTGGCGAGTCGACAGTGACTGGGGTAGGCCGTTTTTACCGTACTTATAAACTGAACCCACCTATTCCAGCTGGTCAAGATGACGAAACAGCTGT
>DHYP01000053.1:6205-9601 GCA_002414145.1 Methylophilaceae bacterium UBA5127 | reverse complement strand
AAAGTAACTAAAGCCGCCACAGGGGCGGCAGCCAGTACAAGTACTGCAAAAGCTGGCACCAACAGTAAGCCTTGGTGGAAGTTCTGGTAACAGATGCATTCCAAAGGTAAATAAAAAAGGGACATTTTACTGTCCCTTTTTTATTTATCTCTCACGCAACTCCCTCTAAAACTCACGCCCAATCTGCCAAATATTCTCTAAACTACGACTTGAAACAGGTGACACAAATGTAAGAAAGTGACATTTTTTGTCATCAAAAGCGAGAACTAAAGGGTAAAACCTAGCTTATTCTTTCACAGTTTTTCTGTTTTTCTAATATATTTTATCAAAACTCCTATTTTTATAGACCGTTAAAAATTAAATTACATTTAAAAATCAAATAGTTAATATAAATACAAAAAAGTTGGCATACCCATTGCTCATATCTTTGCAAGCACTGGTATTAACGCAAGTCAGTGTGTTTATACTAAAACAGACTATTTTTTAAAAGGAAATTAAATATGATGAAACAAGCCCAAAAAGGTTTTACACTGATCGAGTTAATGATTGTTGTTGCAATTATCGGTATTTTGGCTGCAGTTGCATTGCCACAATACGCTAACTACACTAACAAATCAAAAGACCGTGCATGCTTGGCTGAAGCTGTAGGTATCGCTCGTGGTGCTGTTGCCGCCAAAGCCGATAGTGATATTGCTGCATTACCTGCTGCTACAATCAGTGCATGTTCTGCAACTACTTATAGTGCTGCAGCACTACCTACCGCTAACTTCACTTTCACGTCAAAATCAGATGCAGCGACAGTAATTACCTGTGATTATACAACTGGTGTTTGCAAATAAAATTTCTTAATTGGTAACAAGTATAGCCAATAGAAGGAGACTTAGGTCTCCTTCTCCTTTTATAAAGCAACCATTTTCAAGCAATCTACAACTTTGATTTACATTAATTGGGTAAGAGTTATATTAACCCCATGCTGAAACTCATTCAAATCAACTCTTCTTCTACTGCCTGTGTCATCTGGTTACATGGCCTTGGTGCCGATGGTCATGATTTTGAGCCTGTCGTCCAAACGCTCAATTTGCCATATATTCAATTTGTATTGCCGCATGCGCCTTATCGAAAAATCACCATGAACAATGGTTACGAAATGCGTGCTTGGTACGATTTATATGATTTGACTTTGGATAGCAAGCAAGATGAGGCTGGGATTCGTGAATCACAAGCTGAGATTGATGCGATCGTTCAGCAAAAGATTAAAGAAGGCATTCCCGCTGAACGTATTGCCATTGCTGGATTTTCGCAAGGTGGGGCAATTGCGTTGTTCACAGCTACACGCTACAGGCAAAAACTAGCGGGCGTACTTGCGCTGTCTACTTACTTACCATTAAGTGCCACGCTAACTAAGGAAATGCAAGCAAGCAATCAAGACACCCCTATCTTTATGGCACATGGCGACTTTGATAATGTGATTTCGATTCAAACCAGCGAACGTTCGCGTGATCAGCTGACTGCGCAACACTTCCATGTACAATGGCATGCGTATCCAATGGCACATAGTGTGAATCCGCAAGAAATCGCAGATATTCGCGCTTTTTTAACGCGTATTTTGCCTAAATAGCTGACGATAAAATACGCAAGTGTAGGGAGTTTTGATAAAATCTCCCTTATTCTATAAAACGCTATCTAAATGCGTAAAAAATGACTAAAAATCAAACCCCTGCCACACTTAACTATGAAACTGCAATTGCCGAACTAGAGGCTATTGTCAGTCAAATGGAAGCGGGCAAATTACCTTTAGAGCAATCCTTATCTGCTTACCAGCGTGGTGCAGAGCTTCTTAAGCAGTGCCACCAATCACTGACAGAGGCTGAACAACGCGTTCGTATTCTGACAGAATCCAATCAACTCGCCACTTTTAAGCTNNNGCAAGAAGACATTTAACTGCTTACACATGACAGCACGAAATTTAGCATTTGATCAATGGGTAGGCGCCATGCAAGCACGTATTGAAAACGTGCTGGATATACACATGCCTTCGCCAGAAGTAACACCAAACAAGCTACATCACGCGATGCGCTACGCAGTATTAGGTGGTGGTAAGCGTGTACGTGCGTTGCTCACCTATGCGACGGGTGGGTTTTGTGGTGCAGAGCTAAATCTGCTGGACGTGCCTGCAGCTGCTGCTGAGCTGATTCATGCATTTTCTTTAGTGCATGATGATATGCCCTGCATGGACGACGACGACTTGCGTCGCGGCAAGCCCTCCACACATAAGCAATACGATGACGCAACTGCTTTATTGGTGGGGGATGCATTGCAGAGCCTCGCTTTTGAATTAATCGCTACGCCCCAATTTAACTTAGCCCCTGAACAAAAAAATCAGCTACTTTATCTTTTAGCCTATGCTACCGGCTCGCGCGGTATGGCGGGTGGGCAGTCCATAGACCTTGAGAATACAGGGCGGACGCTTAACCAAAGTCAGCTAGAAATCATGCACCAACATAAAACAGGGGCATTGATTCGTGCAGCAGCCTTAATGGGGGCGCATACGATAGCATCTCCCCAGCATGCAAAACTTGCTGCTATCGACACTTATACGCAAGCGATTGGCTTAGCCTTTCAAGTGATAGATGATATTCTTGACACCGAAGCAGATACGGCCACATTAGGCAAAACAGCAGGTAAAGATGCACAAGATCACAAATCCACGTATGTGACTATTCTGGGTCTAGATGCAGCAAAAAAATTAGCGCATGATTTACATCAACAAGCACTGACTGCGTTATCCAGCTTCTCTGATGAAGCCAATCGGCTTAGAGGTTTGGCTGATTTTATTACACAGCGCCAATTTTAAGTATCACAAACCATCATGCAAAACTTACTGAGCTCCATACAAAATCCGCAAGACCTAAGAAAATTAGACCGTCATCAGCTCATTGAATTAGCCACTGAGTTACGTACTTTTCTAGTAGAGAGTGTCGCCAAAACAGGGGGGCATCTTGCCTCTAATTTGGGTGTGGTAGAACTGACCATTGCTTTGCATTACGTATTCAACACGCCTGATGACCGTTTGGTGTGGGATGTAGGCCACCAAACTTACCCTCATAAAATCCTAACAGGCAGACGTGAGGCAATGCAAAACCTGCGCAAACCAAATGGTATAGCAGGCTTTCCGCGTCGGTCAGAGAGTGAGTACGACACCTTTGGGACTGGACATTCTAGCACCTCAATCTCAGCGGCACTCGGTATGGCCGTTGCCGCAAAAGAGGCAGGCTTAGATCGCCGCAGTGTCGCCATCATTGGCGATGGTGCGATGACAGCAGGCATGGCGTTTGAAGCACTCAATAATGCGGGTGATATGGATGCCAACCTGTTAGTGATTCTCAATGACAATGA
>DHYP01000053.1:5431-6153 GCA_002414145.1 Methylophilaceae bacterium UBA5127 | reverse complement strand
GAATAATTACTTAGCCAGATTATTGTCTGGACGCTTTTATGATAGCGTGCGTCGCAGTGGTAAAAAAATGCTGGACATCGTACCACCAGTCAAAGAATTTGCCAGACGCGCAGAAGAGCATGCCAAAGGCATGGTCACACCTGGCACGCTGTTTGAAGAGTTTGGCTTTAACTACATTGGCCCAATTGACGGACATGATTTACCAGCACTTTTGGACACCTTAAGTAATATTCGCGAATTGTCAGGCATGCAATTTTTGCATGTGGTCACACAAAAAGGTAAGGGCTTTACCCCAGCAGAAGATGATCCCAATAAGTATCATGGTGTCAGTAAATTCAATCCAACGAATGGATTGTCTACAACAAACTCCACTAAAAAAACCTACACCCAAGTTTTTGGTGAATGGTTAGTAGACATGGCAGATCAAAACTCAAAACTGATTGGCATTACACCCGCCATGTGTGATGGTTCTGGCTTAAATGCATTTGCAGAAAAATATCCCCAGCGTTATTTTGATGTTGGGATTGCAGAACAACATGCGCTTACCTTTGCTGCAGGAATGGCTTGCGATGGTCTGAAACCAGTAGTCGCGATTTACTCAACATTTTTACAACGCGCCTATGATCAATTGATTCACGATGTGGCGTTACAAGATTTAGATGTACTATTGGCGATAGACCGTGCTGGGCTAGTTGGTGCGGATGGCCCAACACATGCTGGCT
>DHYP01000053.1:422-5407 GCA_002414145.1 Methylophilaceae bacterium UBA5127 | reverse complement strand
GCCTGAGCTATTTGCGCTGTATCCCGAATATCGTCATCATGACACCAAGTGACGAGAATGAATGCAGACAAATGCTCACCACAGGATTTAATCACAAAGGTCTTGCTGCTGTACGCTATCCACGCGGCATTGGAACAGGTGCTAAAATCACCCCTAATCTCAATGACAGCATCACAATAGGCAAAGCTGAACTCAAACGCCAAGGAAAAACAGTCGCCATTCTGGCTTTTGGCAGCATGTTGAGTGCAAGCCTTATTGCTGGAGAAGCGCTGGATGCCACGGTCGTGAATATGCGTTTTGTCAAACCGCTAGATACACAAATGATTCAAGACATTGCCAACAATCATGATCTAATGGTGACCGTAGAAGAAAATACCACATTAGGCGGCGCAGGCACTGCGGTGATGGAGGCAATGCAGCTGTTAAATTTGCACAAGCCAACGTTGCTTCTAGGATTACCAGACAAGTTTTTAGAACATGGTGTACATGAAACTATGCTAGCTGAGTGCGGTCTTAATGCAGAGTCAATCATAGAGACGATTAATAAGAAGCTCGCTTTAATTACCTAATTGGCAAACGGCACTCATCGCTCTTGACTTTGTAGCGATGCGCCACAATATCAATGCAATCGGGATTAAATTGATCAATCAAGCTAGTTCGTTTGTACTAAACAGTTAACTTAGGCTACGATAACAACTATTCAAGCCATTTTTGGAGATGACGACCATCATGAATTTACCTACACTTGAAGGCATCGAGGATGTACAAAACACGCCAGATGTTCGCCATCTGGATATTAATAAAGTTGGCATTAAATCGATTCGTCATCCTGTAATCGTAAAAGACAAAACGGGTGGCGAGCAACATACTGTTGCCGTGTTTGACATGTATGTGCATCTACCGCACAACTTTAAAGGTACACACATGTCACGCTTTGTGGAAATACTGAACGTCAACGAACATGCGATTTCCATCGAGTCCTTTGAAAAAATATTACGCGATATGGTCAACCGATTAGAAGCAGAGTCTGGTTATGTTGAAATGCGCTTTCCTTATTTTATTAACAAATCAGCCCCAGTTTCTGGCGTAAAAAGTTTATTAGATTATGAGGTTACCTTTATTGGTGAAATCAAAAATGGAGCTTTTTCCATTACCGTTAAAGTGTTGGTGCCTGTTACCAGCCTGTGCCCGTGCTCTAAAAAAATATCGGACTACGGCGCACATAATCAACGCTCACATGTGACGGTGACTGCTTTACTGAACGACTTTATGTGGCTGGAAGATATTATTAGCCTCGTTGAAAAGCAGGCTTCGTGCGAACTCTATGGCTTGCTCAAACGCCCAGATGAAAAATATGTCACTGAACGCGCCTATGACAATCCCAAGTTTGTGGAAGACATGGTACGCGATGTCGCCGCACAACTAAACAAAGAAAAACGTATTGATAAATACGTCGTAGAAAGTGAAAACTTTGAGTCCATCCATAATCACTCTGCGTATGCATTGATTGAGTTAGATAAGAGGGCTCACTAAATCCACAGGTACAAAGTTTCGGTGTAGGCTAACTTTTAAGTTAAGTGAGCGAAGCGAATGGCCGAAGCCAAAACTTTGAGTCTATCCATAATCACTCTGCGTATGCATTGATTGAGTTAGATAAGCGCACTCACTAAATCCATTTATACAAAGTTTCGGTGTAGGCTCACTTTTTAGTTAACTGAGTAAACGCTTCTTTTACAAACCAATCTTGATGCGGATTAATATTTTTTAGTCAGTGTCATCACTGAGTTTTCTCGCTTCATGTCTAAGCGAGTCAATGCAGTAGATCCTAACAACACCATTTCTGGATAGCCGCCCTCAATCACTGCGGCATCTACATTATTGAGCACAATGGTTCCAATTTTTAGTGTATTCAACTTCACTCGATAAGCCTCCACAGCCCCACCTGCTGTAGTTGCAATACTTTTCTCACCATTTAAATAGTTAACTCTGGCACGCTTGGCATCCGCACTGTTAATTGCAACTGTAGTCGCACCAGTATCAACGACATACTTCATACTTGCGCCATTAATCGACAAATTGCCGACAAACTGCCCTGTTGAATCAGCATATAACCTCACAGGTTCACCTCCATTTCCAGCATCAGATGAACCGCCAACTGACACACCTTGACCCATGCCTAGCGCACGCGTTGCGCCATCAATCAAAAATGTCGCTTTCTGGCTATCTGCCGTTACTAACTTTACCGCGCCTTTAGTCTGACCCACCATCATCGTTTGTGGTGCTCCACCGTCAATAATCACAACCGCCTTGCCATTGAATAAGCCGACCACATTCACTTTAGTATCGGCATACACCAAAGAAGTTATCTCCAGAAACAGAACTACAACGCCACCCAGTATTTTTTTGCTATTCACTAAACATTCCTTTCGACGCATAAGGTTGGGATAACGTTAATCCCAATGCAATCACAACAAACCCCAACAACGGAAACGCAGCAGCCAGCATAAAGGTATACTGTCCACCAAAATACTGCAAGGCAAATCCCCCTGCAAGCCCTCCTATTGTACCGCCTATGCCATAAGCCACACTATTGTATATCGCTTGTCCTTTGGCTTGATGGCGTCCATTAAAAAACTGTGTGATAACCTCTATTGAGGCAGCATGAAAACTACCGAAAGTAAATGCATGTAGGCTCTGCGCCAATAGCAACAAATATAGGTTCTCAGGCACCAATCCTATCAAACTAAAGCGCAATACAGCCAGAGCCAAACTGATTAACATGATTGATTTTAGAGTAAACCGAACCATGATTTTAGGCATGAGCATAAAAACAACAATCTCGCACACCACACCCAATGCCCACAACAAGCCTATTATGCTTTTGCTATAACCATGATTTTCTAAATAAATAGAATAAAAATTATAAAGTACGCTATGCGCCGTGACCATGAGTGCACATCCAAACAACAAAGCGAGTACCACAGGTTGCTTGATGATTGCCCATATCGAAAAATGGTCATGTGCATGTGGCGCAACATGTGCTTCTGGCAACCTAAAACTGAGCCCAAACAGGATAATCTGTACCGCAAGCAAAAACCATAACAGAGTGCTAATACCGTAACTATCAATAAAAAAGCCCAATACCACGGAAGCAACAATAAACCCCAGCGACCCCCACATACGGATTTTACTGTAATGACCATTCGTCGTCGCTAAATGCGCAAGCACAAGCGATTCAGACAAGGGCAAAGTTGAGCTGGTAAATAGACTCAAAGCGGCCATCACAAAAAATAGCGCCCAAAATCCATGCGCCCAGAATACTGCAACAAAGCCCAATAAGCCTAACAATGCCGTCAACTTAATCCACTTTACACGTTTTTGCGTATGATCTGCTAGCCAGCCCCACAGATTCGGTGCAAATATTCGACTGATTTGAAATAAAGACATCAGGATGCCAATATCCGCCGCAGAGAATTGCTCAGACTGCAAATACAGCCCCCAATACGGCACAAACGCACCGACAAAGAAGTAGTAGATGAAATAGAAGCGGGACAGGTTAAAATGTAAGACGTGGCTCATAGCAAGCTGAGATGATTAAATGTACTTGTGAGACAAGTGCACGGCATGCAGCAGACAGCACATACGCAAAGTACAAAAATAGAAAGTGACCACCGCGCTAATTAGCCAAGTTTACGCTATATTTTAGGTACACTGCTGACTACATCTGCATTCTGACCACGGTGCCGCAACGCATGATCAATTAACACCAGCGCTAGCATCGCCTCAACAATCGGGGTGGCGCGGATACCTACGCAGGGGTCATGGCGGCCTGTGGTTTGCATCATCACTGGCTCACCCGCTTTATCAATGGAGTTGCGCTCTTGTGGGATGCTTGAGGTCGGTTTAAATGCAACATTCACCACAATATTTTGCCCACTAGAAATGCCGCCTAAAATTCCGCCTGCATGGTTGGTGGCAAAGCCTTGTGGCGTGAGCTCGTCAGAATGTACGCTACCTTTTTGCGCGACTGAAGCAAAGCCTTCGCCAATTTCCACACCTTTGACCGCGTTAATGCCCATCATGGCGTAGGCGATTTCGGCATCTAAACGGTCAAAAATCGGCTCGCCTAATCCGACTGGCACGTGTTCTGCCACCACGGTGATTTTTGCGCCGACGGAATCGCGCTGTGCACGTATCTCATCCAAGTAGGCTTCTAGTTTGGGCATGATCTCCATATTGGGCGAAAACAGTTTGTTTTCTGGCTCATTCAGGCTATCCCAATTTTGAAACGGAATTTCAATCTCGCCTAATTGGCTTAAATAGCCGCGAATCTGTACACCGTATTTTTGCTTGAGCCATTTCTTAGCTATCGCGCCTGCGGCTACGCGCACAGCGGTTTCACGCGCGCTAGAGCGACCGCCACCGCGATAATCCCGTATGCCATATTTTTGCTCATAAGTGTAATCCGCATGACCAGGGCGGAAAGTGTTCATGATTTTGCTGTAATCTTGGCTACGTTGGTCGGTATTGCGTATCAACAAACCAATCGGTGCGCCAGTGGTTTTGCCTTCAAACACGCCAGATAAAATCTCCACCATATCTGCCTCATTACGCTGTGTCACATGGCGTGAAGTACCAGGTTTGCGTCTATCCAAATCGATCTGCAAGTCTTCTGCACTTAACTCCATACCAGGCGGGCAGCCATCCACCACGCCGCCAATCGCTGGGCCGTGAGATTCACCAAATGAAGTAAGCGTAAATAAAGTACCGAACGTATTCCCTGACATGACTGTTCTCATTAAATTTCATGTCATTTTACCATATCTAATACCTGAGTCCCTTAATCCACTCACGATACACAGTGTTAGCTAACTGATTTAATGTCTTCACGCGTTCAGGCAAGGCCTGCTGAATTTCATCCAAACTCTGCACCCCAGGACTGGCAACTGACTCCAGCACTTCAAGCTTACCTGTTTCACACCACA
>DHYP01000053.1:0-198 GCA_002414145.1 Methylophilaceae bacterium UBA5127 | reverse complement strand
ATTGCCCCAGCCTATTTCCTTCACAGGATTGGCTCCTACCACGCCCCCCAGTGCCTTACTCATCAGCTGCCCACCCAAACAGTGTCCCAGTACTGGAATATCTGCTGCTACAGCCTCACGGATTAAATTGAGTGCTGGCTCAATCCAAGGCAAGTCATCATTCACACTCATGGGACCACCCATAAAAACTAAGCCGCT
>DHYP01000054.1:17236-21314 GCA_002414145.1 Methylophilaceae bacterium UBA5127 | reverse complement strand
TCGGCTTCTTCACGCGCTTTACGCTCAGCCTCCGCCTTAGCTTTTGCGCGCGCTTCTGCTTCCGCTTCCGCTTTGAGTTTTGCTTCGATAGCTGCTTTAACTAATGCGATATTTTCCGCTTCACTATCGAGTTCAGCGCCCGCTCTGGCCTTTGCTTCTTTATCTAATTCCTCTTTTGTTTTAATACGGCCAGTTTCGTCTCGCTCTTCTTTTGTTGTAACGGATCTTGGCTGAGGGGTGTCAAAGAATCTTGTAAAGACTTCTTCTACCACCATTGGGTGAACTGTATGAGAGGAGAAAAATGCACTTTCGTCGAAATCACTTGTTGTTTCGATGAGTTCTTCATTGAGTAACTGAACAAGAATTTGCGTAAATTGATAGTCAGAAAGTTTGCTGACTTGCTGCATGATAGATTTAGCATCTAACTTGCCATTGATTTTTGTCAGTATTTGTATGTGATTAGATGATAAAGCTTTGTTTTTGCTGGACAAAGCCCTCACACCTTTGTTGGTTTTCTTATAAATTGTAGATGAATTCATGTTCTACCCTTTGTTAGTTACACCTGTGTTAATTAAACCTAGATATAACTTACATATTTGAATACCTAATTTCTCACAAAAACCTTACAACATTTTGATATTAAAGAGTGTTTTTGTCCCGCAAATCGTTAATTTGCCACTGTGGTTGATATTACTACATTCATGGTTGATGAGGTAGTGATTCACTCAATTGAGTGTATGCTTGTTTACTTTTGTTGTGTAAATGCATCTAAACGCAGAAATCTTTGTACTTCAAAGGAATATTTTGCACGAACAATCGACAAAGTGAGAAGTATGGTAAGAGAGTGTAGTGTGTCTGCAATTGTGGCAGTATGCTCGCTTGATCTTCGCTTGCATTTAATTACAAATTAATCAAGCCTTTGTAGTAAAATCACGCCTACTGAAAAGGCGCGTGCTGCGCCTTACCTGTTTTAGCATATTTAAGTAACTAATGAAAAATATTCGTAATTTCTCCATCATCGCTCACATTGACCACGGTAAATCTACACTTGCAGACCGCATTATTCAGTTATGTGGCGGACTGGCTGATCGTGAAATGGAGGCGCAAGTGCTGGATAGCATGGATATCGAACGCGAACGCGGGATTACCATTAAAGCACAGACAGCCGCTTTGCAATATAAGGCTAATGATGGGCAAGTGTATCAATTAAATCTGATTGATACACCTGGGCACGTCGATTTTAGCTACGAAGTTTCTCGTTCACTTTCTGCTTGCGAGGGTGCGTTGCTGGTAGTAGATTCTAGTCAAGGTGTCGAGGCGCAAAGCGTGGCCAATTGCTATACCGCAATTGATTTGGGTGTAGAGGTCACCGCAGTATTGAATAAAATTGACTTACCCTCTGCGGATCCTGAGCGTGTGATTCAAGAAATTGAAGATGTGATTGGTGTCGATGCCACGGATGCCGTGCGTTGCTCTGCAAAAACTGGAGAAGGTGTGCGCGACGTGCTGGAAGCCGTAGTGGCTAAAGTGCCTCCACCTAAAGGTAACCCAGATGGACCACTTAAAGCACTAGTGATTGATGCCTGGTTTGATAACTATGTAGGCGTTGTGATGTTGGTGCGCGTAGTAGACGGCGTGCTAAAGCCAAAAGAAAAGATTCGTTTAATGGCCACGGGTGCAGAATACTTGTGCGAAGAAGTTGGTGTGTTCACACCTAAGTCTTTGTCAAGACAACAACTGTCAGCGGGTGAGGTAGGCTTTGTCATTGCTGGCATTAAGGAGCTTGCCGCAGCTAAAGTAGGTGATACCGTGACATTGGCAGGTAAGCAAGCGGCTGAGCCTTTGGCAGGCTTTAAAGAAGTCAAGCCACAAGTGTTTGCAGGACTATATCCAGTGGAGTCTAACCAATTTGAAGCATTGCGCACTGCCCTAGAAAAGCTGAGTCTAAATGATTCAAGCTTAATGTTTGAACCTGAGAATTCAACCGCATTGGGATTTGGTTTTAGATGCGGATTTTTAGGTTTGCTGCATATGGAAATCGTACAGGAGCGTTTAGAGCGCGAGTACGATATGGACTTGATTACAACCGCACCTACAGTGATATACGAGTTGTTGCTCAAGAGTGGTGAAGTCGTGCAAATCGAAAACCCTTCTAGGTTGCCAGAACCTTCTCGTATAGAAGAAATCCGAGAACCTGTGATTGTAGTGAATTTGTTGATGCCACAAGACTACGTGGGGCCTGTGATGACTTTATGTAACAATAAACGGGGCATACAACGCAATATGCAATACATGGGCAGGCAAGTAATGTTGAGTTATGAAATGCCGCTCAATGAGGTGGTGCTAGATTTTTTTGATAAATTAAAATCAGTGTCACGTGGCTATGCCAGTATGGATTATGAGTTTCTGGAGTTCCGCGCGGCGGACTTGGTTAAACTGGATATTATGGTCAATGGTGATCGTGTAGATGCGTTAAGTTTGATTGTGCATCGCAGCAGTAGTCAGTATCGTGGGCGAGAAGTGGCAGCCAAGATGCGCGAGCTTATTCCGCGTCAGATGTTTGATGTAGCAATTCAGGCAGCGATTGGTGCCAATATTGTGGCGCGTGAAACCGTGAAAGCTATGCGTAAGAATGTGCTGGCAAAATGTTATGGTGGTGACATTACCCGTAAACGTAAGCTACTCGAGAAGCAAAAAGAAGGTAAAAAACGCATGAAGCAAGTGGGCAATGTGGAAATACCACAAGAAGCATTCTTGGCAATTTTAAGAGTCGAAGACAAGTAAGCCTAAAGTTTTAATTATAGATAAGGATGAGTCATGTATTTTGCGTTGTTTATGGTCGTGATATTGTTGGTCACGGGCTTGGTTTGGTTGTTGGATATTCTAGTGTTAACAAAAAACAGAGGCGACTCAGCAGAGCCATGGTATGTGGAATACAGTAAAAGTTTTTTCCCTGTTATTTTACTGGTGTTTGTAATCCGTTCGTTTTTAGTAGAGCCTTTCAAGATTCCTTCAGGTTCTATGATGCCCACATTGCTTGCTGGCGATTATATTCTGGTAAACAAATTCACTTATGGCCTGCGCGTGCCTATTCTCAATAATACGTTTTATGAGATGAATCAACCAAATCGTGGCGATGTGTTTGTGTTTCATTATCCTCCAGAACCAACTGTTGATTATATTAAACGCGTAGTAGGTTTGCCTGGTGACAAAATACAATATCAAAACAAGCGCTTATCAATTAATGGGCAAGTGCTCGATGTGAGTAGTATTGATGATTATATTTATACCATCGAGACGAAAGATGAATACAATAACCCACGGGAACTCACCATTAAAGCAGGGCATTTTGTTGAAGATTTAAAGGGGGTTAAGCATGATATTCTCATTCATGATTTGGTGAATGATTACGCCTCAGAATCACCAGGTGCTAAGTTAATGCGTGGTGAGACTGTAACAGTCCCAGAAGGACATTATTTTGCCATGGGCGATAATCGCGATAATAGTTCAGATAGCCGAGTATGGGGTTTTGTGCCTGAGCGTAATTTAGTAGGTAAGGCATTTTTTATCTGGTTTAATTTTGATAACTTTGGCAGAATTGGTAACTCAATCCATTAAACATTGTTAGGGGGTGACAGCATGCAACAATCGATTAGAAATCAGGCGAAATTACAACGTGGAATGACTTTCTGGAGTACTTTGGTCGTAATTGCTGCGCTCGTGTTATTGGGTACGGTTGGGTTGAAGGTATTGCCCGCATACTTAGAGTTTAACGCGGTGCGCACTGCGGTGAAGAAAATTGGCCGTGATAGCACTGGGGACTTGACTAAGAAGGCTGTTGCTGAGGAGTTTGATAAACAGGCATCAGTTGACAATATTGATAGCATTAAAGGGATGGATTTGCAGGTCAATGGAAACACTGTCACTGCGGAGTATCAGAAAGTCGTTCCGCTCTTCGCCAATATGAGTATTTTATTGGATTTTAATGTTTCATCATCCTCAAGCAAGTAACGTGAGATGTCGTTAGCGCAACTGAGTGCACAGTTAGGTTACGCATTTAAAGAAGCTAAACTCCTAC
>DHYP01000054.1:17048-17199 GCA_002414145.1 Methylophilaceae bacterium UBA5127 | reverse complement strand
GTTTTTCAGGTAATAATAATGAGCGGCTTGAGTTTTTGGGCGATGGCGTGCTTAATTTTATTATTGCGCATCAGCTTTACGACCGATTTTTAAAACTATCTGAGGGTGATCTGAGTCGCCTGCGTGCGCAGCTGGTTAAAGAATCTAGTTT
>DHYP01000054.1:14751-17030 GCA_002414145.1 Methylophilaceae bacterium UBA5127 | reverse complement strand
TGATCGCACTTTCTCTTCATCTGGGCGATCAATTAAAATTGGGTGAAGGTGAGCTGAAAAGTGCAGGCTGGCGCAGACCATCGATTTTGGCAGATGCACTGGAGGCTATCATCGGTGCAGTATACTTGGATGGTGGTTTTTCAGCGGCAGAAACTGTTGTGCTGAAGTTGTATCAGGATAAATTACAGACAATCGATCCCAAAGTCATTGATAAAGATGCAAAATCTCAGTTACAAGAGTATCTGCAAGGCAAGAAAATAGATCTACCGGAATACAATGTGGTACAGATTGAGGGTGAGGCACATGCGCAAAGTTTTAAGGTGGAGTGTGTAATCAAACAGTTGCATATCACTACTTTGGGTGAAGGGTCGAGCCGTCGTATTGCAGAACAACAAGCAGCACTATTAGCGATGGGAAAAATAACGCAATGACCGAAGCATTCAGATGTGGCACCGTGGCGATTGTAGGACGTCCTAATGTAGGAAAATCCACGCTCCTTAATCATATCTTGGGAATGAAGTTAGCAATCACTTCGCGTAAAGCGCAGACGACACGCCATCGTTTACTGGGGATTCACACTACTGAAGATGCGCAGTACTTGTTTGTAGATACGCCGGGTTTTCAGCAAAAGCACTTGAATGCATTAAATAAAACCTTGAATAAAACCGTGACGCAAGTACTCACAGAAGTAGACGTAGTCCTGTTTGTGATTGAGCCGATGAAGCTGGGTGAAGCGGACGAAAAAGTACTGAAATTATTGCCAAAAAATAAGCCTGTGTTATTAGTGGTCAACAAAGCAGATTTGATGGGCGACAAAGGTAATTTGTTGCCATTGATTCAGGATTTTGATTTGTTATTTGATTTTGCTGGCATTATTCCAGTCAGTGCTAAAAAAAGCCTGCATTTAGATGAGTTACTATTTGCGATACGCGCACATTTGCCAGAGCAAGAAGCAATGTATGGTGAGGATGAGCTCACTGACAAAAATGAACGTTTTTTAGCTGCAGAGCTGATTCGTGAAAAAATTTTTCGCTTATTAGGTGATGAGGTGCCGTATTCAGTAGCAGTCGAAATTGAAAAATTTGAAACGGTGAAAAATCTGCGACGTATATTTGCGGCAATCATTGTAGACAAAGATAGCCAAAAACCCATGATTATCGGCAAGGGTGGAGAAAAGCTGAAACAAATTTCTACAGAAGCGCGCCAAGATATGGAAAAATTGTTTGGCAGCAAAGTGTATTTAGAAACTTGGGTTAAAGTTAAAGGTGGTTGGGCGGATGACGAAAGGGCGCTCAAAAGTCTAGGCTATTAGTGATGCCAGATTTTTGTTCAAATGTTGAATATGGCAGCGACTAACGCCCAACGTCAAGATCAACAACCCGTCTATGTGTTGCATACCTATCCATTCAAAGAAACAAGTTTGGTCGTAGAGTTGTTTAGCCAACAGTTTGGTAGAGTCGCTGCGGTAGCCAAGGGCGCACGACGACCGCGTTCTGCCATGCGAGGCATGTTGCAATCCTTTCAGCAATTATCTGGCGCTTGGTCTGGCAAAAATGAATTAAAAATTTTACATAGCTTGGATTGGAACGCTGGCTTAACCTTGCTAAAAGGTGAGGCATTGATGTGTGGGTTTTACATGAATGAGCTTTTGCTCAGACTGCTTCCCCGAGAAGATGCGCATGAAACCCTGTTTGCATATTACAGCCAGACCTTAAGTGAATTATCGAGTATTAAAACGGTGCATAATAGTATGGCATTGGCTATTATTTTGCGCCGATTTGAATTAAGGTTACTGCAAGAGATGGGCTATGCTGTACCGTTATTGCAAGACGAACATGACCAAGAAATTGTCCCAGACAAAGTGTATCGTTATGAGGCAGAATACGGTGCATGTGAGCTGAGTGCGACGAAAAATGGCGTACAATTGTTAGGTCAGACATTGCTTGATATGGCCAATAATCAATTTGATGCATTACAAACTCGGCAACAAAGCAAACAGCTCATGCGTTATTTGTTGGCGCATTATTTGGGTGATAAACCTTTGCATACAAGACAGTTGTTAATAGATTTACAAGGGATATAAATGATTAAATTGGGTGTCAACATAGATCATGTCGCAACCATTCGTCAAGCACGCGGCACCAAGTATCCCAGTGTGGTACAAGCTGCGTTACGCGCTGAGCAATCTGGGGCGGACAGTATTACTTTGCATTTGCGCGAAGACAGGCGGCATATGCAGGATGCCGATATTTTTGCATTACGCCCATTGCTACAAACTC
>DHYP01000054.1:12239-14719 GCA_002414145.1 Methylophilaceae bacterium UBA5127 | reverse complement strand
CGCAGTGACTGATGAGATGTTGGATATTGCTATCAAAGTGCTGCCACAAGATATCTGCTTAGTGCCAGAACGCCGTGAGGAGAGGACGACAGAAGGCGGTCTGGATGTCATTACGCATTATGCCAAAGTTGCGCATGCGGTCAAAAAATTGAGCGATGCAGGTATCCGAGTTTCTTTATTTATCGCACCAGACCTAGCAATGATTGATGCTGCTGTGAAGCTTGGCGCACCAGTCATTGAACTGCACACAGGTACATTTGCCGATGCTGATTCTGATGCAACACAAGAGTTTGAGCTAACACGTATTGAAGGCGCTTTACATCATGCTAAGGATGCTAAGCTGATTGTGAACGCAGGGCATGGTCTGCACTATCATAATGTACATCACATTGCCAGAATGTATGGGTAAGAAGAGTTGAATATTGGCCACGCCATTGTAGCGCATGCCTTGTTTGTGGGCTGGGATAATGCCGTACGTGAAATGAAGGCACTCATAAAAGAAGCAGCATCTGGATTAAGATGATTTTTGGTATCGGCACAGACATCGTTGAAGTTGCGCGAATTGAGCATTCACTGACGCAATTTGGTGATGACTTTGCTAAGCGCATCCTAGCAGAAAGCGAGCTTGCGAGTTACATAGACTCTAAAATCAAAGCGCGCTTTTTAGCCAAACGCTTTGCGGCTAAAGAAGCATTTTCTAAAGCTTTAGGCACAGGCTTACGCCCGCCCGCGACATTCCAAAATATTGCCGTATCGCACGATGCACTCGGCAAACCTGTTCTGATACTTGCAGGTGAGTTACAGGATTTTTTACAAAGTAAAAATATTGTTCATATGCATATTACGATTAGCGATGAGAAAAATCTGGCTGCTGCATTTGTGATATTAGAAATGTGATGGAACCCTTAGACATTAATCGCCGCTTTTCTGGGGTGCGTCGTTTATACGGTGAGCAAGGTTTAGCTAAATTACAGTCTGCGCACGTGGTGGTGATTGGCATTGGCGGTGTCGGGTCATGGGCGGCAGAAGCGCTGGTGCGCAATGCAGTAGATACTATGACGCTAATCGATTTGGATAATATCGCAGAATCTAATGTGAATCGTCAAATTCATGCGTTAGAGAGCGAGTTTGGCAAAGCAAAAATTACAGCGATGCATGAACGTATCATGCGTATCAACCCTAAGTGCGTGGTACATGAAATTGAAGATTTTGTGACTGTAGAAAATATAGCTGCACTGCTGGATTTTAAGTGTGATGTGATTGTGGATTGCATTGATGATGCGAAAGCGAAAGTTGCGTTAGCGGCATTTTGTAAAACGCAAAAAATCCCTTTAATCATGGTAGGAAGTGCTGGTGGGCGTTTAGATCCTACGCGTATACAAGTGACTGATTTGGCATATGTTTCTGGGGATCGCTTGCTGGCAAAAGTGCGCAATCAACTTCGTCGTGACTATCAGTTTCCTAAGGCAACTAATAATAAGAAGTCTGCAAAATTTTATATTCAGGCAGTCT
Organism: Methylophilaceae bacterium UBA5127; assembly: GCA_002414145.1. Taxonomy (GTDB): domain Bacteria; phylum Pseudomonadota; class Gammaproteobacteria; order Burkholderiales; family Methylophilaceae; genus Methylophilus. The sequence continues at coordinate 13,207 of DHYP01000054.1, read as the reverse complement.
ATTCTGATGAGCCAGCAATTAAGCCTGATGCCACTTGTGATGCAACAGAACATCATGCAATCACTGGCCTTAATTGCGCTGGCTATGGCTCAAGTGTGTGTGTGACTGCGCCGTTTGGATTCACTGCTGCACAATTGGCTATTCAATGCATTACGCAATCTACAAGTGTTCAGCCTAGTTTAAAGATGTAAAACGGACTGGCTTCTAGTCCACCATTAATCTGCGTGTCATACCTTGAGTATAAGCTCACACAGATTTTTTAGTGATGAGTTTGCTATGTTGAAGTGGCCAATACAAATAAAACTTAAGAGACAGCTTTTATTGTTGATTTGTTTGGCATGGATGCCCCTCGCTGGATTTTCTGCGATGATTCCGCAAACGGTTTTAGAGAGACTGAAAGCGGATAAATCCGTAGACATCATTGTGGAATATGACGATGAGGCTATCGAACAAGAGGCTACAAAAATGCGTTTACGCAAGCCTAAAAACATGGAAGATCGTGAGGTTCTTGCCTACAAAGTCACGCAATATCAAGCACTGAAAAATAGAGTAGATAAAACATTCGTTCGTTCTGATGTTTCGCATCTCAAAAGTTATAGTCATTTGCCACTTTCATTAAAACGTTTTAACTCAGAGGCGGCATTAAGAAGTTGGGCAGTGTTGCCTGGGGTAAAAGCGATACACGAGAACGTACGTTTACATACAGTGCTGACGGAAAGCCTGCCATTAATCAATCAACCACAAGTGATCAGTGCAGGTCAGGGTGGGGAAGGGACTACCGTTGCAGTGATTGATAATGGGATTGATTTTACCAGAGCGGCATTTGGTTCATGTACTGCACCAAATGTTCCTGCCGCTAGTTGCAAAGTGGTGGTTTCCACTAATTTGGTTACGTCACCTAATACTGCTACAGATCATGGCACCAACGTTTCTGCCATTGTGTTAGGTGTCGCACCACAAGCTAAAAT
>DHYP01000054.1:11638-12234 GCA_002414145.1 Methylophilaceae bacterium UBA5127 | reverse complement strand
AAAATTGCGATGTTAAACGTGTTTGATACTTCTGGGGGTGCGAGTGCCTCGTCTGTAATTGATGCCATTAACTGGGCAATTTCAAATAAGGCAACCTATAACATTGTATCAATCAATTTAAGCTTAGCTGGCGGTACTAAGTTTACCACTGCGTGTAATACTGATTGGTCTAAAACACCGATTAATAATGCTAAGAACGCAGGAATCACTGTCGTCGCCGCATCTGGCAACTCTGGTTATACTAATGGTATCGAAAGCCCCGCCTGTGCGCCAGCTGCCATTTGAGTCGGTGCAGTTTATGATAGTAATATTGGCGGTCCAAACTGGGGAGTGTGTACCGATAATAGTACAGCGGCAGATCAGGTCACCTGCTTTTCAGATAGCGCAAGTTTTTTAACTATGCTTGCACCAGGCGCTCATATTATTGCTGCAGGAATTGGTGAAAGTGGAACGTCGCAGGCATCACCGCACGTGGCAGGCGCTGTAGCTGTATTACGCGCCTTATATCCGAATGAAACGCTAACCCAAACACAAACGCGCATGACCAGCAGTGGGCAGCCAGTAATCGATTCGCGTAACAACATTACAAAACCAAG
>DHYP01000054.1:9534-11510 GCA_002414145.1 Methylophilaceae bacterium UBA5127 | reverse complement strand
ATCATGCAAGTAATGTTGGAGGTGCTTCAGTGTGGTGGATGTGGGTCGCCACAGGGAGCGGGCAAGTGACACTCAATACGAGCGGCAGTAACTTTGACACTTTGCTGGGGGTTTATAAAGGAACAAATGTCAGCGCACTTACAGTAGTGGCAGCGAATGATAATGATGCTAGTGTAGTGACGAGTAAAGTATTATTTCAGGCTGTAACAGGGACAGAGTATGCTTTTGTGGTTGATGGTGCAGATGGGGAAATGGGTGCCATCAACTTAGCATGGTCGCTCAATACCACAGCAAATGCGAACGTCTCGGTCAGTCTGATTGGACCTGCCAATGTAGTGATTGGTCAGCCTGCTGATTATGTGCTAACAAGTAGAAATGCTGGGCCACAGTCTGCGACCAATGTACTGGCTAAGCTTATTGTTCCAACTGGCGCTAGCTTTGTGAGCGCTTCTGCTACTTGTAGCGTCAGTGGTAATACAGTAAGTTGTATTGCGCCAATGTTAGCGAGTGGTGCAAGCCAGTCTTACACTATAAAGCTTGTGTGGAATGATATGAATGCTAGCACTGCGCTCTCAGCAAGTGTGAGTTCAGATCTGACCGATGCAGTCAATGCAAATAATGCTGCTATATTAACAGTGGCTTTAACTGAGACCAGTAATGGTGATGTCCCGATGTTGCCAAATTGGGCAATACTCATGTTGGCAATGATATTTTTAATGATGAATGTACAAGTGAGACGGAACTTAATAAAATGGTGATATCGTTTATAAGTATGTAAACATAATTTCGATCGTCCACAAAATGAAATTCAAATCATGATAAAAAACAAAACCAAATTACTTGATCGTGATTTAAGCATCTTAAGCTTTAACGAGCGTGTACTATCTTTAGCTCAGCGAGAGGATTATCCCTTATTAGAGCGGTTACGATTTTTATGTATTGTGGCCTCTAATTTAGATGAGTTTTTTGAGGTGCGCATGCCGCAACATCTACAAGCCCTGCAAGAGAATGTGATGCAAGGTTTGTTCACAGTCAAAACTTTTGAGCAGCTGTCAGACAAGGCACATGAGTTGGTGGCTAAGCAGTATCAACTGTTTAATGATGAGCTGATGCCGTCGCTTGCCAAAGAGGGGGTGCACTTAGTATCTGGAAGTTTGCGCACGCCTGCTCAGGTGCGATGGGTTAACCAATATTTTAAGCGAGAGGTTAAGCCCTTACTATTACCCGTTGCTTTGGATCCTTCTCATCCGTTTCCGCAAGTCGCTAACAAGACCTTAAATTTTATTGTGGAGCTTGAGTATTTACATAGCCAAGAGCGCAATATCGCGATTGTACGTGTGCCACGCGTCGTTCCTCGATTAGTCAAGCTGCCAAGTACGGTGAGCAACCGAGAGCAATGTTTTGTATCGCTTACCAGTATTATTCGCGCTAATTTAGATGACTTGTTTGCCGGTGCGCGTATCCTACATTTTTCTCAATTCCGTGTCACACGTAACTCGGATCTTGCATTGGATGAAGACGATGTGAGCAATCTGCGCATTGCCCTCAGGGAGGAATTGGCACATCGGCAATATGGACATTCCGTGCGCTTGGAAGTCACGCAGGAGTGTCATGAAGAGCTTGCGCATTTTCTGCTTGAGCAGTTTAATTTACCAGAGCGCTCCTTATATCGAGTGAATGGCCCTGTAAACTTGGGGCGGCTGATACAGCTGCCAGATATGGCATCAGGCGCTCACTTGAAGTTCACAAATTACTTGCCGCAATGGCCAAAAAGCTTGCTGCAAAATCGCTCAATACTGGAACAAATTAAGCATAAGGATATATTGATACATCAGCCATTTGAGAGCTTTGATGCAGTGATCCAAATGCTGGAAGAGGCCGTTAAAGATGATGATGTGCTGGCTATTCGTCAGACCATTTATCGTACTGGGGCAGATTCGCGCATATTGCGATTATTGCAGGAAGCAGTACGTCTA
>DHYP01000054.1:0-9506 GCA_002414145.1 Methylophilaceae bacterium UBA5127 | reverse complement strand
GTACTAGTGGTCGTAGAGTTAAAAGCACGGTTTGATGAAGAAGCCAATATTAACTGGGCCGAAGCATTGGAATCGATTGGTGCACAAGTGGTGTATGGGGTCGTTGGACTCAAGACACACGCCAAAATGTTGTTGATTATGCGCAGAGAAGGTAAAGCAATTAAGCGCTATGCGCACCTTTCTACTGGCAACTATAATCCCAAAACAGCTAAGCTTTATACCGACGTATGTATGCTGACTTCTGATGCCAACATTACACGCGAAATGGAGTATGTATTTAGGCATCTAACTAGCGAGTTACCGTTGCCCAGAATGCGTCAGCTATTAGTTGCGCCATTTACCTTGCACTCTTCAATGATCACGCAAATCAGAAAAGCGCAACTTGCAGCAACGAGAGGTAAGCCTGCTTCGATTATGGCGAAAATGAACTCGCTTACCGATGAAACTTTAGCGCTTGCATTGATTGAAGCAGCAAAAAAAGGAGTGCAGATCGATCTAATCATACGTGGCGCATGTATTTTGCCCGTAGATTTGCCTGAACTCAAGGGGCGAGTACGCGTGCGTTCAATTGTAGGGCGCTTCCTAGAGCATTCGCGCGTATATTATTTTAATCTCGACGGTGACGTCAATATCTGGCTTTCTAGTGCTGATTGGATGAGTCGCAATATGGTGCGTCGTGTTGAGGTCGCATGGCCGATTCATGATGCAACAATGCAACAACGTGTTATTGATGAGTTGTTAACCCCCTATTTGCAAGACAATATGGATGCATGGGAGCTTGGGGCGAATGGTAGATATCAACCTGTGCAAGCGTTGGCACAACTGACAAATCCACATACGCAATTTATCTCTAGTCAGAACATTTTAATGAAAAAGCATGGTGGCTAGACAATGGTGGGCGTTGTCAAAAATTTGATTTTATGGCGACATGCCGAAGCCGTGCTCATCATGCCGAAACAAAATGATTGGGAGCGTGAGCTCACAGCAAAAGGCGTAAAGCAATCTCAAAAAATGGCGCGGTGGCTCAAAAAACACTTACCTAAAGACACATTGGTATTAACAAGCCCAGCCTTACGTGCGATACAAACCTCAGACGCTTATACCGATCTAGCCAGCATCCGCGATATTTTGAAACCAGAAGCCGATATTAAAGACATCTTGACCTATGTCGCAGAAAGTAAAGCAGAGAGTGTGATGTTGGTAGGGCATCAACCGTGGATGGGGCAAGTCGCTACATATTTGCTGGGATTAAAGGGTGAACCCTTGAGTATTAAAAAAGGCGCAATTTGGTGGTTGCGCCTTTCTCATGATACATCTGGGCTTTATAAAATATACACAGTACAAACGCCCAAGCTACTAGATTAATCTTTCTTTTTTGGTCTGCCTGTTTTAATCACTGGAATTTTCTCCATGGTCGCTTTTAGCGCACTGTCATTCATGGCAGCGAGCAACTTGATTCCCGCACGTAGTAGTTCGCTTTTTTTGACAGGATGACCCATTGCGATTAAGCGTGTTTTGAGTGTATGCAATTGCGCATATTCATCTTTAGGCATAGTGAAGCTATCGCGTTCCATTTTGACTTTCTCAGTTTTAATTTTTTTGTCCTCTTTTTTGTGAGCGGCTGATTTCACAGCAGGTGATTTTGCTTTGGGATCAATTGGTTTAGTCGTCACTTTTAAAGTCGGTTTTGCTATAACAGCAGCTTTGGTTGGAGTTGATTTCGTAGCCACAGGCTTTGTCACTGGTTTAGTGGCAACGGCTTTTTTGACAGCAACAGGTTTTGTGACAACGGATTTCGCTACTACAGGTTTTGCTGCTGTAGGTTTTGTAACGGCAGGTTTGTTAGGAATTGCCTTGGTAACAACAGCTTTTTTAGTAGCTAGCTTCTTAGCTAAAACAACGTTGTTATTTGGTTGAATACTACTGGCCATGCGTGCTCTCCTTTATTTAATTATATAAATAGTTTATACCGTTAAGCGAAGATGTCAACAATAATTCATTTCAGTTCAATGGCTTAGTGTAACATTAAGCTAATCTGTTGTGTTAATGACTAAATTCCAGTTTATTTTTTGCCACGCAATCACCTCTTCTTCAAGTAAATAACATGTCTGCGGAAAGCTATGCTGCCATGATTTAGGTAACTTTAAGGTAAAGTCTTTTTCGTGACGATCGAACTTGATGTTTTTTAGTACAGGCATATTGCGAGAGTGGCAGAATATCACGGCTAAGGGTAACGAAATGAGTTGGCAAATAAAACCTTCATCTTCAAAGTCTGCGTCTAGTTTGCGCAATTTTCCATAATGACCAAGCACCAACAAACTCAGACGGTGCAGTTCGCTCCGCGCAAATCCCATCAATTCTGTATTGTCTAAAATATATGCACCGTGACGGTGTGATTCGCTATGTGAGATTGCACAACCAATTTCGTGACAATAAGCAGCCCATCCCAATATTTGCTTTAGCTTGGTGAGTTCATGCGCTTCATCATCGTAGACGCTGAGTGTGGGGGTGAGTGCGTCAAAAAAGCGTAATGCCACTTTTGATACATTACTGGCTTGTGATTTATTGGCACCAAAGCGTGTCGTTAATCCAAATATTGAGGTGTCGCGCAAGTCCTCTGCGGCATCCTCTTCTGCAATCATGTCAAATAACAGGCCATGTCGGAGTGCGCCTCTGGCGACATTTAACGTGTCTAATTTAAGAATATCAAAGACAGCTAATAAGATGCTTAAACCGCCTGCAATCACTGCTTTTCTGTCGTCTTTCAATCCATATAGATTGAGTTTGTCGACGCTTTTTGCACGCACAAGTTGTTCTCTTAACCATACTAGGCCTTCGTGCGTGATGACATTTTCCTTAAAACCGACATAGCTTAAAATATCTGCTACGGCTCCGACAGTGCCTGATGCGCCATATGCAATATCCCAATGTTTACGCTGATAAGTGTCGGTAATCATATCCAGAAAAGATTCAGCCGCAATTTCTGCACGTTCAAAATTTCTTTCTGAGAGTTGCGCATCTGAGAAATATTTGAGTGACCAGGCAACAGAACCTACGCGTAATGAGTCTGTGGTTTTTGCAGTGAACTGTTGACCAATAATAAACTCTGTGGATCGGCCACCAATATCAATCACCAATCGTCTATCATTGGACTGCGGCAGCAGTCTGCTTACGCCTTGATAGATGAGGCGCGCCTCTTCCGTGCCAGATATCACCTCAACGTCATACCCCAAGGCTTTTTTTGCCAGTGTTAAAAATTCATCGCGATTCTTGGCTTCCCTAAGTGTTTGTGTTGCGACAGCGCAGATCGGAAGAGCAGGAAAGCCTTTGAGCGTTTCGCCAAAGCGCGCTAGACACTTGAGTCCACGATCAATGGCCTCTGGCGTTAAATTACGGTCTTCGTCAAGATCTCCGCCTTGCCTTACTGCTTCTTTAAGGTAATCAACACGTTGTATTTGTCTCGANNGTATTTGTCCATGTTCAAAGCGACCAATTTCTAACCTAAAACTGTTAGAGCCAAGGTCAACCGCGGCAAGTAAAATTTCACTAGGATTTGGATTAATTAGATTCATGAAAACTATATAACCTATTTTTTTGAAGGCTTGATGACAAAACGATCAAGTTAACAATTATTTATTGTGGCTTCGTATTCTGGAAAGTAGTTTGCAATGACGCTTAAGTCAAAATTTCGCAAAATGCTAGTATTAGGCTCACGTTGTAACAAAAACTCGAAAGATTTTTTTACCAAAGTTGTTCTGGATAGATTGTCCTTTAAAAGCTTGTTGGCGTACTGGTCTTGCAAAGTCACATGATGAGAAGTTGTGGATTGGTCAATGACTGTCACTTGAAAGTGATTGTTATCGATTAAAGAGACTTCTATGGTTGCCATGGTATTCCCTAAAAAGTGATTTGAGCTCTTGAAAAGTCGGAGGCTAGGCCCAATTTAATATTAAAAGTAATTACGTAAACTATATTATTGTTAACTCTACTATTCAAGTTTAACTTAAAGAGGGACTTCATGACGAAAGAAAAATTATCACCTGAAAAAATGGAATTCAGAGCCGAGGTAAAACAATTATTGCAATTGATGATTCACTCACTTTATAGCAATAAAGAAATTGTACTACGTGAGCTGATCTCAAATGCTTCTGATGCAGCAGATAAGTTGCGCTTTGAAGGATTATCCAATGGTGCTTTATATGAAAATGATAGTGATTTAAAAATTCGAATTGCTTTTGATAAAGCAGCACGCACCGTTACTATTTCAGATAATGGTATCGGCATGAGTCGTGATGAGGTCATTCACCATATTGGTACAATTGCTAAATCTGGCACACGTGAGTTTTTTAATGCCCTGACAGGTGATCAGGCTAAAGATGCTAATTTAATCGGTCAGTTTGGCGTGGGCTTTTATTCAGCATTTATTATTGCAGATCAAGTGACATTGGTTACGCGCCGTGCGGGTGAAAAAGATGGAGTGCAATGGCAGTCGGCTGGCGAGGGTGATTTCACAATTACGCCTGTTGAAAAAACAGGTCGTGGTACAGACGTGATTTTACATTTGCGTGAAGGGGAAGATGAGTTTTTAAATGATTGGAAACTAAAAACGATTATTCGCAAGTATTCAGACCACATTACCTTGCCCATTGTGATGAAAAAATCAGAATGGAAAGAAGGCGAACAGGTACCTACAGATGAAGATGAAACCGTCAATAGCGCTTCAGCATTATGGGCGCGTAGCAAAAACGACATCAGCGAAGAAGAATACAATGAGTTTTACAAACATGTTTCACATGATTTTGAAAATCCGTTGGCATATACACACAGTCGAGTAGAAGGTAAGCAGGAATATATCTCATTACTTTACATTCCAAGTAAAGCACCATTTGATCTGTATGATCGTGAGCGCCGTCAAGGTATTAAATTGTATGTCAAACGCGTGTTTATTATGGAAGATGCAGAAAAATTGATGCCGCAATACCTGCGGTTTGTGCGCGGTGTGATTGATTCTACCGACTTGCCTTTGAATGTATCCCGCGAAATTCTTCAAGACAGTCGCGATGTCGAAGCCATTAAAAGCGGTTCAGTGAAAAAAGTGCTGGGTCTACTAGAGGACTTGGCAGAAAACAAGCCTGAAGACTATGCAAAGTTTTGGACAGAGTTTGGTCGTGTTTTGAAAGAAGGTCCGGGGGAAGATTGGGCGAACAAAGACAAAATCGCCAGCTTGTTGCGTTTTGCCTCCACCCATACCGATAACGACACACAAAACGTCTCGCTCAAAGACTACATTAGTCGCATGAAGCCAGAGCAAGAAGCGATTTACTACATCACTGCTGATACCTTTGCCGCAGCGCAACACTCGCCTCATTTGGAAATTTTCCGCAAAAAAGGCATCGAAGTACTGTTGATGTCTGACAAAGTGGATGAGTGGCTATTGGGAAGTCTTACTGAGTTTGAAGGTAAGAAACTGCAATCCATCGCCAAAGGTGATTTGGACTTGGGCAAGCTGGAAGACGAAGCTGACAAAGAAGCACAGAAAAAAGTGGAAGAAGAAGCCAAAGACTTGATTGAACGTATCAAAACCACTTTGGGTGACGCGGTGAAAGAAGTCAAAGTCACGCACCGTTTAACTGACTCTCCAGCATGTTTAGTAGCTGGTGAGCACGATTTATCTGGTAATTTGGCTCGCATACTCAAATCAGCTGGTCAAAAGGCACCTGAGAGTAAGCCCATTTTAGAAATTAATCCTGCGCATCGTTTGGTTGAACGCCTTAAGTCAGAAGCGGATGATGCCAAGTTTGCGGATTATGTGCATGTGTTATTTGATCAGGCACTACTCGCAGAAGGTGGGCAATTAGAAGACCCCGCTCGCTTTGTGAGACGTATGAACAGTTTGATTGTCTAAGTCTAGTTCTCTAGATATTCTAAAAGCCGCCTAGTTCAGGCGGCTTTTACATTTATATCATTAAATAGGCGTGTTTATTGCTTGTTTCTGTAATAGAATTCCTAAGAAGCTAGCGAGTGTTTTAAGTGCGCGTTGTCGTAGCCATTGAATGTAGAGAGAGATCAAAATGAATAATCCAGAAAATAAAACCCGTTTAAAAACAATGACTAATTTAAATGATGAGTATTTTATCGAGCACTTGGAGGTGACGCAGGCACTCAAAAATCATTTGATCTTTTCAATGGGGAAGACCCATTCTTGGGCGACCAAACGCGATTGGTATGCCTCTACAGCGTACACCGTACGTGACCATGTCATGGGGCGCTGGGTGAGAACCAGAGATTTATATCGTGATAGTGATATAAAGCGCGTTTACTACTTGTCACTGGAGTTTTTGATTGGTCGCATGCTCTCTAATGCCGCCCTTAACTTGGGCATTGCACCAGAACTTAGCGAAAGTCTTGGCATGATTGGCCAAAAAATGGAAGAAGTTGTTGAGATGGAGCCCGATGCTGCTTTGGGCAATGGTGGCTTAGGACGTTTAGCGGCTTGCTTTTTAGATTCGATGGCGACGATGGATATTCCAAGTACAGGATATGGTATTCGTTATGAATATGGCATGTTTAAGCAGTCTATTGACAATGGTCAGCAGGTTGAAAATCCTGATAACTGGCTACGATATCAGAATATCTGGGAAGTACAGCGACCAGAGCATACCTGTCATGTCAGGTTTTATGGACGTGTTGTTGAGTTCAATACAGGAAAGAATATTGAGCATCACTGGGTGGATACAGAAACCGTGGTGGCAATGCCATACGATGTGCCTGTGCCAGGCTATGACACAGAAACAGTGAACAACTTAAGATTATGGTCAGCAAAATCTACCAAGGAGTTTGATCTTGGCCATTTTAATGATGGGAACTATGAAAAATCGGTAGAAGAACGTAATGCTTCTGAACATATCTCAAAAGTACTTTATCCAAATGACACTTCCGCATCAGGTAAAGAGTTGCGTTTGAAACAACAGTACTTCTTTGTCTCGGCCTCTATTCAAGATATTTTGCATCGGTTCCATGCAAAAAATAAAGACTGGAACATATTGCCAGAAAAAGTGGCTATTCAGCTCAACGATACACATCCCGCGATTGCAGTAGCAGAAATGATGTATCAATTGACAGATGTGCGTGGTTTGTCTTGGGACGATGCATGGAAGCTGACGACCAAAATTTTTGCATACACCAATCACACTTTAATGCCAGAGGCGCTAGAAACTTGGTCAGTTGAACTTTTTGGTAAGTTACTGCCTAGACATTTAGGCATTATTTACGAAATTAATTATCACTTCTTACAGATGGTAAATCACCATTTCCCAGGTGATACAGACCTGCTCAGTCGTGTTTCTATTATTGATGAAACGCATGGGCGTCGCGTTAGAATGGCGCATNNCGCATCTCTCGGTCGTCGGATCGCACACCACCAACGGTGTCGCCGCATTGCACAGCGAGTTGCTTAAAGCAACTTTATTCGCAGACTTCCATAAAATATATCCTAGCAAATTTACTAATGTGACCAATGGGATTACGCCACGCCGCTGGCTAAACCAAGCTAACCCTGGTCTAACCCAATTATTAAGTCAAACCATTGGTAGTGGTTTCCAAAAAGACTTAAGTTTGCTGTCGAAATTAGAGCCGTATGCGAATGATGTTGCATTCAGAAAAGCATTTAGGGATGTTAAGCGTGCCAATAAAGTACGGCTGGCTCAGCGAATACAACATCTGACTGGTATTCAGCTTAATCCAGATGCGTTATTTGATGTACAAATTAAGCGGATACATGAATACAAGCGCCAATTATTGAATGTGCTGCATGTTATTACTTTGTATAACCGTATTCGTCATGGAGTCAATACCACGCCACGTGTGGTGATTTTTGGAGGCAAGGCAGCGCCAGGTTATTGGCTAGCTAAACAAATTATTCGTTTAATTAATGATGTGGCGACCATTGTGAACGAGGATCCCGTGGTAGGTGACAAGCTTAAAGTCGTGTTTTACCCAAATTATGATGTCTCCGCTGCGGAAATCTTGTTCCCAGGCAGTGACTTATCTGAGCAAATTTCGACTGCTGGCACAGAAGCCAGCGGTACGGGCAACATGAAAATGGCGTTAAATGGTGCATTGACGATAGGTACATTAGATGGCGCGAATGTCGAGATTAAAGAAGAAGTAGGTGATGAGAATATCTTTATTTTTGGCTTGACGACACCACAAGTGGCAGAGACAAAAGCAAGCGGTTATAACCCATGGGATGTATATCATAGCAACCCTGAACTTAAAGAAGTAATGGATATGATTGCCTCTGGCTTCTTTTCTGTGGAAGAGCCCAATCGTTATCAAGCAATTTTTGATACGCTGCTTCATAAGGGAGACCACTATTTATTGCTGGCAGATTATGCAAGCTATGTGGCTAAACAAGAGGAAGTGGCAAAACTATACCAAAGTCAGGAGGAGTGGTCACGTAAGGCGATACTCAATGTTGCACGTATGGCCAAATTCTCTAGTGATAGAACAATTGGTGAGTATGCCAACAATATTTGGAATGTAAAATCTTATAAAAATAGTGAAAAAAAATAGGCAGGCAAGAGTACACTTGCGTTTCCAATAAAAACTATTTTGAGGAGATGGTATGAACTTAGCTAGCCTAAAAGGCGGGATTGTTGCATCTTTATTAATACTCTTTGTGACTTACGCGAATGCATTGAGTGTGAGTGATTTAACAAATACAGAAGCAAGCGGAGGCTTAAAGGAAGCATTGATGCAAGGGATTGGCAAAGCAGTCAGTTCACTGGGAGCAACAGATGGTTTTCTGGGCAATAAAGAAGTGAAGATTCCGCTACCTAGCTCGCTTAAGAAAATTGAAAAAGGCATGAAACTTCTCGGTATGGGTAAGCAGTCGGATGAGCTTGTGCTTAAAATGAATCGTGCTGCTGAGGCTGCTGTACCAGAAGCCAAGGCATTGTTAATTGATTCTGTAAAAAAAATGAGTGTAGCGGATGCCAAAGCAATTTTAACTGGGCCCAATGATGCGGCAACCCAATATTTTAAAAAAACCACATCAGCACAAATGGCGGCAAAATTCTTACCTATTGTGCAAAAAGCAACAGAAAAGGTGCAGCTTGCTGAGACATACAATAAATATGCAGAGATGGGCAGTAAGTTTGGTGTGGTAAAAAAAGAAGATGCCAAGATTGAACAATATGTCACTAACAAAGCTTTAGATGGAGTGTATTTGATGATAGCTAAAGAAGAAGCCGCAATACGACAAGATCCAGTGGGTCAAGCAAGCGGTCTTCTTAAAAAGGTATTTGGCGCAATCGGAAGTTAACGCGCAGGTTCGGGTTTTTTAAAAGGCGCATTATGCGCCTTTGTTTTTTAATAAAAGTAACAGTGATAGATAAAAAAGTGAAAGAGTGTTTGACACGACCTTAAAATATTTGCTATAGTCTCACCTCTCGACGCAACACGCATTTGGCGATGTCGAAGCGGACGCGGGGTGGAGCAGTCTG
>DHYP01000052.1:11434-11675 GCA_002414145.1 Methylophilaceae bacterium UBA5127 | reverse complement strand
CAAAGGGACTCCCAAAATATGCTGAATATGAATCGCGTAACCAAAATATATATGAACAAACACAAATTGATGAGCCTGAAAAAAGCAGTGGTCTACCTTCTACAAATTCACTTCCGAATACTCCACGACATCAATTTGATAAAAGTGGAAATGAACTTCCTTACGAATTAAATGGTGAAGTTAGTAATTAAAAAAGCTCGTGTAAGGCGCTCACTCGCAGCCCGCGTAGGGCGGACTCGTT
>DHYP01000052.1:8663-11374 GCA_002414145.1 Methylophilaceae bacterium UBA5127 | reverse complement strand
CATGGCGCATTCGCTTGCAGTGCGTCGTATGCCTTAATCCATCAATCTTCAAATAACAACCTTCATCCAGTTTCTAGAAATGGCACGTTAAATGCTTGTTATTTAATGCTTAACTAGTAAGCATTATCGCTTACACTGTACCTAACTTAGACCAAGTTAAAGGAGTATTGTAATGCCAAGCAATCTCTATGTTCTTCCTGCCTACGGTAAGGCCATCACGCTTGATGACCAAGGTGTTTATTATGTGCTTAACCGACAAAGTGGCAAAATCCAGACAGTCATTCAGCTTATTTATCATGAGGATGAATGGTATTTGTTCCAGCTTCAACCTACCAATGATCAGGATGAGTGCTGCTGGACAGTATTGGCTGAAAACTCAAGCTGTGCCTTACATAGCATGACTTCTGAGCAAATTACGCACCATTTTATTAAACCAGAGTTTGCAGAGCCTAAAGGGGCTTGGCAAGTCATGGCCAACAGTCAATATGGTTTTGGTAAATTTACGCCGTTAAATACAGACGATGAGATTGCCTACGCTGTATTAATGTTTTCTGAAGGAGCGTTGCAAAATGTCATTCGTATGCACAAATCAGAAGAAAACTTGATGCAAAATACAGCAACACAAATCACTTATAAGCAAGTTGTTTTTGCTTAAAAAGTGATATGACTTAGCAAAGCTTGCCTTTGCATGAGTGGCTATGTTTCGTGTATGCTTTAAGGCATGATACCTAGCTTAGTTTTTGATATTGAAACAATCCCCGACACGGATGGCATGCGTCATCTACTTGGTCTACCAGTCAATACTAGCGCAGAAGATGTGGCTAATATTGCTTTTCATCAACGTCGTCAACAAAATGGCAGTGAGTTTTTGCCCTTACACCAGCACAGAATCTGTGCAATCTCTTGCGCTTTACGCGAAGGTAATCATTTTAAAGTATGGACTTTAGGAGATGCACAGTCGTCAGAAGCGGAAATTATTCAACGCTTTTTTGATGGGATTGAAAAATATACGCCCAATTTAATCTCATGGAATGGTGGTGGTTTTGATTTGCCTGTGTTGCATTACCGTGCCATGATTAATCAGGTACAAGCGCCGCGTTATTGGGATCTGGGCGAAGATGATAAAGACTTTAAATGGAATAATTACATTAGCCGCTATCACACACGACACTTGGATTTAATGGATTTATTAGCCATGTTTAATGGTCGAGCCAATGCGCCTTTGGATGAAATTGCACAGTTATGTGGTTTTCCAGGTAAGTTGGGCATGGATGGCAGTAAAGTGTGGGATGCCTACAAAGCAGGAGAGATTGAGGCAATACGCAATTATTGTGAAACAGATGTTGCCAATACGCATTTGGTATATTTGCGTTTTCAACTCATGCGAGGGCACTTAAGTAAGCAGGCGTATGAGGCCGAAATTGCTTTGGTGAGAGAGACGTTAGACAGCTACCCAGATCAGCATTGGGCAGAATTTTTAGCGGCGTGGAATTAAGCTATTACTGAGCCTCTTCGTCTGCCGCATCTTCGTCTGTAAGGTTTTTCCAGTTTAAAATAATTTTTTTGTGCTCATTTGCCGCTAATTCAAATTTATAACGCTGCTTATTCTCATTATATTTAGCTACGATGGTGTAGGTGCCTGCAGGCAAGTCCACAAACAGCTGTGGCTGCGCCTTGATTGTTTTAAATACAAGCTTGCTATCCGTGTTGTAAATATTTACGTCAATATCGGTAATCGAACGTCCACTTACCCCTTCTGAAAAAACCAAGTGCAAACTGAATTTTTTGGTATAGGGGCGCAATGCTTCAACCTCATCATCACTAATGCCACCTGTGACGTATGCAATACCTTGCGTTGATTTTTTAATTGCAAGGTTATCCGCCAGACACGAGTTAACCAATACTAAAAAAATAAGGGCAGTCAAACTAAAAAGTGGTGCGATAAGTTTCATATTGTTTTCTTGAATTCAGTGTTTCTTAACAGGTAAAAGTGCAATTTTAACTGAATATGCGGGTGTATCAGTTAAAATAGCATTTATGAGAAGAAATCGTAATAAAAGTTATAGTAATCCTGCCCAAAATCCCATTGTAGAAGCATTAGTCGAATCGTTAGACCAAGAAGGGCGCGGCGTAGCGCATGTTGAAGGTAAGGCCATTTTTATTGATGGTGCTTTACCAAATGAGCGCGTGACCTTTCAATCGCATCACATCAAGCATACGTTTGAAGTAGCAAACGTCGTACAGGTGCTTAAACAAAGCAATCAGCGTGTAACGCCTAAATGCCCGCATTTTGGTATTTGTGGCGGATGCAAATTACAGCATCTGGATTTTGCTGCGCAAGTCGCTGCTAAACAGCGCCTGCTAGAAAATGACTTTAAGCATATTGGCAAAGTCAGCCCTGTGAATATGTTGCCTCCGCTGTACGGGCCGACTTGGGGTTATCGTCATAAAGCGCGCCTAAGCGTGAAATACGTTGAAAAAAAGCAGCGCGTGCTGGTGGGGTTTAACGAAAAGGCCACGCGCTTTGTGTCTGATATGAATAGTTGCCAAGTGCTGGTGCCAGCAGTGTCTGACTTAATCCAACCTTTACAAGATTTGATTGTGCAGTTGAGCTTGCGCGATAAGATTCCGCAAATTGAATTGGCGGTGGGTGAGCCTATTGAAAACAAACCCGTGATTGTGCTGATTTTTCGTATTATGGCGGGTTTAAG
>DHYP01000052.1:7302-8586 GCA_002414145.1 Methylophilaceae bacterium UBA5127 | reverse complement strand
GAACACGATTATGCCTTTTTATCCGATCCATGCGCCGCAGTTGCAATACAGTCTGCCCGAGTTTGGCTTAACTTATCCATTCAAGCCAAATGAATTCACGCAAGTGAATCCACAAATTAACCAAGTGATGATACGTCGCGCCATGCAGTTGCTCAGCCCTAAAGCAGGTGAAGAAATTGCAGATTTTTTCTGTGGCATAGGCAATTTTACGCTGCCTATTGCACGCAGTGGTGCGCAGGTATTGGGTTTAGAAGGCTTGGCCAATCTTGTGGAACGTGCGAACGAGAGCGCGAGTTTGAACCAAATTAAGCATGTGCAGTTTGCTGTGGCTGACTTATTTAAAATGACAGAAAGTAGTTTAGAAGCGTTAGGCCGTTTTGACAAATGGCTGATTGATCCACCACGTGATGGTGCATTTGAATTAGTAAAAGCCATTATCCCCAGCACTGCGCCCAAGCGCATTGTGTATGTGTCATGTAACCCTGCTACGCTCGCACGTGATGCAGGCGTGTTGGTCAACGAAAAAGGCTACACTTTAAGCGCGGCAGGCGTGATTAATATGTTTCCGCATACCGCGCATGTGGAGTCGATTGCGCTGTTTGAGTTAGCCTAATTTTTATCAATACTAAAAGCCGTGCGTGCGCTGGTGGCAAGTAACAATAAGCCGCCCGCCATCGCAATGTTTTTCATAAACATATACATTTGCATTTGATCTGCAAAATTTTTGTGAAATAGAACAGCAGATATTACACAGAATGCCGCTAGTGCAAACGCGGCATAACGCACTTTAAATCCTATCGCAATCGCCAATCCCCCCAAAAGCTCTAAAGCAATGGTTGGCCACAATAGTATTCCTGGTAGGCCGACGGATTGCATATAACCAACTGTGCCCGCGGGGTCAGATATTTTACCCGCGCCTGCCAGAATAAAGATAAGTGCTAACATAATGCGACCTGCTAATTGTATGATTCCATTCATTATTCGCTCCTATTTAATAATCTGTTTTAGTTTATTTGTTGCAAGATAATTAAACCATATTTATATCGGTGACGTGTATTTTTAATCTTTTGGATGTAAGGCCTAGCGATGCGTGGACATAAATCGGTTAAACTTTTGCTATGAGAACGTTTTATGTATATTGTTTGTTGATACTATTAAGTGCATGTACGCAACACCATCAAACAACAGTAGTTCGGTTTGCGATTGCCCAAGCTCCGCTAAATTTAGACCCGCGTTATGCGACTGATGCGGCCTCAGAACGTGTGAATCGCTTGCTGTATCAAC
>DHYP01000052.1:5550-7279 GCA_002414145.1 Methylophilaceae bacterium UBA5127 | reverse complement strand
TTGATGCATCGTCAAAAGTGATACCAAGCTTGGCTGACTGGCAAGCGTTGAGTCCACAACAATATCGTTTTACCTTAAAACAAAATAGCGCACCATTTCATCATGGTAAAGCTTTGAATGCTGATGACGTGAAGGCGACTTATGATAGTTTACTAGCACTTAAAGATTCCCCCCATGCCGCAGAGTATCGCAATATTGCCGCAATTCAAGTGATAGACTCACGAACGCTAATGTTTGAGTTAAAAGAAGCAGATACGCACTTCCCAGAAAAATTAATCATTGGCATTTTGCCTAAAGATTTGATTGTCAAAGGATATGATTTTTCTCATGCCCCAATCGGCAATGGCAGGCTAAAGTTTGTCAGTTGGCAGGGGGCGTTAGTATTGCAACATGTGAATAGTGGTAAAAAAGTGATTCTGACCGAGGTAAAAGACCCAACGGTGCGAGTGCTTAAACTGTTACATGGCGAGGCGGATTTGCTACAAGGAGATTTGCCGCCGGAGTTAGTCAAGTATTTACAATCTAAACCTCAGATTCACGTGAATACTGGGCAAGGTGCCAATTTTTCATATCTTGGTCTTAATATGCAAGACCCCGTCTTCAAACAATTAAAAGTCAGGCAGGCTATCGCCTATGCCATTGATAGACAAGCGATTATCGATAAAGTGATGGTGGGAAATACACGCATTGCAGGTGCGATTTTGCCGCCGGCTCATTATGCAGGAAATGCAAGGCTTAAGCCGTATACCTATCAACCAGCACTCGCTAAACAGTTGTTACAAGAAGCAGGTTTTGAATTGCCGCTTAAATTAGTCTATAAAACCAGTACTGATGCACAACGGGTGCGCTTCGCCACTATTTTACAAGCGCAGATGGCGCCTGCGGGCATTGATTTGGAAATCCGTAGTCTGGATTGGGGTACTTTTTTTGAAGATGTAAAGCAGGGCAAGTTTCAATTGTTTGGATTGACTTGGGTGGGTATTAAAACCCCAGAAATTTATGCTAAGGCGTTTGGGTCTGCGTATGTCCCGCCTAATGGCTTTAATCGTGGTCGTTACATCGATGCAGCGTTGGATACACTTTTACAAAAAGAAGACTGGCAAGCGGCAACACAGCGTATTCATGCGCAATTGCCTTATATTCCATTATGGTATGAAGGTCAGTTTGTGGCGTATCGTACTGATATTAAAGGCTATATGCCAGCGGCTGATGGTAATTGGGATCGCTTGGTTAATTTTAATTAGGCAGTCATTACACCAAAGTAATGCCCAACTAATGCGGTGACAGCCATCGCGAGCGCGCCCCAAAAAGTAACCCTTAAGCCACCTTTCCATAGACTTGCGCCACCTGCTTTGGCCGCTAGTCCGCCTAATAGTGTTAAGAACACAAGTGATAAAACAGAGACTAATATAATAATTTGCGATGGGCTAGAGAGCATCACTACTATCAGGGGAAGTGCAGCGCCAACTGCAAAAGTGGCAGCAGAAGTAAAAGCGGCCTGTACTGGTTTTGCAGATACTATTTCTGAGATGCCTAGTTCATCGCGCGCATGTGCGCCCAAAGCATCATGGGCAGTCAGCTCTGTCGCAACTTGCAGGGCTAAGTCCTTACTTAGGCCACGTGACATATAAATGCCCTGCAACTCCTTTAGCTCATGCTCTGGTTCTGTCATCAGTTCTTCTGCCTCACGCGCGAGGTCTGCTGACTCAGTATCGGCTTGTGAGCTTAC
>DHYP01000052.1:2654-5506 GCA_002414145.1 Methylophilaceae bacterium UBA5127 | reverse complement strand
GCCATCGACATCGCACCTGCTACTAAACCAGCAATCCCTGTGAGCAAAATAGCATCATGCGCTGCATGCGCTGAGGCTACGCCGATAATTAAACTTGCAGTAGAAACAATGCCATCATTAGCACCTAGTACGGCCGCCCGTAGCCAGCCAATACGGTGCGATTTATGAATTTCAAAATGTCTCAAAAAATGATTTCCTGTTGTGCGTAAGTGATAGTTTAACAGCATCACCTAAGTACACAACGGCTTTTTTTATACCAGCTCTTTTTTGCCTGTAATCATGGCTTTTACTAGGTTTTCTTTATCGATACGGCTAGACAAAATAACTCCACCGATATGAAGAATGACTAGAAATAAAGTAAAGTTAGCAAAAAACCCGTGTAATTCTTCTAAAAATGATTCTTCATGTTTGCCTTGGTGTTTAGGCTGATTAATCGCTTGATTTTCATTCATTTCCGCTTTGCGACCAGTACCGCCAACGCCAACTTTGTCATTTAAAGTGATTTTCCCTGCTTGTGTTTGATAGATATTTTCCATATTGTCTGAGCGTTCCTTTGCCTCGTTTTCTTCTGATTCTTGACCTTCATTTTCACGGGATTCGCCAGATGAACTGATTGCGGCTGATATTTTTGATGGACTACCATAAAGGCTGGCTAGTGGGCCAGCGTTGTCTTCTACAGCGTATAGCGCAAGCCCTGTGTAGGCGGTGATAGCAATACTTAACAACAGTGCAATCACCATTGCCCCGCCAGCAGGGTTGTGCCCCTCATAATGCTGAGGTTTTTTTTGCAGTAACCCTTTTAAATAACCCAAAACTGCACTCGGACGATAAATAAAATCACTAAATCGGGCATGTTTACTGCCAACAATCCCCCACAAAAGTCTCAATATCACAACACCCGCTACCACATAGCCAGCCCAGACATGCTGTGTCATCAGTTCTTCTTCGGTGAAATAAGCGGTGAAAAATGCAATCACTAGTGTCCAGTGTCCAATGCGCACAACGGGATCCCAGACCTTTACAGAGGTTGTTGAATGGCTCATGGTAAATTCCTTTTCAATTAAACGTTGGGTTTAACTCGGCATACCTTTAAAATAAATCATAAGGGCGTTAAACTGCGCGCATCTTGCGCTTATCAGTGCGGGAAGTGAATGCGTCATTTGACACGTATGCAAGATGGTTAACACGAAAGGTGTATTGATGGCAGAGTACTTACAACAGCAAAAGCTCACTAAGCTTGGCATAGCGATATATGCGTTAATTTCAATTCTGGTTGCATTGGATGTCATCAGTGATTATCAGGAAGGCAAGGGCTTTGGGCATGTGGCGATAGAGTTGCTTGTTTTTACCGCCGCGATTATTGGGCTGAGTTTACTGGCGCGAGATTATTACAATCAAACACAATCTACGCTTAAGAGTTTAAAGACTGACTTGGCGCAAGCGCAGCAAGATGCGGAGCGCTGGCGTGAAGAAAGTCGCGACTTAATACAAGGTTTAGGTGTAGAAATACAAAAGCAGTTTAAGCGCTGGCAGCTCACGCAAGCCGAGGCCGAGATTGGCATATTGATGTTAAAAGGCTTTAGTCATCAGGAAATTGCAGATTTGCGTGGTGCGAGTGAACGTACTGTGCGTGAACAGGCAAGAGCACTGTATCGCAAAGCGGGGTTAGCGGGGCGCGCTGAGCTTTCGGCATTTTTTCTAGAGGATTTGTTACTCCCTAGCGAACAGAATAATTAGTCCACACAAATAATGACATTGTGTTACATTGTACACATTGTGTTTTAGGAGTACATGATGAGTACAACCGTTACCTTAAGATTAGAAGATGATGTGAAAAATAAGCTAGAAAAACTCGCAGAATCCACTCACCGTAGCCGCTCGTTTTTAGCCGCAGAAGCCATCAAAGCTTATGTAGAAAGTAACGAATGGCAAATTGCAGAAATCCACCAGGCCATACAAGAGGCCGATGCTGGAGATTTTGCAACTGACGCAGAAGTGAGCGCAGTGCTTGCCAAATGGAAAGCTTAATCTATAAGCATGCAGATTGTTTGGCTAAAAACCGCGTTAAAGAATTTGGATGAGATTGCAGAATACATCGCCCAAGAGAACCCGCGAGTGGCAAGGAAAGTGGTGAGTATAGTGATTGAGCAAGTCAACTTGTTAGCCACCCAACCCGCGCTTGGCAGACCGGGTCGCGTCGTTGGCACGCGTGAGTTAGTCATCAGCAACACCCATTATTTAGTACCGTATCGGATTAAGAATAATCAGGTAGAAATTTTGCGGGTGTTTCATACTTCGCAGAAGCCACCAAAAGTTGGTAAACAAAAAGGTTAACAATGAGTCTCTACAATGCCTTACAAAAAGCCCACAGTGAAGAAGACGTTAAAGACGCGTATATCAAAGCACTCGGCTTAAAAGCTTACACCAAAGGCTTGATCGACATTCAAACCAAAGAAATTTGGTTTGAGGCCAAAGACACAGGTAAGGTTTCAACCTATGCCATGTTTACGCAGTTGTTACATTACGTGCAGGTGGCGCTCAATAAAGGTGAGGAAATCCCGCCGTTTTTAGCGGTGATTGATACCGAAAAAGCCGCGATTATGAAAACCAGCGATGTGCTGCCTTTTCTCGCTAAAAAGACCATCAAATGGGGAAAATCTGCCAGCCAATACACGCAAGAGGCGCTGGCGGAAATCTCCACCCATATCGGCACGCACTTTGTCTCGTTTAGAATCAACACGCACGAAGAAGAGTTTATCAGCACGGTGAAAACCGCCATTAAATCGGGCGATATTATCCGCACCCAAATCACGCCCGATAACCTCAAACAAGTGTTTGATAAATGGGTGGTG
>DHYP01000052.1:2301-2594 GCA_002414145.1 Methylophilaceae bacterium UBA5127 | reverse complement strand
TTTTTTGCCGACATCATGCACGATGGCAAAGTTTCCACCCACGCCAATTTACCCGCAGAGTTACTACATAAAAATGACGCGCCTGTGTTTAGCTTGGGCGGCAAAATGTACGAGCTAGGCAACAAAGAAGGCTACCGCCAATTTTGGGCGATTTACCACCGCCCACCCAAAGCCGAGTATCGCAATTATTTGCTAGAGCGCCGCGATAGTTTGATACCGCTAGATGAACGCAGCTTTAAAGGCGCGTATTACACGCCATTGGCGGTGGTGGATAAAGCCTACGACAAGCTGGC
>DHYP01000052.1:1864-2258 GCA_002414145.1 Methylophilaceae bacterium UBA5127 | reverse complement strand
CGAATACATTGTGTGGGATATGTGCTGTGGCGTGGGCAATTTAGAAGTGAAGCACAGCAACCCGCGCAATATCTATATGAGCACCTTGGATGAAGCTGATGTGGATGTGATGAAAGCCACCAAAACCTGCGTGGCCGCGCAACGTTTTCAATACGATTACCTCAATGACGACATTACTGATGATGGCAAAATAGACTACAACCTGACCAATAAAGTCCCAGCAGGTTTAAGGCAAGCGATTGCAGAAGGTAAGAAGATTTTGGTGTTAATCAACCCGCCTTATGCTGAGGCCGCTAATGCAGATAACGTAAGTATTGCAGCAGGTGTAAATGCCGAAAGTAAACTCGGTGTTTCTAAAACTCGCGTTGCCAGCATTATGGACAAGCAAGGTTAT
>DHYP01000052.1:951-1819 GCA_002414145.1 Methylophilaceae bacterium UBA5127 | reverse complement strand
TCCTCACAAGAAATTCCAACAGCAACTATAGCTATGTTTAGCAAACTTAAATACGTTAATGCACCAAATTTTGAAAAATTTCGCGATGCTTGGAATGCAAAATATCGAGGAGGTTTTGTAGTGCATAGCAAAGCATTTGAGGGGCTAACAGGTAATTTTCCAATTGGATTTTTGGTTTGGGCAACTAACCAAAATGCCACAAAAAAGCAGCCTATCGTTGAAATCAGAACCGAAGTCTTAGATAAAAATGCTCAAGCGATAGGCGAAAAATGTTTTTTTAATCTGCCAAACGAGCAACTACTTAGCGATTGGATTGCGCGCCCGAGAGCCAATAGCATTAACGCGCTTCCTTTGAAAAATGCAGTTTCACCAACGACTAGCACAAAAGATGTCCGAGGCACAAAATGGGCTGACGGAGCAATAGCCAGCATGATTTGCAAAGGTACTGACCTTCAAAACGCATCAACCCAAACTGCGTTATTATCTTCTGGGTATTGCAGTGCAGGCGGATTTTTTGTTACTGAAAAAAATCTTTGGCAAACCGCGATTGTGTTTACTGTTCGCCTAGTTATTAAACAAACGTGGCTAAACGACCGCGACCAATTTCTAAAGCCTACAGAATCATTAACCGATGAATTCAAAACCGACTGCTTGATCTGGATGCTGTTTAACGGAAGTAACCTCACCGCCAGTGCCAACCACCTAGAATGGAACGGCAAAACTTGGAGCATCGTCAACCATTTTATTCCGTTTACTGAGGTTGAAGTTGGTGCGCCCGAGCGTTTTGAATCTGATTTTATGGTGCAATATTTAGCGAATCTGCCTGCGCTGGTTGACCCCTCATCCGTCATTCCCGTGAAAACGGGAA
>DHYP01000052.1:0-878 GCA_002414145.1 Methylophilaceae bacterium UBA5127 | reverse complement strand
CCGCCTACGCGGGAATGACGAAGTAGGTAGGCTGGGTGGAGTTGGTGTAAATGACATGGCAAGTCAGTATGCTGGATTATCGACAGAAGCCAATGCCGTATTAAACGCAGGGCGCACCTTATGGCAAGCCTATTTTTCACATACCGATGCACGCGCGGTGCGTGATGAGCTCAAACTCAACCGCCCTGATGTGGGCTGGTATCAAATCCGCAATGCCTTAAAAGCGCGTAACGCCAGTGGTGATTTTGTACCTGTAGACTTTAGCGCTTTTGAAACTGCTTATAAAACGCTAGGTGATAAATTGCGCCCGCAAGTGTATGACCTTGGATTTTTGAAAAATTAAAGATGGTAATTAACCATGCGTATTGAAATCACTATAAAAAATCAAACCCTCACTTTATATAATGATGAGGGCGGGGTCATGGCACGCTATCCAGTATCCACCGCCGCCAACGGTGCGGGATGTGAGAAAGATAGTGGCTGCACGCCATTGGGGGTGCATGTTGTCCGTGCCAAGATTGGTGCGGGTGCGGCAGAAAATGCCGTGTTTGTAGGGCGTAGGCAGACGGGCGAAATCTGCACGCCAGATTTGATGGCGGAGTTTCCTGATCGTGATTGGATTTTAACGCGTATTTTGTGGCTCTCAGGCAAAGAAATCGGCAAAAATCGTTTGGGCAATGTCGATACCATGCAGCGCTATATTTACATTCACGGCACGCCAGATTCTACCGAGATGAGCAAAGTAGGCTCGCACGGCTGCGTGCGTATGCGTAATAGAGATGTTGTAGCTTTGTTCGACATGATTCCAGTGGGCACGCGCGTGTTTATTGCAGAATGAGCTTAGTCAAATGTCTCAAACGTCATTCCCGCGAAAGCGG
>DHYP01000022.1:48159-48957 GCA_002414145.1 Methylophilaceae bacterium UBA5127 | reverse complement strand
TTTCGCTGCCGACAAAAAAGACAAATCAGCAAAACGTGCGCAGATGATGATGCAGAAAATGAAGCAAGACATGGAGGCTGAAAAAGCGGCGATGCAAGCGCAGTTTGATACACAGAAAAAAGAGCTGGAAGACAAGCTAAAAGCGCAAGATGAGGCGATGCAAGCTTTGGATAAAAAGCTCGCCAAGTCTGAATCTAAAGTACGAAACTTAACTGCAGAGCTTAAAAAGACTAATGATGAAAAAACTGCATTAGATGAAAAGCTCACTAAAACACAAGCGGAGCTAGATACTACGCAAAAAAATCTGGCAGAGCTGCAAAGCCAGTATAAGCAAGCCCAAGCAGATTTAAAATTTAATGATGGACAACGTAAAACGTTGTCTAGCAATCTAGCCAGTACCACTAAATCATTAACTAGCTGTGAAGAAAAAAATGATAAATTGTACGGCTACGGCAAGGATTTGATTCAAATATACGATAGTCCTAGCCGTTATGAAGAGGTCATGCGTAAAGAGCAGTTTCTGCAACTTAAGCGTGTAGAGTTGGAAAATATCTTGCAATCCAAGCTTGATAAACTGGATGAAGCACATATTACATCTCGTAAGTAGGTCATTAAAATCAAACATTCCAAATGGCTAGGTTGCGTTAGTAGTCCGCTATCTAGTCATTTATCGTTTCACGGAAATAAAACCGTCATAATTTTTGCGTAACATGCATGTTCGGCTTGAAAGTACAACATGAACAATTCACGCATCGTCTATAGCAGGCTTTTACCTTTTGCTGCCTATATTTTATTTTT
>DHYP01000022.1:44716-47968 GCA_002414145.1 Methylophilaceae bacterium UBA5127 | reverse complement strand
TTTTATTATCTGGATATTTCCGTACCCTGACTGGTTAGGCGGAAGTGATGCCCTTGGTTTTAATCCAAATGAAAATGCGGAGCAACTCTCCGCATTGATTTGGTCATCTATTCGTTTAATGGGTGCGGCCTTGGTGGTGCCAATCATGGAAGAGTTGTTTTGGCGCTCATTCATCATGCGCTGGTTTGATCGGCCCGATTTTCTGAGCTTGTCTCCAGAAAGAATCTCTGGCTATGCCTATTTAGGCAGTGCATGCTTGTTTGCGGCAGAGCATCATTTGTGGTTGGCAGGTTTTTTTGCTGGCTTGATTTATGGCGAGCTTTATAAAAACTATAAAAACTTGTGGATACCCATTTTTGCACATGCTGTGACCAATAGCTTATTGGGGATCTGGGTACTGAGCACAGGTAGCTGGAATTACTGGTAATGGCTAATTCTGTTTTGAAGAAGCAAGTGCTCACTTGTCTAATGCTCATGTCATCCTCGGTATTGGCAGAAGGCATAGTGGATTTTAAGCCGTATGTTTATACCAGCGTTACGTATGATGATAATTTATTTAGGTATGCGTCAGAAGCTGAAGCAAAAGCAAACAGCATTACAAATCGATCTGATGTAGTCAAGACACTAGGTGCAGGTTTAGCCGTAAACCTAAGATTAAGCAGGCAATTATTATCAGCCTCTGTTAACTTGAGTGAAAACAAATTTGATCGATACAGTTCATTAGATAACACTGGAAAATCAATGAATTTGGCTTGGAATTGGCGCGTGGGCAGTGATTTGTACGGAGTAATCAGTGCCAGTGAAAGCGAGTCAATTTCAAGTTTTAGCGACACCAAAGACACCTCTAGAAATTTAAAAAAATATACCAAGGAGCGTGTAAGCTTGAATTGGAATTTTATGCCTAGCTGGACAATTTATGGAACAGCTGACTTAAGTGATTTACAGAACGAGCGTGTCAGTCAGCAGAGTCTTGATCGAGAAGATAAAGGCTACGAAATCGGGCTTAATTACAGTAATCCACTAGGGACGCAGTTAGGCGTATTCATTCGCGAGATTGATTCACAGTATCCAAATAGAAACAATGTTCTGATACCGATTGCTTTAGGTGGCGGTTTTTTTGGAACATTACCTCTGTCTGCAGTATATGGAAGCGAGGCAACTAATATGCAATATGGGGTTAATCTGGCTTGGCTCCCAACGCATAAATTAAGAGTCAGCTCTCGCATTTCATTGGTGGATTTTGAAACAAATGTGCGTACAAGGGCGATTGCAACAGGTCTGCCTATCAATCCCTTTTATACGGTTAAGAGTCGTGACTTTACAGGGGTCAATCAACGCTGGGATTTGTCCTATACCCTTACCTCTAAAACAAATGTTGGGTTAACTGCTTACGATGAAATAGCCCAAGTGGATAGTTTGCAAACATTGAGCGTGAAAAATAGAGGCATAGCGGCAAATTTAAATTGGAGTATCACCAGTAAAGTGGGCTTTAGAAGTGGGCTTACTTTCGGTAAACGCGACTACCAAGGTGATGCAGGTGTTGATAATAATGATAAGTCTATGGGATTAAATTTAGGCTTGACTTATTTGCCAACCAGTAAGTCTCTGATTCAGCTAGAATACCAAGGTGGTAAGCGTGATGCGAACATTAGCGTAAACGATTATCAGTTCAACTCGATTAACTTTTTGGCGCAATATAATTTTTAGTCCTTGCTAGCATAATAGCCCATTCGGACTATAACCTATCAACGGTCTGTCACAATTGAATTGGATAATTCAGCAGAATCTAGCATTTCGTAGTGCCTCTTCACATATTTCTTTAAATCTCATCACAAATATTACTTATTTTTGACACAGAAAAGTCATATTTCTTTCTTATAGTTACAAGGCTCTGTAACCAATGCGAGAAAAAAATGATCTTTAATCATAAGTTAATATTGTCAGTCATGTTATCCAGTTTATTGCTTGTAGCCTGTGGTGATAAAGGTGAGCATAAAAGTGCTGGTGGACAAGTTGTTGCAAAAGTAAATGGGGACGAAATTTCCGTGCACCAAGTGAATTTGCAGTTGGGTCGTGTGGGAAAAGTGACGGAAGAACAAAGCAAAGAAGTTTCAAAGAAAATTGTTGCCAAGTTAGTTGATCAGCAGTTGCTCGTACAGCAGGCAACTGCAGCTAAGTTAGACCGCGACCCTAGAGTGTTGCAGGTAATAGAAGCTTCAAAAGCTGAAATTTTGGCACAGGCTTACATAGAGCAGGTAATCAGTAAGGCGCAAAAGCCTTCAACAAGTGAAATAGACACTTTCTATAATGAACATCCAGAGTTGTTTGCTAAACGTCGGGTTTTCCGCATACAAGAGTTAGTGGTTACTGTGAGTCCAGAAAAATTTGCAGATATAGAAGCTGGTGTTAAGGGTGCTAAAAATATTAATGAGATTGCGACTTGGCTTAAAGATAATAAGTATCCTTTTAATGTGAATAGTAATGTGAAGCCAGCAGAACAGTTGCCTGGCGATTTACTTAAATTATTACAGCCACTTAAAGATGGTGAAAATATTTTGCTAAAGACAAACAGCTCTATCAATATTGTCAATTTGGCTGCATCACAAGAGCAAGCATTACCAAGAGACAAAGCAACCCCTGTCATAGAGCAATACTTCTTAAATAGGCAAAAAAGCGAACTGGCCAAAAAAGAGATGGAAGCATTGCGTAGCAAGGCCAAAGTTGAATATTTAGGCGAATTTGCAAGTATGAAAGACGCTACTGCAGCTAAAACAGAAACAAAAACAGTAGAGCAGCATTCAGAAACAGCGGCTTCAACCAGTGGTAATGCAGAAGGCGAAAAGAAAGCTGACCAATCTGCAATAGATAAAGGCCTGTCAGGAATGTAAGACATCGGTAAAGGTCATTATTGAAGGATCCACATGCGTATTTTGAAGTTATTATTGTTGTTGGCAATGTTATGTTTTAGTCCGTTTAGTACTGCCGACAGTGCAGCTACAAAAAGTGTTGCTACAACTAAAAACGTCGTAGCTAAGAACGCGGCTGAGTCAGAAAGTCGAGACTATTTGTTGGGCTCGGGAGATGTGGTCAGGATAAGCGTCTATGGCAGTCCTGATTTGCTGACAGAAGCAAGATTATCAGCAGCTGGCACTATTACGTTTCCGTTATTGGGCGAGGTGGCATTGGGTGGCCTGAGTCCAAAATCTTCAGAAGCTAAATTGGCAGAGATGCTGGAAAAAGGCGGTTTTGTCA
>DHYP01000022.1:43015-44705 GCA_002414145.1 Methylophilaceae bacterium UBA5127 | reverse complement strand
AAAAAAGCGCAAGTCAATCTGGTGGTGATGCAATTTCAAAGTCAGCCTGTGTCAATATTGGGTGATGTGTATAAGCCAGGTAAATATACTTTAGATAAACCGAGCAAGCTTACTGAGGTGCTGGCACTGGCTGGAGGGGCTAATCCCAATGGTTCCGATATTGTGACGCTGATTCGCACTCAGGATGGCAAAACTATCAAAAAAAATTATGACTTAAGGGAACTGCTGGCAAATACTGGAGCTGCCAATAATCCGCAGATTATTGCAGATGACATTATTTACATCAATGCGCGAGAGGTTTCGGTGCTGGGTCAGGTTAACCGACCAGGTAAGTACTCGGTGACCAATGGGGTGCGTACGGTGCTGGATTTCTTATCTCAGGCTGGTGGCGTTGCACCTAGCGGCTCAGACAAAATTATTGTGATAACAAACCGCAATGGCAAAGCGGAAAAGCGTGAGATTGACGTAGATGCACTATTCCGTAACGGTGATACTTCAGCGAACTTTGAGTTAGCCAGTGGTGATTCGATTTACGTACCAAGAGTGCCTGTATTTTATATCTATGGCGAAGTGCAAAGGCCGGGCTCGTTCAGGCTAGAGCGTAACATGACTGTGGCACAAGCGTTGTCGATTGGCGGTGGCTTAACACCTAGAGGCACTGAGCGCGGAATCGAGATTAAAAGAAGCATAGATGGCAAGCTCAAAGAGATTGATGCTAAAGCAGGCGACTTGTTGCAGCCAGATGACATTATCTATATAGGCGAAAGCTTGTTTTAATTTAATTGGATATAAATAAAAAATGAGTTTTTCCCAATTATTGGCAATATTAAATGCGCGCAAGTTGATAGCGATTTGGGTGCTGATAGTCACAGTGCTGGTAACTACAGTAATTAGCTTTATGTTGCCAAACTCTTATAAAGCAAGCACTTCTCTTGTGATTAATGCAAAAGGGGCAGATCCAATTACAGGATTTATGCTTCCGGCGGCATTAATGCCAGGATATATTGCTACTCAGACTGGAATCATTCAAAGTCAAAATGTTGCATTGAAGGTGGTTGATAAACTTAAAATCGATAAAAACCCAACTGCTATAGAAAGGTTTGAGAAAGCGACCAAAGGCAGAGGTGACATCAAACTTTGGTATGCCAATCAATTTATGCAGAATTTAGAAGTAAAGCCTTCGCGCGAGACGAGTCTGATTGAGATCGGATATACTGCGGCAGATCCAGAATTTGCTGCAACAATGGCAAATGCGTTTGCACAGGCTTATATTGATACAAGTTTGCAAATGAAAGTAGATCCTTCCAAACAGGCCGCAGTCTTTTTTGATAATCAAGTAAAAGAGTTAAGAGCGAATGTTGAGAAATCACAGGCTAAGCTCTCAGCTTTTCAAAAAGAGCATAGTATTGCATCGGCTGATGGTCGTTTAGATGTGGAAATGGCGAGACTTAGCGAGCTTTCTAGTCAACTGGTTGTGGCTCAAGCACAAACATATGATAGCAACTCAAGGCATACTCAGTTAAATAAAGGTGCCGTATCTGAATCACCAGAAATACTGGGTAACTCACTTATTCAAGGATTGAAATCTCAATTAGTGCAGGCTGAAAGCAGGCTCACCGATGTTTCACAACGGCTTGGTGTAAACCACCCTCAGTATCAGGCAGCACAAGATGAAGTGGAAAATATACGT
>DHYP01000022.1:23692-42956 GCA_002414145.1 Methylophilaceae bacterium UBA5127 | reverse complement strand
GTAGGGCAGTCTGCAAAAGTGTCTCAGCTACGTGAAGGCGAGATTCGAGCTGCGCTTGAAGCACAAAAGCAAAGAGTGCTTAAACTAAAAGATGAGCAAGATGAAATGGCTGTTTTATTGAGGGAAGCTCATAGTGCACAACGTATCTACGATAACGCACTGCTAAGATTTGGTCAGACTAATATGGAAAGTCAGTCTGGTCAAACAGACATTTCGATTTTAAATCCAGCCACGCCACCATTAGAACACTCCAGTCCAAAGCGTATATTGAATGTTTTACTGTCGATTTTTCTAGGAGCGTTGTTAGCCACAGTGTTTGCGGTAACTGCAGAACTATTAGATAGGCGCGTGCGTTCTTCAGAAGATTTATTTAAGTTGATTAATATTCCAGTCTTAGCAGAGTTTTCTAAAGTATCAGGAAAGCAAGTGAACGCCAAAAAATGGTTAGAAAAAATTAAGCAAGTTTTTGGTTCTAAGTCTCGTTTTAACAATGCCGCTTTTAAAACCAAATAGTTTAAAAATTAACATATGAATTCAATCGAACAAATCAATGAGCAGGGCGATGCGTTAAGAGCTCAAGACCTTAGAATGGGGGAGGCATTGGTTGCGCGCTCAAAGCTTAAGCAAGAAGACGTTGACCGTATTCTTGAGCTACAAAAAAATAAGAATATTTTGTTTGGTGAAGCCGCAAAGCAGCTAGGTTTATTAAAAGATAGTGATTTAAAAAAAATATTGTCAGAACAATATGACTATTCATATTTTCATGATGGTAGCCAATTGAGTCATGCTTTAGTCGCTGCACATAAGCCATTCAGCGATGAGGTAGAGCATTTAAGGAGTTTAAGAGGTCAGTTATTATTGCGCTGGTTTGACCAAGGCAATAAAACGCTGGCGATAATTTCTACTGATACAGAAGACTCTGCTGATGTATTGTCTGCAAATTTGGCAATTGTGTTTTCACAATTAAATAAAAAAACCTTATTAATCGACGCCAATTTAAGACAACCAAGCCAACAAAAACTATTTAATATTGAGACTAGAGTAGGTCTGGCAAATATTTTGGCCAATAGACAGGGTAATTACCAGCTTTCTAGGTTTGAAGCATTGCCTAACTTATCTGTGTTGACAGCTGGTACGGAAGTTCCCAACCCACAAGAGCTATTAAGTAAGTCAGCCTTTGTTGAGTTGCTACATGACCTTGAAGTGATTTACGACATTATCATTATTCAAAGCGCACCGTCTGCCTTAGGTTTTGATTATTTAACCGTAGCTGCTAAAGCTAAGGGGGTTGTAATCGTTGCACGTAAGGATTACACCAAAGCAAATGATTTAATATTATTAAATCAGCAACTCAGTATGACCGGTACCAAAGTTATTGGTAGCGTTTATCAGGTGTTGTAGGTGCTTAAGCCGATTGCATTCTTGAAGGCATTAAAACCTTCAAATCAATTGTTGGGCTGGATTCCAATCATCGCAGGTCTATTTGCACTATATGTTCCTACCTATATAGCAATTAGTCATGATCTTTGGCGTCAAACTGATCAGGCGCATGGTCCTATTGTATTAATGGTTGTAGCCTATCTAGTTTGGCTTAAACGTGAAAGTTTAACTTCTGAAACTGCAGACAGTCCTTCTATCTTAGGTTGGATTTTTTTAATATTGGGATTGCTTTGCTATATCCTAGGGCGTTCACAGGATATCTATATGCTCGATATCGGGTCTCAGATACCCGTGTTGGCAGGGGTGCTATTGCTAATGCGAGGCAAATCTGGGCTAAAGGAGATGTGGTTTCCCTTGTTTTTTATCATTTTTATGTTGCCCCTGCCTTTAGACGCAATTACCATGCCGATGAAGATGGCGGTGTCACAAGTAACTGAAGCGATATTGTATTGGGCTGGCTACCCAATTGCGCGCTCTGGGGTAGTGCTGCAAATCGGACAGTATCAATTGCTAGTTGCAGATGCTTGTGCAGGAATGCATACACTAATTTCTTTAGAAGCCTTAGGCCTTCTGTATTTAAACTTGATCAAGCATGATTCCGCACTAAGAAACATAATCTTGGCGATTCTCATTATCCCAATCTCATTCACATCAAACGTAGTAAGGGTGGTTGCTCTTACTCTCATCACCTATTATTTTGGTGATGAAGTTGGACAAGGCTTTGTTCATGGTTTTGCAGGCATGTTTCTGTTCGTGATTGCACTCATGTTTATTATGAGTGTGGATTCGTTCTTGCAATACTTTGTTAAGCAAAGGAACAAACTCAGTGCAATATAAAGCATATATAGCATTGTTATTGATGGTCGTAGCATCATTGATGGGTATGGCACTTAGGCCTGATCACATGATGGTGGCGGATAGAAATGCCATTAATTTAGAAAGCTTGATTCCAAAGCAATTTAACCAGTGGCAAGTGGCAGAACTATCTGCCCAATTGGTCAATCCAGAGTTAAAAGAAGCAGTAGATAAAGTTTACGCACAGACATTATCACGTACATACACAAGCGCAAAAGGTGATGTGGTGATGTTATCAATTGCTTACGGAAAAGACCAAAGTGATAGTGTCGGTCTGCATTTGCCAGAAGGATGTTATGGAGGGCAAGGCTTTATTATAGAAAAAGTTGCGAGGGATACCTTAAGATCATCGTTTGGAGATATTCATGTAACTCGGGTTTTAGCCAATAAAATCGGTCGTGTAGAGCCCATTACTTATTGGTTAAGAATCGGGAATAAAATTACATATCCAGGCTGGGAAACTAAAGTGACAAAGTTAAGATATGGTTTAAGTGGTACTGTACCAGATGGCTTGCTAATGCGTGTTTCTAGTATTGTTCCATCTACGGATAACACAACTGTGCAGGATGCTTATCAATTACAGGCAAAATTTGCAGTAGATTTGCTAGAGTCAATGGCATCAGCTGAGAGACCCAATTTGATCGGTGATCCTAAAAAAGATTAAATGTAATCAGGCACGATATTATTTCGGGTAATTAAATATGGGCAATTCGCCTTATTCAAAAGATAACGTACGTTCGGGCGCATGGCATTATTTGCTGGGTAGGGGTGCTGCTGGTCTGGCAGGTTTTGCCACGGTTGTTTTACTAGTACGCTACATGGATATTCAAGGCTATGCTGCGTTTACTGCACTCTCTGGCTTAATCTCATTTGTGGGTATATTGGCGAGCTTAGGGATGGAACGCACCTTGTCTCGGTATATTCCAGAAGCAAGATTAGAGCGTAGCGCTAAAGATTTAGCGAGTCTTATATGGAAGACAGCTTTAGTCCGTTTTGCGGTCACACTACTGATTGCTTTGCTGTTGGGTACTTTTTGGTCTAGTTTCTTAAGTATATTTAAAGATATACAAATCCCTTTTTTCCCTAAGGCGCTGTTGTGTTTTATAGTGGCCGAGACACTATTCCAACATTTTTCTTCAGTTTTTCAAGCGCTGGTACTTCAAAAAACACTCACTAAAATTTTAATCGTTCAATGGGCTGGGCGTTTGGCTGCCATCTTCATCGCATTGGTAGGGGATCATTACATTAGCTTAGATGAGTCTTTATGGATTATGGCAGTACCAGAGTTTTTTGGCGTTATTGTTTTTATTGTAGTGCTTTTAATGCATTTGAATTCCTTAGAAAATAATAATCAGAACACCATTAAAAGTTCAGCGCATACACAGGCTAGCTGGCCAGATTGGCAAGTGATTATTCAAACGGCTAGAAATAATTATGGCTATTTATTATTAGCCGCTCCCCCCCAACCTTATTTCATCAAAATGGTAGCTGCATTTTTCTTAAGCGCCGAGTATGTGGCGGCGTATGGTTTTTTTGTGAGCATTGCAGAAAGAATCAGACAATACATTCCCTTACATTTTTTTTATAACTTAATTGAACCAGTAATAGTTGCAAACTATATTCAAAATCGGAATTTTGAAAGTTTAAGTTATCGCTGCCAGTTACTTTATAAATCAAACCTTATTTTAATGGTGCCTGCAATTGCATGGATAGCAGTTTGTGGCGATTCCACAGTATCGTTAATCACAGATGGCAAGTTTCAGGGGTTGTCATGGATACTGGTACTAGTAATGGTGCAGTTAACCATTGGCAGTCATGTCGTGTTGTTGCAATTGATCTTGAACAGTATTGAGAAAAGTCAGTTTCTGGTTTATGCCAGTACATGCGCGCTATCAGTGATGATGACACTGATGCTTGCTACCGTACCATTTTATCCAAAATGGTTGCTGGTCGGCTCCACAGTATTTTCTATGGTCATGAATCTTTATATCATCCATAAAATAAAACAGCTGAATTACAACTACCAACCCTCTTGGAGAATGCTCAGAGGAGTTTTGCTTTCTGGATTACTTGCATTCATGGTGACATATTTAGGTTTGCTGAAATTTAGCACTCATTTAAGTAATATCGGTATTTCGATGATCTCTTTTATCAGCATTATGGCGGTTTATAGCGTTGCTTTGTGGAAACTCAATTCAATTACGCGTGCTGAAATCGATCTAGTCAAGTCTGCCTTAGTAAAAGCATAGCCATGTTTGTGAATGAACTTTATCCAGAAACAGACCAATGAGCAAACGTAAAAAATGTATCGTCATCACGTCTTTTTCAGACAACCAGCCTGGATACTTGGTCTATTCTTACAGAATCAAAGCCCTTGCAGAAGTCTATGAATTAACAGTGGTAAGTCATGGGGAAATTAAGCAACCAGAGCTGTTGTTGCCGAATGTTGAGTACGTTGCTTTCCCCAGATTGGGCGGTAAATATGGCTGGTTAAAATATTTATTTAACTGTGCTAAATACTTACATAAAAATAATGCTGATCTTATTTTTTTAATGCATTCTAGTACTTCTCCATTAAGTTTATTTGCATTTAAAGCGCCTATGTTCGTATATTGGAACGAACATCCCACTAACTTAATGCATATGCCATCTGGTTTTTCACCGATTAAAAAATTAGTGACTTGGCTGCTACATCGTCTGATGTTTTTGGGTGCGCGGCATGCGGATATTGTCATGCCAGTCGGGGTTGAGCATAAAAATGATTTAATAGCCCGCGGAACAGATACAGAAAAAATTAAAAAGATCTACTTGGGCGTAGATGACTCATTTGTGAGTCAAGAAACACTACTGAGTCCGCTAAAAGACAATAAAACAATTCAGCTTATTTTTGTTGGGACAATTTCGAGAGAGCGTGGCCGTGACATCATGCTAGAAGGCTTGGCAGAAGCAATAAAGGTAGGTTGTCATGATGTACATTTAACGCTTGTCGGCGCTCAGGATGAAGATATAGAGTACTGTCAGAAAAAAGCATTAACGTTAGACATTGTTAATCATCTAACAGTAATAAAGCGTGTTCAAGGATCTGAAATTCCTAAACTCATCGCCAAAGCCGATATAGGTGTGGCAATTTGGGCAGATAAACCCTGGTATCGTATCAACCCCCCCACAAAACTGTTTGAGTATTTAGTAGCAGGCCTGCCAGTTTTGGCAAGCGATATTTGTACCCACACGCGCTACATTAAAAACTGGGAAAATGGCTTAATTTTTGACTATAGCTCAAGTGCGTTTGCACAGGCAATCATCCAAATCAGTCAAAATAAAGCACGGATTCAAACCCTTAAACTAAATGCAACAGAGAATGGTAAGCAATATTTATGGAGTAAGTTAAAACCAGAGTTTTTGAATGCGATAAGTCATCGTCTTAAAAAGAATTGCATTGTTGTGTTAAGTTTGGATAGCAATCAGCCAGGTTTTCTGGATTTTTCCTATCGTCTAAAGGCTTTAGCTGAAAACTATGCGTTAACGATATTGAGTCAGGATGCGTATCTTCAAGATGAGTTAAATGTCAGCACGCATTTTGTGAGTCTTGGCCGTGGTAAAGGTAAATTAGGCTGGCTGAGTTATCTATTTAAATGCGCAAGTTACATACGTCAGCATAAAGCGGATGTGGTTGTGCTCCTGCATTCCAGTGCAGCTCCAATTGCTTTAATGGGCGTCAAGACCCCAATCTGCTTATATTGGAATGAGCATCCTACCAATATGATACAAGAAAATGTCGAAAATAATCCCGTTAAAAACTGGATTGCTAGAATGATGCAGAAATTGGTTTTTACGGGTGCAAAAAAGGCAGATGTTGTCATGCCTATAGGTGAAGAGCATCTGGATGACTTACTAAAAAATGGAATAGACCCAGCTAAATTAAAGATGATTTACATGGGCGTGGCAGATACGTTCTTACTAGAAGACACAGTAGCTTATGATGCCAATCACCCACTTGAGCTGATTTATGTGGGCACCATCAGTGGCCCGAGAGGTAGAGATGTGATGATAGAAGGGTTAGCTCAAGCTGTTAGCATGGGGTGCAAGCATGTGCGGCTCACGCTGGTGGGGGCTAATCAAGAACAAATGACTTTTTGCCAAAATAAGGTCAATGCATTAGGTGTGGCTAACTACATTACAATACTGCCGCGTGTGAATGGGGATAAAATCCCAGAACTATTGAAATCTGGGGACGTTGGGATTTGTTTGTGGGAAGATCGCCCATGGTGGCGATTTAATCCGCCTACCAAACTGTTCGAATATTTAGTAGCGGGCTTGCCAGTGCTGGCCAGTAACATCCGCACACATACGCGCTATATTAAAAATTGGGAAAACGGTCTTATTTTTGATTACGATGCCCATGCCTTTGCGCATGCGATTAAGCAGCTATTGGATCATCAGGATAAAATTCGGGTCATGCGGGCGCGCGCGCTTGACGCAGGAACGCAACATTTGTGGAGTAAGCTAGAGCCCGTATTCTTAAATGAAGTCAGCAAGGTTGCACAATCATGATGTTTAACGGTGTTGCGAATAAACTCTGGTTCAAAATCCTTTTTTTGTTGTTTGCAACATTTTTAGCGCTCGTCTTTGGCTTAATCTCATTAACCGCCAATCCAATTCTAATCGGTTTGGCCGTGGGTCTGGTCGTAGGTGTGTTTCTGCTAGGCGTGCCCAAAAAAGTCATCTGGATGGTACTTATTATCGGGCTTGCAGCACCGACAGTATTTAACTTATTAGGTAGCGGCCTATCCAGAATGCAATGGGCAGTCTCTTTGATGGGTATGCTGTTATTGGTGCCTGGCATTTTTAACCTGATCAATCTAAACCCTAATCAAAAAAAATCTGTGCCCTTGTTTATATGGGTAGCGCTTGCCTTTATGTTGTTTGCAGTATTTTCAACTTTACTGCAATTGCATTCAAAAAGTGAGCTGATTGGCGGATTTAAACGTTACTTTCAGGCATTTGGTCTGATGCTCGCACTAGCGTCAATGCCATTAGAAAGAAAAGATTTTGATGACTGGCTAAAGCTGTTACTGGGAATTGCACTCCTGCAACTCCCCTTTGCTTTATATGAGCGCTTAATACTCGTGCCCAAAAGGGGCGGCATAGATTTGGGCGGTGGCCAAGCGACAGATGTGGTGGCAGGCACATTAGGGATTAGTATGGAAGGTGGGAGCCCAAATTCTGTAATGGTGATATTAGTATTGACGGCGTTTGCCTTTATATTTGCAAGGTGGCGGCAAGGTTTGTTGAGCGCGACGTATTTTGGGGTACTGAGTGCCTTAATTTTACTGCCGCTAGCATTGGGGGAAACAAAGGTGGTAATTGTACTATTCCCAGTGATGGCATTTACTTTGCTCCGCAAAGAAATTTTGAAGACGCCAGTTGCGGCGATAGTCTCGTTTGCCGTTATGGTGTTAATTACCATTGGCTTAGCGTATCTTTACTTTGAAATAATGTTGAATACTGACTTAGTTAAGGGTGTTCTAGGAATGTACGAGTACACTTTTGGAGATAAGTATGGTTATGGTACGCTTTTATTAAATCGTGGCACTGCGCTTACTTTTTGGTGGAGTGCCCATGATTGGATAGACCCTGTCAGCATCCTGTTCGGGCATGGCTTGGGGAGTTCTTATGGATTGGAAGGTCATATTGCACAAATGTATTATAAATTTGGCATTGCCACTACAACAGCCTCGAGTATTTTGTGGGATTTAGGTATTGCAGGTTTGGCGTTATATCTCAGTATCTATGTACTGGCGTGGCGCGAGATGAGCAAAATTATTAATACCACGCAAAATTTAAAAATAAAGGCAGACTGTTTGGCATTGCAAGTGGGTATTGCTTTTACATTAATTTTTATTATGTATGCAGATTCACAGGTCAACCTGATTGTGCATGAAATTATCATTGCGTTTATGCTGGGCTACGCTGCATTTATCACCCGTGAGCATAAACAAAACTTACAAAATCTTAATCAGCCAGTTTAAATGCATATCCTATATTTAACCGCAGAGCAGTGGCCTACGTTCAGGGCAGATCTCACCACATTGTTTGGCAAGTATCTGCCCAGATTTGGCATTACCTGTGATTTAGTGACAGAGCAAGATATAAAAGTGCAAGCAGCACCCAGTTGGCCAGCAGGCAAGGCGATTTTGTGTCAGGTACCCAATAACCGAGCGTTACAGTACATTTTTAAATTTTTGCATTCCGTAAAAACGCTCATCACAGCGGATTATGCTAAGTATGATGCTGTGCAGGTAAGAGACATGACCGTGTCTGCGTTAGTCGCCATTGTCATGTGCAAAATCCACCGCAAGCCGTTTTTTTACTGGCTATCTTACCCGCAATCAGAAGGGCAAATAGACCGGGCTAAAAAACGTGGAATCAAAGGCGGCATGCGTTTTTGGTTTCCCTTGATACAAGGCACTTTTGGTAAATTGCTGGTTTACAAAATCATTTTGCCGAATGCGCAGCATGTGTTTGTGCAAAGCCAAAATATGCTGGAGATGGTCGCCAAGCGTGGTATAGCCCCAGCAAAAATGACGCCAGTCCCCATGGGAGTAGATTTAGAAGCGGCGCAGCAAACTCCTATGCCAAGTGATAATCCCGCATTGATTGGCAAACGGGTGGTGGTGTACTTAGGCACTTTAGATCCTGTGCGCCAAATCGATATTTTATTTGGCATGTTAGCCATCATTAAACCGCAAATACCCAATATATTACTGGTGCTTGCAGGGGATACTGAAGATAGTGAGCATCGCTCTTGGCTTAAGGCAGAATCAGAAAAACTAGGGCTGGTGGAAAATATCCTTTGGACAGGCTGGTTGCCTATGGCAGAAGCTTGGCGTTATGTAGTATCAGCAGAGGTTGGATTGTCGCCAATACCAAGAGGGTATTTGCTTGATATGGGTTCGCCTACCAAAGCCGTTGAATATATGGCGCTAGGCATCCCAGTGGTGATGAATGATAATCCAGACCAAGTGCTAGTGGCTGAAGATAGTGGAGCTGCAAAATGCGTTCCGCTCACTGCCGAGAATTTTGCACGGTCTGTTACCAAATTGCTTGAAGACTCATCTTTGCGAGATAAGTTTAAAATGTCTGGTCTAGAGTATGTTGTTTTAGCGCGAAGTTACAATTATTTAGCTGCTCAAGTTGCTGCTAAGTACCATCAACTAATCACAAAGTTGTAATACATTTTAAGTACTATTTCAGTTTTAGAATCACTAGTGTTATTGCCAAATAGGCCAGTCTGAAGCTCAGGGCGTGCTTAAAAGTAGCACAATTTACTAACTCATCGCTCAATAAAAAAATAAAATTCAAATAAGGTTTTACATGACGTCTCCTAAGTTTACAGTTTTTACTCCAGCGTATAACAGAGCCCATACATTGGATAGGGTCTACGATAGTTTAAAGGTACAAACCTACCGAGATTTTGAATGGATAGTGATTGATGATGGGTCAAAAGATAATACAAGAGAGCTGGTAGCAGAGTGGATGAAAGAAGCAGATTTTCCAGTGACGTATAAGTATCAGGAAAATAGCGGCAGACATGTAGCATTTAATAGAGCAGTAGAAATCGCAAAAGGCGAATTGTTTTTTGTAATTGACTCTGATGATGGTTTTTTACCAGATGCGATAGAGATCATGTTAAAGGCTTGGGAGGACATTCCAGAAAGTCAGCGACAAGGTTTTACTGGCGTGGTCACGCGCTGTCAGTATGAAGATGGAACACCATGTACACCTGCTTTTGAACCCAACCCACTAGATACAAACTCTTTAGATTTAAGATTTAAACATAAAATTAGAGGTGAAACATGGGGATTTCATCGAACCTCTATTATGAAAGCATATCCTTTTCCAGAAGATAAAGGATTGCGCTATGTACCAGAGAATTTGATTTGGGATGATATTGCCAGAAAATACAAAATTCGCTGTATTAATGATGCATTAAGAGTCTATTACCAAGATTCTGGCAACCAACTTAGCAAAGGTGATCCTAGAAAAAAAGCGCTACATAGAAACTATTCATTAAAAATTATGAATCGGGATTTTGATTATTTTGTTTACGACCCAATCAATTTCTTCAAGTGGGCTGTACTCTATGTGCGTTATAGTTTTCATGTAGCGGATTACGGGTTTATGCACCCTAAGAAATTTAGCAGTATAGGCGCTTATTTACTTTGTTTACTTTCAATTCCTTTTGGTTTATTAGTTTATATATCTGATTTATTACAAAGACAAGTTAGTTTGTGAAAGTGACCTATTTAACACTAGATGCGTTGCGGGGGATAGCCGCAATTTTTGTGGTTATTTTTCATACTGGGGCATATTGGGGAGGGTTATCTTTTCATCAGAGCTTTTTAGCCGTAGATATGTTTTTTATTTTAAGTGGATTTGTAATTGCGCATGCTTATGAAGCAAAACTTGTAAATGGCGATATTACAATTAAAAGTTTTATCATGATTCGGATAATACGACTCTATCCGATGTATTTTATATCTATATTTTTTGCAGTTTTTGCTACATTAGTTAAAGTTACTGATGTGCAATTACATGACGGTAGCTATCTCAACAGTCTAATTCAATCTTCATTATTCACATTGTTATTTTTGCCTTCTCAGCTAGTGGGCAGTATTTTTCTTTTTCCTCTGAATACACCCTATTGGTCTGTATTTTATGAGTTAGTTGTCAATTTTTTTTACGGATTAATAGGATTTAAGTTTACGAATAAGGTATTAGTGCTTTTTCTTTTGGTTGGAGGTTTTGCATTGATAATGCTAGCTTACTTACATGGGCACATAGATGCAGGGATGACGTGGAGGCAAACTTCAATCTTATCTGGTTTTGTAAGAAGTGGGTTTGGTATTTTTTTAGGCGTTTATTTGTATCGCGTGAGAGCATCAATTCTACCATCGTTAAAAGTGCCAAACTGGGTGGTACTTTTAACGATGGCAGTAGTTTTTATGATCCCAGACTTGGGAAAGCTAAATGGTGCCTTTAATCTATTTGCTATCTTTCTTGTGTTTCCATTTTGTGTACTTGTCGGTTCAAGGTGTGAGTCAGGTAAGGTTGCGAGTCAAATATTTAGGATGCTAGGACAAGCAAGCTATCCGCTTTATTTGTTGCATAGTCCAGTTTCAATATTAATATACTTCAATTTTGGGATGGTTGTAAAAAATAATGCTCCTTATAGTGGAATGATTTTAGTTGCAGGGTTGATTGTTTTTAGTCTTTTACTTGAAAAAGTTTATGACATACCAGTTAGAAGAAATTTAACTTCTGTATTTTTAAAAAGGCATAGGAAATAAAAAGTGTTTAATACCGACAATACCAAGGCTAAACGATTTAAGCCAAATTTATTTGAGGATTTGTATATTCAAAGTACAAAAGTATTTTTTATCTTAATGGTTTTTTTGTCTGTTGCTAAAGCAGAAGATTGGGTTGCAGTTAAAGATACTTCTCTAATAGTAGAGCCTTCAACCATCTTAGATTTTTCAAATATTAATTCAGAAAAAAAGTTAACTGACCAACGTGTTGTTATTAATGCAGATGGTAGATTTGTACTGGAAAATAAATCAGATAGGCCACAGCGGTTTTTGATAGGCTCAATTAGTTTTGGCATGGAAATCCCTAGCCATAAAATTATTGACCTCTATGTTGAACAGTTTCGCTTACGCGGTTATAACATGGCGAGATTGGATTTCCTAGAGTTAACTCTTATGAATAAGCGCAAGGGTGATTTTGACTATAATCCAGAGCAGTTAGACCGATTTTACTATTTGGTATCTGCCCTTAAAAAAAATGGCATTTATCTTATTTTAAATGGTTTAAGCAATGATAACGGCGGCTATGGTAATGTGAGCGAGCGCTGGATAGGCAAAAAGGGCTTAGGCTTAGGCGTTTATTTTGATACAGAAAAGCAGGCGCATTGGAAAAAACTGATGTCCACCATGTATGGCAGTGTGAATCCGTACACGGGCGTTTCTATACTCAAAGACCCTACCTTGGCAGGTATTATCTTAGTCAATGAAAATAACTTGGTGTTTGTCAATCGTAACGGTGTTGCACCAGAAGTAAAGCTTCATTTTGCAAAATGGCTTAAGACTAAATACGGTAATAATACAGCGCTAAAATCAGCTTGGGGCAGTGAGCTTAAGGCGGATGAAAGTGTAGATAGCGGTTCTGTTAACCTTCCCGCCCCAGATGCTTGGACATCAAAACGCATGGCAGATGCGCAGCAATTCTTTTTTGAATCAGAAAAAAAGACTGTGGATTGGATGACGCTGTATTTACGACGTTTAGGTTATCAAGGGCTAGTCACCGCCTATAATGTCTGGCACTCCCCTGCCTCTCAGGCAAGTCGTGGGCAACTGCAATGGGTGGATATGCATAATTACTTTGGCCATCCAGAATATTACAGTGCGCAAGATATTCGGGTACGGCAAGATAGTATGCTACAAACAGGTGCTGTATATATCAGGGAGTTAATGTCTGCAAAACACATCGGCAAACCATTTACAGTGACAGAGCATGGGCAAGTATTTTGGAACCAATATCGCAGAGAAAATGGGCTGGCATTGCCAGCTTATGCAGCTTTTCAAGGTTGGGATGGGATTTGTCAGCACTCAAGCGCAGTGAGTCTAAGTTACTCAAGCTTAAACGGTAAAGACATGATTATTCAGCCATTTAATGTGGGGGTAGACCCAATTGCACGCGCCACGGAAACTTTAGCAGCATTACTTTATGTGCGTGGAGATGTGGCACCTGCAAAACATATATTGGGTATTAATCTAACTAGTGACGATGCTTTTGTTAAAAGTGCATATTTAGGGAATACGCCTTCTGATATTTCTCAGCTTGGATTAGTGACTGGGATAGGCTTAGATTGGCAAGGCAAGACTTTTTCTAAAGCTAAGCAAACTCAATATGATGGTCAGGTAGATTACAACCAGCAAGGGTTAAAGCTTAAAAAAGAGGGTGTGCTTAAGCCTGTAGAAGTGACGGGCAGCACGGGTGTTAAGTTGGATAGTTTGATGAAAAAATACGCTCCAGGGGTGGCATACAAGGCTAGTAAAATAAAAGCACTTGCAGATGAGCGCTGGTCTGCCAGACTGCAAATATTAAAAGAGGCTGGCTGGTTGCCAACTGGTAATTTATCCAGTGCAGATGAAGGTATTTACCAAAGCGATACGGGTGAATTGGTGCTAAATGCGCAAGAAAAATGGATGACTGTTATTACACCTAAAACAGAAGCAGTGGTGTTTGACGATACCAAACCCATCAATTTAAATTTGCTCAAAGTGCTCTCTGCCGAAAGCGGTGCTTTAGTGGCTGTATCTGCCATGGATAACCAGCCGTTATTATCAAGCAAGCGTATGCTGGTTGTGCTGTCTACAGATGCCAGAAATAGTGATATGCGTTTTAGTGATGATACTAATTTTAAGGCAACTGATTTAGGGCATCTGCCTGTGTTGATTCGTGCCAATAAAGTAAAGCTTGCTTTAAAAAATACAAACCAAAGCCAATTAAAAGGATATTCAGTTAACTTGCGTGGTCAGCGACAAGATGCCATCGCATTGAAACAAATCAGCGATAGTATTGAGTTTGAGTTGGATGTTCGCAAATTGTCGCACGGTGCAACCACTTACTTTGAAATTGCAGCAGAATAAAAAATATATTCAATCATCATATGAATCTACAGAAAAAAAGTTTGGCAATCATCGTGCCAGAGCTATTGCCAGTGCCGCCTGTAAAGGGAGGGGCAGTTGAACATTGGGTGCATGAAGTTTCTGCGCGCTTAGATCAAACTAAATATGCTATTACGATAATCTCTCGCCCAGCCGATGCAGCAGGCTTGGCTGGTATTCAGTATATTGGGATTCCATGGACACCATTAGAAAACGCATTTCACGCACTTAAGGCGCGTGTGAGCTGGCGCAACCCGCTACGTTATGTTGCCAAAATTCAAAATGTGGCAGCTTACGCATGGCGCGTGGCTAAGTACACACAGTCATTTGATATTGTGGTGGTGCATAACGAGCCTAATCTTCTATTGTTTATGCAAAAGCGC
Source organism: Methylophilaceae bacterium UBA5127 (assembly GCA_002414145.1). Classification (GTDB taxonomy): domain Bacteria; phylum Pseudomonadota; class Gammaproteobacteria; order Burkholderiales; family Methylophilaceae; genus Methylophilus. Next base: position 28,549 of record DHYP01000022.1, on the reverse strand, counting down.
GCATCGCAAAAATTGGTGTTGCATATGCATAATGAGCATTTAACGCATGCGGCATTTAGATGGCTTTATAGAAAAGCACTCGCCAAGGTAGATCAGGTAATTTGCGTCAGCGAGTATATTAAATCTACAGCCGTTGCCCACTTTCCTGAGTATGCAGATAAGTTTACCGTAGTGTTTAATGCCACTGATCCAGAGATATTTAAGCCTTATGGTGAGCAAGCACTTACTGCGCTGGAAGGGGTTGTGCAGATAGAAAAAGAAAACAGTTATTTGCTGTATGTGGGCAGATTGAATGCAGAAAAAGGTGTGCATGTGCTGATAGAGGCTTTTGCCAAAGTGCATGCGCAAATGCCCAACACAAGACTGATTATTGCAGGGAGCTCATTCTTTGAAGGTGCCATCAAGACAGAGTATGAGCAGTCTTTGGTGAAATTGGCACAGGCAGTCAGCCACGCCATTATCTTTACAGGATTTATCCCGCACGAAAAGCTTAAGTATTTGTACTCAGCGGTAAATGTGGTCGTGGTGCCCTCAGTATGGCAAGACCCTTGCCCGTTAGTGGTGTTAGAAGCCATGGCATCTGGCACATGCTTGGTAGCCACAAGAGTGGGTGGTGTGCCTGAGGTGGTTGAGCATGATGTGACAGGAGTCTTAGTGCCAGCTGGAAATGCTAACAGTCTAGCAGATGCGTTGGTTAGCACATTATCTGACCATGAAAAAAGAGCACGTTTAGAGGGATTGGCTCGCGAAAAAATTGTATGTGGCTACAGTTGGGCTAGGCTTGTATCCGAAACTGAAAAAATAATAAATTTATAAATGTATGGAATGTAAATGTTAGAGCGGGAGCTGTGGGTTGATTACGCTAAGGCTATTGGCATAATCTTAGTAGTTTATGGGCATGTTGAAAGAGGTGTTTTCGCATCAGGGATTACATACGGAGAACAGGCTCATTATTTACTCGATAGCTTCATATATAGCTTTCATATGCCACTTTTTTTCTTTTTATCTGGGCTTTTTTATATCAGCTCTTTAAAGAAAAGAGATGTAAATGGAGTGATATTAAACAAGGCTCAAACGATATTTTATCCTTATATCGTTTGGTCATTACTGCAAGGTCTTATTGAGGTGGCACTTTCTAGCTACTCCAATAATCATACGACGCTAGCACAAGTTTTGGCTCTATTGTGGGCACCTAGGGCACAATTTTGGTTTTTGTATGCTCTTTTCCTAATGACATTACTAGGGATAGCTATGTATAAAAATCTAGCCCCTAGATTTTATTTGGCTATATTTTTAATTTCAGCAATTCTGTATAGCTTAAAAGGATTTTTCTTCGAATTTAACGGAGATTTATTCTATTTCCCAGCAGTTAAACATGTAGTCTTTAATTTTGTTTTTTTTAGTTTTGGAATTTTTTTCCAATATAAAAAGAGTTTTTTTGTGAGATACAACAAAGTGATATTCCCACTTGCTACTTTAGTTTTTATAGCTTTTCAGTGGTATTTTCATTTTGTACTTGGAGAGACTTTCTTGACTAAGCATGATTGGCTAGGTCTTACCCTTGCTCTAGTTTCAATAGTGTTTGTTAGTTCTCTCTCAATGATATTGTCTAACTATCGTATAAACTGGCTCGCCATTTTGGGTGCCTCGTCAATGACCATCTACTTAATGCATGTGTTAGTTGCGAGTGGAGTTAGAGTTCTTTTGCAAAAGTTTTTACAAGTTGATGATATTTATATTCATTTAATATCAGGCTCAGTAATTGGTATTTTTTTACCTTTGTTAGTTATGAACATCACGAAGCAAAAGTTAAATTTTTTATTCTTTCCACCAAGTTGGTTATATTTTAAAAAGTAGATTAAGTTGCTAGCAATTGTTTACCCTCAATTTTACGGCGTTGGCGGCATTGCCCGTTATTTAGATTCTTTTCTCAGTAATCTACCAGAAAACCATCCTACCATTTACTTAATAACTGGGGATGAACACAAAACGCCCCGTGAGTATTCAGGTGTGGAAATCATCCATATTCCTTTTACTTCTAGCCGCTTTAATTTGCTGAGCTGGAGTTTACAGGCGCGCCAATTGTTAATTGAGCTTTATGATTCTGGCAAAATTCAGTGGGTGAATTTCCATTTTCCACCATTGATTCCAGGCCTGTTTTTGCCGAAAAAAATCCCAATCGTGTTAACCGCACATACTACATATTTAGGAATGTCTGGTAATTTTTACGAAACTAAGCATTTTGAAAGTCAATGGAGCAAGCTTTCTATTGCGATTAAGTCTTGGATGGAACGCAGGATATTTGTGCAAACTAAAAAAGTGATTAGTTTGACCGAGCAAGGCAGGCAAGAGGTGTTGCGATATGGGTTTAATGGCTCGATTACTGTGATCCCGAATGGCGCAGATATTCGTTTGTTTAATCCAGATGATCGGATTGAAAAGAATATCGATGTGTTATTTTGTGGCAGGATAGAGCGCCGCAAAGGTAGTCGCGCCATGGTGCAATTGATTCAAATATTAGTGAGTAAAAATCCTAATATTCGTATTGCAATTGTGGGGTATGGCGATGATGACGCGTGGGTCAAGTCTGAATTATCTGGGTTATCGAATAATGTATATTTGGCGGGTAAGGTGCCATTTAATGAGATGGTAAGTTATTACAATCGCAGTCATGTGTATGCGTCTACTTCATATTATGAGGGCTTGCCAGGGACATGTTTAGAGGCTATGGCGATGCAGTTGCCAGTGGTCGTTTGGGATTTTTTGTTTTATCAGGATTTGGTGCGTGATGGTGAAAATGGACTTGTCGTCTCTCCCAATGACTTTGAGGGGATGAGCAATCGGGTGTTAGAACTGCTTTCTAATTCAAAACAATCAATTGCGATGGGCTTGAATGGCAGAAAAATATTAGAGAACAACTACAGTTGGCAAAAGCTATCTATTGATGTCCTCGGTGTTTTTAAGTAGCGTTGGCAACGCTTATTGCAAATTGATGATTGATTTATGAGAAAGCAAAGCGGTTGTTATTTCTTCTTGTCACCCTTATCACTGGCTAACATTTCTTGTCTTTTTTTGCGCCATTCTTGCAGTTCCATATCTTCAATTTCTAATTGAATTGCAATTGCTTCAGTCATGGTGAGTTTTTGGTCCTCCGCACGGCGAAAAAGTTTGCCACGCATTCTAAATTGAAGCTTTTCCATTTCTTCTTCAGACAGATGTTTGGCTTTTTCTAGGTATTCATCGCTTGCTATTTTAATTTTCAATTTTTTTCCTTATCGCAGTATCTTCGGCTAGGCGATTATAGTGTCAAAAAAATTTATATAGTGTTAAATATTTATGAAAGTCTGCAAGACAGCGTTGATTAATTCTATCTAAGTTCTTCTAGTATGCTAACCTTGTTGAGGATTATATGATAGAGGTATTGAGATGAGCGAGCGCATTCAGCAGTTACTTGACCAAATAACGCAGCTTGAGGATGAGTTGCGTACAGCACTGAATGATCAACAATTTACGATGTTTTATCAAGTCAAAGGTAAGCGTGTTGAGTTTGAGCAGTCTATCAAGCAAACACATTTAAAGTTCAAGAGAAGTTTTTTTCGCTGGTTGGCGAGTCGCCCGCAAAATTTAATCACTGGACCTATTATTTACGCGATGATTATTCCTTTAGTAATCACGGATTTGTTTATCTCGTTTTATCAGCTGACCTGTTTTCCAATCTATGGAATCAAAAAAGTTCGCCGTTCTGATTATATTGTTTTTGATCGGCAACACCTTGATTATATTAATTTTATAGAAAAATTTCACTGTACATATTGTGCTTATGGGTCTGGCATGATTACTTATATTAGTGAAATCGTAGCGAGAACAGAGCAGTATTTTTGTCCAATCAAACATGCAAGAAAAATTGTAGGGTCACATGCGCGTTATGCGCGCTTTTTAGAATTTGGTGAAGCAGAAAATTATCAGGCTAAACTGGAAGAGTATCGTGAAGCACTAGGCAAGATTCAGTAAGTCTGTTTTAGTTGCTTGTCGTTGCTGTGAACGGTTAATGTTCATTTGATTGTCCAATAATTCCTAAAAAAACTCTCACAAAGCCGAATGCTAACCAAGATGCGATACGCTGTAGTCTGCTTCTTGACTGCCATTCGTTTGGTAATATGGGATAAGCCCCTTGCGCTATGTGAGATGCAACATCTGCATATAAAGTTTGGGCAAAGCTTGTGTCTTGAATCATGACATTTGCCTCGTAGGCTAAGAAAAGGCTAAATGGGTCAATGTTGGAGGAGCCGACTGTAACCCAGTGTCGATCAATAATTGCAACTTTGCAGTGCATAAAGCTTTTGCGATACTCATAAATCTCAATGTTATTTTTTAAAAACTGGCTGTAGAAAGCATGCGTGGCAAACATTAAAAAATATTCCATGCGTCCCTGTAATAGTAACTTTACTTTGACCCCTCTTTTGGCCGCGGCTAACAATGCTTGTCTGAATCTTCGACCTGGCACAAAGTAGGCATTGGCAATCAAAATCTCAGTGCTGGCAGCATTTATTTCCATTAAATAGGCATCTTCAATATCGCGCCGATGCCGCAGATTATCTCTAAGAATAAACGCTGCACGCATCCCGTTTTGAGTGGTGGACTTAGGCGTGTTGCTGAGAACGTTTGTTTGTATCGGCTGCAGATGCATCCACGCAATACGCCGCCAAAGCGTGTCTGTACTTGCTGCAATTGTCGGTAGCAGACTGCCTTCTATGCGTACAGCATAATCGATGCGCGGAGGCACATTGTTGGGGGCGTGATTGGGAATGTCATAATCATCAATAATGTTAATGCCACCAACAAAGGCTACTTTTCTAT
>DHYP01000022.1:21313-23662 GCA_002414145.1 Methylophilaceae bacterium UBA5127 | reverse complement strand
TCGATGTAAGCGCCGTAATCGACTCTTTTTAAATGTCCATGGTGAAATGTTAGGGCGATATAACATAATTTTAACGCCTGCAGTTTGCAGGTCGCTTATAAACGCTTTTGGTAAATCTTTGCAGCCAAACCCGTCCAAAAGCACTTTAACCATCGCACCACGATGCGCAGCATTTTTCAAGGCATTGGCAATGCTGATCCCTGTTGCATCAGCCTCGAAAATATAGGTTTGCAGAGACACTTCATATTGAGCGTGGTCAATCGCCTCTATTAACGCAGGGAAATACTCTTTGCCGTTACGTAGCAGTAGAATTTGGTTGCCGTCAGTGAACTGAGTCATCGTGTGGAATTATTTTTTATTGAGTTTGGCTGTGAGTATGGCATGGTCTGATAGTTTAATAAAATGTGGACCAGAGTGCACTTCAGTATGATTGATTTGAAAGCCGCGCGCATAAATACGGTCCACTCTTAATATGGGTAGCCATCCAGGAAAACTTCTAGCAGGTTTGCTCTTATGATCTTCGAATACTTCGAGTAGATGCAGGCGTTTGGCAAAAACGCGTCCAGAGCGCATCGTCCAATCGTTAAAATCGCCAGCAATGATCAGTGGAGCGTGGATTGGTACATGTTGTTCAATGTAATCTGCAATCGCACCCAGCTGCTGTCGACGCCATGTTGCAAGTAAGCCTAGATGTACACAGATAGCGTGTAGCGGGCTTTCCCTCTGAGGGATATTGATTTGGCAATGTAGCATGCCCCGCTGTTCTAAACGGTGTGCAGAAATATCCTGATTGTTCACTTTGGTAATGGGAAATTTGGACAATATACCATTGCCATGATGGCCTGTGGGATACACTGCATTTTTGCCATAAGCAAAATTTGACCATACGTTATCAGCCAGATACTGTAATTGCCTAGAGGCTGAATGCACATCAATGTGCTGACTATGCTTGGCATGCGTGTCTTGAACTTCCTGTAAAAAAACGACATCAGCATTTAATTTTCGAATTAATTCACGCTGATTTTGCAAAGAAAAGTGCGTGTTGAAATGTGTGAATCCCTTGTGGATATTAAAGGTTGCGATGTTTAATGTGTTGTACACAGTTTTGCCAACTCAGTTAAGCGTAAAGTTTGAACAAAGTAGAGTCTATTTGGATGGACTTTTGTATGATAAACGAATTAAAAGTTCATGGAGTGCAATTTAATAGATTGAATGGCGCGCCCGGCGGGAGTCGAACCCACGACCCTTGGCTTCGGAAACCAATACTCTATCCAACTGAGCTACGGGCGCAAGTGGTGGATTATAACAAATTAGCATCCGCTTCACTGCCAATCTTTTAAGCTACTGAACTAGTAGGTATAATGCAGTTACCAATTTTAATATTAATAGGGAAATGAGCGATGGCAAAAAAAGAAGAGGGATATTCAGGTTCAATTTTTGGACAATTGATGATGGCGATTCCTGGTACGATTATTGGATTTACTTTATTGATTGCTTTGTTTGCGTATTTTTTGAGTGGCGGCACTGCTAAAACTGAAGCACCAGCTGTGGTTGAGGCTGCTGCAGCTAAAGTGGCAGAAAGCGTAAAACCAGTGGCTGAGGTTGAAGTGGCAAAAGAAGAAGCTGCGCATGTAGAAAAAAGTGGTGAAGAAGTGGTAAAAGCAGTTTGTTCGATGTGTCATGCGGCAGGCCTAATGCAAGCACCTAAGATTGGGGATTCTGGTCAATGGGGTCCACGCATCGCACAAGGATATGAAACTTTGGTAAAGCATGCGGTTGAGGGAATTCGCAGCATGCCAGCGCGCGGTGGTAATGCAGAGTTAACTGATAATGAGGTTGCGGGTGCTGTAGCTTACATGGCAAATCAGGCCGGTGCTAAGTTTGACCCTGCTACATTAAAAAAATAAGGATCATGAATTTTAAAAGCCGCTTATTAGATAAGCGGCTTTTTTATTCGTATAATGCATTATGGCAACTTACGCAATCGGTGATATTCAAGGCTGTAATCATGCATTGATGGCATTATTGTCACGTTTAAAGTTTAATCCCGCCCTGGATAAGTTGTGGCTGGTTGGTGATCTGATTAATCGTGGTACTGGTTCATTGGAAGTGTTGCGTTGGTGTTTTCAGCACAAGTCTAGCATCCATATGGTATTAGGTAATCATGATTTACATGCGATTGCCGTCGCGCATCATATTAGACCCCCTCACCGTTCTGATACATTAGGTGCTTTGTTATCTGCGGAAGATGGGCATCAACTATTGACATGGTTGAGACATCAACCGCTGATGGTTGCGCAACAAGGCTCTGTCATGGTGCATGCAGGCTTATTACCGCAATGGCGTTTG
>DHYP01000022.1:13442-21285 GCA_002414145.1 Methylophilaceae bacterium UBA5127 | reverse complement strand
ATGAAGTTGAAATGGCATTGCAAAGTCCGCGTTATATTGATTTTTTGAAAAATATGTACGGCAACACGCCTAATCTGTGGGATGCAGATTTAAAAGGTTTTGATCGCTTACGGCTCATTACGAACGCATTTACACGTGTGAGAGTATGTACTGACAACGGAGCGTTGGAGTTTGCATTTAAGGGTGAAGTGGATGATGTACCCGCAGGCTATATGCCTTGGTTTAAAGTGCCAGACAGGCAAACAAAAGACGAGAAAGTGATATGCGGACATTGGTCAGCGTTAGGGTTATATCAACAAGACAATATTATTGCGCTGGATACTGGCTGTTTATGGGGCAAACAGCTTACTGCATTTTGTTTGGAAACGCAGGCAATTACGCAAGTTCCGTTTGATGCCCGAGATAGGCCTTAATTCTAGTGTTGAGTATTTAGTTGCGAGATAATGGCATCGTAAGCAAGCTTAGTGACGCTTTGTCTGGTGTGGTTGTCACAAGGGATTGGTGTTAAAAAATATAGCTTTGCGACAGGGCTGCGCATGCGCAAGATTAGCTTCATAGATTCCAACATAGAAGTTTCGCCAGCAAATGCCATATTGATATTAGGTTTTCCATCAGGTAATGGGTAGTAAATGGCTACTGGCCAGATTGTTGCTTTTGCTTCAATTGCCGCTTGAATGATGCTGCTTTTAAATGGTAGTGTTTGCGTGCCGTCCGTAGTAGTGCCTTCAGGAAAAAGGCAAACATTGTCTTGCTCTTTCAAACTTTCCGTTGTGATGTCCACAATACGCGCAGCATCTTTTCTGATGCTGCGATTAATAAACAGTGTGCCTGACTTGCTGACCAAGTAGCCAAAAATAGGCCAGCTTTTAATTTCGATTTTAGCGATGAATCTGACAGGTACAATGCTATTCAGGGCATGTATGTCTGTCCAAGAAATATGGTTTGCTACAAACATGGTGCTTTGCGTTTGCTTGTCTGGCAGACTGCCATGTGTGATGATTTTGATGTTAAAACAGTTTAACAATACACTGCTCCACCAATTGGTAATGGAGAGCCGTGTTTGTTTACTTGCAAATGGCAACACGAATGTGGCTATGCATATACCAAGCAACACATGCAATACAACGCTAACTACGCGTAGTAGCCATATAAAAAAGGGTGTTCTTTGCAAATTATTTTAAGAAATGCGAAGCATATCTCTTGTTGATTCGTGATAAGGGTAACATGATAAGCATGTCTGCGGTATTAAAAAATGCATCCCATGCTGGTTCACCACAGATATACGCGCCTAGCCTCAAATACCCTTTGATTAGCGGTGGAATTTCTGCATCAATATCTTGTCTTAACGCCTCAATCGGTACGCGATTATGCGGAAATACACGGTACTCAGGCGGTGATAAGTATTTTTCTTTCAGTACTGCGTAGAGTGAAGCAGCAGCGTGACCACCATCCGCCATAGAAACACTGCCACAACCAATCATATATTCGTAATTGTTTTGCAGCATATATTTAGCCAGCCCAGCCCAAAGCATGGTAATGGTGCCACCATTACGATGGTCTTTATGCACACATGCGCGACCCACTTCAACAGTGCGGTCAAACAAATGTGAGATACGACTTAAATCAAACTCACCAGCTGAGTAATGTCCACCAGCTTGGGCTGCATTATGCGGATTGAGGATGCGATATGTGCCAATCACTTGATGCGTTTCGCTTTCGCGTACCAGTAAATGGTCGCAAAATTGATCAAATCCATCGATATCTAGTCCGTCTGTGCCGCTGAGCTGTGCACCCATTTCTTCGGCAAAGACTTTATAGCGAAGACGCTGTGCCTCAGCGACTTCGGCTTGGTTGCGGGCTATCGACGTATATAAGCGGCTTTGACTAGGATTAATTTCTTGTTCAATTCCTGTACGGAACATATCATTTCTCCATGATTTTAGTCAATGATATGTAAGTTATGTGACTATAATATTACATTATATTGATTATTTAATGAAGCTGAAATCTAGTGGCTTACTCTGGATGTGCTGCCGTTTTCAATAATTCTGACTTGATCACCAATGTTAAATGCTTCATCAGCTTCTTGTACGATAGCGATTAAAGCGCCGCCATCTAGTTTGACGGTAATCTCTAGTGCATCCTTGCGTGTGGCCACCTCTTCAACAGCAGATCCTGCTAAGCCACCAGCAACAGCACCAATGACAGCCCCTATTGCACTGCCACGACCGCTGCCTATTGATCCGCCAGCAACACCGCCTACTACGCCACCCGCCACTGTACCAACAGGAGACTTCGTGCCTTCTAGTTTAACTTGACGGACACTTTCAACAACCCCTGTTCTGACGGTTTGTACTCTTCTGGCATCCTCGCGTTTGTATACGCTGCCTGAGTTTGAGCTTGCACAGGCTGCAACTAATAATGTGACTAATAGTATCCATAATAAATTAAAATATTTCATGCTTGACTCCTGAGCGTTGAAGTTAGCTGAGTTTTTCCTCAGCGACCACTTGTTGGACAAGTGCACTACTATAGACGTTCTCAATTTCTGCTCTTGTTGGGCAGTGATTTTGGCCGCCCCGACTCGCAATTTTAATTGCGCCCATTGTAGAAGCGAGTCTGCCGCAAGTTGGCCAGTCCCATCCCCTTACAATGCCATACAGTAGGCCTGCACGATAAGCATCGCCGCAACCCGTTGGGTCGATTATTTTTTCGGCGGGTATACATGGGATTTCAAAGCGTTGACCATCGGCATAGATATGTGAGCCATTCCCACCCAATGTGACGACAAGTGCTTTTACTTTCTCTGCGAGCTGATTCAGTGAGAGCCCCGTCTTATCTTGGATGATTTGCGATTCATAGTCGTTGACTGCTAGATAGTCTGCCATGTCGATAAAGTGTAGCAACTCTTCCCCGTTAAACATAGGTAAGCCTTGGCCTGGATCAAACATAAATGGAATGCCAGCTTCATAACATTCACGCGCGTGCTGAAACATACCATCACGTCCATCAGGCGCAATAATGGCAAGGCTAACGCCTGGTGCATCTTTTACGCTGTTTTGGTGTGACTCTACCATGGCGCCAGGGTGAAAGGCTGTGATTTGATTGTCCTCAGTATCAGTGGTAATAAAAGCCTGCGCAGTAAAACTGTGGCTGATTTCTTTGATATGCGTGGTTTTTAATTGATGCTGATTTAACCAGTCTAGATAGGGGTTAAAGTCTTGCCCAACTGTTGCCATAATCAGCGGGTTGCCATCCAGAAGTTGTAAATTGTAAGCAATATTGCCTGCTGTGCCGCCAAATTCACGACGCATCTCGGGCACATAAAATGCCACACTTAGTTGATGAATTTTATCGGGTAGGATGTGATTTTTGAATTGGTCTTGGAACACCATAATGGTGTCGTAAGCGAGTGAGCCGCAAATTAAAATGTGCATAATCGTACAAATGAATATTAATACGACATTATCTAGTAGCTTGTAGGGTTAGTGCAAGAAGTTGCTTAAGGCTAATGCTTTAGTTAGCGCCGTCAATCAATACTTTTGCGGCTTTTTTTGCATATTTAATTGCGCCAGAGCCGCGTTTCATTTGTTCTGCTTGAACGGCACCCTCAAACAGAAGTGAAAGTTGTAAAGCTAGGCTGTCAGCATCTTTGATAGAAGCTTCAGTAGCCAGTTTAGCAATATATTGTCTGAATTCGCGTGATTGCTGTGAAGACAATTTGTGAATAGGGTTTTCTTCATTTGGGAATTCGGCAGAGGCCTTAATAAATCCCATTCCTAAAAAGCTCGGTGAAGTCACCCATTCCTCAATGTAGTCAAACAACAATTGAATTTTATCCGCAGGTTTTTTGCTACTGCTGTCTAGTTTTTTATCTAACCAAGTTTGAAAGTCAGACTGGCTCTTTTTTAGTACTTCTAAAATTAACTCTTCTTTGGTGTGAAAGTATTTATAGAGCGTCATTTTGGTGGTGCCTGCAACCGCGACGATAGTATCTACACCTGTCGAGTTAATGCCTCTCGTTTGAAAGAGGTCTGTGGATACTTCTAAGATTTTATCTTTTAGCCTACTCATACCGTCTAGTATAGCATGAGTTTATTTGGTTTTGTAAATCCATATACCTACCGGTATTATTAAAAAGTTTTACTTATGCGTAACTGGCTAAAATTAATCATTAAAAAACATTGACACTTGTTTAATCTAACTATAAAGTATACAGAACTGTATAGTATATACAGAACTAAATATTAGGAGAGAGTAATGAGAAATTTAGCGAATTTAACAGTTGTGTTGGGTTTGGTGGTGCTAGGTGCATGCGCTACTAGCGGAAGTAAAGGCATAGCAGGTGATTTGAAGGTAGAGGAAAAGGTGAGTATTAATGCGCCCGCCAGCAAGGTTTGGGAAAAACTAAGTAATTTTGGTGATTTAGGTGCTTGGCATCCTGCGGTAGCTAAAACAGAAATTAGTGGTGAAGCTAATAAAATGGGTGCAGTACGCATACTTACATTGCAAGATGGGGGTACGATCAAAGAAACCCTGACTTCATATAGTGCATCAGGCATGACGTACGCTTACGTAATTAATGAAGGTGTATTACCTTTTAGCGATTACGCTTCTAAAATTCTAGTTAAACCGACTCAATCTGGTTCAGAAGTCATTTGGACGGGTCATTTCAAGCGGAAAGATTTGTCAGCTACTCCTGTTAAAGGTCAAGATGATGAAGCGGCAATCAATACCGCACACGCTGTATATCGTGGCGGGTTGGATCATTTGAAAAAAATCTTAGAAGAGTAAATGGTTTTGGAGTGATAGACTTTAGTCAAGTAGATGGCTGATTGCTTTGAGCTGTCAGCCGTTATTGTTTTGAGTTGGCCATTAGCATAGGTGTGTAGTTGCATCTCACCATATCTAGTAGCTGATTAGCTAAGCGTTGCTCTTCTGGATTGGTGGATATTTGACCAAGCACCACGTTTTCAAAGTACACTTTTTTGTACTGATCTGGCAACTGAAGCGCTTCTACCAGTTGGCAGTTGCCTTTGCGCATTTGGTCTACTTTTGCAAATAATGCAGCTGTTTGCTCTGGGCTAGCAATATTGAGCGTATTGTTAGGATTTGCCGCAGTTGGCAAGATGTTGGGAGTCGATTGCGTGTTGGTATTTGCCAAAGTTGATTGTTGGGTCGGAGCAAGGTTGTTAAAAAATAATATGCTACCAGCCAGCAGTGAGGTAGCAACAATGCTGGCAGAGGCGTAAACAATCTTTCTGGGAATGTGAAACTCTCGTTTGGTCTGTGCAGAGATAAGCGCTTTGGCTGCTAACTTTGCATGATTAAACGAGGCAGGATTCCCTTGTGCTTTTTCATTTGCTGCGGCAATCGCCATAAAATAAAGTTGGCTTGCCAACATTTCGGGCATCGCTGCCCCCGCTTTTGCAGCCTCTAGCGATAGATAGTTCTGTAAAACCTGACTGTGCTGGGTATTTTCGAAGTTTATTTTGGCGTCAATTTTAGGCGCATTCAGCCAGTCATCTAAAATATCAAATAGACTCAGCAGACGTGCTTGTGGTGTACGTGCTGATTTTTCAAGCATGTGCACCAACCATTCTGAGTTAAATATGTCCATGCAAAATATCCTAAAATGGTTTGACGACTACTAAAATAACCACAGCGATTAATGCCAATACGGGCAGCTCATTAAACCAACGGAACCAAATGTGACTGCGTTTATTTGTTCCAGCTTTTAACTCTTGCATGAGTTTTCCGCAATACAGGTGGTAAGCAATCAAACCAAGTACCAAAAAAAGCTTGGCGTGTAACCATCCACCCGTGATGCCGTAGCCTAACCACAGCCATACGCCAAATACAAGTGCTAGCAGCGCTAGTGGAAACATGAATCGGTAGAGCTTCTGTTCCATTAGCTCTAGCCTATCCAATGTGGCGCGGTCGCTTACCATTGCGTGATTTACAAACAATCGTGGCAGGTAAAATAATCCAGCAAACCAGCTGGTAACAAAAACAATATGCAATGCCTTTATCCAAAGCATTAATTTAGTTCCTTGTTCAACAACTGTTTTAGGTTGTTAAAATCAATTTCGCCGATAGTTCTTTGTATGCGGTAGCCCTGTTTGTCGAAAATATAGGTGGTGGGTGTTAAATTAATGCCGCCAAAAGCTTGTGTGATTTCACTGAAGCCATCATGCATTACCGGAAAAGGCAAAGTCTTTAGTTTGGCGTAATTAAGTACTTGGGCAGGCGGGTCGTAAGGCATCGCTACTGCTATGATTTCAAACCCCCTGTTTTGGTATGCCTTGTAGGTTTCTACTAGATTGGGGATTTCTTTGATGCAGCCTGGGCAGTCTGTAGCCCAGAAGTTGACTAAAAAAACCTTGCCTTTGAGAGACTCCATGCTGATTTTTTTGCCCTCTATGGTGGTAAAGGTGACCTCTGGTGCTTTAGGTTTTTGCGCCAAGCTAAAAAAGAGTAGTGCAATTAGTCCAGCAACCACCAGTGGAATTAGTATTTTTTTTAAAATCATCATCCTATCATTGTAACGTTATTTAAGGATAAAGTTGAGCAATAGCCCTATCATGTTTGTAGTTTTTGTGTGATGAGCACCATGTTATAATCTATTTTTGTTTATGATACGCTATTAATGAACGCACCCATTCCAGCTGATTTACTGCATACGGACGCAATGCCTTCAGCGCGTCTGCGCGAAATCCCTTACAACTATACCTCATTTTCTGACCGTGAAATTGTCATTCGGTTTCTAGGCGAAGAAGTTTGGGGTGTTTTAAATGAATTGCGAGGCGAACGTAAAACGGGTCGCAGTGCGCGTATGCTGTTTGAGGTGCTGGGTGATTTGTGGGTGGTCAGCCGTAACCCTTATTTACAAGATGATTTGCTGGATAATCCCAAACGACGTAAAGCCTTGATAGACGCGTTGTATCATCGCATCGCCGCCATTGATGAGCGCAGTGCTGGTAATGATAAAGTGCAAAAATTAGTGAGTGCGGCTAAAGTTGCGGTTGAAAAGTTTGCGGATGACTTCCGTAGCACTTACGATTTGCGCAAACAAGCGCTACAAAAGCTAAGTAAGTTTACGCGCAAAGATAATATTCAGTTTGATGGCTTAGCGCGCGTGTCACATGTGACGGACGCAACGGACTGGCGTGTAGAATATCCTTTTGTAGTGTTGAATCCTGACACTGAAGCGGAGATAGCATATCTGGTAAAAGCCTGTATAGAGCTTGGGCTGACGGTGATTCCACGCGGTGGTGGTACTGGCTATACAGGTGGAGCCGTTCCACTTACGCCGCTATCTGCTGTAATTAATACGGAAAAATTAGACCAGCACACAGGTGTGCAAATGCGTACCTTGCCTGGGGTTGCGCGCCAGGTGGCGACTATCGAATGCGGTGCGGGCGTTGTGACACGTCGCGCGATGGAAGCTGCCAGCGACGCAGGTTTGGAATTTGCTTGTGACCCAACTTCAGCAGATGCTTGTTGCATCGGCGGTAATGTGGCGGTGAACGCTGGCGGCAAGAAGGCGGTGCTATGGGGTACAGCCCTTGATAACTTGGCTTCTTGGCGCATGGTAACGCCAGATGCAAATTGGCTAGAGATTGAACGTTTAGATCATAATCTAGGCAAAATTCATGATATTGAAATGGCGCGTTTTAAAGTGAGTCGCTATGACATCGACATGAAAACCTTGTTCTCCGAGCCAGAAATTATTGAGATTCCTGGACCAAGTTTTCGTAAAGTTGGCTTAGGCAAGGATGTCACCGATAAATTCTTATCAGGGTTGCCTGGCGTACAAAAAGAAGGTTGTGATGGGCTGATT
>DHYP01000022.1:13138-13431 GCA_002414145.1 Methylophilaceae bacterium UBA5127 | reverse complement strand
TGATTACTTCTGCCACCTTTATTTTGCATCGCATGCCTAAGTATGTGCGTACTATTGCCCTAGAGTTTTTTGGCAATGTGTCACATGCTGTGCCTGCGATTGTCGAAATTAAAGATTATTTAGATGCAACTGCCAAACAAGAGCCTGCAGTCATTATGGCGGGCTTGGAACACATGGACGAACGCTATATTAAAGCCGTTGGATATGCAACCAAGGCTGCGCGCCAACAACGGCCTAAAATGGTATTACTGTGCGATATTGCCTCTGATGATGAAAATGCAGTAGGCGAGGCA
>DHYP01000022.1:11424-13051 GCA_002414145.1 Methylophilaceae bacterium UBA5127 | reverse complement strand
GTAAAAAATTCTGGCTGGATCGCTCACGTACAGCGGCCATCGCCAAGCATACCAATGCTTTCAAGATTAATGAAGATGTGGTGATTCCTCTACCCAAATTGGGGGAGTACTCTGACGGCATTGAGCGCATTAATATTGAGCTTTCCATCAATAACAAACTTAAATTGCTTGATGCACTTGAAACATTTATTCAAAGTGATTTGCCATTACAACCCGATGAGGATGGCAATGCTGACCCAGTGGGCGTGAAATCTAAGCAACAGATTGCATTGCAATTGCTACAAGATTTGCGTACAAAATGGCGGTTGATTTTAAATGCGCTTGATGAGCCTGTGACCACCCTAGGTGAGTTGGGTAAGCCATATCTGCGGTATGAAAGTGTGTTCCGTGCGGTGCAGTCCTACGATTTGCGCATCTCATGGAAGCGCGAGCTTAAACGCCCTATGGCCGATATTTTTGCAGGGCGAGAATATCAAAAAATCATCAATGAATTGGACATCATTCATAAAAAAGTGCTTAAAAGTCGCGTGTTTATTGCGCTTCATATGCATGCAGGTGATGGCAATGTGCATACCAATATTCCAGTTAATTCAGATGATTACGGCATGATGCAAGATGCACACATTGCAGTGGCACGTGTCATGGCGTTGGCTAAGCATCTTAATGGAGTCATTTCGGGCGAGCATGGTATTGGTATTACCAAAATGGAATTTTTGGATCAATCTACGATTAATAGCTTTACTGCCTATAAAAACAAAGTCGATCCAAATGGTCACTTTAATAAGGGCAAGCTACTCGCGGGATCAGGTTTAGAAAATGCTTATACTCCAAGCTTTGGCTTGTTGGAGCAGGAGTCCATCATCATGGAGCAGTCAGCCATTGGTGAAATTGCAGATGACATTTCAGACTGCTTGCGTTGCGGTAAATGTAAACCCGTGTGTTCTACGCATGTGCCGCGTGCTAATTTGCTGTATAGCCCACGCAACAAAATTTTGGGGACTTCATTGTTAATTGAAGCCTTCCTATACGAAGAGCAAACGCGTCGTGGTATTTCGCTCAAGCATTTTGATGAGTTTAATGATGTGGCAGATCATTGTACGGTGTGTCATCGCTGTGAGAAACCCTGTCCAGTCGATATTGATTTTGGCGATGTTTCTATCAAAATGCGCAATTTTTTGCGTGAACAGGGCAAGAAAAAATTTAACTTAGGTACCACTGCGGGCATGCTGTTTCTAAATAGCAAAGACCCTGCAACCATACAGTTTTTACGTACCACAATCCTTGGATGGGGCTATAAAGCAATTAATATAGCCAATGGCTTAGCTAAACAATTTGGTTTGTTAAAAGATAAAAAGGCACCCCCTGCAACAGTAGGTAAATCTGAAATCAAAGCACAAGTGATTCATTTTATCAATCGGCCGATGCCTAAAAAAATGCAGTCTAAAACCTCACGTGCGTTATTAGGTGTGGAAGATAACAGCATGATTCCTGTGATTCGCAATCCGCAAAAAGTGAACGAGGACTCAGAAGCCGTATTTTACTTCCCAGGATGTGGTTCTGAGCGATTGTTTTCAAACGTTGGATTAGCTACGCAGGCAATGCTGTATGAAGTTGGCGCAATTACGGT
>DHYP01000022.1:10967-11385 GCA_002414145.1 Methylophilaceae bacterium UBA5127 | reverse complement strand
ATCCGCAGACCGCTTCTGGCAATCATGACAAAGGTCAGGAGATTACGGCAGATAATCGGGTGCTGTTCCACCGCGTTGCCAATACACTGAATTACCTGGATATTAAAACAGTGATTGTGTCTTGTGGCACTTGCATGGATCAACTGCAAAAATATGAGTTTGAGAAAATTTTCCCTGGCTGTCGCTTGTTAGACATTCACGAATATTTGATGGAAAAAGACATGCGCCTGACCACGGTAACAGGCACACGTTATATGTATCATGATCCTTGTCATACACCAATGAAGACTTATAAGCCGTTGGAAGTCACGAATAAGCTGATGGGTCAAGAAGTGGCTTTGAATGACCGATGCTGTGGTGAAAGCGGCACCTTTGCTGCGGCACGCCCAGATATTGCAACACAGGTCAAATTCCGCAC
>DHYP01000022.1:8574-10938 GCA_002414145.1 Methylophilaceae bacterium UBA5127 | reverse complement strand
ATGGAAAAAATGGGCTTAACTGTTGGAGCGCCCGAACAGTCTGTGAAGATTTTGACCTCATGCCCTAGTTGTTTGCAAGGTTTGGCACGCTATGGTGATGACACTGGTATTGAGGCGGATTACATTGTGGTCGAAATGGCCAAGCATCTGATGGGTGAAAACTGGATGCAGGATTATATTGAGAAAGCCAATAATGGTGGGATAGAGAAGGTTCTGCTTTAAACTTTAAATATGCAAGTTTAAAAAGCAAGTAGGGTATGCAAATTGAGGTTTATTTGCATACCATTTCTAATGCTGCAATAACTTGCCTTCAGTACTCTAACATTTTCACCATTTAGCCTGCCACTCAAGCCTTAGGAACTAAGCGGACTCGAAAGCCACTCATAGCTGCTGTTGATGGCTACACCGTCATTCCCAGCCTTTAGGCGAAGAATCCAGCCTTCAATTTAGCAGGGGAAGATTATTCGGTAATTCCTGACAAGACGTGCTTTAATGCTTACTTGACTTTTTAATGACATATATCGCAACTGTCGTCATGGCCACAAGTACAACCGTGATAACAATCAAACTCATCAAACCATAATCTGTAGATAGTAAGTCAGTTAAAATTTTCATCGCATATCCCTTTCTTAAGTGTGGTTATTGAGAGAATAATTCTGCGCCGTTTGTTTTTCTAGAGTTTGATTTAGCGCAAATATATGAAGTATTTAGTAAGTGATGTATTCAATACTGATTAAAGTTAGAATGTGACTATGAAAACTTTTTTGATCTTGTTTGTTGCACTCATCACAATGCTTGCATCGCTAGCTGCTAGTGCGGCTAAATTAGTTGGCTGGGCTGAAATGCCTATGCACACTTATGCCGAAGGAGTAACATCAGGACAGTTTAACTATGGTGCGGAGATTGCGAAAAACAAGCAAATAGTACAGGGGTTTTCAGCTGTACTTCAGGCCAGAGAAAAAGATGAGTTTTACTTTTTAGTTGATAATGGTTTTGGAGAAAAGAACAACTCAGCCGACGCTCTGCTCAGATTATATAAAGTAAAAATCAACTTTAGTATTAAAGAAAACAAAGAGAATAGCGCTGAGCCAATACGGTTTCTAAATTTTAGTGATCCCTCACACATGCTGGGATTTAAAACTCAAGCAGATTATCAGCATTATTATCAACAAGATAATAATCCTCAAGTTGATCCGGTAATTATTAAAAATCGACTACTTACTGGTGCAGATATTGATCCAGAATCAATTCAACTAGATAAAAATCAACATTATTGGGTGGGCGATGAATTTGGACCGTTCTTACTCAAGCTGGATTCTGCAGGCAAAGTATTGCGCAAAGAAATTTCTCTCAACGGAGTAATGAGTCCAGACAACCCTTATCTTGATCATTTACATGCTAATCTCCCTTCGTCGGGCGGTTATGAAGCTATGGCAATCAATCCAGCAAGAGATAGGCTCTATCCGATGTTGGAAAACTCAATAGAGGGCGACCCAAGTAAAGTATTAAGAATTTATGAGTTTGATATTAATACCGAACAATACACAGGGGTGTACTATCAATATCAACTAGATGAACAAGGTACTAATGCAACAGATCTTGTAGCTATTAACGAAACTGAGTTTTTAGTACTAGAAAGAAATACAGCTACGGAAGCTAAAGATTTGGCTTTGAAGAAAGTATTTTTAATTGATATTAAAGGAATTAAAAGCGGAGAGCTAGTTAAGAAAACAGAGCTAGTGGACTTAATGAACCTTCAAGATCCTGATGATCTGAATAGAGATAATAAGCAGATTTATGCATTTGCTTATACGCATACAGAAGGTTTGTTAGTGTTAGATAAGAATACCATTTTGGTTTGTAATGATAATAACTATAAGGGACGCAATTACTTTATTAAAGTAAAGTTAGACCAGCCCCTTAATCTAGAGCATATTTCTTTGCCCCAGATAAATGAAAATGATTGGCATGTGAATACTGCATTTTTAGGCGGGATTGATTTTGGCGACCATACTTTTTTTGGCTGGATGACTGTGTTTGCGTATTTTTTAGCGAGCGTTAGAGCTGGATATAAAGCACGGTTGGCAAGGTTAATTAATGAGAGTGGGTACTTTTGGATCGGACTCACTGTGTTATTAGTATTTTTAGGTTTTAATAAGCAATTGGATTTACAAAGTAATTTTACTGACATGCTACGGACAATGGCTAAACAGCATGGTTGGTATGAACAGCGCAGAACTTTGCAAATGGCTTTTATTATATTAATGGGGTTATCGCTGCCTATTTTATTTCTATCAGTGCGCCTGATAATGGCGAATTCGTGGCGGCGTTATAAAGTAGTGTGGACTGGCGTGATCTTATTAT
>DHYP01000022.1:7475-8561 GCA_002414145.1 Methylophilaceae bacterium UBA5127 | reverse complement strand
ATAGTGATTCGTGCATCCTCTTTTCATCACGTAGATCTGTTTTTTTATAAAAGTATAGGTAGCATTCGTTATTATCAAGCACTTGAACTATTGGCAATTGGGCTGATATTCACTGGCACATTCCTTGAAAAAAAATTGCCTCAACAGGTAAGTGTAAATTCAGATGACATCAAAACAGTAGTTGAGGTTGAAGATGAAGGTAATGATGTGTTTTGTCCCAATTGTAAAACTTTAGCTTTGTCTAAAGCAGTGCATGGGCGAAAGTTTAAATGTAAACAATGTCAGCATGTTTATCGTGTCAGTATCAAAAATTTTTAGTAAAATATCATTACCACTATGCCTTTATATCCTATTTTAAAACCGCTATTGTTTCAATTGGATGCTGAGCAAGCACATGATTTAACACTCAAAACGCTTCAATGGGCAGAGCGTTTTAACATGCTAAATTTATACCCAAAACCACCAAAATGTGCTGCACGGCGAGTAATGGGTTTAGACTTCCCTAATCCAGTCGGTTTGGCAGCAGGGCTGGATAAAAATGCTGCTGTGATTGATGGGCTGGCAGCGCTTGGGTTTGGTTTTATTGAAGTAGGCACCGTAACGCCGCGTCCACAGCCAGGCAATCCTAAACCACGCTTATTTCGTGTGCCAGAGGCGCAGGGGATTATTAATCGATTTGGTTTTAATAATCTGGGTGTAGATCATTTGGTTGAGAATGTAAAAGCGGCAAAGTTTAAAGGTGTTTTGGGTATTAATATTGGTAAAAATTTTGACACTTCCAATGATCTTGCTGTTAATGATTATTTGATTTGCATGCAAAAAGTATACGCACATGCAAGCTACATTACAGTCAATATTTCCTCGCCCAATACAAACAACTTGCGTGCGTTACAAGAAAAAGAAGCTTTGTCTGGTTTGCTGTCCAGTCTNNACAACAAGCTAATTTAGCTCAAAAGCATGGAAAATATGTGCCAATTACCTTAAAAATCGCACCAGATTTAACGCAGGAGCAAGTGGTAGAAATTGCGGATTTGCTGATGCTGCATCAAATGGATGGCGTGATTGCAACCAATACCACCTTGTCAT
>DHYP01000022.1:695-7445 GCA_002414145.1 Methylophilaceae bacterium UBA5127 | reverse complement strand
CTTGTCACGCGAGGCCGTCAATGGGCTGCAGAATGCGGAGGAAGCTGGCGGCTTATCAGGTGCCCCTGTGCGTCATCAATCCACAGTTGTGATTCAGCAGCTATCAAAACAACTGCGAGGTGCTTTGCCGATTATTGGCGTAGGCGGCATTTTAAGTGGGGCAGATGCTGCAGAAAAAATCAGCGCTGGCGCAAGTTTAGTACAGATATACAGCGGTTTGATTTATCAAGGACCTCGCCTCGTTCGAGATGTTTGTAACACGTTGGGTTAAAAGCTCTTAAGTCATCTTGGCATTTAAAGTTCTAAATCAGACAAGGCGCGGGCGCAAAGCTGACGACTGATATGTTTTATATACGAGGAAGATTTCTTGGGTTTGCAATACTGTATGATGACGAAATCTAAACTGCCAATTCTATATTCTTACCGCCGTTGCCCTTATGCCATGCGTGCGCGCATGGCACTCAAGTATGCTGGGGTTGAAGTTGAAATTCGCGAGATTTCTTTGCGTGATAAACCCAGTCATATGCTCCAAGTATCGCCAAAAGGAACAGTACCAGTGTTGGTGTTGCAAGAGGGTACTGTTATTGAAGAAAGCTTGGAAATTATGCAATGGGCGTTGCAGCAACATGATCCAGCGTGTTGGTTAAAAGCCGATGCAAATCAAGTGGCCATACTGATAGCGGAAAATGATCGTAGTTTTAAACAGGCATTAGATCGTTACAAATATCCAGAACGCTATCCAGAGTACTCGCAACTAGAATATCGGAATCAAGGAGAAGCTTTCTTGATTAAATTAGAGGCTTTATTAACGCAAAATGTATTTTTACTTGGCGCATCACCATGTTTGGCAGATGTGGCTGTTTTTCCATTTATGCGTCAATTTGCAGCTGTGGATCATGCTTGGCTTGAGGCCTCATCCTATGTGGAATTAAAGCGCTGGCTAAGAGGGTGGATAAATTCAGACTTGTTTATGAGTATCATGGAAAAACAGCCAACTTACATAGCGTAAATTGGCTGTGGTTTTTTTATGCGTATTGCTTATTCCGCAGTAGCAAGTGACTCTGGTTCAGTTTTAGATTTATCGTCAAACACCAACTTCACTTGATCTTTATCGTCAATATCTACGTGCACATTGCCACCATTGCTTAAGCGACCAAATAACAGCTCATCAGCCAACGCCTTGCGTATGGTGTCTTGAATCAGTCGTGCCATTGGACGTGCGCCCATGAGTGGATCAAAGCCTTTTTTACCTAAGTAAGTTTTCAGCGCCTGGCTGAAGGTCACTTCTACTTTTTTCTCATGCAACTGGTCTTCTAACTGCATCAAGAATTTATCTACTACACGAATAATAATTTCTTGCGAGAGTGCGCTAAACGACACAGTGGCATCTAAGCGATTACGGAACTCAGGACTAAAGAAGCGTTTAATGTCAGCAGCTTCGTCTGAGACATCTTTAGCATTGGTAAAGCCTATGCTTGATTTAGACATATTCTCAGCGCCTGCATTCGTCGTCATGATAATCGTCACATTGCGGAAATCTGCTTTGCGGCCATTATTGTCAGTCAGTGTGCCGTGATCCATGACCTGAAGCAAGATATTGAAAATATCAGGATGGGCTTTTTCAATCTCATCTAAAAGCAATACACAATAAGGCTGTTTGGTGATGGCCTCTGTGAGTAGGCCGCCTTGATCAAAGCCAACGTAGCCTGGAGGCGCACCGATTAAACGACTCACCGCATGGCGTTCCATGTATTCACTCATGTCAAAGCGAATCAGCTCAATACCCATGATATAGGCGAGTTGTTTAGCGACTTCAGTTTTACCTACGCCAGTAGGGCCACTGAATAAAAAGCTACCAATCGGTTTGTTATTTTGACCCAAGCCGCTACGCGCCATTTTTACAGCTGATGCCAGTGTTTCGATGGCTTTATCTTGACCAAACACCACAGCTTTCAAATCGCGCTCTAAAGTTTTAAGCGCGGTACGGTCATCGGTTGAGATGTTTTTAGGCGGAATGCGCGCAATCTTGGCAATAATGTCTTCGATTTCTTTATTGCCAATGATTTTTTTCTGTTTGTTTTTTGGCAAGATGCGTTGAGCTGCACCAGCCTCATCAATCACATCAATGGCTTTATCAGGCAAATGGCGGTCATTAATGTATTTAGCAGACAGTTCAGCGGCTGTACTTAAAGCACTGGCGCTATACTTAACGCTATGGTGTTCTTCAAATTTAGATTTCAATCCTTTTAAGATTTCAATCGTTTCGGCAACACTAGGCTCAGTCACATCAATTTTTTGGAAACGACGTGAAAGCGCGTGATCTTTCTCGAAAATGCCACGGTATTCTTGATAGGTGGTTGCCCCTATACATTTCAATGAGCCATTGGATAATGCTGGTTTGAGCAGATTGCTTGCATCTAAAGTGCCACCACTGGCTGCGCCTGCACCAATTAAAGTGTGGATTTCATCAATGAATAAAATCGCATCTGGTTTTTCTGCCAATTGTTTCATGACTGCTTTAAGGCGCTGCTCAAAATCGCCACGGTATTTTGTGCCTGCAAGTAGCGCGCCCATATCCAATGAGTACACGGTTGCTTTAGCCAAGACCTCTGGAATGTCCTGTTCTACAATACGGCTCGCCAAACCTTCTGCAATCGCAGTTTTGCCCACGCCAGCCTCGCCTACTAATAATGGGTTGTTTTTTCTGCGACGGCATAAAGTTTGAATGACGCGCTCAAGTTCAGACCCGCGCCCAATTAGTGGATCAATTTTACCTGCGGAGACTTGTGCATTGAGATTAAGCGTAAAGTTTTCCAATGCGCCATTAGGGGTTGGCTCCGCTTCTGACTCTTGGTCAGCACTTTCAGGTTTTTCCTCACCTTCAGGCAGTTTTGCCACACCGTGTGAGATAAAGTTCACGATATCCAACCTAGTGATGCCTTGCTGGTGTAGAAAGAACACGGCGTGAGAGTCCTTTTCGCCATAGATCGCAACCAGCACATTAGCGCCTGTGACTTCTTTTTTACCAGAAGACTGCACATGCAGCATGGCGCGCTGTATTACACGCTGGAAACCAAGTGTGGGTTGCGTGTCTACTTCGCCCTCGGTGTCATTACTTACAGTGGGGGTATGCTCTTCAATATAGTGTGTCAGCTCTGAGCGTAATGTATCAAATTTAGCACCGCAAGCGCGCAATACCTCTGCTGCAGTGGGATTGTCTATCATGGCCAACAGAAGATGCTCAACTGTAATGAGTTCGTGTCGTTTTTGTCTTGCGTCCATAAACGCCATATGTAGACTAACTTCTAATTCTTGAGCAATCATCTTTGTACCTTAACTTTCATTTTTGCTAACTCAATCTTGTAATGAAATATTAGCATTTAGGTTTGCATGTAATTTAAGTTTAAACGCCATTTTTACATGGTTATTTATCACATGCCCTTATGCTGGCTCTATTACGCATTGTAGCGGATGTTGTGATTCTCGTGCATGCGTCAGGACTTGATTCATTTTAGTCTCAGCAATCTCACGTGAATACACACCACACACACCAACGCCTTCCGTATGTACTTTGAGCATAATTTGCGTTGCTTGTTCACGACTTTTATTAAAAAATCGTTGGATTGTTTCTACAACAAACTCCATAGGAGTGTAATCGTCATTTAATAGCAATACTTTAAACATCTCTGGCAGTTTTGGTTTTACTGCGCTAGGTCGTAATGCGGTGTCACCAGTTGAATGCGTATTTGCCATCAGTTTCATTTTATAACTTACTAACTGCTATTTTGAGCCGAATGATAAAAAATTCAAGTCTAATTTTAATTGAGAATGATTTTTGTTAATAATTAAGGGAATATTTTGACACTTTTGACAATCCTATCCTGTGTCTGCACAATTTCCAGCGTGTGCTCACCAATACGAAAACTAGTGTTAGGCTCAGGAATGTCTTCAAAGTATTCGATGACTAAGCCATTTAGCGTGCGTGGTCCGTCTAAAGGTAAGCTGAGATGTAGCTTTTTATTTAAATCTCTAAGTGAGCTACTGCCATCTACCAGCCAACTGCCATCCTCTTCTTGGTGGTAACTACTTACACGGCTCGGTGACTGCGTTGTAAAATCGCCAATCACCTCTTCCAATATATCTTCTAATGTCACCAGCCCTTTGAATTCGCCATACTCGTCTACAACCAAGGCGATACGCTCTTGGTGCTCTTGAAATTGTTGGATTTGCGTATAAAGGGGTGTGCCAGAAGGAATGAAATAGGGCTCATTCATGGTTTTACGCAGCGTTTCCTTATCGAAATCTGGGTCTTGTTGTTCAAGCCTCAACTGATTGATAAATTTACGTACATGAATGATGCCGATAATTTCCTCATTATCGCCCTCACGTATTGGCAGGCGTGTGTGATGACTTGAGGAAATACGTCGCAATATTTCTTCGATGGGGTCGTCAAAATCAATCACCTCTACCATGGTGTGAGCCGTCATGACATCATCAACAGTAATTTTTTCTAAATCAAACAAATTAAGCAGAATCGTGCGATTTTTTTTGGGGATATAATGTCCCGCTTCGCTCACAATGCTACGCAACTCTTCAGTAGTAACTGCTTGAATTGTTTCTTCAAAATTGACCTTTATGCCAAGAATGCGCACAAAGCCTTTAACGAAAAGGTTGACGAAAGAAACGACAGGATTAAATATCCATAACAATGGATAAATAATATAACTACAAAAAAAACCTATTTTTTCGGCGTGTGCCGCTGCGATGACTTTGGGTGAAATCTCACTAAACACTAAAATGATAAAGGTGAGTACAAGTGAGCCTATGGCTAACACATATTTGCCTTCACCAAATAGCTGGTGGCTGATCAGTACTTCGAGTGACGATGATGCAACAATGCAAAGGGTATTGCCGAGTAGAATCACGCCGAGTAACTTGTCTGTTTTGGTGAGTAATATGCTGGCTAGTCGTGCTCCCCGATGCCCCTCTTTTGCCAAGTGCCGCATTCTATAGCGGTTGAGTGACATTAAGCTGGTCTCTGCAATAGAGAAAAAAGCAGTACAGCCAAGTAGCAATATTAGAATGCCAATTTGCCAACTTAAAGGGGTATTTTCCAAGGAATATTAAAACAGAATAAGGATGCCACTAGTGTAACGGCTAGTGGCTAAAAATCAAGGGCTTATCGGCCCCTCAATAAGAGAAGTTAAGGTGCAATGGCTTCGGAATTTTTTTCAGCGTCTTTTTTCTCGGTATCGCCAATTAAGTTGGCACGATTGACTCCTAGCCACATGGCAATCGGGCAAGCTACTAATACAGAGGAATAAATGCCAAATAAAATGCCAATGGTCAGCGCCAATGCAAAGTTGTGTAGTACCTCGCCACCAAACAGCAACATGGAGCCAACCATGGTTTGTGTCATTAAGTGGGTAATCACGGTGCGAGACATGGTGCGTGTAATCGCGTTATCAATCACTTGCACGGCACTGGCTTTACGCATTTTGCGGAAATTTTCGCGTACTCGGTCAAACACTACAACAGATTCATTGACTGAGTAACCGAGCACCGCCAGAATCGCAGCCAGCACAGTTAAGTTAAACTCCCATTGGAAGAAAGCAAAAAAGCCGAGAATAATAATGACATCATGCATGTTGGCGATAATGGCAGCTACGGCAAAGCGCCACTCAAAGCGAATCGCCAGATAAGCCATAATGCCTAAGCAGACTAATAGTAGTGCTAAGCCACCATTAGCATAGAGTTCTTCACCTACTTGTGAGCCGACGCTTTCCACACGTCGCACTTCCGCTTGCGCATCGGCTGCTTTTAAAGCGGTGCTCACTTTTTCTGACAGTTGTGCAATGGATAAGTCTTTACGAATCGGCAAACGGATTAACACATCACTGCTGGTACCAAAGTTTTGTACGGTGGCATCTTTGAGCTCAATGCTATCAATGGCTTTGCGGATGTTATCAACATTGGCAGTTTGCGGGTAATGCACCTCCATCACGGTGCCACCCGTAAAATCTACGCCATAGTTAAGCCCATGTGAGGCTAGGAAGAACACCGCCAAAATAAACGTAATCAATGAGATGGATGTGGTAAGACGTCCATAGCTCATGAAGGGGATGTCTTTTTTGATTCTAAATAATTCCATAATATTTGCTCGTAATGTAGACCTAAAAATTAGGCCTTGTAAATTTGTCCGATGGCTAATTTGTCAATCTTGCGTTTGTATCCATAAATGAGATTGACGATGGCGCGAGAGACTAAAATTGCGCTGAACATGGAGGTCAAAATGCCCAACACATGCACTACAGCAAAGCCTTTAATCGGACCAGTACCAAACATAAACAGCGCCAAGCCCGCAATCATGGTGGTGACGTTGGAGTCCAGAATGGTGTCGAATGCTCTATCGTAACCTGCGTGAATACTGGCTTGTGGTGTGTTGCCATTGCGCAACTCTTCACGGATACGTTCATTAATGAGTACGTTGGCATCAATCGCCATGCCGAGTGCTAATGCAATCGCAGCTAAGCCTGGTAGCGTAAGTGTGGCTTGCAACATAGATAGCACTGCCACAAGCAAGAGCAAGTTCACGCCCAGCGCCAGCACGGATACACCACCAAATGCCATGTAGTAAACAATCATCATCACAGCAATTGCAGCAAAGCCCCATAAGGTAGAATGCACCCCGCGTTTAATATTTTCTTCACCCATACTTGGCCCAACTGTGCGCTCCTCGATGATTTCCAT
>DHYP01000022.1:192-613 GCA_002414145.1 Methylophilaceae bacterium UBA5127 | reverse complement strand
ATTCTTGTACATTGGCCATACCAGAAATTTGTACACGACCACCGCCAATCTCTTCGTTAATCACAGGTGCAGTGATGACCTCGGTATTGCCTTTTTCAATCAGTAAAATCGCCATGCGTTTACCAACGTTTTCACGGGTGACATTTTTAAAGATGCCGGCACCACGTCCGTCTAAAGTCACATTTACCACTGATCCGCCATTACGTTGATCAACTCCAGGGCCAGCATCGGTGATGCGGTCGCCAGTCAGCACCACACTTTTCTTAACGAGAATAGGGCGACCTTCACGATCCTTATAAAGCTCATCGCCAAAGGGGACTTGCCCATTGGCCGCTTTTTCCAAGGTAGCAAAGTCAGTTTTTTCTTCATCCACCATGCGGATTTCAAGCGTAGCGGTACGTCCCAATATTTCTTTTGCTTT
>DHYP01000022.1:0-176 GCA_002414145.1 Methylophilaceae bacterium UBA5127 | reverse complement strand
GTGTACGCCAGGCAACTGCACTACAATCCGATCTATGCCTTGCTGTTGTACGATAGGTTCTGCCACACCAAGTTCATTGATACGGTTATGCAGGGTCTGTAAGTTTTGCTTCAAAGCAAACTCTTGTATGCGTTTTTGTGCAGGCGGGGACATGCTGGCAGTTAAGGTGACATCTT
>DHYP01000056.1:11845-11972 GCA_002414145.1 Methylophilaceae bacterium UBA5127 | reverse complement strand
AAAAAATAAATGTCACAATATGACAGAAAAAGCATAGGTTCATCCTTGACACTGTCTGAAAAATCATTAAAATGCACGTCTTCTTAACGCGGGAATAGCTCAGCTGGTAGAGCGATACCTTGCCAAG
>DHYP01000056.1:10856-11527 GCA_002414145.1 Methylophilaceae bacterium UBA5127 | reverse complement strand
CCATGACACTTCTCCTCTAATCAGGACAGGCTATACTGTCCCCTTTTGAAAAGTGTCCGTCAAATCCGGGTTACCTCAGTCCGACCCCATTTCTTGCATTTAAACGTAAGCATGCGGCGGACTGTAAACGAGTCGGCCCTACGCGGGCTAATAGGTAATGGAGACGACCACCCCCGCAACCATGCCTTATTGTGTAAAAATAGGGTATGGCAACTTTCCCCCGCTTTTGATTTAGTACCAGCCCGTATCACGCGAGATACTTTTTCATTATCCATGCCGATTGAACGCAAGAAAAATGGTGATATGAGTGCGGTGGTAACGCTGGATGCGTTGCTCTCTAACCCCGCTGTTTATGCGTTAAGCAAGGAAGAGGCTACCTCGATTTTGGAGGAAATGATTACTACTGTCAATAGTGAATGGCGTGATGCTATGCGCGCGACAAGGGTTCCTGAAAATGTTATTCATTCTATGGAACCTGCTTTTAGTTTAGGAGTTAAGCTTTTGACTGCGCTTAAACAATAAAGCTATCAATTTAGTTAGAGCAGGTGTTAGACCAATACCTTATCAGAGTATGTGTGATGTTTTGTTTTTCATGCTCACTAATCATGCTAAATGGTGTTGCGTGCAAATTAAGATAACATATCAATCAGGCTAATATGAGCCCGCATAGG
>DHYP01000056.1:1120-10801 GCA_002414145.1 Methylophilaceae bacterium UBA5127 | reverse complement strand
CCAGCCCGCATAGCCCGCATAGGGCGGAATAATGCAATGTATTCCGCCGAATAAATGATTTTGGCTTACCTCCCAATACGCTTCGTTATTGGCTCTCCCGATTAAGACATTCGAAGATAGGCTTGCAAATATACAAACCTAAAATAATACCGCTTTACAATACTATTGTTTTTCGATAGTATAAATTTTGTGATTATTTCTTTTAAAAANNCGAGATGTCGAAGACCTATTTAATGGCATTCGCATTGCCCATTTTGTGAATATTGAAACCGTTGCCATGCGTAAGCTTGCTATGCTCAACCGCGTGGTAAGGGTTGATGAGCTGAGAGTGCCGCCTAATAATAGGCTAGAGGCTTTGAAAGGCAATCGACAAGGGCAATACAGCATTAGAATCAACGACCAATGGCGTATTTGTTTTCGCTTTGAAAATGGTCATGCTTATGACGTTGAGATTGTTGATTATCATTGAGTGAAGGAGAGTATGATGCGTGAAGTAACTTACCCGACTGCGGGGAAAATTTTGCTGGAGGAGTTCTTAGTGCCGATGGGCATTACACAATATCGGCTTGCCAAAGAGATTGGCGTGCCACAGGCTAGAATAGGAGAGATTGTGGCTGGAAAGCGTGCGATTACAGTGGATACTGGTTTGCGTTTATCGCGTTACTTTGGCATGAACGATGCGTTTTGGACAGGCTTGCAAATGGATTATGACACTGCCATGCAACGTGAATTGCTGGCAGAAACACTGACCAAAATTAAACCGCTTGAGCAACATGCAGCTTAGCACGGCTGGATTCAACTACGAAGCGCAAACAATAGGGGACAGTCTGAGCTAACCCCTATTGTTTTCCCGCTCCAAATAACTTAACGGCGAATGCAATCATGCTTTCGCCGTTTTGGTTTAAAGCAAGTTGTTTAATTGATCTGTCTCATTTAAACAAGATTGGCGCGATAGCAAAGCGGTTATGCCGCGGCCTGCAAAGCCGTTTAGACCAGTTCGACTCTGGTTCGCGCCTCCAAAACCCCAATATGTCAGCAATTTATAGCTCTGTTTTGCTTATTGCTTGTATCGATAATCCCGTATTCTGCTTAGTGTGTTCGTAAACTAAGATAAATTGACTAGCTGTGACTAAAAAATGTTGATACATTAGTGCGTTATATAGTTTGTAGCAAATATAAATAAAATAAGCTTTTAAAACAGGTATAAAAAATACATGAGTCTAGAAAACAGCAATATGAACTTGGATGACTTAGTGGATCATCAAGACGCTGGTTTTGATTCCCTTTTAGGGTGTCTGATGCTGACATGCCGTAGTCAGCAAATCGCTACGACTAGAGACGCTGTCATTGCAGGTTTGCCTTTGCGCAACGGTAAAATGACACCTGCCTTATTTAAACGTGCGGCTGAACGTTTAAATTTATCCGCCACTATCCTCAAAAAACCACTTAAACAAATTCGCTCAGAATTCTTGCCTGTGACTTTATTGCTAAAGGATGATGAGGCATGCAAATTATCGCGATTAGATATTGAGAATAATGCGGCTTGGGTTGTTTTTCCTGAACTTGGCGATGCTGAATCGATTATTTCCATTACTGAGCTAGAAGAAAAATATGCTGGTTATTTCATCAGTGTTAAACCTAAATATGTGTTTGACAAAAGAGCGCCAGAAGTTGGTAAGGTTCGCCTAAGACATTGGTTCTGGGGCACTTTAGCTGAGAATAAACGTATCTATCGCGATGTGCTGGTGGCCGCGTTTGTAGTCAATTTGTTTGCATTGGTCATGCCAATGTTTACGATGAATGTATATGATCGTGTAGTACCAAACCGTGCTATCGAGACCATGTGGGTGATGGCGATAGGCGTATTGGTGATTGTATTGGGTGATATGCTACTCAGAAGTATGCGTGCTTATTTTTTAGATTGGGCAAGCGCACGTGTTGATGTGAAGTTAAGCGCCAGAATCATGGAGCAAGTGCTTGGCATCCATCTAGATCAGCGCCCCAATTCTGTAGGCTCTTTTGCCTCTAACTTACGTTCATTTGAAAGTGTGCGTGACTTTATTACCTCCGCTACCATCACTGCCTTAATTGACTTGCCTTTTGGGCTTATTTTTATCGTAGTCATGGCTTGGATTAACATTTATATGGTCATCCCTGTCGTCGTTGGTGGCTTAATGATGCTGCTTTATGCGCTAAGCGTACAAACCAAGATGCATGCGTTGTCAGAGACAATGTATCGCGCCAGCGCATTACGGAATGCGACATTGATCGAAAGTCTGGTTGGGTTGGAAACAATCAAATCGTTAGGAATGGAAGGCGGTATGCAACGTAAATGGGAGCATAGCGCGACTTATCTGACCGAAGTAGGTAGTAAGTTACGATTGCTGTCTTCTTCTATCAATAATGGCTCAAACGCGATTCAACAGATCATCACAGTCGCTTTGGTTCTATTAGGGGTGTATTTGGTCAATAGTGGCGACTTAACGATGGGGGGCATGATTGCTTCTACCATGCTGGCTTCTCGTGCGTTAGCACCGATTGCACAAACCGCGGGTTTATTGACGCAATACCACACGGCATCCACCTCATTACATTCTTTAGATGAGATTATGAATAAATCTGTAGAACGACCAGCAGATTCCAGTTTCCTCTCACGTCCTGTGTTTAGTGGAGAGATTGAGTTCAGAGAAGTGAGCTTTCAATACCCTGGTGCAGAAGAAAAAGCGCTTTCAAAAGTCTCCTTTAAAATCAAAGCAGGCGAACATGTGGCTTTACTAGGACGCATGGGTTCTGGCAAAAGTACCATTAATAAGCTTATTTTAGGTTTGTATAAACCAACAGAAGGTGCGATTCTCATTGATGGTATTGATTCTAGACAAATCGATCCAGCAGAGCTGCGTCGTAGTATTGGCTATGTGCAGCAAGACACGCATTTATTTTATGGGACGATGCGCGAGAACATCACGGCACGCAACCCGCATGCAGATGACGCTACAGTGTTAGCAGCTGCGCATATAGGCGGTATAGACGAGTTTGTGAATGCGCATCCTAAAGGGTTTGATTTGCTCGTGGGTGAACGCGGCGAGACTTTGTCTGGAGGACAAAAACAAGCGGTGGGCATTGCGCGCGCATTTATTAATCGGCCTCCAATTGTGCTGTTGGACGAGCCAACTAGCGCGATGGACCATTCTGGTGAAGAAGCGGTTAAAAAACGTTTAACAGAGGCCACACAGGGTAGCACTGTGGTGCTCATCAGCCATCGCTCAGGATTGTTTGATCTGGTGTCTAGAATCATAGTGATTGACTCTGGGAAAATTGTTGCAGACGGTAGTAAAACAGATGTCATTGAGGCTTTACGTGCTGGAAAAATAGGTAAAGCACACTGATAGGGAATGCGATGAGCGAAGGATTATTTAAAAAAATAGGGTTGATTAGTAAAGTGTTTGGAGGTGACTCCATCATTGCTAAGCCTATTTACTGGATGATTGATAAGGTCATGCCCACAGAAACCCGCGAAAGCTTGGCGTGGACAGAAGAGGCGGATCTTGTTATAGCAGAACAGAGCCCATTAAAAGCAAAAAAACTTTTATATACCATTTTTGCTATTCTGATTGCGCTGATTATATGGGCAAGATTTGCCGAAATAGATGAGTTGGCACGAGGAGAGGGGCGAGTAGTACCTTCAAATCAAATACAAGTGATCCAGTCATTGGATGGCGGTATTGTGTCAGAAATTTTAGTCAAAGCAGGTGATACAGTTAAAGTAGGTACGCCACTTATTAAGATTGATGAAACACGTGCAGTGTCTTCATTAAAAGAAAACCAAGGCCAGTATCTTGCCTTGTTAGCAAAAGAAGCACGTTTGAAAGCGCTTGCTAACGGTACTGCATACAATCCGCCTTCAGCAGTCATCAATGAAGCACCGCAAGCCTACCATCAAGAGCAAGCGCTATATGAGGCGAGTCGGCAAGAGTTGGATTCATCTGTGAATATCGCGCGAGATCAAATGATACAACGCGAAAAAGAGTTGATGGAACTGCAATCTAAACGAGATTTTGCCCAAAAAACTTATGAATCTGCCAGCAAAGAGCTTGCTGCAAATAAGCCACTGCTTGCGAGCGGAGCTGTATCAGAAATTGATATTTTGCGACTAGATCGTGAAGCTACACGCGCACGTGGGGAGGTGGATCAAGCACGTGCACAGATGAATCGTGTAGAGGTGGCAATTTCGGAGGCGAGACGTAAAATAACAGAAGCACAACAGTCATTTATGAGCAAAGTTAGAACCGAGCTGAATGAAACCTCTACTAAAGTGAGCAGTTTGACAGAAACAAGTGTTGCTTTGTCAGATAAAGTGAAGCAGTCTACATTGAAATCACCTGTGAATGGTAGGGTGAATCGGCTTTTTTATAACACGGTGGGCGGTGTAATTCAGCCTGGTAAGGATGTCATGGAAGTCGTGCCTTCTGACGATAGGCTGATTATAGAAACCAAAGTCCAAATCCGTGATATTGCTTTTATCCGTCCACAACAACCTGCAGTTGTGAAACTAACGGCTTATGATTACACCATTTACGGTACGCTTGATGCGGAAGTTGAGAGCATTGCTGCCGATTCTACTGTGGATGACAAAGGCAACGCTTATTATATCGTTGGGGTGCGTACACTAAAAACGAGCTTGGGCAAGGGCTTGCCGATTATTCCAGGTATGGTGGCACAAGTGGATATTATGACTGGCAAAAAAACTGTACTGAAATATTTACTGAAACCAGTGCTAAGAGCCAAAAGTTACGCCTTTACCGAACGATAATTAAGGTATAACGATGATAAGAATGATCAATGCGCGAGATAAGATGTCGAAAGATAACAAAGAAATTGCTATGATGCAGCCTATGTCAGCAAAAGAGATGGCGATGCAAGATATATTTGTGACGATTTTGGAGCAACCACTTCAAAGTTGGCATGATGCTTTTCCTAATTGTAAAATAGTGGACGAAGTGCCACAAAAAATGACATACCAATCAGAGCCTTATGTGTTTTGGCTGCATATGAACGAAGACAGGCAGCAGTGGATGTTAAATGCGGTTAAGCGTATTACCAGTCAATATCCTGGCGCAAAAATCATTGTGCTGGCTAATGCCCCAAATCAGGCTGAGGCATTGTATGCATTAAGTCTGGGTACTGTAGGTTATTGTCATGCCTATGCTGCACCCGAGGCACTTAGAGAGATTAAAACTGTCATTACACATGGTGGTTTGTGGTTAGGTAACGAGTTATTACAGAAGTTGATTGAAGTCTCGACTAAGATGACTACAAACCATCCTGCGCACGTGGATAACTTGTTGTCACAATTGACCAAGCGCGAGAAAGAAGTTGCGGTAGAAGCGGCTAAAGGTTTGAGTAATAAAGAAATTGCACGTATTTTGAACATTACAGACCGCACGGTTAAAGCACACTTGGCTTCTATTTTTGAACGCTTGCAAGCCAAAGATAGATTGCATTTAGCATTAATGCTAAATAAAAACTTTAAGATTTAATGCTTTTTTGTTGCTGCGTTACCCCAGCAACTTGAATTTCCGTCAAATTCAGTAAGTTCAGTAAATTCAGTAATGTTCCAGTCATCAACTAGTCCATCTTTACGCCTGGCCCTGTTATTCCATCCATGCCGATTTCTTTGAGTGCACTTATTTCTTCTGGTGTATTGACGCCTTCGGCAATTGTAGAGATGCCAATAGTATGCGCTACCATAGACAAGCCTCGCAATAGTGTTTTATTGGCTTCGTTGCGATCAAGTCCGCGGATAAGTGAAGCATCAAATTTAATATAATCCAAACCGATGTCATGCAACTCGCCTAAACGTGAGATACGTAAATTGAAGTGCTCTACACCTAAATTACAACCTAGCGCTTTTAAACGATAGCAGAAGTTTCTAAATTCATTCAAGTGCTGAAATGCAGCCATTTCTGATATTTCAAAACTAAGGAGTTTAGGCTGCTTTACCAGTTGATGAATCAGTGTTGCAGCTGTATCAAGATATTGCGGATTTAACATCGCGCTTTCTGATACGTTTAGACAAATCGGTTTGCCATTTTTCGCTAACAATGCAACCGCTGTTTCTAGAACTAACATATCTAATGTGTTAATCATATCGAGCTGAATCGCCCAATCAATAAACTCACCAGCAGGCAGCCATTTCCCGTCTTTCTCAAGTTGTAAACGTACTGGGCTTTCGTAATGGATTAGTTTTCCACTCATTGACATGACTGGGAAATGTTCTAATCGAATGCGCTTGTTGTTTAATGCATCGAGCAGCATTGTTTTCCAGCTAGAAAGGTATTGTGTTTTGGAGGCTACAATGCTGTTAGCATTGATAATACGAATTTGAGCATCTGCATTCAGGCTAGATAACTCTAAAATAAAATCCAGCACTTTAAATAAGTGGACTACCGCATCCATTTTTCTTGCTTTGGTAACGACAATTAAATATTGTGGATTAATTGCCATTTCAGCAGGCATGAAGATAGCAGAAACTGCATCTTTCAATTGATTAGCAAGTGTAAATTCATCCGTGACCTGATTGCTGAATATGGCTAAATCTTTACCGCTGACTCTTCCTGAAATCAAAGCGTTGTTGTTTTTACACTGCGTTTGTATTGCATTGCTGATTTCTTTGAGTAAATGATTAGTTTGTGCGTAACCGAGCGATTTATCGATTTCACCTAAATTAGTGATTCGAATTAAGATGAGCGCACCTTCACTAAAGTCCTCATGATGAAGAGTAGACTCGATAGAGTTAATAAAATAATCATGGTTCATCAGGCCTGTCACATCATCGTAGTGATTTTTAAAGCGGTATTCATCTAGGCGCTCTGATTCTAAATCGAGTGTTGTTTTAATGCGGCCAGATAAAGTGTTCATTTCACGTACTACTGCCTTGAACTCTGGCGTTTTGGGTTCATCAATCGTAATAAAACGGCGCTCGCCAATCGCTTGTGCCTGTGTAATAACATCATCTAGCGGGTGCAATATTTTTCTTAATAATAAACCGCACACAAAGTAAGTCAGTAGGCTCATGCTGATTACCCAGATGCACATGTTTTTGACGGCGTTCCAGAGTTTGTCATAAGCAAAGTTAACATCGCTCTCTACCTGAATCGTTCCATATTGTGTCCAACCAGATTGGATGTTAGCGACACCAGATGCGCTTTTAATAGGGAATAGTCTAGTGAACCATGCAGGCGCAATCGTATCGCTATGTGCTGTAATGCGCTCAGTGATTTTTTGACCATTGGGGTCAAATAACCCAATATGGAAATAATGACCAGAGTCAAATTGCGCAGAGATAAATAACTCAATAGTGGTCGGATCCTTGTCCATCTGCGACATGGAAAGTGCAAGCACATTGGCATTATCTGAATTTTTTTTGAGCAACTCTTCTTCCAAATAATTTTTGCTATCTAGCGTACTGAATACCAGACTGCCGCCTGCTGCAGCAATAATAACTAAGAAAAATGCGATTCTTATTTGACTGATTAGTGACATATCTGGATCCTCACTTGTTTATTCTATTCCATCTGCATGAATTCTGGATAAAACATCTCGCCATTTTGATAAATGTGTTTGCGAGCTGGCCTTGGGTTGAGTGCTGCCCCCTACCCATAACCCTTTGTCGTTAAAGCTGAAAATAGGCGTTAAATCGGGTCGTTGAGAAGCAGGTAGTATTTCTGGCGTTAGGTTATCTAAAATGAGTGGCTCAGCATTTGGCGTTTTGTAGTAGCTGAGTACCATATGTGCTTTGACTGTTTTAATGTCACCGTCATAAAGTTGCGCACGGACATAGGTGAGACGCAATTTGTCATTCGATATATTAAGCACTTTAAGTAGCGCATATTTGGCAATACTAAAGTCTTCGCAATCACCAGCTTGTTTGCCGATAGACTCTAAGGGCGTGGCCCAATAATCTGATTGATGCCATAAATCAATATCATCTACAAATTCAAGTTTCTTGTTAAAGAAGTCGTTAATCGCTTTGAGTTTTTCATCTTCAGATGCGTTTTTAAATGAAAGGATTACCTGATTCAATTCAACAATATTTTTTTTTGCTTCGTCGCCATAACGTAACTGCGCAAGCTCACTGAGGCGGCTAAAATTATAATCACCTGCATAAATGACAGACAAACAAAATGCTATCAGCATGACAAATGAAATCATGCGTTGATTTTGTATCAACAATGGCAGCGTTTTAGTAAGAAACTTAATTACTTACTCCATCAAAATGTTATTCACTATTAGCAGATAGTGTACTCGGTAAAGATGATCACAATGCTATTCTCGCTGTAGAGTAGCTACTTAGATTTGAGAAAGAGCACTACTTTTGTATGGCATTTCTTTAAACATCGCATATTGGCCATCAGGACAATATTTTTCTTTTAAAAAAAAGAGTTTAATGCAACTGTTTAAAAAAGTAGATGAACTACATTAACTGAATATTAGGAATTAAATCATGGCACTCATCGGTAAAGTCGTTGCATTAACAGGTACTGCATATCTCCTTAAAGATAATGGTGAAAAGCGTGAACTGAAGCTGGGCGACTCAGTAGAACTGGGCGATACCATACAAACGTTGGCAGGCGCTACGGTCGAGCTTGGTTTAAGTGATGGGCGTGATATTCATGTGGGTTCTAATCAGTTAGTTGCTTTTACTGAAGATTTAGCTTCTGTGTTTGCGGCGGACGCGCAAGAGAGCGCTATTGATGCTGCAACGATTGAAACTGTGGTTAAGGCCATTGAGTCTGGTCAAGACGTCAATCAGGTGCTGGAAGAGACTGCAGCAGGCAGTGGGTCTCGTAACAGTTATGGTTTTGGTTTTGTGGATTTACTCAAAATTTCCGATGTTTTAAATCAGTTTAACTTCGACTATGGCTTTAAATATGATTTGAATCTGGAAAATCAACCCATTACTAAAGAAGAGAATGGTGATCTGGGTACATTAACAACCGCATCAACAATTATTTTCCCAGCAGCCCCTGTTGCCAGCCTCACGCATGATGCAGTGAACGACACTGGCATCAGCGCCACAGATAACCTCACCAAGAACGCCAGCCCAGCAATCAGCGGCACAGGCACGCCTGGTGACACCATTACTTTATACGCCCAAGACGGCACCACCGTACTCGGCACTACCACTGTAGGCGTAGGTGGCACCTGGAGCATTGACCCTGCCAGCAACTACCTCACTGAAGGCAACAACACCCTCACAGTTAAAGCCACCGACCCAGCAGGCAACCAAGGGCCAGCGACTCCAGTCAATGTGACCCTAGACACCACAGCACCTGCGACCCCGACAGGCGTACTCCCAGCGGACGCAGTGAACGATACGGGCAGCAGCAACACAGACAACCTCACCAACAACAAGGCCCCGACTTTAACGGGTACCACAGAAGCGGGCAGCACCGTCACCGTCACTGTCAACGGCGTCACTTACAATGCCACAGTCACTGGCACCACTTGGAGTGTGGCACTCACTGGTGCCAACTTGCCTGATGGCAGCTACACCCCTGTGATCACCGCCACCGACGCAGCAGGCAACAGCAGCACTGCCAATGGTGAAACCTTCACAGTAGACGCAACAGCGCCGACCGCCCCGACTGGCGTACTTCCAGCGGACGCAGTGAACGATAC
>DHYP01000056.1:661-1000 GCA_002414145.1 Methylophilaceae bacterium UBA5127 | reverse complement strand
TTCACAGTAGACGCAACAGCGCCAGCAATTGCCGTAGCACCTGATATGACAGCAGCAACGGATACTGGTGTAAGTAATACGGATGATATTACTGGCAATAACAAGCCAGACTTCGCCATTCCTGCGCCAGGTGCAGGTAATACCCCAAGTCTATATGTTGACGGTGTAAAAGTGTCCGCCACCTTCAATGCGGCAACAAACACGCTCACTCCATCATCACCTTTAGCGAATGGTAATCACACCATTACTTATACGCTTACAGATACGGCAGGCAATGAAAGTGTACAAAGTCCATCATTGCCAATTACTGTAAATGCGGTAGCGCCAGTCACGCCTGCA
>DHYP01000056.1:0-611 GCA_002414145.1 Methylophilaceae bacterium UBA5127 | reverse complement strand
GTAACACGGATGACATTACCAAAGATAACACCCCAGACTTTGCAATACCAGCCCCAGGCTATGGCTTGACGCCTCATTTATACATTAACGGTGTAGAGGTTCCCGCTACATTTGATAGTATTAATAATACGCTTACACCTCTAAATCCATTACCCGATGGCAGCTATACAGTCACTTATACTGTGAGCAATGTTGCAGGGACAGAAAGTTTGCCAAGTCCAGCATTGAATAATGTTGTGATTGACACTACAGCGCCGACTGTTACCAATGACAGTAATAACGTTACTGAAGCAGGGACACTGACAGCAGGTGTTGCCGTAGCGAGCGGTAATGTATTGATGAATGACAGTGATACGAATGCGATTACGGTTTCTGCTGTCAATGGCGTTGCTGGAGATGTTGGCACAGTGATCACTGGTACATATGGCAGTATTACTATCAATGCGGATGGTAGTTATACTTATAATCTAAACAATAGCAGTGCTGCTACACAGGCTTTAGCCCAAGATGCGAATGCTACAGAGACATTTACCTACACTGTAATGGATTCAGCAGGTAATTCGAGCGTGGCTAATATCACAATCAATGTTGCCGGCACCAACGATGCCGCA
>DHYP01000046.1:16060-16988 GCA_002414145.1 Methylophilaceae bacterium UBA5127 | reverse complement strand
ATACATCGTCAAGCACGAATACGCCATACCCACTTATTCGGCAGCGACCCACTGGGATAGGTCTTCGCTCAAAGCGTTTAATGAACGCTGGTCTGCCTAATTTCTGATTCCCACCGCATACACTGATGTACGCATTTGTATTTCGTACTCCACATATCCGCCAATACATGCCAAGATGAATATGACGATGATGAATTTGGCGATGATGGCAAAGTCCTCATGCTTGAAGCTGTTCTGGTATGCTTGCTGCCGTTTTGCATGGTCGGTCATAACGTCTTCCTCGCTGCGCTAATCGCTTGCTTAATCGGCAGGCGTGGTGAGCGCGTGATGCGGTAGTAGTAGATGTTTTTTATGAGTTTAATCATGCAAACAGCCTTTCTTGTTTTAATTCGTATCTAACCCAATCGCACGAAGCATTAAACATTGCGGTATCTTTCTCGGTACCATCTAATTCAAAACCTAATTGATTAGCCGCAATCACATGCGATCCACTTCCTAGATGTGAGTCAAATATTTTCATACCAGGTACTGCATAGTTTTGAAGTAACCAGAAATACAAAGCAATTGGTTTTTGTGTTGGATGTATGCGCTTCTCATTGAGCTTTACATTTCCACCATAAGTGCCTTGGTGCATGCCATTCCAGACGTACGTGAATATGCGTAATGCGCGGTCAAATGATGTATAGGCCAACTCACCATCACTAAATGAGCTTTTGCCATTATCTTTATTCCAAACTATCCACCCTGCAGAGCTACTATTAAAATTTCCTGCAAAGTGATTTGCACCCCATATAATCTGGTTTTTTGAAATTCTGGCCAACTCTTTAAAATAGCTGTCATTTGGCACTTCCCAATTTGGCAATGTGTCATAATGCTTTGCACGTTGCGCACCTAAACTGCTATAGCCTTTGCCGTAATAACCAGATTT
>DHYP01000046.1:15527-16048 GCA_002414145.1 Methylophilaceae bacterium UBA5127 | reverse complement strand
TTATTAACACCTTCAAAATACGGCGGATCTACAATTGCAAGGTCGTAATACCCATCTGGTACCGAACTCATGAAATCCATGCAATCCATGTTGTAGAGTTTTGACGTGCCTATAATTACTGGTGTATTCATTAATTCACCTTACCTCTGCGCTATCAGCGCGATATTATTCGGCTGAATCATGCAGCTTTGCTGGTGTATCTCAAGATTGCGTGTGATGATGCATGTGCCAGAGTAGGGCGCGTTGATGGCTTTAATCTGTGCTTCTGGATTTGCTTTGTGCATCACTGCCATGGCTAAAATAGCCAGTACGATGATTTTGATGCGCCAGAGTTTGAGTTTATTGATCATGATCTGCCTTTCTATAAAATGGCACTTCTGATGATGGAATCGCAGAAATCCACAAGTTTTGCGGTGGTTTCTTTGTCGATTTCCATGGGGATTTCGTTGTTAAAGATGATGAGCGTTTGGTCTGAGGTGAACGCAAATCTATAGTGCGCTGGCTGTTTTGTGAGCGCTTGT
>DHYP01000046.1:15188-15504 GCA_002414145.1 Methylophilaceae bacterium UBA5127 | reverse complement strand
CTGCTTTGGTCTCTTGCCGCGCTTGTTCAAAGGTATCTTGTAGCGGCGCGGTAGCAATTTCAGGGATCGGGGTGTAATTTTTCCTTAAAAACTCTGGTATTTTTAATTCATTTTGAATACTCAGGTTTGGTTCTGGCAAGGTGATGCGTGTGGATTTTCTGCCAGGGTGTTCTGCTGGGTTGCCTTTGTAAAAATCTTTTAGCGGTTTGGTCAGGGTGTATGTTTTTTTGTCGCGCAGGTCTTTGCCTACTTCCACATGGCCTTTTTTGATGTAATCCAAAATATAGGATTCACCCAGTTCTTTAAGCCCTGTTCC
>DHYP01000046.1:14502-15028 GCA_002414145.1 Methylophilaceae bacterium UBA5127 | reverse complement strand
ACCCAAGTGCGGTGATTTTGTAGTCAGAATCTTTAATGCGCTCGGCGTAGCCGTATTTAATGAGATTACCCATTCTGACTAAGCCTTTAGTCCATCGCTCATTTACTTCCTGTGCGCTTAATATGCCTGCGCGCAGTGCTTGCAGAATCTGCGCGGTATGGCCTGTGACTTGTATTGCTGTATCAGTCATTCGCAGGCTCCATCTCTTTCTCTTCCCACCAATAAGGTTTGTGCTGTGGCTTGGTAATTACTGGCGCGGGCGCAGCAGTATTAGGGGTAGAGGCGCGTTTTTGCTTTTTGATTACAGCAATCACATCTTCACGAATCGAAAACGGTATAAATGACCATGCGCGATAAATCCAATGCTGGTTTGATTGATAGCCCGCCGCTTGCATCAGTTTTTTACGTTGCGTAGGGGTTGAATCATTCCACTCAGCGGAAAATTTTGCTGGTTTTTCGACTGTTTGTGCTGCCATTTCAAAGCTCCTTTACCGTGTTGGTTAGGTACTGTTTGAAATACATTAGG
>DHYP01000046.1:14153-14466 GCA_002414145.1 Methylophilaceae bacterium UBA5127 | reverse complement strand
AATAGCAAATGCTAATTTTTATGTTATTATTTTACTAAGCAGCGTATTGTTGTGAAATTTAGACGTTTAAAAACCCGCGATTGCGGGTTGGGGGGGGTGAGTTTTTGGCTAACATTATTAATGTAAATGTTTCAGTGCCTGCTGGGTATGAATTTTCAGTTACCCGCTCTGTGCAAAATAATCAAGAGCATATAGACGTTGAAGTTAAGCGTATATATGTAGATTGGGTAGATGACAAAAAAAGAAATTAATGCGGCAATCGATTCGTTTAATCGTCGGAAGTTACCGTCTGAAAAAACGCAGCCACATCATC
>DHYP01000046.1:13487-14106 GCA_002414145.1 Methylophilaceae bacterium UBA5127 | reverse complement strand
AAATTGCAGCGGTTTTTAGATTTTCTAAATGTCTGGAAGCAGAGATTCTAAACTCCGCTTTAGATGTAGTGATCGCTGCTAATGCAAGTAAAACATGCTTTAGCGCATCGATTTGGCCTTGAAGGTAATCAGGATCTTGATTGTATTTTTTTTTGATTCATTTATTTTCCAGCCCTTTTATAGACTCGGCCAAGTCCTCAATCGCGGCTCTAGTTTTAATGTTTTCATGAATTAGCTTTTGAATGAGGTCTTTAGTGCCAAAAATGGCAAATGGTAGGCAAAACCAAAGAATCGCTAATACAATCAAAAACACTATTAAAATTAATGCTAGTGCGCCATTGATATGATCCATATGAGTCCCCTTTTGTATATACCATTTATTGCAATGGTCTTAGTTTATATAGCAAATTTTTAGAATCAGATATATCAACAAAATAGGTTGATATAAAATGTATACGATACGTAAAAATAACAATGAATATTATTGCAATAATACAAATAACTTTTGCTATTAGATGCGTTTCTTTTTTTAGTGACAATTCCATTAGTTTTGTAATTGTGTATGCTGCGATAATATAACTCAGTAATGGAATCAAAATTACCCCTTATTATTGAATTC
>DHYP01000046.1:13127-13457 GCA_002414145.1 Methylophilaceae bacterium UBA5127 | reverse complement strand
GAATTTGAAGATAATAAACATTATTGCTGTGTATTTCCGTTGGCTTCAGGTTCAGTAAGTGTGATCGCTATTTTTAACAGCTGTTGCTTTTGCGACTCTGACATTTGATCAACAACCTGATCTATTAAGTATTTTGCACGATCTTGTTGCGCTTCTAAAGTGTCAAAATAGTTAACGCTCAATTGGCATATCATTTCGAGTTTTCTAGCTGCTTTTTCGCCAAATCCACGATGATGATTTATAAGCTGTGAAATGTAAGATGGATCTATTTCAGGCCATTTTTTAGCCAATGCCGCCGCACCTCCGTTGTCTTTAACGAATTCTTTTAAC
>DHYP01000046.1:12903-13110 GCA_002414145.1 Methylophilaceae bacterium UBA5127 | reverse complement strand
TTTGCACTCTAATATTATTAATATCCATAATGTAATAATCCGCTTAAATTAGCATTTGATAAATTGACAAATGCTATTGACACAAACATTAGCAAACGCTAAAGTTTGCATAAATGAAAAACGATTCCGAAATTATTGATGCCTTGGGTGGTAATCAGGTAGTTGCAAAAATATGTGCACCAACGATGCCAGAGGTTGTATCTGGCT
>DHYP01000046.1:12442-12802 GCA_002414145.1 Methylophilaceae bacterium UBA5127 | reverse complement strand
TAATGGACGCAAAAACATATATTGCTAGTCTTGAATGGAATAGTGTGCCACGGCTTAATGCTTGGCTTTACTCGGATGAACTAAATCTGGGTGAGCAAGCGGAATTAGCGCGGCTAAGACATCTTTGCTTAGTTGAATCGATACCGTTGAGTGCGCGTTGGATTCGATTGCCAGAGCAATCTCAGTCCTCAAATCAGACTCTAGTCTTTTGGCGTCGATTTGCAAGGCAACTGCGCGCATTGAGATGCAAAGCGCATCTGAAACGGCGTCTAACATCATTTCGTGAATCTTTTTTAACTCTTTGTCATTCATGGGGGTTCTTTCTGTGAAAATTGTTGTGTGGAAACTCAGTCGCCTTTA
>DHYP01000046.1:11137-12410 GCA_002414145.1 Methylophilaceae bacterium UBA5127 | reverse complement strand
GTGTTGTTTCGTGCGCAAATGTGAGTTGTTACTTGCATGTTCTCCTCCAATCCTCGCCCTCAATCGCTTAGGCTTTTGAGGGCATTTTTTTGGTTGGGTATAGTTAATAAAAAAGTTTAAGTTTGTGTATTATGTATATGATTAATAACAATAAATACGTTACTTTATAAAGGGGAATAACGTTGACAATCAAACATCTTGCTTACCGTTTTGCGCACGAGTTTAAGGGCGGCGCAATCGCTTTGGCCAATATGATGGGTAAGGGCGAAAAAGTTTTTCAAAACAAACTTAACCCTAATTCTGAAACAC
Source organism: Methylophilaceae bacterium UBA5127 (assembly GCA_002414145.1). GTDB lineage: Bacteria > Pseudomonadota > Gammaproteobacteria > Burkholderiales > Methylophilaceae > Methylophilus. The sequence continues at coordinate 12,101 of DHYP01000046.1, read as the reverse complement.
ATTTTTTAAATATCGATGAGTTTGAGATGCTGGCAGATTTTGCCGACCGCAATTTGGATGTGGCTGAATTTTTTGCGCATAAGGTCAATGCGGTGGTGGTACAGCTGCCTGCAGGACAAGAGTGTGATATGGCATTGCTGGATGTCTTTATGAGCGTAATGAAAGAGCTGGGCGAGGTATCTAGCAAGTTTCAGCAGGCTTATGCCGATGGGGTCATCAGTCAGTTTGAATATCATGAAATCTGTAAAGAGGTGGATGATGTGATTGCGCGATTGCTGACGTTTAAAAATGAAGTGAATCGGGTATCTAGCCATGGTTAGAACATGTCGTTATTTTGGTGTGCCTAAATCACACATTCATCGTGCTGACGATGGTCTTGGTCATAACAGAAAAATCTTTTTAAATGGTAATGAAGTCGATAATGTTTTGATGGCTTGTGAATCAGGTGGATGGGTAAGAGTTTTAACATCACCGATGGTGCTAGGTAAAAATGGTGACCCTTTAACAGTAAAGCTGCGTGGACGCGTAAAAGTTAAATTTACTGGCAAGGGGAGTTCACATGGCTGATGAGATTGATATAGCCAGCGATAGAGAGCAGATTGCCAGAGAAAAGGCGATTGCAAATATTCAGAATAAACCACCTGCAGCCACGTCGATAGGTGAGTGTCTTGAATGCGGTGTGCCGATTGCGGAGGGTAAGCGCTGGTGCTGCCCAGAGTGCCGTGATGACTGGCAAAGATGGAATCCTGAGGCATGATTGAAATACATACAGAATCTACCAATCGCCAAGCTCTTGAAGCTTTGACTGGAAAAATATTGAGTGAAGGCGATTTTGTGAGTGGTGGTCCCATTAATAATTTTACAATCGGCTGGGGTTTGGTTGGTTTTGGTAAAGCCCATTATTATCGTGCGCGCCGTGTCACTATTGGTATAAATCCATCTATTTACAAAATCATGGCCATAA
>DHYP01000046.1:10287-11063 GCA_002414145.1 Methylophilaceae bacterium UBA5127 | reverse complement strand
GGTAATTTTTTGCGTTGTAAACGTTGCCAACATATTGAGCGTAGGTAATGGCTAAACGCTTGCCCATCCCCTTTAAAGAAATTGCCGACCGCGCGCTGAGTAGCATTGATACGCTGCTGGGGCGTTGGTTGCCTGGCGGTCATAACCAAAGTGGTGAATATAAAGTACGCAATCCACTGCGTGCTGACAATAAAGAAGGTTCGTTTAGTATTAATTTGTCCAGTGGCAAGTGGGGGGATTTTGCGACCGACGATCGCGGTTTAGATCTCATCGGGTTGTATGCGTACATCAATGGTTTACTTATGGTGGAGGCTGCCATTGAAGTGGCTGATCAAATTGGTTATGACTTGCCTGAAAGTTGCAGACCAAAAACCGATACGCCGAAAGAACGCACCAAACCTGTGATAGACCCATCGACGATTAAACAGAGTGCTCCCAAAGAAGAGTCGCCCTGGCATCCTGTGATGCCAGTGCCTGAAGGTGCGCCAGAGGCACCACTCGCACATGAGCGCCGTGGTTTACCAGCCATGCAGTGGGCATACAAAGATGCTGCTGGCCAATTATTGGGCTATGTGTACCGTTTTAATACCAGTGATGGTGGTAAAGAGACATTACCGCTGACTTATTGCAAGCATGATAAGACAGGTAAGTATGAGTGGCGCTGGATGCAATGGGAGGCACCAAACAGACCGCTTTATGGTTTAGATCGATTAGCGACAGCGCCTGATGACTGGGTGCTATTGGTGGAAGGTGAAAAATGTGCTGATGCACCATTA
>DHYP01000046.1:9566-10245 GCA_002414145.1 Methylophilaceae bacterium UBA5127 | reverse complement strand
CTGGTGGCAGTAAAGCCATTGAAAAGATTGATTGGCAACCATTAGCTGGTCGTAAGATTTATGCATGGCCAGATTGTGATGCGCAGCGCGAAAAGCTCACCAAAGAAGAAAAAGAGACGGGTGTTGACCCGTTAAGCAAGCCTTTACTGCCTGAAGATAAACAACCTGGCATGCGTGCAATGCTGCGTATTAGAGAGATATTGCTCTATCTTGATTCAACGACTCAGTTTGAAATTATCGATATTCCTAAGCCTGGTGAAAAGCCAAGCGGATGGGATATTGCTGATGCGATTGCCGATGGTATGAATGCACCTGCATTAATTGAATTTATTACGCATGTACGTCCACAACCGACACTTGTTATTGATAATCCTGAAAGTTCAAAAAGCAAATCTACCCCAAATTCTGCTGACGCAGAGAAAAAGAAATCTAAAGGCGATTGGTATGACTATCTGCTGCGTAAAAACAACAGCATTGTGCCGTGTTTGGCCAACGTAGTAGACATTCTTGAGCACGATGAGAACTGGAAGGGCGTGATTGCTTATGATGAATTCTGCCAGCGTGTAGTTAAGCTTAAAAAGCCACCTTACTGGAATGATGTAGGTACAGCAGGTGAGTGGGATGCGCAAGATGATGCACGCACGGCCATGTGGATTACCAAGTTATATCGTTTTAGCCC
>DHYP01000046.1:7331-9475 GCA_002414145.1 Methylophilaceae bacterium UBA5127 | reverse complement strand
AAAGACTGGCTTAATAGCTTGGAATGGGATGGCGAAAAGCGCGTAGATAAGTGGATGCTGGATTATATGGGCGTCCCGCTGACAGAATACACCAAGCGTGTATCTCGATGGTTTTTTATGGGCATGGTAAAGCGCGTATTTGAGCCTGGCTGCAAGTTTGATTACTGTCTGGTATTAGAAGGTCCACAAGGGCGTAAAAAGTCGTCTGCACTGGCTGCTATTGGTGGTGAGTGGTATGGCGATACGGATTTGGATTTGCATAATAAAGATTCTATGAGCGCATTACGCGGCAAGATGCTGTATGAGTTTTCCGAGCTTGGATCAGTGGCCAAGGCTGAAGCGACCAAGCAAAAATCATTTTTATCAAGACAGGTGGATGAATATCGACCTGTGTATGGGCGTAGAGAAATACGTGCCCCACGCCAGTTGATTTTTACAGGTACCACCAATGAGTGGGAGTGGAATAAAGACCCCACTGGCGGCCGTCGATTTTGGCCTGTGCCTGTCAATGAAGAGATTGATGTGGATGGTCTTAAATCTATGCGGGATCAGTTATTTGCTGAGGCAGTAGCTATGGTCAAGCAGGGATTACGTTATTGGCCTACGGCCAAAGAGCAAGCTGAATTTTTTGATAAAGAACAGCTGGCAAGAAGCATTCAAGAAAGCTACGTCGATGCATTGTTTGATTCAGTCAACAATCAGATTGGTGAATTTAGCCTACATTTTGCAGTGACTGAATGGTTGAAAATTGATGCCGCAAAAATTACCCGAGACATTCAGACCAGAGTTGGCAATGCGTTGCGCCAGCTGGGTTGCACACGTCACGAAAAACGAACAGATACCCTAAGCCGCTTTTGGTACAAGCCACCAGAAAGAAAATTGGCAACGTCGACGAGCGGGGGATTTGATGAGAATGGAGACGATGATGACACGATTCCGTTCTGATTTAAGCAAAATGTTCCATACCTTCCATACCTCATGTTTAAGGTATGGAAGGGTATGGAACATGAGCCAGTTTACAGAATTTGAGATGCCAGTTGAAACACCAAAGGCAACTGCTGATGAGATTAGGCGCAGATTTCCTTCAATCAGTGCTGATATTGATCAGCTTAAAACGATTTATGGTGAATTAAATGTGCTCATGGTTGATGAGGGAGATCAACGCATCGAGACTAAAACTTACAAAATACATCTGACTTATCGTGAATGTAGCGTTGATATGTTTATTCGTATGGGGAAGTTAAGTCAAGCTAACTCAAATTTTGTGAATAAAGAGCGCCATGGCAGGAAGTAACGCGCTGCCAGCTCATTGTTATCGAGATCCTGCAATTGTTGTTGAGCAAAACCAACTATATGAGCTTGGCTGTAGAGCGTGTGAAAAACATACGCACTTGCTAGGACGTGTGATATGCACTGAGCCCCAAAAAACAGATATGAAGAACGTGCCAAAAATTGGCATTAAATGCAAAAATTTTGAATTGAGGAAATAGCCAAATGAATAAACATGTTAATGACAGAATGGTAATTTGGTCTGAATGGGTAATTAGAAAGGATGATGGTAATTTGGGCTATCCAAAAGAGTGTCCCTATACTAGGCGCATTGCAAGAAGTGGTGGTATGGGGTATCAGCCAAATTTTAATGATGATTCTATTGAAATTGATCGTTGTCTCGCAAAAATTAAAAAAGATCATCCTATTATTTTTAGGGCGTTACATTTATTTTATGGAATTGATTTTAAATCAGGTAAGGCTATATCAATTATGTTAACTAAAGAAATGATTGCTAAAGATTTACAATGTCATCGTGATACTGTTTATTCATACTTGGAAAGAGGTCATATCTTATTGCTTGATGCATTACATGAAAATGATGTTATTGCCCATTTAAGATAAAAATTTTAAAAAAACTATTGACACCATTCCGACAAATGATGTATAAATATGTCAAGCTGTTTATTACTGTATCTATAAAACCCGTGATGTTAAAAAATCACGGGTTTTTTTATTTCTCATTATGATTAAAATAGAAGTCAAGTTTGATGTAAAAACATTGGTTAAGAAATTAGAAGGCGATCAAAAACAAATAGCATTTGCAACCGCAGTCGCATTAACAAAGACTGCACAACAAGTTCAAGCTGAAGAAT
>DHYP01000046.1:6416-7308 GCA_002414145.1 Methylophilaceae bacterium UBA5127 | reverse complement strand
AAATCAAAGCAGTATTTGATAGGCCAACTGAATACACATTAAATAGTTTATACGTAAAACCAGCAACCAAACAATCATTAGAAGCTCGTGTATGGGTAAAAGATGATGTTTATAAAGGCACGCCTGCTGAAAAATATCTATTACCTGAAATTATTGGCGGTACCAGACGCGCTAAGAGATTTGAACGTGCATTAATGAATGCAGGGTTAATGCCTCAAGGATATTATGCAATGCCTGGGATTGGTGCACCATTAGATGCGTATGGGAATATTCCATCCAAGTTTATTGTACAACTATTAAGTTATTTAAAAGCTTTTGGTGAACAGGGTTATAAGGCTAATATTACCGATAAAGGTAAAATAAAACACGATAAATCACTAAGTAAAAAGTTAGGTGCAAGTGGCGCCTCTTACTTTGTTAACTTAAAAAAAGGTAAATTGCCATTAGGCATATATCAAAGAATAAGCTATGGCTTTGGTAAGGCAATTAAGCCTGTGATTATCTATGTTAAATTCACTCAATATAAACCTTTATTTAAATTTAAAGATGTAGCTGATCGAGCTATCAATAAAAGCTTTGAGAAGTATCTAAAAGAAAGCGTAGAGTATGCATTTAATACTAGAAGATAGGTTATTTTAGTTGTATATGCATAAGGTACTTCCTAGACTTTAACCCGCTGCGGGTAATTCGAACCGCGAAAAAAAATTAGTAAATGAAATATCTTCGGGGTGGTCATAATGGTGGTCATTAACCTAGTATTTAGTGGTCAATTTTAAAATTTATATTGTTTTTTAATTGTAAAAAAACATGGGGTGGTCATGGCATTAGTGAGTTTAAGAGCTTATGCCCGTCATCGTGGCGTCAATTTATCTGCAGTTCAAAAGGCTATTTC
>DHYP01000046.1:2552-6402 GCA_002414145.1 Methylophilaceae bacterium UBA5127 | reverse complement strand
TATTTCTTCAAACAGAATAACATTAATTGATGGCAAGATTGATCCGAATGTAGCTGATATCCAATGGGCGCAAAATACACGACCAGATCAACAAGAACGTGGTTCTCTAAAGGATTTTGAGAAAACACAAGCAGATTTAGCTGCAATGAAATCTGCAAATTCTGGCAATAATTCAAATGAAGCTGGAACATCAGGTCTTTCTGTTGAAAAAGCAGAAACAGAATCCATCCGGCGCCAATTAATGGAGCTACAGTTAGCTGAGCGCCGTGGTGAATTGGTCAATGTTGCAGATATTGAACGCGCAATGGCTGCTAAACTTATTGATGCACGTACTGCATTAAGCAATATGGCGCATGAATTAGCTCCAAATCTTGCAGCTGAAACGGATATTTTAAAAATTAAAATGATGTTGCAAAAGAAAATCAATACAGCGATGTCATCACTTACTCAAGAAGCACCAGAAAATACTCAGTAATGGGAGCACCAGATGCACAATTAGTCGATGCCTATCGGCTTATTGATCGTTTAGGGGCGGAACATTTTGCTCCACGTGTTCCTATGGATGTAGATGATTGGGCTGATACGCATAGAGTATTGCCGCCTGGTAGTGCTAATCCTGGGAAATGGGATACCAATAAAACACCATTTGCACGAGAGATTTACAAAGCACTTTCAGATAGTGATCCATGTGAAGATGTAGTATTGCTCTGTGCGACACAGTTAGTTAAGACTGAAGCTGGACTAAATTGGTTAGGCACAGCGATATGTGAAACGCCTGCACCATTTATGATTGTACAGGCTACAGTTAATACAGCAAAACGTTACAGCAGACTGCGTGTTGCGCCGATGATTACGCACTGCCCAGCGCTAAAACAAAAGGTATCACGTGAATCATCACGCGATGCAGCAAATAGCATGAGTTTGAAGGAGTTTATTGGTGGTGTAGTTGTAATTACCGGTGCCAATGCAGCTGCAGAACTAGCTTCTATTCAAGCAAAATATATTCACTTTGACGAAGTTGATGATTATCCTGCCAACGTAGAAGGTCAGGGTGATCCAATATCGATTGCGCGTGCGCGACAAGATACATTTTACGGGCGTAAACGCTTAACAAGTAGTACACCAAAGCTGCCTAAAGGGCAAAGTACTATAGAAAATGCATATTTATCTGGTACCCAATATCAATATTTTGTGCCATGTCCAGAATGTGGACATAAGCAACATTTAGTTTGGTCGCATTTAAAATATTTTAAAGATGAAAATGGTGAGCCAATTGCAGAAAGTGCGCGCTATGCATGTGAATCATGTGGGGTATTGATAGAAGAATATCAAAAAGAATTCATGCTCCAAAATGGAGAATGGGTTGCACAATATCCAGAGCGTAAAATAAAAAGCTTTCATCTCAATAGCTTATATTCTCCACTTGGTTGGCTTAAATGGGGAGATTTAGTTAATGAGTGGCATGCTGCACAAAAAGCTTTAGCATTAGGCAATGATGAAAAATTAAAAGCCTTTATCAATACCAGATTAGCAGAAACAGTAGCGGAACAAGCAGAGCAAATAGAGGCCAATGCATTATTAGAAAAAGCAGAAGATTTTGATCCAAGTATTGTACCGATGGGTGGGCTCATCATCACTTGTTTTGTAGACACACAAGATAACCGCCTTGAATGTTTCCCATGGGCATTTGGTGAAAGTGATCAGATGTGGATGCTTAAACCAGAAGTAATCATGGGTGATCCTGGTGAAGATGAAACGTGGCGCAAATTAGATGCATTTTTATATACCAGATATAAACATGCCAGTGGACAAAGCTTAGGGATAGAAGCTGTTGGTATTGATACTGGTGGGCACTATACACATAGTGTCTATAACTATGTAAGACAAGCACATCCAGCTAGAAAAATAGCAGCACTTAAAGGCGATAATCATAAACCTGGCATCCCAATTTTAGGAAAAGCCACCGTACAAGATGTTAACTGGCGAGGTGGAGTGATTAAAAATGGTTGTAAATTATGGATGGTAGGGGTTAATACTGCTAAAGATTTATTCCATAATCGATTAAAAAGACCAGGATTAGTGCATTTAAGTAAACATATGCCGCCTGAAATATTTGATCAGCTAACCTCAGAAAAAAGAGTAGCGCAGCGTACTGCACGCGGGATCAGATATATGTGGGTAAAACATCACAGTAATACCAGAAATGAAGCACTGGATGGTGCAGTAGGTGCGCTATGGTGTGCAGAACGCTTAGGAATTAGCAAGTATCCGCAAAAAGTATGGGAACAAATCAGAGAGCGAGTGCAACCAAAAATAGGTAGCTTATTTGATCAGCCAGATCAAACTAAAAATAATCAGAATTTAATTCAACCAAAAAAACAAAAAATGAAAACCACTCTGCCAAGGCAAGGTTTATTAAATAAATTTAGAAAGTCTAGTTAATACCTTAATAATGAATTATTCAATTAGTTTTAACAATCAATCAAACCACCTTCTGGTGGTTTTTTTATTTTAGGAGAATCAAATGAAAAAAATTAATCAAGTATTTTTAATGTTGCTGATCATGGCAGCATCAATCACAGCCAATGCAGGGGCAATGAGTGATTATCTTGAAAATAAACTCATCGATGCGTTGTTACGTGGTCAGATTTTTACCATGCCGACTACCACTTACTATGCGCTGGCGACAGCAGCAGGCAGTGATACTGGCTGTGGCACAGAAGTCACTGGCGGTTCTTATGCGCGGGTAGCCGTTACAAGTTCATTAGCCAACTGGGCCGGTACGCAATCTGCAGGTTCAACCACAGCATCAACCGGTACCAGCGGTACCACTTCAAATAATGCAGCGGTTACATTCCCCACACCAACAGCTAACTGGGGCACAGTGGTCGAGTTTTGTGTGTTTGATGCAGCATCTGCGGGTAACTTGTTATTCAGAACAGCGTTGACCACTAGTAAAACAATCAACAATGGCGATGCAGCGCCAAGCTTTGCAATTGGTGCAGCTACATTCCAGATTGATAACTAGTTTTAATTTGTAATGATCGTCGATATTGCCAATAGCCAAAAGGGGGCGTTAAGCGGTACCAGTTTTGCTTTTCCTAAACCTGCTGGCTTAGGCGTTGGTGATGCTTGGGTAATCCATACTACAACTGAAGGCAATCCTACCTGGACTCCACCTGCGGGGTGGACAGCAGAAGGGCAAGCATTCTCACCAGCTGATGTACAGCAACTGGCTGTTTTTTCAAAAACAATTGATGGGACAGAAGGCGCTACTGCTACTTTTACTCCAAGCGGCAGTGAGAGTATTTATTATTGGAGCTGGGGCACGCCTGGCTATGGTAAAGATGCATCTCAAGGCAGTGTTAGTCTAGGTGGCACTACCAACCCGATCACGCTCGACACTGGCAATGTAACGCCTGTTGCTGCAGCAACTGTACTGGTATGGATAGGCGCACCAGATATTTCAAATGGCAATACGGGCACATTTACCGCGCCCACGGGGTTTAGTAATTTAAATTCCGTGCCGACTGCCAGCCCCATCGCCGCTGCAAATCATTTGCAAGCCATGGCGATTGCTACAAAAGACTACACAACGACTACACCAGTCAGTGCGAGTGGCGGCACTTATAATGCCAGCGGCAGTGGTCGCGGTCTAGCCACTATTTTGGCTTTTAAAACATTAGGTGGTGGCGCTGCAGCGCTTGCTGGTGGGGCTGTGGATGTGTCCACTGCTACGGGTACGTTAAGCGCATCTATTAAATTAACCGGCGCGGCTGTTGATGTTGCCACGGCAACAGGTGGCTTAAGTAGTCAAATTAAATTAACGGGTGCTGCCGTCGATACGGCT
>DHYP01000046.1:2147-2543 GCA_002414145.1 Methylophilaceae bacterium UBA5127 | reverse complement strand
CGGCTACGGCTTCAAGCAGCTTAAGTACTAATATTAATTTGTCTGGTACAGCTGTTGATTTAAGCACGGCAACTGGCACGCTCAATGCCAGCGCTGCTAGTTTAAGTGCCAGTGCGCAAGATGTTGCAAATGCAACGGGTGATTTAACTGCAACGATTAAACTTAATGCCACTGCATTAGCTAGTGCTTTGGCAAGTGCTGGCTTGAATACCAGCATACAACTGGCTGGTAATGCGCAAGATCAAGTAGTCGCAGTGGCTAATATTGCCACGCAAATTAAATTAAGTGGGTCCGCGCAAGATGTCGCCACCGCGGTTGCAACATTAGCAGGAACCTCTGCGCCAATGAGTGCGGCAGCACAAGCACAAGCCAGTGCGTTTGGGCAATTGACAGCAC
>DHYP01000046.1:447-1979 GCA_002414145.1 Methylophilaceae bacterium UBA5127 | reverse complement strand
AAGTGCGGTGTTATCAGTTGGCGCGCTTGTCGAATATGCAAGTGAGTTTATTAGTCTGGGATTGCATCAACAAAAAACAAATATTAGTTTAAGCCGCATAAAACAAGGCTTGCATCAAAGTGCACTTACTAAACATTTAAGAAGGATTAAATAATGCAATCACAAATTGTAGCAGGGGATAGTTTTAACCTGCTGGATACGTTTGCAGATTATCCTGCCAGCGAAGGGTGGGTATTAAAAACGCGATTTGTACCGCGGTTATCTACAGCCGTAGCTTTTACGCTCATCGCCACGGCTGAAGGAGCTAATTACCGTACCACTGCTGAAGCTAATACAACAGCAAATTGGACTGCGGGCGTATATACAGTCACTCAATGGCTAGAGAAAAGCGGCGATCGCATTACGCTCACTACGGGCGTGGTGACAATTCTGCCTAATTCAGAAACTTTGCCAGCTGGATATGATGATCGCAGCCACGTAGAAAAAACGCTGGCCGCGATTGAAGCCATGCTGGAAGGAAAAGCCACAAAAGATGTACAGCAATACACCATCGGTGATCGCCAGTTGCAACATATTCCATTAAGTGAATTACTGGTTTGGCGTGATAAATATAAATTTCAGTTAGCTTCTGAAAATTCTGCTAACTCTGCATCCAAAAAACTTGGCCGCAAAATATACATGAGGTTTTAATGTTTAATAAAATTAAAATTGCATTACGTGGTATCAAGCCTTTACCTACCCCAGTTTTTGAAGAAAAAAAATTGATTAAAGAGGCTGATACCGCATTTAAGGCAACCTCACGCCGTACCTTTAGCGCAGGCAATGTCAGCTTAAATACGGCAAGCTGGCTTACTCAGGATATTGCGCTTAATACCTTGCTAGAATCTCAATTAGCCATTATCAGAGCGCGCAGCAGAAAAATGGCACGCGATACCTCTACAGGAAAACGTTTTTTATCATTAGTTAAAAATAATATTGTTGGACCAGACGGTTTCAAACTGCAATCAAAATGTGGTGAATATCTTAATGGAAAATGGATGCTGGATGATATAGCCAATCAAGCTATTGAAGATCATTTTGCAATCTGGTCACGTGCTGAACATTGCGACATTACTGGTCAAAGTTCATTTTCTGAACTTACGAGAATGCTGGCAGAAGGTTTAGCGCGCGATGGTGAATTTTTAGTGCGCGAGATTATTGGCACAAAAGATACGCCATATCGTTATCAGCTGCAGGTATTAGCTATAGATAGACTGGATTTGCGTTATCGCGGCGTTGCACAAAATGGCAATACCATACGCATGGGGGTTGAAGTTAATAGTGCTGGTAAACCAGTAGCCTATTATGTCTTGGAGAGAAATCCTAATGACAGTTTAAATTTAAATACACAGCATCACGTGAGAATAGATGCCAAAGATATCATTCATCGCTTTATCAAACTTGAGCCTGAACAATCTCGCGGTGTTCCTTGGGCCCACGCTATCATGACAGGTCAAAATATGCTGCATATGTTTGAAGAAGCAGCAGTGCAA
>DHYP01000046.1:0-376 GCA_002414145.1 Methylophilaceae bacterium UBA5127 | reverse complement strand
CCATTGTTGGCGCAAGCAATATGGGATTTTTTAAACCACCTGCACCAGGTGATGCAGCATATGCAGATCCTGCCAGTGGTGAAAGTTATGGGTCTGAAATTGCGGATGATGAAGATATCAATGGCAATTTAATTCAAGATGCGATTGGTGGATCATTCAGAGTACTTCCACCCGGATGGGAAACCCAGCAATTTAACCCTGCTTACCCGCATGCTGCATATGATCCGTTTGTTCAATCTAATAAGCGTGATATGGCCAGCGGATTGGATGTGGCACACCACAATTTAAGCGGTGACATGACAGGTGTCAATTATAGCAGTGCGCGAATTGCAGAATTGCAAGAACGTGATTGCTGGCGTGCCGGACAAAAGTTCAT
>DHYP01000008.1:29652-31292 GCA_002414145.1 Methylophilaceae bacterium UBA5127 | reverse complement strand
TGGATTTCCGCCGCGCCATGCGCAAAGTAGATGAAGAATGGGGTACAGACTGGTGGTTTAAGGTGTGGGGTCCTAACGACTTGTCAGAAGATGGCTTAGAAGAGCGTGAAGCTTGGATGCTGAAAGCGAATGAACGCTGGCATGGGTTTGGCAATCTCGCCGAAGGTTTTAATATGCTAGACCCCATCAAAGCGACCATCATTACCCCTGGGCTGGATGTAGAGGGTGACTTCTCGGATGCGTTTGGTATTCCTGCGGCCATCGTAACGAAATATCTAGCAGAACACGGCGTGATTGTAGAAAAAACGGGGTTGTATTCATTCTTTATCATGTTCACTATTGGCATTACTAAAGGTCGCTGGAATACCATGGTTGCAGCCTTACAGCAATTTAAAGATGATTACGACAAAAATCAGCCTTTATGGAAAGTGTTGCCCGAGTTTGTGCAAAAGCATCCTCGCTATGAGCGTATTGGCTTAAAAGATTTATGCACACAAATCCATGACGTTTACAAAGCCAATGACGTCGCACGTTTGACCACTGAAATGTATCTGTCAGACATGGTGCCGGCCATGAAACCAACTGACGCTTTTGCCAAAATGGCCCATCGTAAGATTGACCGTGTACCGATTGATGATTTAGAAGGTCGGGTAACCGCAGTATTGCTAACACCCTACCCTCCAGGCATTCCCCTATTGATCCCAGGCGAGCGCTTTAACAAAGTCATAGTAAACTACCTGAAATTTGCACGTGAGTTTAACGAAAAATTCCCAGGCTTTGAGACTGACAACCATGGCTTAGTAAAAGAAATTGTAGATGGCAAGGCCTCTTACTTTGTGGACTGCGTAGAAAATAAGCTTTAACGCACGTAAATTAAATCACTATATTGAAGACCACTCGCTGAGATGTGGTCTTTTTTTTCAATTAATTTCCAAAGACTTAAATCAATTTCAGGAAAAAATGCATCGCCCGCTACATCCAGATCCACTTGTGTTAAATACAGCTTAGTGGCGAACTTCAATCCAGCTTGATAAAGCTCTGCACCCCCAATTAAAAACGACTCATGATCTCCAGCGCATTGCGCTAAAGCACTTTCAATGGAGTCAGCAATAACCGCACCCTCAACCTGATAGCTTTTGTTACGCGTCACAATCACTGTTGTGCGCCCAGGCAACAAACGACCTAGCGATTCATAGGTTTTACGCCCCATGATAATGTGATGACCCATCGTCAGCTGCTTAAACCGCTTTAAATCCTCGGGCAGGTGCCATGGCAACGTGTTATTTATACCGATCACATTGTTTTTTGCAACAGCGACTATCATAGATAAGCAAGTCATCCTTCTATTATACTGGATGTTTAGGTAGAATGAGCCGCTCTAATCTATGCGTATTCAATATCCAAACTCGTTCCTCAAGCTGTTGCTAATTGGCTTTGCCTTTGCCATTTTGCCGTTAATGTTTGCGTTTATTAATGCCAACATTGCCTTTGACAAACTTTCACAAAAAAGCCAATACACCATCACCAACGCTGTAAAAGCGACGCGTGCTAGCCTTGTACTTCAGGAACAGCTGCACTTAATGGAGAGAAGTATCAGACAGTATTTCGTGTTAGGCGATACAGAGCTGTTCTCCAATTAC
>DHYP01000008.1:24126-29647 GCA_002414145.1 Methylophilaceae bacterium UBA5127 | reverse complement strand
TACCAAAAATCCAGAGCTGAATTTAACGCAGCAATCGACGAGCTTTCAATACTTACGCACCAATCTCAGCAATTTCTCAAACTAAAACAACTGCAATCCAGTGAAGATAAAATTTATCAGCAAGTGCTGATCGCAAAAGAATCCAATCATCAAGATACAGCCTTTTTAGAGACTTACAATACACTTGCGCTACAAGTAGATGCCATTATTAAAGAAAATAACACCAACATTGACACCACCTCTGAATTACTGGCAATGGAGTCATTGCGGGCGCAAAAACGATTTTTTTTACAAACCCTTATTCTGATACCTTTTACCTTATTAATCGCAGGTATTATTGCTTACATGTTAGGGCGCCCCATTCAACGCATGGACACCGCCATTAAGGACTTAGGCAAAGGTGACTACTCTCAGGCCATCTCTATCGATGGCCCTGGCAACTTGCGCATATTGGGCAGAAGGCTTGACTGGCTACGCCAAGAATTGTTTCACCTCAAAAAGCAAAAACAGTTGTTTCTACAGCATATTTCGCATGAACTTAAAACGCCGCTGACTGCAATTAGAGAGGCGACTGAGTTACTCGCAGACGGTGTGGGTGGTAGCCTGACACAACAGCAGACTGAAATCACGCAGATTCTACGTGACAACAGTATTCGCTTACAAAAAATGATAGAAAACTTGTTAAACTTTACCAAAATGGAGTCTGGCATACAGACACTTAATATCAAAGCCATTGAAATTGCCCAAATCATTCACAAAGTTACCGAAGCACATGCTCTTAGCATTCGCAATAAAAAACTAATATTTAACAAACAGTTAGCATTGGAGCACATTTGGGGTGATCAAGAAAAGTTAACCATAATTTTAGATAATCTTATTTCCAATGCGGTTAAATTTAGCCCATCGGGAGGTACCATCGACATTATTTCCAAGCAAGATAAGCAATGGCAAATTATAGAGGTTAAAGACACAGGGCCAGGACTCAATAAAGATGACTCTGATAAACTTTTTGATTCATTCTATCAAGGAAAGACGCTACATCAAGGGCTGGTGAATAGTAGCGGGTTAGGCTTGACCATCGCGAAAAGCTTAACAGAAATGCATAAGGGAAGCATCGGTTTGATTCCATCAGAACAAGGTGCGCATTTTGTTTTACGATTACCAAAAATGGAAAAAGCATGAAATACATTCAAACATTTACCCTCTTAGCTACTATGCTCACGGCTTGTGCCATTAACCCAGCAAATACGCGCTCAGCAGCTTCACCTCAAGAGGTAAAGCAAATCTGCACGAGCACAGTTAAATCCTGTTACATTCTTGATTTTTATAACACTTTTTCTCAACTTACTGTAGATGCGCAAAGAAAAATATATGATGAAACCAATCAAGCACTCATTGAATCCAAAAACAATGCGCCTTTGCGCCTTAAACTGGCAACAATGCTAACCTTACCTAATAGTCATTTTAAAGATGTCAACAAAGCACAGAGCTTACTGCAAGAGCTCGCGCAGTCTAAGGATCTTAACGCTCAAGAGCTTTCCTATGCTAACTTATTGTATGAGTTCACATTAGAGAGTGTTAAACAACAACTAAAACTCCGGGATGAATCTAAAAAATCAGAATCGTTAGAGCAAAAAAATGAGCTCCTGCAAAAAAAATCAGAAGCTTTAGAACAAAAAAATGAGCTCCTGCAAAAAAAGCATGATGCTCTGGAACAAAAATTGATTAATCTTAAAAACATTGAAAAAACGCTGAACGACCGAGACATCAGGGCGATCGAAAAAAACTAACCCATGAACATTGCAACTATTTTAATTGTGGATGATGATCAAGACATTCTCACGCTCATCAGCATGCGTCTCAAATCTGCGGGATATCACACCATCACCGCAAACGATGGAGCACAAGCACTGTCTGTTTTAAATATTGAAAGGCCTCATCTTATCATCAGCGATCTGCGTATGCCCTCCATTGATGGCATGACGCTAATGCAACGTGTGCATCAAGTGCATCCAACGTTACCTTTTATCATCTNNNTTAACCGCACATGGCTCCATACCTGAAGCTGTCAATGCGACGCAACAAGGTGCATTCAGTTTTTTAGCCAAACCATTTGAAAGTCAGGTGCTATTACAACAAGTAGCGCATGCCTTGCGTCTAAGCGGTGCACCCGCCAATAATGAAAATCTTAGTGAAAATGCATGGCGCGAAGACATACTGACCCGTAGCCCAAAAATGGAAAGTCTATTAGGGCAGGCTAAATTAATCGCCACAAATGATGTCAGCGTACTCATACAAGGCGAGAGCGGAACAGGAAAAGAACTCTTAGCTCACGCACTTCACAAAGCAAGTAGCAGAAGTCATCAACCATTTGTCGCCATTAACTGCGGCGCTATTCCAGAGAACTTATTAGAGTCAGAACTATTTGGACACAGCAAAGGCGCATTTACTGGTGCTGTTAATCAGCATGTGGGCTTATTTCAGAGTGCAGATGGCGGTACATTATTTTTAGATGAAATTGGTGACATGCCAATCTCATTACAAGTCAAAGTACTGCGTGCACTCCAAGAGCGTGTAATAAGACCTGTAGGCAGTACCCAGCAAATCCCCTTTGATGTGCGCCTAATCTCCGCGACGCATCGCAATCTATTAGATGAAATAAAGGCTAAAAACTTTAGAGAAGACCTGTTCTACCGCATTAACGTGGTCAATCTTGAAATACCGAGCTTGGCAGAAAGAAGAGAAGATGTCAGTTTACTGGCTAATCACTTTTTAAGCATTTTCAGCCGCCGACACCACAAGACTATTCAAAGCTATTCGCCTGAAGCGCTAGAAAATCTTATTCAGGCCGCTTGGCCAGGCAACATCAGGCAATTGCAAAATGTGGTCGAGCAAACCGTAGTATTAGCCACCTCCAGCATCATTCCCGCGAATTTAGTGCAAAAAGCTTTGCAGGTAGAAGCGAATACCATTCTCCCTTTTGAGACCGCACGTCAGCAGTTTGAACATGAATACTTGATTAATTTACTTAAAAGCACGCAAGGCAACGTAGCTCAAGCGGCTAAGCTTGCTCAACGTAACCGAACCGAGTTTTATCGACTATTAGAGCGACACCACATTCAACCTAGTCAATTTAAAAAATCCATTACAGAGTAAATATAGGCACCTACTGTCGCCTATAAGCGACAAATTTATACCTTTAGATTCAGATACTTATTTAAAGGCCTCTATATTCCGTCTCTATTTAGCGACAACTCCCAGAGAGTTAAGCATAAACATATAACACAACCCTTTGATTTAATTGAATAAAAATAATTGGCACGATACTCGCTATAGTCTACATGTCATGCAATATTGATTGTGTAAGGAAGCAAAATGAGCATCAGTGCTACCGTTATTAAACCATTAGTGATAATTACATTGTTGTTAGCCGTGTTTTCAGGCGTGAGTGAACATGCGCTTGCTGATAATCGTGAAGCATTAAAAGATGCAATTGGTCATAGCGCAAACGTGGTTGAAGTCAACCCTGTTCCTAAGCCATCACCAACTATTGATTATGCATTGATGAGTACAGAATTTGATCAGCTGGATGATAATCACGATGAAAAAATCTCATTCAGAGAAGCTGTCAGAAACAAAATATTCTCTAAGGAGTTCATTAATGCTGACGTAGACCATGACAGCATGGTGTCCCAAGATGAATTTGCTTATTACAGAACTAAACTTGCTAGTAAATCTTTTGATGGGGTGAAAACTGTCTCACCCTAATTAACAACCAGTTCTCAATTGTGGCTTCCTCCCTTGTAGTCACAACCTCCAGTTGCCCTCCTCAAAAAGGGCAACTTTTTTTTGTACTTAATTTGTTTTTAATTCTAAATGCCAGCGGAGACTGTTAGACGTTGAGACTATTAAACAGCGACTGGTGCGCTGATAGCTGGATAAGGATCGTAATTCTCCAACGTAAAGTCTTCAAATTTGAAGCCAAAGATGTCTTTAACTTCTGCGTTTAAACGCATCACTGGCAACGCGCGTGGAGTACGCGTTAATTGCTCTTTGACTTGCTCCATATGATTAGAGTAAATATGTGCGTCGCCTAACGTGTGCACAAAATCACCTAGTTTTAATCCACACACTTGCGCCACCATCATCGTCAGCAAGGCATAGCTGGCAATATTAAACGGCACACCCAAGAAAATATCCGCACTACGTTGATAGAGTTGGCAACTCAGTTTGCCATCTGCCACATAAAACTGGAAAAACGCATGGCAAGGCGGCAATTTCATTTGGTCTACATCCGCCACATTCCATGCCGATACAATCAAACGGCGTGAATCTGGGTTCTTTTTAATAGCCTCTACCACTTGGGTAATTTGGTCAATATGCGTGCCATCTGGCTTAGGCCAATTGCGCCATTGATAGCCATACACAGGCCCTAAGTTGCCATTTTCATCCGCCCACTCATCCCAAATCCGCACACCATTTTCTTTAAGATAGGCAATATTGGTACTGCCTTGCAAAAACCACAACAACTCATGAATAATCGACTTTAAATGTACTTTTTTGGTAGTGAGTAGCGGAAAACCCTCAGCCAAATTAAAGCGCATTTGGTAGCCAAATACAGAAGTCGTACCCGTACCAGTGCGGTCTGTTTTTTTGTTGCCGTGTGCCAACACGTGTTTTAAAAGGTCTTGATATTGCTTCATGTGCTTCCCATTGTCATTCCAGCGCAAACTGGAATCCAGTAGTGGTGGTCAAAATTAGTTACTCTTGATTCACCCAAGTTTTTAATTTAAACACTAACGTTGCTACGCATTTTTGTTTGAGCTGAATTCCAGCCTACGCTTGAATGACAGATTTAAGTATGCGCCACAATAAAATCTTTAATCGCACCCACGTTCGCATCCATCATAGTGAATTTCTGCGGTAACGATTCAATCCCATTCAGGCTGGCAGGTCTTGGTGGTACTTCACCTAACGCTTCAACCAAAGCATCTTCAAACTTGGCAGGCAAGGCGGTTTCTAAAACCACCATCGGTGTGTTTTTATCACGTAGCTCTAGTGCTACTTTTACGCCATCGGCGGTATGGGTATCAATCACCACGCCGTATTTTTCTTTGGTTTGGCGTATGGTTTGCATACGATTAGCGTGGCTGCTACTGCCTGATACAAAACCAAATGTATCATGCACTTGCGTCATGTATACACTGAGGTCAAACGCACCGCCTTGGTCTACACTACTCCACAACTCGCGCACTTTTGCGCTATCTTGACCCACCAAGTCATAGACAAAGCGCTCAAAGTTGGAGGCTTTGCTAATATCCATGGAAGGGCTAGAAGTATGGTAGGTGTTGGCTGAACCACGTGGTTTGTAAACACCTGTTTTAAAGAACTCGTCTAGTACGTCGTTTTCGTTAGTGGCTACCACGAGTTTATCAATCGGCAAGCCCATCATGCGGGCGATATGGCCTGCGCAGACGTTGCCGAAGTTGCCGCTAGGCACGGTAAAACTCACTTTTTGGCT
>DHYP01000008.1:23458-23991 GCA_002414145.1 Methylophilaceae bacterium UBA5127 | reverse complement strand
ATACGGCTTTGACCATATCTTGTGCGTCATCCAACACGCCTTTGACGGCGATGTTAAAAATATTGTCGTCTTGCAGACTGAACATTTGCGCTGTTTGGAAGCGGCTCATTTTTTGGTGTGGGCTGAGCATAAACACGCGCACGCCTTTTTTACCACGCATGGCGTATTCTGCTGCGCTGCCTGTGTCGCCCGAGGTTGCACCTAGAATATTGGTGGTTTCGCCCGTTTTTGCCAGCACGTATTCAAACAAGTTGCCAAGCAATTGCATCGCCATGTCTTTAAATGCCAGTGTCGGGCCATTGGAAAGGCTTAACAGATACAAATTTTCTTCAAGTTTTAGCGTAGGGGTAATGTCTTCTGCATTTTGTCCGTCACGTGTAAAGCTGTAAACTTCTGCGGTATAAGTTTTATCGATAATCGCTTTTAAATCTACTGCTGGAATGTCATCCACTAAGCGCGACAAAATGGCAAATGCCAAATCACGATAATTCATCGTGCGCATCGCAGTTAAGTCTGCATCACTAAATTGGGAC
>DHYP01000008.1:23062-23352 GCA_002414145.1 Methylophilaceae bacterium UBA5127 | reverse complement strand
AAATATATTTCATGCTTTACTATTTACCTAATTCTTCCATACGGATTTTTATCACATTGCCATCAATCGCAGGTAATACTTCTATTTCTGCAATTGCCGCATCCATATTTTTTTCTACCGTCACATGCGTAAGAATGACAATATCAGCTTCTGACTCGCCCTCTTGTGGTTCTTTTTGCATCATGGCATCAATCGAAATTTGTCTGTCACCCAAAATCTTAGTCACTTCTGCCAGTACGCCTGGTTTATCCATTGCACGCATACGCAAATAGTAAGCACTGCTAACTTCT
>DHYP01000008.1:22819-22970 GCA_002414145.1 Methylophilaceae bacterium UBA5127 | reverse complement strand
AAGCGGGCAATGTCCACCAGATCCGCCACAACGGCGCTGGCAGTAGGCTCAGCGCCAGCACCCGCTCCATAGTATAAGGTCGGCCCAACGGCATCACCCTTCACCACAACAGCATTCATGGCGCCGTTTACATTAGCGATTAAACGTTTTT
>DHYP01000008.1:14576-22786 GCA_002414145.1 Methylophilaceae bacterium UBA5127 | reverse complement strand
ACGCGCAACTCCACGCCCGCTTCTGTTTTTTTGGTAATTCCTAGCAACTTTACTCGGTAACCCAGTTCCTCTGCATATTTAATATCTTTAGAGGTGAGTTTGGTAATGCCTTCGGTATAAGCTTTATCAAACTGCATTGGCATGCCAAATGCAATCGCGGCCATTATGGTGAGTTTATGCGCGGCGTCTATCCCTTCCACGTCAAAAGTTGGGTCTGCTTCAGCGTAACCCAAGCGTTGTGCTTCGCCTAATACGTCAGCAAAGGCCAAGCCCTTTTCACGCATTTCGGTCAAAATAAAGTTAGTCGTACCATTGATAATCCCTGCCACCCATTCCACTTTATTGGCACTTAAGCCTTCACGTAATGCTTTAATAATGGGGATGCCGCCAGCCACTGCCGCTTCAAACGCGACGATGACCCCTTTAGCCTCAGCCGCTTTAAATATCTCATTACCATGCACAGCAAGCAAAGCTTTATTAGCCGTGACAACGTGTTTGCCATTTTCAATCGCTTTGAGCACCAACTCTTTGGCGATTGTGTAGCCGCCGATCAACTCAACCACTACATCGATATCTGGATTGTTCACTACTGCAAAGGCATCATCTGTGAGCGCGGCATTGCCTCCAGTCACTTGCTTGGCAAGCGCCAAATTACGATCTGCCACCTGTACGACCTGAATATTGCCACCCAAGCGCCGTGCGATTTCCACCTGGTTACGATTGAGAACATTGTACGTACCGCCCCCTACTGTGCCTATGCCCAATAACCCTACTTTTAACACTTTCATAAGACCCAGTTCTGCTTTCTTTATTTACTTTTATGTTTTTTACGATAGTTTTCCAAGAAGCGCGCAATACGTGTAATAGCCTCTGTTAAATCATCTATATTAGGCAAGAATACAACACGAAAATGATCTGGCTGCTTCCAGTTAAACCCGCTTCCTTGTACCAATAACACTTTTTCTTCCAACAATAAATCTAGAATAAATTGCTGATCATCAACTATGGGATAAATCTTTGGGTCTAGCTTAGGGAACAAATACATCGCTGCTTTTGGCTTCACGCAGGTCACCCCTGGAATCGCCGTAAGCATGTCATAAGCTAAGTCGCGCTGTTTACATAACCGTCCTGTAGGTGCAACCAGATCATTGATACTCTGATAGCCTCCTAATGCAGTTTGTATCCCCAACTGTCCTGGCACATTTGCGCATAATCGCATAGAAGCCAGCATATTTAAGCCTTCTATATAATCTGCCGCGTGTTTTTTCTCGCCCGATACAATTAGCCATCCTGCACGATAGCCGCAGGTGCGATAGTTTTTAGAAAGTCCATTAAACGTTACAAACAGTACATCATCTGCAAGCGATGCAATTGAAGTATGCGTATTGCCGTCATACAACACTTTATCGTAAATTTCATCTGCATAAATCACCAAGCCATGATGGCGCGCAATCTCGATAATTCCCTCCAATGTTTCCTTTGGGTACAAAGCGCCTGTCGGATTGTTTGGATTAATAATGACAATGCCACGCGTATTGGCGGTGATTTTGGATTCAATGTCTTTTAAATCTGGTAACCACCCAGACGCTTCATCACACATATAGTGACGCGCTGTACCGCCAGCAAGCGTTACGGCAGCAGTCCACAAAGGGTAATCAGGCATTGGCACCAGCATTTGATCGCCATTATTGAGTAATGCCTGCATAGACATCACGATGAGTTCAGACACGCCATTACCAATAATGATGTCATCAATCGTCACACCAGCGATTTTCTTTTGCTGGCTATAATGCATAATCGCTTTACGCGCTGCAAACAAACCTTTTGAATCGGTATAGCCTGAAGCCTGATCCATGTTGTGAATCACATCTTGTAAAATCTCTTCAGGTGCCTCAAAGCCAAACGGCGCGGGATTACCAATATTGAGTTTGATAATGCGATGTCCATCTTCTTCCATTTCTTTGGCGCGCTGTAACACTGGTCCGCGTATATCGTAGCAAACATTATTAAGCTTAATTGATTTGTTGAGTGGTTGCATAAGGATTAGAATTTAGCTTTGAATGAAAAGACTTCAAATCGCAATAATTTAAAACGCCATTCTACCTTAGAAAGGCTTGACGCTTCAACGCACAGAGAGAGAATGCATCGTCAGCAACTTTAGCATCATGAAACTACATCTCACTACTTCAGACACCCATCATCTTATTACCGCATACGGAGACGGCTTTGTGCAAGTCGGTCAAAAGCGTTACGAACAAAACTTGGTGGTCACACCGGCAGAGTTAATACTCGATTGGCATCAAGGTAACTTCTCTGAGCTTGATTACGTGCATTTTGAAAAACTTAGACTGCTGAATCCAGAAGTAGTACTGTTGGGCACTGGCAGCACACATTGTTTTCTGCATCCAAAGCAATATGCCCATTTAACCGAACACCAGATTTCTATTGAATGTATGACCACTGTCGCCGCTTGTAGAACCTACAACATCCTTATGAGTGAAGGACGAAAAGTTGTCGCCGCACTTATTTTGTAAAATGATTTGTAACGTAAACTATGGCTGTGGAGATAAGGTAATCTGCAATCCATTATCCGTGATTTGCATGTCTTTAGGATTGTAATGCGTTGAGCCTATTGTCAAGTCTTCTGGCTTGACTGTGTAAAGCGTCAGTCCTGTCAGCATCTGACTACCCAATGTTTTAGCTAGGGCGTTAATTAATTCTGCATGCTTATTATCTAAGCCATTCAGATTAAAGTTTTCAATTTGCGCATCATCTAAAACAATAGAACTGGTAGCTGCATCAAAACGTAACTTGCCAGAAATGTCGATCTTACCTGTCAGCGCCTCATCAAATAATTTACTGGTTAAATTGGTATCCAGCGTACTGTGCATGCGCCCTGTCGACTTATCAAACTTCACCAGCGCATTCGATAACTGTACATCAAACACTTTAAGCAAAGCAATTGGCACCGACAGGTGCTCATTCAACTTTTTCTGAATTTGTGATTCACTAATATTGACGGTGCGATTTCCCATACAGGCTGTCAAACTTAGTATTAGCCAGAGTA
Organism: Methylophilaceae bacterium UBA5127; assembly: GCA_002414145.1. Lineage (GTDB taxonomy): Bacteria > Pseudomonadota > Gammaproteobacteria > Burkholderiales > Methylophilaceae > Methylophilus. The sequence continues at coordinate 19,719 of DHYP01000008.1, read as the reverse complement.
CAAGAAATACAAACCGATATTTCATCATAAGTTTTTTGTAGAAAGCGTTAACGTGGCATTCGTGCCACCAAATCCAAAGCTATTAGAAAGTGCAGTTTCGACTTTAACATTGTCGATACGTTCTCTCACAATGTTCAGCCCCTCAGCTGCAGGGTCTAAGGTCTCGATATTGGCAGATGCTGCAATAAAATTGTTTTCCATCATCAGCAAAGTATAAATGGCTTCATTCACGCCTGCCGCGCCTAGGGCATGACCAGAAAGTGATTTAGTAGAAGCAATTGCTACGGGATTATTGGTTCCAAATACCTCACGTATGGCTTCCAGTTCTTTAGTATCTCCCACAGGCGTACTGGTACCATGCGTATTGATATAGTCTACTTTTTCAATACCTTCCAACGCTAATCGCATGCAACGCACAGCGCCCTCACCACTTGGAGCAACCATGTCATAGCCATCTGAGGTAGCGCCATAACCCACGACTTCCGCATAAATTTTTGCACCACGTGCTTTAGCATGCTCATACTCCTCTAGCACAACAATGCCGCCGCCGCCTGAAATCACAAAACCATCGCGATTAGCATCATAAGTACGCGAAGCTTTTTCTGGAGTTTCGTTATATTTGCTTGAAAGTGCACCCATCGCATCAAACAAATAACTCATGGTCCAATGCTCTTCTTCACCGCCACCTGCAAATACAATATCCTGTTTTCCAAGCTGGATTTGCTCTACCCCTGCCCCAATACAATGGGCACTAGTAGAACAAGCTGAACTAATGCCATAGTTCACTCCTTTGATTTTTGCACCCGTGGCTAAGCAGGCAGCAATACCACTGCTCATGGTTTTTGTCACCATATATGGTCCAACACGGCGAATGCCCTTTTCTGCAAGTGTATTAGTGCCTTCTAGCATAGAAGCTGTAGAAGTGCCGCCTGCACCCACAATTAAACCAGTACGTACATTTGAAATTAAATCTTCTTGCAATTTAGCATCAGCAATCGCTTCTTGCATTGCCAGCCACGCATACGCATGACCTTTAGCCATAAAACGCAAAAGCTTACGATCTATCTGTGTTTCAATTTCAAGATTTTTAATTGATCCAGCCACATGCGAGCGCAGCCCACGCTCAACATATTCAGGCTGAAATGTAATACCAGACTTGCCCGCTTTTAAACTCGCAAGTACTTCTGCTTTATTATTGCCTAGGCTTGATACGATGCCCATTCCAGTAATGACTACTCGACGCATTGCGTCATCTCCCGCTTAAAATACGCTAAAAATTATCAGTGCGCGTAAACAATCCAACGCGTAAATCATTTGCTTCATAAATAATACGCCCATCTAACTCCATGCGTGCATCGGCAATTCCCATCACTAACTTACGCATAATGACTCTTTTTAAATCAATAATATAGGTTGCCTGTTTAGCTGTTGGCAATACCTGACCACTAAATTTAACTTCACCTGCGCCTAGCGCCCTGCCACGGCCTGGACCACCCATCCAGCCCAAATAAAAACCTACTAACTGCCACATGGCATCCAAACCCAAACAGCCTGGCATCACAGGATCACCAGTAAAGTGACAACTAAAAAACCATAAATCCGGCGTGATATCTAACTCTGCGATAATTTGCCCATTTCCATACTTACCGCCTTCTTCTGTAATACTGACAATACGATCAAACATCAGCATCGGTGGCAATGGCAATTGCGCATTACCTTCACCGAACATCTCCCCCCGCCCACATGCTAACAACTCTTCTTTACAGTAACTATTTTGCTTTGACATTTAATTTATACTTTATTTTGAGAACATTACCGCTATTTTCGCTGGAAAATGCAATTAACGAAAGCCCTAACTGTAAAGTATTGTGCAAAAACACTCAAACGATGACTGTAATTTCTAAAACGCCATGCACATTGCGTTGATTTAGAAACAGGTTAAATTACAGATTTGACTGCCTCAGCACGCTAGGCGGTACACCAAACTTTTGCTTGAATGCACGACTGAAATGCGACATATCATTAAATCCCCATTTATAAGCAATTGCAGACAAATGATTACCTGACGGCATATTGATGATGTCTCTATGACATCTTTCTATTCTGCGCATCCAAACATAACGCATTAATGAAGTATTTTCGTCTTGAAATAATTCGTTAATATAGCGCGGTGAAAGATGTGTACCAGAGGCAATCATCGCTGTATCCAATAACGAATTGGTTAAATGACTTTCTATAAAGTCTTTTACGAGCCTAAGTGAAAAAGAACGGCTTCGTGAAAGATTAAAATTTTGTGGACGTACCGAAGTTAATGCTAGCGTGAGTAAGTCGAGCGATTGCTCTGATAAAGCAGAAAACTCATCTGCGCGCATATCATTAATTTGACTTGCTGTCGATTGAATAAACTGTGTTGCTACCGCACCCACCCCTGTTTTTCCTGACACTTGCAATGCTGTGCAATGTTCAACACCAGCAACTCTATCACGCATCACTGCACGTGGAATCGATATAATTAGCTTATTAAAGCCAACCGAAGAATAGATGCGATGCGGGATTGTCGCATCATAAATCGTAATCNNGTAATATCGCCTGGCTCTAAAAAAACCTCTCTCCCACTCTGCTCAAGTAAATATTGACCAGACAGCAAAACCACAGCCAAGTAATTATCTTGGCGATTATGATAAGGCTCTCTTGCTAGTTTTTCGATAGTTAAACCACGCGACTTTATTACCGACAATCGCAAACTTTCCCAGTCATAAAACGTTGTTTCATTGAATAAATTACCATCTACAGGGGGCGTTACTTCAACACGGGTATATTCTTGGCAAATCATTTCTTGTAGCCAATCCCGCCTTTCGTACACAGAAAAATCTGCAGTTGAAAGCTTTAAGCCCTTTTCAACAACATTAACCTTACTTGAAAGTGATTTATCTGAAACGGATTGCATGCGATTGCTCATGACACCAAGCCCCAATCATGTGTTTTATTCAGGATAAATTCGATGTTATAAGTCGCTACTGTAGATGTAAACATACAAACCACCGTTTCAGTCAAATCTCCACGCTGTTTAAGCATAGCAGATTGAAACCAGTCGCCCTACACTGCATAAAAATTTTAGTGTTAAGGGGAATCACGATGCAACAAACTGATCAACATGCTGGCAATGTCGTACTAATTCGCGGTGCTGCATTATGGATACTTATGGCACTTTTACTTGCATGGTGTATGGTAGCTTTAAACTTTGGTGTGACGCCGCTCGAATCAATATTTGCCGGTAAATTCACACGCTTGCTACAAGCACATATTGATTTTTTATTAATGAGCGTACTCCTTTTAGGTTATTACGGTGCAAAAGTAGCCTTCCCTTGGCATGTACGCTGGGCCATGGTCATCGGTGCTTTCGCCAACTCTAGCCTGTTCCTGCTGCAATCCATTTTTCCTGCACTTGATCCAACCATGGCAGACAAGGCACCCTCAGTTGGTATCTGGTCGCAAGTTTTTTTAATCTATCTTTTTGCCAGCTTAATTACCACCAGTTATGGTTTTGGCAAAGGTGCTGTCCTTATTTTTAAATCCACTTTTAAATCTTGGCTCTTGCGAAGCACTCAACTGTAGCAATGCGCTTCGTAAGGATATTTAAGAAAAATGATGACCTAGTTATTTTGGTTAGTGCATTGATTTTATTGCTGATAGCCTATAGCCAGCCATCTGTTCAGATCATGCGTCAACAAAAAAACTATATGTTTGTGATTGATGTAACACAAAGCATGAACGTGCAAGACATGCCATTTAAGGAAAAGCCAATCAGTCGTCTTGCTTACACAAAACAGCTTTTGAAGCAAACGATAGAAAACTTGCCATGCAACACCAAAGTAGGATTAAGCGTATTTTTTAGAGGTAGTGTAGCTTTGTTATATACGCCCATTGAAGCTTGCTCTAATTATCATGCGTTGCTCGATACCATAGACCATCTTGAATGGCGCATGGCATCACATGGTAGCAGTAATATTCGCTTGGGTTTGCAGTCCATATCCTCATTAATTACAACTTCAAACGTGTCTGCGAGCGTTGTATTTTTTACAGATGGTGAGGAAGCGCCGCCATTGAATGTTTTTAGTAAAACGGATTTATCTGGTTGGCAAGGTGGTCGCGATTGGCTGCTTGTTGGCATTGGCGAAAACAAGCCAACACCTATTCCCAAGCTGAATGCGAATAACGAGGTGATTGGCTATTGGTCAACCTACTCGATCAAAATTGAGCCTGCCACGCAAGTAAATGAAGGTGCAAATAATCAAAGGGATGAATCAATTGCCACTGCGCCTTATGAATATTATTTATCCAAGCTTGACGAGCCCTACATGAAAGAGCTGGCATCAGAAATTGGTGCAAGGTACATCAAAGCTAGCAACGCAGAGCACTTAATAATTGCCATGGATAATCTACCATCGAACACTTATGAACAAACAAAACTTGAGCTAAATTGGATTTCGGCATTATTTGCCTTGCTAACGATGCTATCCTCATACATCCCAGATATTATTCACAAAATAAGCATTCGCAAAAAAGCTGGATCAAACCCATTTTAAATGTAAAATTAAAAATAACTATACAAACCTGTATACACTTTAAAAAAAATCATATATATTGGCAATATGCATTTACAATTCATTAACATTTTACCCCATCATTTTATTAGGAACATCAGATGAGTGATCGTCAACTCGCCGACTGGCGCAAGCATGCACTAACTTTAGAATCCGAGGTCAATAAGGTAGTTGTTGGGCAAAGCAACCCAATACGTCTCATTACTACCGCTATATTTGCGCGTGGACATGTGTTGCTGGAAGGCGACGTTGGCGTAGGGAAAACCACTTTGCTACGCGCATTCACACGCGGCATTGGTGGGGGTTATCAACGTATTGAAGGCACCATTGACTTGATGCCTAACGATCTGGTCTACCATACCTATTTGGGTGAAGATGGCAAACCACACGTAAGTGCTGGGCCGTTGCTGATGTCTGGCGAGGATTTATCCGTATTCTTCTTTAACGAGATTAACCGCGCCCGACCTCAGGTGCACTCCTTGCTATTGCGTGTAATGGCCGAGCGCACGCTCTCAGCATTTAACAAAGAGCATGTATTT
>DHYP01000008.1:11476-14530 GCA_002414145.1 Methylophilaceae bacterium UBA5127 | reverse complement strand
CAAGTAGAAAAAGAAGAAACCTTTGAAATTCCCTCTGCTGCGCGTGACCGCTTTATGATGGAAATCCCCATCGTAGTGCCTAATGACGATGCCATCATGCAGGGATTGATGTTTGACACCAAATTCCACAATGTAGATGCATTAGTAGAAACCATTCAATCTGAAGTCCTCAAGTTTAACGAACTCAATGCATTTTCTAGCGTCATTCAAAATAACATTGAGGCCTCACCTACTTTGCAGAAATATGCGCTCAATTTATGGAAAGCGACCCGCCATCCATTAGAGTACAGTGTAAAAGTGAGCAATGTAGACATGAATCGCTTGATACTGGCTGGAGCTAGCCCGCGCGGTATGAGTATGATGTTACGTGCAGCACGTGTAAACGCTTGGCTGAATGAACGCACTGCCGTTACGCCAGAAGATATTCACGCGGTATTCCACGAAACCGTGGCACATCGCTTGGTGTTTAGTCCTGTGTACGAAATGCGACGTACCGAAATTGCGCGCGAAATGCTGACTAGCATTATTAATCAAGTAGCAGCGCCATAACTTTATGCTGATGCATACACATCACTTGTGTAAGCTAGGAGTGAGCGAACTCGCGATAAAGCAGTTCACTTATAAAACGGATTTTTATGTTTAACGAAATCAAAGAGTTTTCATATCATATTGGCTGGCGCAATCGCGGCCGCCACCCAGGTCGTCACGCAAGTACGCAACGTGGCATGGGCATGGAATTTATTGGTCACACCACACTTGTCTCTTACCCTGACCCACGCCGTATTGATTTACGCCAAACCTTACGCGACCCAATGGAACAAGTGTATGTGCGTTTATTTAACCAAAAAAGTGCGACGCCTGTGTTTGCCATTTGCGACATGTCTGGCAGCATGAATTTTGGCGCAAAAACGCGCAAAATTCGCTTAGCAGCTGATATTGTAGAGTCCATCGCCCAGTCTGCCAATCGTAATGCAGATCCTTTTGGCTTTGTAGGGTTTGATGAGTTGGTAAGAGAGGATTGGATAAGCACAGCCTCATTTAAACCGCAACGCGCCATAGAGTTGATGGAACGTTTAAAAGAGCATCATCCACAGATGGTATCTGGGCAAGGCATCGCAGATGTCTGGCGTTATTTGCCTCGCGAACGCTCTTTGGTGTTCATGATTTCTGATTTTCACATGCCCATCCCGCAGCTAGAAGCGTCCTTAGCTAATTTGCTTAAGCACCATATTGTGCCAGTTGTGCTTTGGGATGCGGATGAATATAAAAACCTGCCTGAGTTTGGAATTGCAGCACTGACAGATCCAGAAACAGGTGAAAAACGCACCCTATTTTTACGTAAAAATTATCGCGATAAGATCATTGATGCATTTGAAACGCGCCGACTTGCCATTATCAAACTTTTTATGCAATTTGATATGCCGCCATTCTTTGTTGAAGGTGAATTTGATGCTGATATGCTCACTGAATATTTTCATCAATTTGTAGCAGCTTAATGAGAATGTGAATTAGAAAACTATGAAAAAATACTTATTATCTTTCTGGCTGTTAGCGTTATTGTGTTTGTTCACAGGCCAGACTTATGCGCTCGAAACTGATTTTTTACCTGATGTTAAAGAGGGTATTGTCAGTATCAGCATTCAAGACCCAGAGCGTGATGTGGGCTATACCGTGGGCGATATTTTAACCAGAGAACTGACTGTCAGCATTAAAAAGCCCTATGTATTAGTAGAAGAATCTTTACCTATCGTCGGTTACGAACGCCGCTATAAAGGCCAACTGATAGGGATTGATTTAAGCCAGCTCAAACATACCAAACAAGAATCGAGCGATCACGTCATGCATCATATTACGTTAAGCTATCAGGTGTTTACCAATAACGTCGTGGCCAAACCCGCGGCGCTTCCTGCAGAGTTTTTGCGCCTCATCAATACTTCAGCCAAAAAAGATAATGTGTTTAGATACCGCATCCCTAGCTGGAATTTCGCAATTTCTCCGCTCTCAGTCTTTGGACAAGTTAAAGTAGAAACAGACATGAGCGGTTACCGTGGTCCATTATTGCTTAATCCTGAAAAAGAAAAAATACGCTTACAATTTCTATTACCTATCTTGGCACTTAGCTTACTAGGACTGCTTTATATTTTTGGCAAACACGCATGGTTGCCGCGTATGGGCGGCCCATTTGCACAAGCCTATAAAACCATAAAAAAATCATCACATTCTGACAAAGACACACAAAATGCTTTTATACGCATGCATGAGTCTCTTAACACCAGTGCGGGCTATAGTCTGTTTAGTAATAACACAGCAGATTTTTTTAACAAAAAACACACCTTCAAGCACTTAGAAAGTGAGCTTGATACATTTTTTAAATTGTCACGCCAAGTATTTTTTGAGCCTAAAATATCACATCAAAGCAATCAGCAAGCGCTTGAGTGGCTAGCTGTATTTTGTAAACAATGTCGAGACTGTGAACGTGGCTTGATTCCTGACTCAGCAAAAACAAAGCGCTAATGCACATGGTATTCTCTAATCCTTATATGTTGTGGTTGTTGCCTCTCGCATTACTACCATTAGTATTTCAGCGCGCGCATAGCAAGCACTACTCATGGCTAAGCATGTTACCCGCTGACCCATTATCCAATCTCATCGGGTTGATTTTAAAAATACTGGCCGTGTGCATTTTAGCCAGCATTATTTTCGGTTTAGGTGCCCCGCACAGCCGTCAGCAAGAAGTTGAGCGTATTGGTGTAGGTGCGCAAATCGGATTAGTGCTAGATAGAAGCGCGAGTATGGATGACCCTTTTTCTGGTTCTACGGAAACAACAGTAGGGGAAACCAAGTCTGCTGCCGCCAGCCGACTCATCACTAAATTTGTGCAGTCTCGACAAAATGACATGATAGGCATGATTTCATTCAGCAATTCTGCCATGCATGTACTCCCACTGACTGAAAATAAAGAAGCCATTATTGCTGCTGTACGTGCCACCGCTGGCAATGCGCTGTTCCAAACCAACATCGGTAGTGGCTTGACCTCTGGTGCTGGACTTTTTG
>DHYP01000008.1:8347-11457 GCA_002414145.1 Methylophilaceae bacterium UBA5127 | reverse complement strand
GGTTCACGTGCCGTTATTTTACTTTCTGATGGTGCAGGAAGAATTGACGCAAATACGCAAGAAAAAATTAAGGACTGGTACGATCGTATGCACATCAGCTTATATTGGATTGTGCTACGTCAGCCTGGCGGTCTCAGTATTTTTGATAAAGATTACAAACCCCAAGATGATCAGCCGCTACCGCCAGAAATTGAGCTGCATGAATTCTTTAAAACACTTAAAACACCATTTAATGCCTATGAAGCAGAAGACCCTAAAACACTGCAATTAGCGATAGATGACATTAACCATAAAGAGAAAAAACCTATTAAATACTTAGAAAAAATTCCAGGTAAGGATTATTCCAACGTTTTCTTTGTAATGGCAGCAATCATGATTGCACTATTGTTAGGCGTAAAATATTTAGAGGTACACACATGGCGATGAACATTCAATCTTGGTTTACAGTAAAAAAAATTTCCTGGCTTTTAATTGCAACTGCAGTAACGAGTGCACTTGCTAGCATTTACACCTTCCAAAGAATTCACCAAATAGAAGCGTTTAACCAAGCGGTATTAGCTGGCAAAACGCCTGATACCGACAAGGAAAGCTTTGAGGCTAAGTTTGCCACCGCACTGTATTTAGCCAAAAAAGAACGCTACAAAGAGGCCACTCTACTTTTTACACAATTACTACCTAAGGGTAACAATCTGCAAAAGTCTGCTGTGCAATATAATATTGGCAACATGTTCTTTTTACGCGGACTTGCCATTAACGGAACGAGCATGACGGTTCGTAACGAGGCAGAATATCTCATTAGACAAGCTAAAACCGCCTATCAATCTTCACTTAAGTTTGATAACAGTCATTGGGATGCGCGCCATAACTTAGACCGTTTGCTCACCATGTTGCCAGGCACACCCACCCCGGGCGTTGGTGAATCCGATACACCTGGCTTAATTATGGGAAATATTCCAGTAGGATTGCCATAACCATGTCCAAACGACTTATTAATTATTTCCGCCATCGTCGCGACATTACTTTACTGGCCATTGCATTATTGTTGTTGGTTATTGCTATTTTAAAACCGGCACTCCCTATCAAGCGCGATATATACAGTTATTTATTAGTCGCTGATATTTCACAAAGTATGAATGTTATGGACGAAAGCATCAATGGTAAGCCAGTCACACGCATGCAGTATCAACAATACTTATTGCATCGCATCGTGAGCGAGCTACCTTGCGGCACACAAGTAAGTGTCGGCTTATTTGCTGGGGTCAGCGTCGCTGCATTGTATACACCGATTGAGGTATGCGATAACTTCAACGCGATTGAAGACAGTATAGACCATCTAGACTGGCGTACAGGCTGGTCTGGCAATAGCCGAGTGCGTGAAAGTTTGTTTACACTTGCTAAACTGATTCGCAGCTTTCCAGAGCCAGCTAGGGTAGTCTACTTTACTGATGGCGAAGAAGCACCTAAGCTTCACGCCTTTAATACCAAAGACCTCACAGGTTTTCAGGAAGGTAAAGGCTGGTTATTTGTTGGCATTGGTAGCGACAAGGGTACCGCCATCCCAAAATTAGATGATAAAAATCAACTGATTGGCTACTGGTCAAATGAGAGTTTTGCCATGCAGCCTGGTATCGCACAAATTTCTGAAGCCAATATCGGCATTCGAGACGATAATGTTGCACCCAGTGCTAGTGATCGTTTTTTATCCAAGCTGGATGAGAAATACTTAGAATCCATCGCTAAAGAAATTGGTGGCAACTATGTCAATGGAGATAGTCTGCAAAACGTACTGTCTGCCATGAGTAAGCAGCCACCTGCGCGCCGTGACAAAACCGCGTTTCCGCTCAGATGGCTGCTAGCAGGGTTGGCTGGAGTGCTATTTTTACTCGGTTACATTCCCAAACAGCCCATTAAAGAAAGCAAAGCGATTTGGCAGCAATACTGGCAACGCAGAAAATATCAAGCCACAAATGTATCGTGAGCTTTTGAATCTGACGTGTGTGGCCACCACTTCAGCCAAGTGCGCAACTGTCTGAACTGTTGCAGATCATGCACTTGCCAGCGCGTGAGTACCACAGAATGCTGCCGCTTCCATCCGCTCAACCCTTTAAAATTCAATACTGTGAGATATGGATGAATAAAAGTAGATTCGGCTAATGACAATGTAAACACTTGCATGCGACGATTTACGAGTCTTAACTCACCCTGACTATTGACCTCTAACTTGTGCCAAGACCACGGCAAAAGCAACAAAGCATCGCGCATGACGATGTAAATCAAAAGCAAAATACATATCGACACCAGTAGCATTTTTGCTATGATAGGTATATCGGTAAGCAATAGCGCCATGCAGCTCAATATTGAAACGCCAGCATAACACCCCAACATGAGATATGAAGGCTTAAGCACAATAGAGATTGCTGGCATGAGTCGCTTTTTCACTTTTCTAACCCAGACAAAATAAGGTAAATACTGACATGACGCTCGTTCAGTGGCAAACAGAATTAACTGCGCAGGGTGCGCATATCACTAACCAAACCGTTGAAAACTTTAGCAATGCAGCACAAGAGCTTGAAGCGACTAAACAAAGCAACATTGTATGTGATTTATCACATCTTGGCTTAATATCACTGCATGGCGAAGATGCCATCACTTTTTTACAAGGTCAAGTGACCAATGATGTCAAACAGCTTGATAGTAATCAAGCACATTTAAGTGGCTACTGCACGGCTAAAGGACGGTTACTGGCACTGTTTTTAGCATTCTCATATCAAAGTCAGATCTACCTACAATTGCCTAGAAGCTTACTCACCCCGATTACAAAGCGGCTGAAAATGTATGTTCTGCGTAGCAAAGTGAATATTGACGACATGACAGATTTCAAAATTCAATTAGGCGTGAGCGGTCCAGATGCTGAAACCATATTGAGTAAGCTTTTCTCCAGTATCCCAGTGAATAACTTCCAACATATCAGCACAGAGCAAACTACAATACTCAAGCTACCTAGCGTTAACAATTTAGCGCGCTATCAACTCATTACTAGCATAAAAAACGCTTCTACGCTTTGGCATTCACTTAAATCATCATGCCAACCTGTTGGCAAATCCTGCTGG
>DHYP01000008.1:7798-8336 GCA_002414145.1 Methylophilaceae bacterium UBA5127 | reverse complement strand
TGGCTAGAAATAAATGCAGGTATTCCTGAAGTCGTACCCGAAACGCAAGAGCAATTTGTACCTCAAATGCTTAATTTGGATCTGCTCAATGGCATTAACTTTAAAAAGGGTTGCTACACAGGTCAAGAAATCGTAGCACGTACACATTACTTAGGCTCTGTGAAGCGCCGTACCTTCCTTGCAGAACTCACCACTTCCGACCTGCCAAAAGCAGGTGAGAAGTTATTAGATCAGAACAAAAATGAGGTCGGGCAAATTGTACGTCTAGTGCCCAATAATAATGCAGGTGTAGATATGTTGGTGGAATTGCGCATTGATGCTCAGCAGACTGGCACCATTTATTGGCAAGATAAATTACTGTCTTTTAAAGAGCTACCTTATTCATTAGTTTGAACAGGCTGCTATCTAGCAGGCTCGGTTATAGTAGACTTGGGAACAACAGGATGATCAATGACTTGATAAAACACTTCGTCATCTTTGATCATCCCTAGTTCACTGCGCGCCCGCTCTTCAATCGCGGCGTTACCTAGTTTTAGAT
>DHYP01000008.1:7409-7790 GCA_002414145.1 Methylophilaceae bacterium UBA5127 | reverse complement strand
GCTTCTGCCCTTAAGGTATCATTACGCAACTTATAGCCTATATTGACCTTTTTCTGTGTATCAATCTGATGACTCAAATTCCATACTTTGAGCCAGCTACCCTTACCAAGCCACAGCGGATACTGTAGCAAGGCAATTAACACCACAAAGATAAGGGTCAAAGCCTTCATGCCAATACTTTTTATCTAAACAGTTGATAAAACGCACCAATACCAGCATAACTGGTAGCATCGCCAAGTTCTTCCTCAATACGTAGCAGTTGATTGTATTTGGCTACACGTTCAGAACGACATAGTGAGCCCGTTTTGATTTGCAATGCATTGGTTGCCACAGAAATATCGGCAATCGTTGTATCTTCAGTTTCACCAGAACGATGTGACA
>DHYP01000008.1:6898-7400 GCA_002414145.1 Methylophilaceae bacterium UBA5127 | reverse complement strand
CGTATAGCCTGCACGTTTTGCCATTTCTATTGTTTGGAAGGTTTCGGTGAGCGTCCCAATCTGATTCACTTTAATTAGCACAGAGTTAGCCACGCCACGCTTAATCCCTTCACGCAAGATTTTAGGATTTGTGACAAACAAATCATCACCGACCAATTGTGTCGTTTTGCCTAAGCGCTTTGTTAAGATGTCCCAGCCTTCCCAATCAAACTCACTCATTCCATCTTCAATCGTGATAATTGGGTATTTATCGCACCAAGTAGCCAGACAATCTGTAAATTGCGCAGACGTTAATGACACACCTTGAGACTCCAAGTGATATTTACCATCTTTATAAAACTCGGTACTTGCACAGTCCAACCCTAAATAAACATCTTTACCTGGCTCATACCCCGCTGCAGAAATCGATTCCATAATTAATTGAATCGCAGATTCATTTGAAGGCAAGTTTGGTGCAAACCCACCCTCATCACCCACAGTAGTCGCCAAACCATTTTTGTGT
>DHYP01000008.1:1560-6776 GCA_002414145.1 Methylophilaceae bacterium UBA5127 | reverse complement strand
TTATCTGCGTGCGCACCACCATTGATAATATTCATCATGGGGGTAGGCAACTGCATCATGCCAGAGCCACCCAAATAACGGTATAGCGGCAAACCACTTTCTTCCGCCGAAGCACGCGCACAGGCCATAGATACTGCCAATATAGCATTTGCCCCTAAGCGGTCTTTGTTCTCTGTGCCATCGAGCTCAATTAAGGTTTTGTCAATAAATGCCTGTTCTTCAGCATCTAAGCCAATAATCGCCTCAGTAATTTCAGTATTCACATTCTCAACAGCTTGTAACACACCTTTACCAAGATAACGACCTTTATCGCCATCCCGTAATTCCACTGCTTCTTTGGTTCCTGTAGAAGCGCCTGAAGGCACGGCTGCACGACCAATCACACCACTTTCAAGCAATACATCTGCTTCAATCGTTGGGTTACCACGAGAATCCATAATTTCGCGGGCGATAATATCTACAATTGCACTCATGATTTAATCCTTAATCTATAACAAAGTTTGTTCGGCAAAACCTGCTTTTTTGACCAGTTTATCTAAATCTACTAATAAATGTAATAAGTCTTCCATTTTATTCAGTGGCCATGCGTTGGGGCCATCGGACAACGCTTTTGAAGGGTCTGGATGCGTTTCCATAAAGATGCCTGCAATACCACTTGCTACGGCTGCTCTAGCTAGCACTGGCACATGTTCACGCTGCCCACCACTTTTATCACCTTGGCCTCCTGGCTGCTGCACAGAGTGCGTTGCATCAAACACCACAGGGCAATGCGTTTCACGCATAATTGCTAAACTGCGCATATCAGACACCAAGGTATTGTAGCCAAAAGACGCACCACGCTCACATACCATAATCGTATCGGCACCGCCGTTTGCTTCTTTTGCTTTATTCACCACCTGTTTCATATCGCCAGGCGCTAAAAACTGACCTTTTTTGATATTCACGGGCTTACCACATGTCGCCACAGCCACAATAAAATCGGTCTGTCTGCACAAAAATGCTGGTGTCTGCAACACATCGACCACTGCCGCCACTTCTGGCACCTGCTCTTCAGTATGTACATCGGTCAGCACTGGTACACCAATTTGCTCGCGGACTTCATCCAAAATCTTTAAGCCTTCTGTGATGCCAAAACCGCGAAAAGTTTTAGTTGAGCTACGGTTGGCTTTGTCATACCAGAATTTATAAATAAATGGGATGCCAACACGCGCTGCAATCTCCTTCAATTGGCCTGCAGTATCAATCGCCATTTCCTTTGATTCAATAACGCAAGGTCCCGCAATCAAGAATAAAGGGTGCTCTAGTCCTACATCAAATCCGCATAATTTCATTTAAATACCCTCTTTGTTTTTATGCGCTAACGCTGCAGACACGTATGCTTTAAATAACGGATGCCCTGCACGCGGGTTAGAAGTAAACTCTGGGTGGAACTGACACGCCACAAACCAAGGATGCACGGACGCTGGTAACTCAATCATCTCACATAGTTGTTCTGTGGGTGTACGTGCAGAAATGACTAAACCCGCTGCTTTGAGCTGCTCTACATAGTGATTATTGACTTCATACCGATGACGGTGACGCTCATTGACGATATCTCCATAAACGCTATGCGCGATGGTACCCGCCTCTATCGGACAACTTTGTGCGCCTAAGCGCAGCGTGCCGCCTAAATCGGAGTTCTCATCACGCACTTCCACTTGACCAGAAGCATCTTTCCACTCAGTGATTAAACCAATCAGTTTATGCTCTGCATTAGGATTAAACTCTGTACTGTTTGCATCTTTTAAACCTGCCACGTTACGTGCAAACTCAATCACTGCCAGTTGCATCCCTAAGCAAATACCTAAATAAGGAATTTTTTTCTCACGCGCATAGCGAATCGCTGTTATTTTGCCTTCAGTACCTCTGACACCAAACCCACCTGGAATTAAAATAGCATCCATAGTTTTAAGCTTGTCTGTCCCTGACTTTTCAATTTCCTCACTATCAATGTAGTGAATTTTTACTTTGGACTCTGTATGAATTCCCGCATGAATTAAAGCCTCTGTAAGGGATTTGTACGATTCAGTTAAATCAACATACTTACCGACAAAGGCAATATCAATACTATGTTTTGGATTAGCGATTGCTTGTGTAATTTTATTCCATGCTGATAAATCCGCAGCTTTGGCAAGAATATTAAGTTTATGACAAACGATTTCGTCCATCATTTGATCATGTAATAACCCTGGAATTTTATAGATAGAATCGCTATCTATTGCACTAATGACTGCTTCATAAGCCACATTGGTAAATAAAGCAATTTTACGTTTTTCGTCTTCTGGTATTTCTCGTTCAGCGCGACACAACAAAATATCTGGCTGAATACCAATCTCACGTAGCTCCTTCACCGAGTGCTGTGTAGGCTTGGTTTTAAGCTCCCCAGCAGTAGGAATCCAAGGCAATAAGGTAAGATGCACATAACAAGCGTTGGTTTTTCCTTCTTCAAAGCCCATCTGACGAATGGCCTCAAGAAAAGGCAAGGACTCAATATCGCCAACTGTACCCCCCACCTCAACAATGGCGACATCTGCACCTTCTGCACCACGCTTAATATGCGCTTTAATCTCATCAGTAATGTGGGGAATCACTTGTACAGTTTTGCCCAGATACTCACCACGACGCTCTTTTTTAATGACGCTTTCGTAAATCTGCCCTGTAGTGAAATTATTACGTTTGGCCATACGGCTACTAATAAAGCGCTCATAATGGCCTAGATCTAGATCAGTTTCTGCGCCATCATCAGTGACAAATACCTCCCCGTGTTGAAATGGGGACATGGTACCAGGATCCACATTGATATAGGGATCCAGCTTTAGCATGGTGACTTTGATACCGCGCGACTCTAAAATTGCGCCAAGACTGGCGGCCGCAATACCTTTACCTAAAGAAGAGACAACTCCGCCAGTAACGAATACATATTTGGTCATTGAGAACTTTGCGAAACATTGCAGACGGGATGAAATTTTACCGCAAAGGCAAGTTCACCACAATCAAAGCCTGAAGAAATAAAATAAAAATTAAATTTGCAAAAAGTATTTTTTATTTGTTGTGGGCGCGCATGATTCTACCTTTTTCTCGCTCCCAATCTCGCGCTTTTTCAGTGTCACGCTTATCGTGCTGCTTTTTCCCCTTAGCCAAGCCAATTTGTAGCTTCACTCTGCCTCGCGTAAAGTGCATGTCTAAAGGTACTAAGGTATAACCTGCGCGCTCGACCTTACCGATCAACTTGGCGATTTCTTCGTTATGTAATAGCAATTTACGTGTTCGAATAGCATCTGGTCGTATATGACTAGAAGCTGCGCCTAAAGGCGTTACATGGCAACCAATGAGATAAATCTCACCTCGCATAATGACGACATAGGCCTCTTTAAGGTTAATGCGATTATCTCTAATCGCCTTCACTTCCCAGCCTTCAAGCACAATGCCGGCCTCAAATTTTTCTTCGATAAAATAATCAAAAAAGGCTTTTTTATTTTGGGCGATACTCATAAACCTGATATTTATTGCCGAATGACTTAAAATAACATTTTACTCTAATACGCTTTATCGCATGGCACAAGTTGAAAAAACGGTTCTGGTAATGCACTCATGTGCCCAGATGTTTAATTTGGTAGATATTGTTGAGGATTACCCAAAATTTTTACCATGGTGCGGCGGTACAAACTTGCATGAGCGCACTGAAACCAGCACGCGCGCTACTTTACATATCAACTACCACGGAATTAAACAGCATTTTACAACGCAGAATACCAAACAATTCCCGCACGTCATGCACATTAAGCTGTTAGATGGTCCATTTAAACATTTAGAAGGTCACTGGCATTTTATTGAATTACGTGCAGATGCCTGTAAAATTGAGTTTAAATTAAACTATGAGTTTTCTAATAGCTTATTAGAAAAGATGATTTCACCAGTATTTAGTCATATCGCCGACACTTTTGTAGATCATTTTGTAACGTATGCAGATAAAATATATGCTTAAACTTTCACTTATCAGGAATCATTTTGAATCAGACAACGCTTGAGCATTCGCCCAAAGAAATGATGGTAGAGGTGGCCTATGCCTTACCTCATCAACAACTCATTATTCCCATTAAAGTCAACACCGACTGCACTGTGGAAGAAGCGGTTAAAAAATCTGGAATATTAGACAAATTTACCGAAATTGACTTAAGCCAAAACCAACTTGGCATCTTTGGCAAACTGACGCGCCGGGATAGCACACTTAAACCAATGGATCGCGTTGAGATTTACAGACCGCTTATTGCAGACCCCAAAGAAGTTAGACGTCAGCGTGCGGCGGATGGAAAAATTATGAAAAAAGGCGGTGGAGACGCACCGCCTGACGAATTATAGTCAATGCCCTTAATTTATGAACAGTATTGACTAATCTCTTGTTGTGCTTTGGCAGCACCTTCTGCCAAGCCCTTGTCATCCATATATTCGCGCTCGCCTTTTTCATTCGTGCGATACACGCGCCCGCCTTGGCTGTATGATTGGTAGTTTGCTTTAGCCGCAGCACAGTTCAATGCTTTTTGTTTTGCTTCCGCCTCTTTTACCGCGCTATTCTTCCTTTCTATTTCTTCCATTTGCCGACGTTTTTTTTCTACGTCCTGTGCGATAACATCGCTGGCTGAACCTGCATTGTTTGTTGCCTTCTCTGCTGTTAATGCTGATGGACTAACTGGCGCCCCCGAGGGTGCTGCCGCTTTTGCTGGTGCTGCCGACATCGTAGGGTTGGCAGTAGGAAATTTAGTCGCTTTTTTACCAATGATTTCTATCGTTTTAACGCCGTAGGGGGGAGGCGTATCTGTATAGCGCAACACGCCATCTTTATCTTTCCATTTGTAAATATCGGCACTAGCCACCACTGGCAGCAGCGTGAGCGCGATCACCATACTGATAAAGAGCTTGTTAATGTTCATCATTGATTCCTATCATTCATTTGAATAGACTGAAGCAGTTACTATGCCAAAAACGCTTCCAAGCGCGATTCAGTTTACTTTAAAAACACAACAAGCCCAATTAAATACAACAATCTCTCTACAAAAATAACGTTGAACTTTGAATAAGTGTTGCAAATCGGTATAATTTCGTTTTGGAGATTAAGGATTTAACATGCGTTTGTTGCAACAAGCCCTGACCTTTGATGACGTATTATTGGTTCCAGCTCA
>DHYP01000008.1:288-1553 GCA_002414145.1 Methylophilaceae bacterium UBA5127 | reverse complement strand
CATTCTACTGTTATGCCAAGAGATGTAGACTTAAGTACTCAGCTCACTCGTAAAATCAAACTCAATTTACCAATCGTGTCTGCCGCTATGGACACAGTCACTGAAGCGCGTCTTGCTATAGCGCTTGCGCAAGCAGGTGGCATAGGCATTATTCACAAAAATATGAGCATCGAGATGCAGGCTTCGCGTGTATCGCGTGTCAAGCGTTTTGAGTCTGGTGTGGTCATTGACCCTGTTACAATTCACCCGCAAATGAGTGTGCGTGATGTCATTGCGTTAACGCGCCAACATAAAATCTCTGGCTTGCCTGTGGTGCAAGATGGCAAGGTAGTCGGCATTGTAACCAACCGTGACCTACGTTTTGAAACTAACTTGGATCAACCTGCGTATAACATTATGACGCCGCAAGAGCGCCTAGTCACAGTGAGCGAGGGCGCGAGCCGCGAAGAAGTGATGGGCTTGTTGCATAAACATCGATTGGAACGCTTGCTTGTTGTTGGCAATGACTTTGAGCTTAAAGGACTAATCACCGTTAAAGACATACAAAAGTCTTCTGATTTCCCACTGGCGTGCAAAGATAACAAAGGCCGTCTAAGAGTTGGTGCAGCAGTGGGTGTAGGCGATGGCACTGATGAGCGCATAGCAGCGTTAGTTGAAGCTGGGGTAGATGCCATTGTGGTAGATACCGCACATGGACACTCGCAAGGTGTGTTAGATCGGGTTAAGTGGGCTAAAACACACTATCCAAACTTGCAAGTCATTGGCGGCAACATCGCTACTGCCTCTGCCGCATTGGCATTAGTAGACCACGGCGCTGACTGTGTCAAAGTCGGCATCGGGCCTGGTTCCATTTGTACTACGCGCATTGTCGCAGGTGTAGGTGTTCCACAAATTACGGCCATCAGCAATGTAGCAGAAGCATTAGCTAAAACTGATGTCCCATTTATAGCCGATGGCGGCATTCGTTACTCTGGTGACATATCAAAAGCCATCGCCGCAGGTGCGCATTCAGTAATGCTTGGAGGCATGTTTGCAGGTACAGAAGAAGCGCCAGGCGAGGTTGAGCTCTATCAAGGTCGCTCTTATAAATCATACCGTGGCATGGGCTCTGTGGGTGCTATGCAAAAAGGTTCTAGTGACCGCTACTTCCAAGATAACGAAGGTAATGCAGACAAGCTAGTGCCAGAAGGAATTGAAGGTCGCGTGCCGTATAAAGGCAGCGTCCTTGCGGTGATTCACCAACTCATGGGCGGGTTACGCGCCTC
>DHYP01000008.1:0-239 GCA_002414145.1 Methylophilaceae bacterium UBA5127 | reverse complement strand
TTACGCGCCTCAATGGGCTATGTGGGTTGCAGTACTATTAAAGAAATGCGTAGCAAAGCAGAATTTGTGCAGATTACCTCGGCGGGCATACGCGAATCCCATGTGCATGATGTACAAATTACTAAAGAAGCACCTAACTATCACATTGATTAACCTAACACGGTAAGACTAGGGCAAACTGCTATCGATAGAGCCGTTTGCCCTTTTATACTTTATTCATGGCGCTCAAGATGTCTCAC
>DHYP01000013.1:73333-74356 GCA_002414145.1 Methylophilaceae bacterium UBA5127 | reverse complement strand
AGAAGGTAGACCACTGCTTTTTTCAGGCTCATCAATTTGTGTTTGTTCATATATATTTTGGTTACGCGATTCATATTCAGCATATTTTGGGAGTCCCTTTGAAGCTAATATTCCTAAACAAAAAAGACTCATGACTAGTAATCCAAAAACACTTGTTCCTCCTATTCTAGAAAGTCTATTAAGTTGCTTTTCATATGATGATTTGTGTAATTTTTTTACTTTTGCAATTTTCAAATTGCAGTGCTCATAGTAAAGTGCATTTGCATATAGAGCTGGAAGTACATGAGCACTCAAAATATAAACTAAAACTAGTATTATATTAATTTGGCTGTTCGATGTCTTATCTACAGTGAAAAGAGTAGCAATAATCATTTGTAACACAATAGTAAGTAACAAATACAAAAATGCATTACGCCGCATTTTTCTATATATAAACCAAAAAAAAGGCACGAAGAGTGCTGACCAATGCCATGACTTACCTGTATCACCATACTCATCAAATTGGTTAAAATAGCTAAGATAGTAAGCTTGATTATTAGAGCCTATAACAGCTTTGTAAAATGCATCTTCACAACTTGGAATATCCACGCCCACACTTGAAACCGATCCCCCATCGACGACATTAGGCAAAAGTGTCCCACAATTTACGCAAAAACTTGCAGCTTCATTGCTT
Organism: Methylophilaceae bacterium UBA5127; assembly: GCA_002414145.1. Lineage (GTDB taxonomy): Bacteria > Pseudomonadota > Gammaproteobacteria > Burkholderiales > Methylophilaceae > Methylophilus. The sequence continues at coordinate 73,683 of DHYP01000013.1, read as the reverse complement.
GAGTTTCCACAATTTGGACAAAACATACTTTTCCCTGATCTCTCATCGCATAAGGAGCACTCGTTTGCAGTGCTACATATAGTTATAAACGTTACAAGCTCAATTATTATTACTATTCATTTCAATCACTTACTTCTTCACCCAACCACCTGCGCCTTGATAGTACCAGCCAGCCTGCGCTTTATCAATCCAGCGCCCAGCAAAGGTGCTCTGGATTTCTGCTTGCCATTCTGGATGACCGTTAGCATTGGCAATTTCTTTGTAAAGATCGGCTCGGTCTGCATTTTCTGATGACACCAAACCATTTAATGCACCACGATCTTTCAGTGGCACTGCACTCGCATCTTTTA
>DHYP01000013.1:68262-73062 GCA_002414145.1 Methylophilaceae bacterium UBA5127 | reverse complement strand
TTTTTGTTCTTGTTTAAGCTGCCAGACCTCATCAATAATCTTGTCTGCCGCTTTCTCGGCTGCCGCCGCTGGGAAATAAATATTAATCGTCACACACGCTGGCAGAATTATTGCCGTGCTGAGCGCTAAACCGATCATCCAATTTTTCATATGTATCCCTTAAAATGTACCGTTAATTTAATGCATTCTACTTAAACTTTACTGCATCCGCATCACTGAACCACTAAAGACTTTGGCTATTTCACTATCGCCTTGGTATTGCTATCTGTAATACGTTTAATACGTGACAGCCCGCGTAGGGCGGAATAATGAAATGTATTCCGCCGCATGAGAATGTTGTATGCTTAAAAATTCCCCTTAAAACCTTCCTTCGGCGCAATACGCTGCACTATTGACGCCCTACAAAACCATCCAATTTCGCCATATCAAAATAAATGCAAATAAATGGGCAGACTTCATTGATCTGCGTTTTTGTCATCCCAGCCTATTCACTTCTTCACCCAACCACCCGCGCCTTGATAGTACCAGCCACTTTGCGCTTTATCGATCCAGCGCCCTGCAAAGGTGCTCTGAATTTCCGCTTGCCATTCTGGGTGACCGTTAGCATTGGCGATTTCCTTGTAAAGATCGATACGGTCTGCATTCTCTGAAGATACCAAACTATTGAGTGCACCACGATCTTTCAATGGCACTGCACTCGCATCTTTTACTGCAATCATGCCATCTTTAGTCAAACCAACCGCGCCACTGCTGTAAAATGGGCCGAGCTGCCCATGGCGCGCTTGCATGCTGGCTTTGAGGGCCGCAATTTTAGGTGTGTTGACTTCCAAGTCAGCTGCGGCATTTGCCCCATTCATCACTAATAATGACAGTACCAATAGTACACTTAACCAAATATTTTTCATTTCACATAATCCTTTAATGTAGACGTTATTTTTCGGGCGTTTCTGCTGGTGATTTTTGTTCTTGTTTAAGCTGCCAGACCTCATCAATAATCTTGTCTGCCGCTTTCTCGGCTGCTGCTGCTGGGAAATAAATATTAATCGTCACACACGCTGGCAGAATAATTGCCGTACTGAGCGCTAAACCGACCATCCAATTTTTCATACGTATCCCTCAAAATGTACCGTTAATTTAATGCATTCTACTTAAACTTTACTGCATCTGCATTACTGAACTACTAAAGATTTTGCTATTTCACTATCGCCTTGGTATTGCTATCTGTAATGCGTTTAATACGTGACAGCAACTCGCTCCAGCCCACTGTGTGGTTGTATCCCATCACCGTAATGGCGGGGATGCCACTACCTTTAACGATAACATACCCCCCTTGGGTTGACTCAACGCCGCCCATTTGACAAATATCATTACGCAACTGGCAGCTTAAGCCAATTTTTTCATAATTGAACTGTTCAAAAAAACTTAAGAAACTGCGCTGAATTGCAGCTGCCGCTCCTGCCCCACCTAGCGCTGAAATATTTTGTACCGCACGTTGTGAGATTTTTTTAGGATATTTGCCAGGGCTGCTTTGTACTTTAGCATCCAGTTTTACTGTCTTCCAATTTTGCATTTCCAGATTTGCGACATCTCCATCTAGCTTGCCTTCAATCGCGCCAAAACTAAAAGTGCGCGTTAACTGACCTAAATCCAAATTGCGTAGATTCATATCTGCCTGTAACACTGGTTGGCTACTTAAGGGTTGGTGTAACGTCAAATTTGTCACAGTGGCTTTACCATCAAATACGTTGAACAGCATTTCGCCATTTACCGTAAGAATGCCGCCACTATAGGTCACCTGAGGAATTTGCGCTGACACTTGACCCTGCATTTGCGGCCATTTTAACGCGCTGCTTAATTGTGGCATCGAAATAGGCAACACCTCTGCCGCCAAATGTCCGTGCCAGTTTGCACCGATACGTGCTGCAGAAATATCGGATAACTTGAGCGCACCATCGAGTATCGGCAGCAGTATAGTAGGCGCAGTTAAAGCATAGCGATTTACTTCAGCCTGAATATCCGTCTTACCCAGCGGAATATTCAACAAATGCCCATTCTGGTAAGAAAAGCGCACATTTTTAGGTTCATCATAACTCCATGGAATATCCGCTTGAATGTGATAAAACGCAAATTTATGATTATTGTCGTCAATATTGGTATCGTTTAACACCAAATGAAATGATTTGAGCTCATTATTTTTCACCGATACTTTCAGGTCAGCCTGACCACCAATTTCTGCGTGATTAAATGCAGTTTTTTCTAATAAAGGTTTAAATATCAACGGGTAAGCTGATGCCAAATCTAAATCTGTCAAATCCGCATCCAGACTCGTAAGCTGGTAATCCTTAAGCTGCATTTCCCCTTTAAAATGCAGCTTGCCTACATTTTTAATATCTAACTGTGCATCTTCAATCATCACAGCATCACTATTTAATTTACCAGATGCAGAAAACTGATGCCCACTCCCCGTGAGATAAAACGGCTGCCAAAACATCTCACCTTTAGTCCAATCTAGGCTTTGATGCCAGCGTAAATCCTCTCCGTCTTTGACCACGCCAACTTGCCAACGACCTGATAATTTTTCTGCCGCATGTAATCCAGACGCGTCACTGAAGCTCGCTTCTTTTAAATTTAAATCTGCCTCAACCCCTTTTGGCTGCGGCGTTAAGTTGACACTAAATGGTATATTGATACGCTCCGCAGTTATCAGACCCTGCGGGCATCGCCAAGTATCGGACAGCAATCTGCTAGGCACCTCACACGAGAGATGCGCTTGAACCCACGCGGTATCGGCTTTCCGTTTCAATGCACTATTGAAAGAAATTTGAGGTGCTTTTGTTAAATCCAACACGATATTGGCATGTTGCAATTCAACACGCCCATCACTTACATTATCAGCTGTGATGGAGATGCTAGTAACGGCAAATGCTGACTGAGTGAATAACAACAAGCTGGCAAAAAATGCAGCTCGCCGCATCATTAGGAAGGGAATACACCTGTAGACAAGTACCGATCGCCACGGTCACAGACAATGCTGACAATCACCGCATTTTCTACCTCTTTAGAAAGTTGTATTGCTGAGTAAAGCGCTCCGCCACTCGAGATTCCAGCAAAAATCCCTTCTATTGTGGCCAGTTTACGTGTGGTATCCTCTGCATGCTTTTGACTCACATAGCGCAGTTCGTCTATACGCTTAGCATCATAAATTTTAGGCAAATACTCTTCTGGCCATTTGCGTATCCCTGGAATTTGCGCGCCTTCCTCTGGTTGAATACCAATGACTTTAATATTTGGATTTTGCTCTTTTAAATAGCGTGAGGTGCCCATAATCGTGCCTGTGGTGCCCATACTCGAAATAAAATGGGTGATTTCACCCTCAGTATCACGCCAAATCTCAGGCCCTGTACCTTCATAATGTGCGAGTGGATTATCCATATTGCCAAACTGATCAAGCACAATGCCCTCACCTTCTGCTTGCAGCTTCATTGCCACATCACGTGCTAACTCCATGCTGCCATCTTTTGGGGTCAACACTAACTCAGCACCATAGGCTTTCATGCTTTGTCTACGTTCTATGCTTTGATTTTCTGGCATCACCAACACCATTTTGTAACCACGCATTGCTGCGACCATTGCCAGCGCAATGCCTGTGTTTCCGCTAGTCGCTTCAATCAAGGTATCGCCTGGCTTAATGTCACCTCGTGCTTCAGCCCGCGTAATCATGCTATAAGCCGGCCTGTCTTTGACGGATCCCGCAGGGTTATTACCTTCCAGTTTAAGCAAAATCGTATTGCTTTTATTGGGATTCATGCGCTGCAAAGCCACTAACGGCGTGTTACCGACAAAATCATCAAGTGTTTTAATTTTCATATCAATGACATTCAAGCTTTATTATTTTTTAACAACCAAACAGCATAAATTGCAAATCCAGCATAAGAGATTAAGGCTAATTGTGGCAGCGTTAAGCCAAGAAATGTCCAGTCGATAGTAGCGCAATCGCCTGTGCCGCGGAACAGTAATTTAAACGCCTTTTGCAGTGGAAAATTCTCAAACATATAGTTAAATCCAACGCCACAATCGGCAATCATCTCACCATGATGCGCTTGCAAATACCAATGTCGAATCGCAACCCCTGCCCCACCCATCGCTGTCAGCACTTGTAGTAACGCAAATACTTTCTTTAGCATATGCGTAGGCGGAATAAATGCAGCGATTAAAAACAACACGCCTAAGCTCATAAACACAATACGCTGCGTAATGCATAGCGGACAAGGCTCTAGGTTGTTTTGTGTTTGTATCACCAAGGCCAACGCGACAATCGCAAAACAAACCACACCGGCTAAAAGATAGCCTGTTTTGCCACTTAATAAATTCTTTAACATCTCAAACTACCTTTTATAATAAAACTACTCACTCAAATATCCCATTTCGTCATTCCCGCAAAAGCGGGAATGACGATAGCGGTTTTTTTATACATTTTTTCAAATTGTAATGGATAATTACAGCTATGACAGATTATGACACACCCACACTACAAAAAATTCTAAGCGTTTCAGAGTTAAATCGTCTTGCCCGAGAGGTGTTAGAGCAAAGTTTTCCTTTGTTTTGGGTATCCGGGGAAATCTCTAACTTTACACGCGCTGCAAGTGGGCACTGGTATTTCTCGCTTAAAGACAGCGTAGCTCAGGTACGTTGCGTCATGTTTAAAGGGCGTAATAGTTATATAGATTTTATACCGCGCGAGGGCGATAAGATTGAAGCGCGCGCCACCGTCACATTGTATGAAGCGCGTGGTGACTTTCC
>DHYP01000013.1:62115-68222 GCA_002414145.1 Methylophilaceae bacterium UBA5127 | reverse complement strand
CCGTAGAGTTTATTCAAAAAGCAGGTTTAGGCGCTTTATTTGAAGCCTTTGAAAAACTCAAAGCCAAATTAAGCCACGAAGGTTTATTTGATCCTGCTTATAAAAAGGCGATTCCCACACACCCCAAGACCATCGGCATTGTGACTTCCCCAGATGCTGCCGCTCTGCGTGATGTATTAACTACACTTAAACGCCGCAACCCAAGTATCGAGATCATCATCTACCCAACCCCTGTACAAGGAAAAGGTGTAGCTCGGCTGATTGCTAATGCCATTCACACCGCAAACCTACGCAATGAAGTCGACACGCTCATTATCTGTCGTGGTGGTGGCAGCTTAGAAGACTTATGGCAATTTAATGAAGAAGTTGTTGCACGTGCGATTGATGAATGTAGTATTCCCACCATTAGTGGTGTCGGTCATGAAACGGATTTTACTATTTGTGACTTTGTAGCTGATTTGCGCGCTGCCACACCAACCGCTGCTGCAGAACTGGCTTGTACAGACATGAGCAGTCTGAAAAGTCAGTTATTACATCTGCAAAAACAGCTCTCTAAACAAATTGAGACACATCTGCTGCAGCAAGCGCAAAAGCTGGACTACTTGGCACGCAGGCTAATCTCTCCACAACAAGAGATTAGCAACCGGCTACAAAAAGTCCAGCAATTAGCGCATCGCCTGAACCTGAGTATGGAAAGACAAATCGCCTCATACCAACAGCATCTATTGCACTTGTCAGCAGGGTTAGAGCAGCTCAACCCACACAACGTACTGGCGCGCGGTTATGCTATGGTGGAAAATGAGCAAGGACAACTCGTCACGAGTACAGATCAATTGAAAATTGGCGCGCTTGTTAACATCTCATTGTGCGCAGGACACGCTAACGCCAGTATAAAATCTGTGTCCAAGTAGATTTAATGCTGACTTATTTGAGCGCGTGATCTACATGATCTAGCATTTCTTTTAAGAAAACATTTAATGCTTGATCTGAGAATTTGTTTTTCAAAAACTCCACGGCCTGCATATCTATCTCATATTGGTTCTGATCAAAACGCGCTACCGCTTTCAGTAGTTTATCTACAAAATCTTTGACATCACCCTGCATCACCTCTTCAAAACAGGACAAATGGAAATACTCTTTGTTACCTTCACCCGTATAGCCAATCACCAGATTGCCACTTAATGCAGCCATCACTGGTGGCATTGCTAAACCTTCAAATTCGCTAAAAGACAAAAATATCTTGGTTCTAGTAAAAATATCGTAGACCTCTTGCTCGCTCACCCCATCAATCGGCATCACTTGCCAATGTTTAGGAAGTTTGTTCCCCAATAGCAACAAGACCAATTGACTATGCCTAGGCAGTTTTCTAGGCATATAGGTAATGACATTTTGCTTTTCACTGACAGGGGCAAGCTTGGCTTTATCAATTACATAAGGCGCATTAATGATCTTATCTGCGCATTTTGGAAAAGCGAGCTTGATGTTTGCTGTGGTATCTTCTGAAACGCTAATGATAAAAGCGGCTTTTTCATAGACACGCTCAAGCGCATCAAAATCACCAAAACCCATATTAATTTCCATATCGATTAGATATCCATTTAATACAGAAATAGCATATGGAATATTATTTTCAATCAGAGAAGCCGTATTGCTTAAAGCAAACACTTCTGGAATCACAAAAAACTCTTTTTTAGGATCTGCTGTTAGATCTGTTTTAAGTGGCGAGTGATATTTAAATAGTGTAGGTTGAAAACTAGGTTCTTGAGAGTACAGCACCTCTGCCGAGTAACCTAGATAATGCATGGCATTGATAGCATCGACATAATTGTGTCCAACGATATTACCACCACACGGGTAACGCAGAGCTGGTAATACCCATATCAACTTTTTGCTTGCATTGCTAGGTCTTGTTGCAAGTGTAAAATTTACTGTCGAAAGTCTTGATTCATACAATTTTTTGTTTTTAAACTTATTAACTATTTTTTCTACTATTTTTAACAATCTCTAACTCCTTAAATCCATTACTAGATTTGTCATTGATGTTCATTTTAGAAAATCAACCATGACATTCATTAAGCGCGTTGCTTCAAACATAATGGAAAGAAACCTGCCCTATCATGCTTTATAACGGGGATTTGAACAAATTGAAAACCTATTGGAACTGCTAACGAATATATCAAAATCTAAACCATAGAACAATTGATATTCGCAACCATAGCCTCGCTTTTGATGTAGCAATCCAACCTAGTCTCCAATTTGTTTAATTTTAAAAGCCACAAACGGTGGAAGGAGTGAGTTGCTCATGATCAATCGTTAACGATGCCTTTCCTTTTAAAAACTGAATGACCCATATGCTATCAAAATCCTCATCTTGCCATTTAGGTGCATGCTGGACACCCAAAGCCTTTGCTAAATCGTGAATAGCGCTATGCTCCCAAACCATGAGCGTCGTACCCCTTTTCTTTAAAATCTCTTGAGTGATCTTTTCAAAGTCCTTTGCAGCATATTTACTATTAATCTTTAGATTATATTGAATGGCAAGCGGTGTGACTGTTTGCAGCATCCTTGCATGCGTCGTCTCCTTGCCCATATTCAATGACGGCACATAGACGTCATCAGGCCGATTAAACTTTTTAATCAATACTTTAGGTAATTGCAGCGCACGGTTCTGTCCTTGACAGGAAAGATTGTCGCCATCAGCAGGCTTCTCACCGTGACGAATGATGACCACTTTCAGCTGATCGCTCACATCATCGCTACCTAAATTTTGTGTAAAATCGCAAGCTGACAGACAGCCCGCAATTAAACCCAATACCCATAAAATACGCATGCAGCCTCGCTCTACAAATGTAAATCTATATTAACTCACCATATTATAGGTTGACTCACCCAAATTAACTATTGGTTTACATTTGTAATTAGCTGATAATATAAGATTGTAGTTTTAGTCAAAAACTTATGGACGCAAACAACTCTAAAAAAACCGCAGTGTCTGGTATGGCACTCGCAGCGCTTGGCGTAGTATTTGGTGATATTGGAACCAGTCCACTTTACACCATGAAAGAAGTATTCTCGGTTGGGCATCATCCATTACTGCTTAACCCTATTAACGTCTACGGCATACTTTCACTTATCACTTGGGCATTAATCCTCATTGTTTCGGTAAAGTATGTCGCATTTATTATGCGTGCGGACAATCAAGGTGAAGGGGGCATTATGGCGTTACTCTCTTTAGCCAGCCGCAATGCAGAGGGTAACGTCAAAAAACAACGCTATATTATGTTGTTAGGTATTTTAGGCGCATGCATGTTTTATGCTGATGGCATGATTACGCCTGCTATTTCTGTACTGTCTGCGATCGAAGGCTTAGAGGTTGCTGCACCCAAGTTACATAGTTTGATTGTGCCAATTACGCTTATTGTGCTTTTAGGATTGTTCTGGGCGCAAAGCAAGGGCACTGCTGTTGTAGGGGCTTTTTTTGGACCCATTATGCTGCTGTGGTTTGGCACCCTAGGTGTACTTGGGATCATCAACATAACGCACGACCCTCATATTTTAAAAGCACTTAATCCTAGTTATGCAATTCACTTTTTTGCCAGCCAACCTTGGATTGCTTTTGTTGCATTGGGCGCTGTTGTACTGGCTGTAACAGGCGCCGAGGCTTTATATGCTGACATGGGACACTTTGGCCGCTTTCCTATTCGCTTAGCTTGGTTCTGTTTTGTATTACCCGCTTTATTATTAAATTACTTTGGTCAAGGCGCATTGATTCTACATGATGCCAGCTCTATAAAAAACCCATTCTATCTACTAGCACCAGAGTGGGCCTTATTTCCATTGATAGGTCTCGCCACATTGGCCACAGTGATTGCCTCTCAAGCGGTGATTACTGGCGCATTTTCTGTGTCTCGTCAAGCATTGCAACTAGGCTATTTGCCACGCATGCACGTTGCACACACTTCAGAGAGTCAACAAGGTCAAGTCTATATGCCACGTATTAACTGGGCTTTGATGGTTGCTGTGATGGTGTTGGTTGTTGCCTTCCGCAGTTCTGGATCTTTAGCTGCGGCTTATGGTATTGCAGTGACAGGGGACATGGTAATCACCACTTTATTAGCGTCTATCGTATTTCATGAAATATGGAAATGGAATAAGTTTAAAACGGGACTGATTATTGCGTTGTTTCTCATCATCGATTTAGCATTTTTCAGTGCCAATGTACTCAAAATTCCTGATGGTGGCTGGGTTCCACTACTCATTGGTTTAATTATTTTTACGCTGATGCTGACGTGGAAAAATGGTCGATACATTTTATTTACGCGTCTTAAATCAGAATCTATGGATTTAGTCCCTTTTATTGATGCTATTGGCGCACATCCCCCTACACGCGTTGCTGGTACAGGTATGTTTATGACACCTAATCCTAATGGTGTGCCACATGCAATGCTACATAACTTAAAACACAATAAAGTCTTGCATGAAAAAGTGGTCATTCTAACAGTTAAATTCTTAGACTTTCCGCATACTGACAATACTGAACGCGTAGCGGTAGAGTTTTTGCCTTTTAATTTCTACCGTGTCACGGTCAAATATGGTTTTAAAGATGAACCAGATTTACCAAGAGATTTATTGCTATGCAGTCAATATGGTCTAGAACTTGATACCATGGACACTTCTTTCTTTATTGGCAAAGAAATCCTCATTGCCGCTGAGCAAACAGGCATGTCTATCTGGCGTAAAAAAATCTTTATTGCCATGTTCCGCACTGCCGAAACAATCACCAATCAATTTAAATTGCCCCCGAATCGCGTCGTTGAGCTAGGTGCGCAAGTAAAAATTTAATTCAACCAAATAGCATGTTCTGCGTTATTACTATGCACATAGAGTTTTGTTTTTGAGGACAACAAATGAAAAAAATTTACATTTTATTTTTCACCATCCTGACATTAGCGATTGGCGGCTGTGCTACCACCACCAAAGACAGCGTCTCTGGTGTAAAACGTTCGCAATTCATGCTATTGCCTGCTAGCACTGTAGACAAAATGTCTGCTCAATCTTATACGCAAACCATACAAGAAGCCAAAAAGAAAAATACACTTAATGCTGATGCTGAGATGTTAGACCGTGTAAAAGTCATCTCGCACAGGCTTATTGCACAGGTAGGAGTATTCAGACCAGACGCTACCAAATGGAATTGGGAGGTCAATGTAGAAAAAAATGACCAACTCAATGCCTATTGTATGCCTGGTGGCAAAATCATGGTGTTTTCTGGCTTGATAGAAAAACTGAATGCTACTGATGATGAGTTAGCCGCAGTCATTGGTCATGAAATCTCGCATGCACTGCGCGAGCACGGGCGTGAACGCATGTCACAAGCATATGTACAGCAGTTTGGCCTACAGGCACTTGCCTCTATGATCGGCGGTACAGCAGGCAGCATGGCAGCACAAGGCGCTGGTTTAGGCTCCCAACTATTCTTTTCATTGCCAAATGGTCGTGAACAAGAGCGTGAAGCCGACCGCATGGGCTTAGAACTAGCCGCGCGCGCTGGCTACAATCCTGACGCAGCTGTCACTTTGTGGCAAAAAATGACAGCAGCTAATAAAGGTGCCCCTCCAGAATTCTTAAGCACGCACCCAGCAAGTCAAAACCGTATTAAAGATTTGCAAGCACTTGCGCCAAAGGTAAAACCCCTTTACGAAGCAGCTAAAGCCAAACAGTAGATAGAAACAGATTTGCAATTAAAAATAAAGCGCATGATTCAAACCATGCGCTTTATTTTTGGCACATCTTTAATTTAGGTTAAAATAGCTGCTTTATTTTATTATTTATGTTGAGAGCACCATGGATCCACGTCAAAGTATCATCGAAGCCGCATTTGAAGACCGCGCTAACATTAATCCGAGCAATGCAACATCCGAAATCAAAGCTGCAGTGAGCAGTGTTTTAGCAGATTTGGATGCTGGGAAGTTGCGCGTAGCTTCTAGAATTGGCGACAGTCAACAATGGGAAACGCATCAGTGGCTCAAAAAAGCTGTCTTGCTTTCATTTCGTCTAGAAGACAATGTGTTGATGGATGACGGCGTAACGCGTTACTTTGATAAAGT
>DHYP01000013.1:58497-62011 GCA_002414145.1 Methylophilaceae bacterium UBA5127 | reverse complement strand
CATATTGCTAAAAACGCAGTATTGATGCCCTCTTATGTGAATATTGGCGCCTACGTTGGTGAAAGTACCATGGTGGATACTTGGGCCACAGTAGGCTCATGTGCACAAATTGGTAAAAATGTTCATCTTTCTGGTGGTGTGGGAATCGGTGGTGTACTAGAGCCTGTTCAAGCCGGACCAACCATTATTGGCGACAACTGCTTTATTGGCGCACGCTCTGAAGTAGTTGAAGGCGTAGTCGTTGAAGATAATTGCGTGATTTCAATGGGCGTATACATTGGCCAATCTACTAAAATTTATGACCGTGAAACAGGCGAAGTATTTTATGGCCGCGTACCTGCTGGCTCTGTAGTCGTATCGGGGAACTTACCTACGAAGGATGGTAGCTATAGTCTGTACTGTGCAGTTATCGTCAAAAAAGTGGATGCAAAGACACTTGGTAAAGTAGGCATCAATGAGTTGTTGCGTGGTATTTAAGTTCTTCACAGTGTCGATACCTAATCTGATTAAAATGCGGGTTAAGTGCAATCACTTCTAATTATCAAGTAAATCTTAGACTTACTTCACCATAGTTTTCCAATAAAACGCGATTTAATCAATCGCGTTTTTTCTTTTACAAGCTCAAATATAAAATTGGCACACCAATTGCTTATGCTCTGTATCTAAAATAATTTAATAAGATTGAGGATGATCCCAGAAAATCAAAATTGGATGATGCTTGTTTCCTTCTTGGTTGGCACAATTGCCAGCTATGTAAGCTTTCAATTTGTGTCTTCTTTATTTAGAACCTCGGCTCAAGCTTATTTAAAAGCACTCTACGTATACTCAATATTCATGGGCATGGGATTGCTTGCCATCCATGCAATGAATATGCATTCATTTGGTTATTTATACACAATTCAAGGTGATACGTACACAAACCTAATATTGTCATTTGGTTTTGCAGTTATCATAGGATTGACTTTACTAGACATTTCCCACAGAAAAAACCTGCCTGTCAAATCACTTCTCATTGGTGGCTTGCAAAGTGGTATTAGTAATTTTGGTATTTTCTACTTTTACGCAAAAGCTACAATTGCTACCCCATATCAAATCGCTGTATTACCTGCTACTTTAGCAGTCACGCTGAGCATGCTGGTAGGTATGTTAAGTATCGTGACTTACTATTGGTTAAAAAGATATGATGGTCGCCAACCCAATCGAGTAAAAGCCTTTTTTGCTTTTCTAATTTCGATTGGTCTGTATGCCACGCATACCGCCTTTGTTGGGGCGCTTAGCATAGCAGACAATCCTACTCATATACTTAATAGTAATAGTGTTACCCTGCTTGGTGCGCTAGTGCTGACATTCATATTTTTAACCGCTTTTATCATCATCATCTTCTACGATAGAGTTGATTATGACTCAGTGCAGTCGATTAACTTTAAAAACAGTGAGGTCACAGGTGATTTTAACGAATCATTTGACCCACTTACTAAATTACCGAATCGCAATGCATTGAATCAGCATCTTTCAATAGCAGCCAGCAGATGTGACCGTACAGGTGAAAGTATGGCGCTTGCTTATATCGATTTAGACCACTTTAAGCCGGTCAATGATAACTTTGGTCATCATATCGGGGATCTGCTTTTAATCGAAGTTTCTGAACGATTTAACTCAGCCATTCGCAATTGCGATTATATTGCCAGAAATGGTGGAGATGAGTTTGTTGCCATACTTGGCGAAATTAATGCACATGAAAGTATTGTCGCTGTTGTTCAGCGTGTTGTAGATACTGTCAAAGAGCCTTTTTACATTGAAAACCACGTGATTGAAATTTCATGTTCTGTTGGTGTTGCAATTTATCCTGGTGATGGAAATTTGGAAAAGTTGAAAATCAATGCTGATGCAGCGATGTATAAAGCAAAAGAAACTGGCCGAAACCAATACAGATTCTATGATGCAGAAATCGAACAAGCCTCTGATGAAATGCAGCAAACAAGAAGAGAGCTTTTAGACGCTATCGAATATGATCAATTCACACTCTATTTTCAGCCTAAAGTCTTATCCAAGACATATGCGCCAGTAGGTGCAGAAACGTTACTACGTTGGAATCACCCGACAAAAGGACTGCTCACACCCATACATTTTATTGAAGCTGCTGAGCGTTTTGGCTTTATTGAAAAAATCAATTACTGGGTTCTGGTACAAGCCTGCAAAACGATTAGTCGTGCACACAGAGAAGGGGTCATGTTACATCTTTCCCTCAATCTATCACGTCAACAATTCCGCAATATCAAGCTGGTAGATCAAATTAAAGCGGTCATGGATAAATACAATGTGCCGCCGCAGTGTCTTATCTTCGAGATCTCGGAAACACATGCCATACATAATCAAAACCAATTTAAAAAGTTACTTTCCAAGTTTAAATCAGCCAAACTGAAAGTATCGATTGATGACTNNACATGACTTTGGTTTACATCCGTTTAGCCTCACCTACTTACAAAACTTAGAGGTGAGCGAAATTAAGCTAGACAAGTCGTTTACAGCAGGTGTCGCAAACTATGGCTCAGCACTTGCCATTATTGATGCTGTGGTAAAACTCGCGCATGCACTGAATTTGTCTGTGGTTGCTGAAGGCATTGAAACTGAAGAACAGCGTGATGCACTACAGACTACGGGGTGCGATCAAATGCAGGGCTATTATTTTTCAAAACCCATTCCACAACAAGCATTGTTTAGCTGGTTTTTAGACTCACATCATCGCTTTCAGGAGTCAGGTACGTTTGCAATAGACACTTATAAAAAATCAGAAACGCCCAAAAAACAGGCTTAACTGCCTGCATATATTCGTTAGTCAGTTGCCATTGTAACTGATAAAATAAAGGCTTCATTGGAGATAAAAAATGAAGCTTTATGGCATCCCCAACTGCAATACAGTAAAGAAAGCGCGTGATTGGCTAGAACACCACGCGATTGCCTACACATTCCATGATTTCAAAAAACAGGGTGTTACAGTCACTTTATTAGAGAACTGGTTATCACAATTACCTCATGAAAAGCTCATCAATCGTTCTGGCCTTACTTGGCGTGGTTTAGATGAAGCGACTCGAAATAGTGTTGTAGATCATGCAAGCGCTATTGCGTTAATGTGCCATAAAACCTCTTTGATTAAACGCCCCATCCTAGAAAAAGACGGTCGTATTCTTGCACTAGGCTTTTCTGAAACAGACTACCAATCCATTTTTCCATAAGAGAAAACCAACTTTAAGTGCTTACAATTGAAAGATGCACAACATGTCTAACACGCTAGAACTCGCTATCGATTTACTGAAACGCCAATCTAACACACCAGAAGACGCAGGCTGCCAAGAGTTGATGATTTCTCGACTCGAGCCGTTAGGATTCAAAATTGAACGGATGCGTTTTGGTAATGTGAATAATTTTTACGCACGCCGCGGCACAACATCACCGCTCATTGTATTTGCAGGACATACCGACGTCGTGCCTACAGGGCCGTTAGATAAGTGGCACA
>DHYP01000013.1:57509-58482 GCA_002414145.1 Methylophilaceae bacterium UBA5127 | reverse complement strand
ACACCCCTCCGTTTGAGCCTACCATCAAAGACGGCATGCTTTACGCACGCGGTGCGGCGGACATGAAAACATCGCTAGCTGCGTTTATTACTAGCATTGAAGAATTTGTCTCCGAAAACCCAAACCATGCTGGCTCTATTGGTTTACTCATTACCTCTGATGAAGAAGGTGTAGCAATTGATGGCACAGTAAAGGTAGTCGAGGTATTAAAAGCACGGAATGAGCACTTTGATTACTGTGTGGTCGGCGAACCCACTAGCAATAAAGTCGTGGGGGATATGATCAAAAATGGCAGGCGCGGCTCACTTTCTGGCAAGCTCACTGTCAAAGGGATACAAGGACACATTGCATACCCACATCTAGTCAAAAATCCGATTCATCTGGTAGCGCCCGCCATTAAGGACATGGTAGAAACGCTATGGGATCAAGGAAACGAATACTTTCCGCCTACCAGCTGGCAAATCAGCAATATGAATGGTGGTACAGGCGCCACTAACGTTGTACCTGGTGAAGTCGAAATTTTATTTAACTTCAGATTTTGTCCTGCGTTAAATGGTGCTGGCAGCACCGAGTCCAGCTTAAAACAACGTGTTCACGCGATTTTAGACCAACATGCATTGCAATATGATTTAGATTGGGAGTACTCACCTCCCTACATCACACCGCGCGGCAACCTGGTTGAAGCGATTACAGAAGCAATCCAATCAGCTTACAACGTCACACCTGAGCTTTCTACCACAGGCGGCACTTCTGATGGACGTTTTATTGCTGACATTTGCAAACAGGTGATTGAATTTGGCCCGCTCAACGCAACGATTCACAAACTGAATGAGTGTGTGTGTGTAGCCGATATTGAACCGCTAAAAGAAACTTATAAAATCACGATGGAAAAATTGCTTAAATGACCGAACACACTCAAGAATTGTTGACCATCCGCGATTGGCTGCGCTATAGCGTGAGCCGTTTTGAAAAT
>DHYP01000013.1:51264-57449 GCA_002414145.1 Methylophilaceae bacterium UBA5127 | reverse complement strand
GGCTCATCATGAGCGCATTGCATTTACCGCTCGATACGCTCAGCAACTTTTTAGACGCACGTGTGACAGAGTCTGAGCGTATTTACTTGGCCAGTTTAATTGAACAACGCGTGACTAAGCATATACCAACGGCTTATTTGGTTAAGGAAGCGTGGCTACAGGGCTTAAAATTTTATGTAGATGAGCGTGTGATTGTGCCACGCTCCTTTATCGCTGAACTGCTACAGGACGGCTTACAGCCTTGGATCGAACATCCAGAGTTAATTCAATCTGCCGCTGACATTTGTACAGGCAGCGGTTGCCTAGGCGTTTTATTGGCAGATGCGTTTCCTGACGCGCAAGTAGATGTCATCGATATTTCACCTGATGCCATTGAGGTGGCTAACATTAATATTGCGCAATATGCTTTGCAAGACCGCGTTCACGCCATTCAGTCAGATATGTTTGACGCACTTAAAGGCAAGCATTACGATTTAATCATCAGTAATCCGCCCTATGTGGATGCACCAAGTATGGCGCAACTGCCCGCAGAGTACCAAAACGAGCCTCAGCTGGCATTGGGAAGTGGTGAGGCAGGCTTAGATCACACACATACGATTTTAGCTGAAGCCGCACAATACTTGAATGATGGTGGAATTTTAGTGGTAGAAATTGGGCATAATCGAGATGCATTAATGACTGCGTATCCCGATTTACCATTCACATGGCTGGATACCAGTTCAGGTGATCAATTTGTATTTTTACTCACCAAAGCACAACTGCTAGAACACTCTATCAAAACTTAACTAACCTCGCCCGCGATTTCTATCACTTTTTTTCTGCATGTGGGGAGCTGTTAAGTCTGTTGTTTGTCTGATGCGACGATTGACAGGTTTCCTTGAAACCGATTTTTTAGCTTCAGCGCCGCGTGATAGCTCCGTTCTTGCATGCGAAACGTTAGCATCACTGGGGCCTCGTGGCGCTTTATCCAACACACTTCGACGTTGTTTACGTACTTTAGGTACAAACACACTTGTAGCCTTGTCTTTTTCACGCTGACTCAACTGCTTAAGTGGTGCTTTAGGTACTGGCAAACCAGCCCACTCTAGCAACTCAACCACTTGTTTTTGCTCTAATTTCAACATAGCACCACGTTTAACACGTGGTGGCAAATTTACAGGTCCAAAGCGTACACGCATGAGGCGACTGACAGGCAACTGAAACGCTTCAAACAAACGGCGCACCTCACGATTACGCCCTTCGCGAATAGTCACTTGATACCAATGATTAGCGCCCTCGCCTCCTTGTGCAATGATACGATCAAAACTGGCGGGGCCATCTTCTAACTCAATACCTTGCGTCAGCATAGACATTTGTTCTTCTGTCAGCTCACCAAACACGCGTACTGCATATTCCCGCTCCACCTCATAACGTGGATGCATAAAACGATTAGCCAGATCACCTGAGTTTGTAAATATCAGCAAACCACTGGTGTTGATATCTAAGCGACCAATGGCAATCCATTTACCTTGCTTGATACGAGGCAGCTTATCAAACACCGTTGCTCGACCTTCTGGGTCATCCTGACTCACAATTTCACCTTCTGGCTTATGGTAAATCAACACCTGCGGCAGCTCCGCCTCAAACGGTAACTTTAAAATGCGGCTATCTAAACGTACCACATCATATGGCGTTACGCCTGCACCTGTTTTAGCCGTTTCACCATTGATGGTCACGCGACCACTGGCAATCAGTTCTTCCATGTCACGTCTGGAGCCCAAACCTGCAAGTGCCAGCAATTTATGCAGGCGTTGTGTTGGCAATGTTTGTTCGATGCCATCCGCATCTACTTCAATAGGCGATGGCTTGGGTGGGGTGCGATGTGCATCACGCTGTTGCTTAAAAGGACGTACCATATCAAAACTCGCTATTCAATCGTATAATTTTACAGCAGATAACTGAATATACCGATTATTTATTCAAACCACATGTATTCGACCATCGTCAAGCGTGTGCATGTTTGATTTGCAATTGTACAGTCTGCTGTCCGTTAAATGCATTCACTTGTAATTGATACACAATATGAATATGTTCAGATAAGAACTCAGGTTGGTTAAAGTAAATCGCTTCAAAACGTTTTTGCTGTTTTTCTACTAATAATTTCAAGTGCTTATCTCCCAACACTCTTTGGTTTACTACTTTAAACTCATCGTAGAACAATGGCGTGGGGAACCCCTGCCCCCACACTTGATTCTCTAATAATCTAGCGGTTTCTAGCGTAATATCAGGCGCTTCTAGCTGACCGTCTGTTTCAATGGACTCTCGTAGATCTTCTTCATTAATCAACGACTTCACCACGTGTTCAAAGACGCTTTTAAACACATCAAAATCCGTTTCCTTAATTGTTAACCCTGCCGCCATGGCATGCCCCCCAAACTTGACAATAAGCTGAGGATGCTGCTTGGTCACTAAATCTAAAGCATCGCGCAAATGTAGTCCTGGGATTGAGCGTCCAGAGCCTTTCAACAAGCCATCCCTTGCGCTGGCAAAGGCAATGACAGGGCGATGATATTGCTCTTTAATACGTGAAGCCAAAATTCCAATCACTCCTTGATGCCAATCTGGCTGATAAATACTGATACTAACCTGAGCATTGATAGCATTGATGTCTAAATTTTGTAAAGCATCCACCTGCATTTCACTTTCAATTGACCTGCGCTCTGCATTGAGTTCATGCAATTGCTGCGCATAATGCATTGCTTCAGCACTTGTTTCTGCTAACAAACAGCGTATACCCAGCGTCATATCATCTAAACGTCCTGCTGCGTTGAGCCTTGGCCCCACATAAAAACCTAAATCCTGCGCAGTGGCTTTGTGTATGCTACGTCCAGCCCAATGCAATATCGCTTTTATACCCTCACAACATGCTTCTGCACGAATACGACGCAGCCCTTGCTCTACAAGAATGCGGTTATTGGCATCTAACTTCACTAAATCTGCCACTGTACCTAGAGCAACCAGATCCAACACTCCAGCAAGATTAAGCGATTGATCTTCATGAAATACACCGCGTAGCTTGAGCTCTGCGCGTAGTGCCATCAACACGTAAAACATCACGCCAACCCCTGCTAAATTTTTGCTAGGGAAACCACATCCATGCTGATTTGGATTCACAATACAAAGCGCTTCTGGCACTTGCTCTGCTGGGAGATGATGATCCGTCACCAAAACCTGAATGCCCAAATTATTGGCGAAAGCAACGCCCTCAATGCTGGCAATACCATTGTCTACGGTCAGGATGTAGTCAGGAGAATGTTGCTTAGCCAATACTACAATTTCAGGGGTTAAACCATACCCATACTCAAAACGATTTGGTACTAAGAAGTCCACTTGCGCACCCATGGTTCGCAAGCCCTTCACCGCGACAGCAGTTGCGGTAGCGCCATCAGCATCATAATCACCCACCACCAATATTTTTTTGTCTGCTTGAATTGCATCTGCCAGTATCTGCGCCATTCTGTCATTATTGGTAAGCAAATTGGGAAGCATTAAATGCTTGAGTGAGGTATCAAGTGCATCCTCTGCTTGTACGCCACGAGCAACCAACAACTTAGCCAGTAGTGGATGTAAGCCTGTAGCGCTAAGCTTTTTGACTTCTTGTGAAGAAAAACTTCTCGTCTTAATTTTGATCATAATCGCTTTAAATGAATTGCTCTAAGTTTGGCAGGCGCTTCCAGAATTTCCAACAATCCCAAGGACTGAGTTGAATCTGTAATGTATGGTTCATGTTTGGCAAATAAATGGTCAATTGATTTACTGTTCTTTTTTTAACCATTTGAAATAACTGATTCCAATCCACACCATGCATCGTCTCAGATAGCACTAGCACATGTTCAGGCAATTGGTTAAGACTGTGAAAATCAGCAAGTAACGGTAGTTGACAGTATCTTGCCAGCCCTTTTATCAGAGCACCCTGGCCGACCAAAGCACTCACACGCTTTTCTGGATCAACAGAAAAGCGAGCATTTCCTGAGCACCAGACACTATTCACAGCAGCTTTTTGCTGCGCTTGCCTCCGCTCATTGATTGGATGCTCATGTAACAACATCTGCGTTTCGTTCATGATTTTATTGANNAGATTGAACATTTTGGCATCAAGCCCTTTAAGTTTAAATGGATGCACATCTTGGTAAATGGCTTTTTGTGCCAGATACGTATTGCATTGTAGTGCCGCTCCTAATTCAATAAACCAATACTGTTGCGTTGTGCTCTGAATAAATTTAATACCTTCTTCTGCAAAATGCTGATTAAATAAATCAGAGAGCACTTCATACTCTTCTGCACTCAACCGCACTATTTCAGACAAAAAAACGCGGTCGCGCTGCACCTGCAAACTTACGGGTTGCACCAAAAGATGATGTTGAGTATCGAGTGCATGCAAACCAGATATTGCCGAACCTTGCTCCACGATGCTTTCGCCCAAATATAGCGCATCAGCTAACGAACATGCTTGGTCAGCATGAACACCTAGTAACTGCATCAAGATTTCTTCGGGTAACTCTTCCCGCAACTGGCTTATGCCAAATCGTACAATTTGGCTACCCCCCAAATGGGGAGTATCTTTAAACTGACTACCCAAGTATCCTAAGACTATTACTGATAAGTGCATGATTGGTGGTGGTTTTCTGCATGTGTCAATGACATTGGTGATAGAAAAAACTGCAACTAAACAATATTGTATAATGCAAGGTTGAAGTTGCTTAGACTCATTAGCCATTTGGAATAATACGTACATTATAAATCCAAATTCATTGATATATATTGAAGTCGCTTTTCGTGAGAATTAGCCTATGAAATCCGTTAGATTTTTGATACTCAGCCTGTTACTTTTTAATATTGCAACGACTAGGGCAGATGACAGTCCTATCAAAATTGCCGCACTTACTGAAAATGATTATTTAGACGATGTCCCTCAAGTGCTGACCATTTCCAGACTCCGCCAATCACCTTCAGATGCGCCATCGGCCTCTACCATCATCGATCGTGAAACGATACGTGCAGCAGGCATTATTGATCTACCTGACATTTTCAGATTAGTGCCTGGTTTTTATGTAGGTATCAATGCAGGTTTTATTACGAACACTAATCATACTGTCAGTTATCATGGCTTCAACGATGCCTACTCAAGACGTATGCAGGTACTCATTGATGGCAGAACCGTGTACGAACCGCTCTATGGTGGCGTGCAATGGAGTGAGCTCCCGATTACCATTGAAGACATCGACCGCATTGAAATCACACGTGGCCCCAATGCTGCCAGCTATGGAGCCAATTCGTTTTTAGGTGTAATTAACATCATCACACGAGAAGCCACAGGTACACACCTAAACCGCGTATCCGCCAATTATGGCAACGGCAGGAAAGAAGCTTTCTATCATTACGGAAGTAAAATCAACAACTTAAATTACAGAATCAGCGCTGGCTACAGAGAGGATGACGGCTTAAGTGATCGCATGGACTATAAGCGCACCAACCTTATCAATGCAAGAGCCAGCTATAAAATCTCTGACATCAGCAACCTAGAGTTTCAGTTTGGCTTTGCCAATGGCGAGCGTGAAGAAGGTAATTTAGATAAAGACAAGCTTCTGATGTTGCCTAGAACCAAAGATGTTTATAACCACTTTGAGCTCATTAAATGGAATAGCCAATTCACGGAAGATAACAGTTTTTATGTACAAGGTTACCATGCACTAAGTCAAGTGGATGATGACATCACGTCCGCCTTGTTGCCACTGCCAATTTTTCCAAGAATCATCACACTTGCAAATGATGTCACCTTTGAACGTTATGACATTGAAGCGCAGCAAAACATCAATATCAATAAAAATCTGAGAGTCATATGGGGCGGCAGTACAAGACTGGATCTTTTGTATTCACCTTTCTGGATAGGCAACAACAAAGATAACGCCTTTCGGCTACAACGCATTTTTACACAAGCTGAATGGAGCGCCAATCAAAACCTGCTGCTCAATGCGGGTTTTATGCTTGAACATAATGACTTTACAGGCACTGACTTCTCCCCAAGAGGTAGCGCCAATATTAAACTTACGCCCAACCAAACTATCCGCCTTGGCTTTTCTCAAGCCAACCGGACACCAAGTTACTTTGAAGAAAAGTTTAGAGGTCGCGTCACTGCTACAACACTC
>DHYP01000013.1:46950-51244 GCA_002414145.1 Methylophilaceae bacterium UBA5127 | reverse complement strand
GTGCTGTACCAAAGATATTTTGACTCTGGCAACTTGGACCCTGAAAAAATCACCTCTAAAGAAATCGGTTATCTTGGGCAGTTCTCCAACTTCTCTATTGATGCAAAACTGTATGATGACGAGATTAACCACTTAATCGACAGTGTGACAAACACTACATTCGTTGCGCCTCCTGGTTATGTTCTCTTAACGAGTGGTGGTCAACCTGTCCTACCTAAAACATTTATTAATCAAGGCAATGTCTATATGCGCGGTTTTGAAACGCAAATGACATGGCCCATGACAGACAGTACCAAACTCATTGGCAACTATGCCTACATTAATATCACGTCTAGTGACGAAATTGACCAAAAAAATAGAAAAGACTACAGACAGTCTACGCCTAAAAACATTGCCAGTCTTTTATTTACCCATCGCTTTAACGCTCAATGGGATGGCAGCTTTGCTGCTTATTTCACATCTGCAATTAATGGTTTAGGTGATGGCGACTTCATCAAAGCCAACGCGCGATTTGATGCCAGATTAGCCAAAAAATTTATGTTGAATCATTCTGATGGTGAGGTTTCATTAAACATACAAAACATCACCGATGAACATGACCATGAATACGCAGACTACAACACCTTGCGCAGACGTACTGTTTTAAACGTTAAGCTCGATTTTTAAGTAATGATTAAAGACTACTCAATACATGCAACAGCTGCTTGATTATTTGTTTAAAAAATTAATAGCCTTAGTAGGCTTGTGGACTTGCCTATGCCTAATGCCTACTTACGTCTACGCATGGTCTAGTGTTACGATTTTAACAACGAATGACACGTTAGCTGTGAATGAGTTTGTCAAAGAAATGAAACTTGCGCTTGAAGAGCAAAACGGCATTAAGGTTAATTTATCCAAGAGTGATAGCGGCTTATCTATCAACATTCCCAAAGACACTTTAGTGGTCGCTGTTGGCACACAAGCGCTGACCTACGCCAGCAATCTATCTGACAGCACTGCCGTTATTGGCGTCCTTGTGCCCAAGTCAAGTTATGAAAGTATTCTGGCTGATAGCAAACGCAACCCTAGCCATTTTTCTGCAATTTATTTGGATCAGCCCTTTACACGACAGTTTTCTCTGATAAAAGCAATTTTTCCAGACATCACATCTATCGGCGCACTGTTAGGTCCTGTCTCGCAATTTCAAAGTAACGATTTACAAAATGCTGCCAAACAATTTAATATAAGTGTGAGCATCAGATTAGTCAATAAGGCTGATGAACTGCAAAACAACTTAGAATCGTTAATGATTGGAAAACAAATATTACTCGCTATTCCAGATCCGCTTATTTACACCAGAGAAACTGCACAAACGATTCTGCTTACCAGCTATCGACACCAAACCCCTGTCATTGGCTTTTCACAGTCGTATACAAAATCTGGCGCGATTGCGTCTGTGTTTACCAGTCCAAAACAGTTTGCCTCTGAGGTCTCCGAGACTATCAAGCGCTTACCTAAAGATCGCTTTTCTTTACCCCCAGTTAAAGCATCTAATCAGTTTTCTATTGAAATCAATCGTCAAGTCGCAAGATCACTCGACATACCGATACCTTCTGATGCCGCTATATTCCAAATCATGTTAAAGGATGAAAAATGAGATTCTTTAATAAGCTTGGGATTAAGGCAAGGATGATGCTACTGACGGTAGTTCCCACTTTTGTCATTACCATTTTTCTCACCACTTACTCCATCTCTAAAAGTATCAACACACTCAACGAATCACTGAGTGACAGAGGCAGAATTATTGCTACGCAAATTGCTCCATCAAGTGAATACGGCGTAATTTCTGGCAATATCAACCTGTTACAAACGCTTATACAACAAACCAAATCAAGAGAAGATGATGTATTGTCGATTGTCATCACAAATAAAGAAGGTGTAAAACTCGCAGTGAGCGGGAAAACACCACACGTGATTAAACCAATTGAAACAGACAATATTGACATCAGTGAAGAAGACAATCAAAAGTATATTGTCACCAGTGCACCGATTATCAGAAGTGTTGTAGAGATTGATGATTTCTATGATGGCACCAATAACATGCTCAAAACCAATAAAAAGCCTGAGATGATTGGTCAAGTGTACGTCACGCTAAGTAAAGACAGAATCAGTGCAACAAAAAAATCCATGATTTGGAAAAGCATGTTATTAGGATTAATTGGCTTTCTTACGAGTAGCATATTGGCCTATCGCCTAGGACGCAGCATTACAGACCCGATTATCTCCATGGCTGAATCTGTCAAGAATTTTAGTGCAGGTCACCTCAATTTGCGTGTAGAAGAGGGAGCTGCAGGCGAAATTAAAACGCTGCAACTTGGCTTAAATTCCATGGCAAATCACATCCAGTTAGCCCACGATAGCCTGCAAGACAAAGTACACGATGCGACACGCATGTTGCGCTATCAAGCACAACATGATGCCCTGACTGGCTTAGTGAATCGTCAGGAGTTTGAGCGCAGGCTCAATATTGCGTTGGAGGATGTGAAAGCCAATCATGCGCATCACGTCTTTTGCTATATGGATTTGGATCAGTTTAAAGTCGTCAACGACACTTGCGGACATCGCGCAGGCGATGAACTGCTCAGACAAATCAGCCTGATTTTAAGCCAACGTGTAAGAGACGAGGACACGTTTGCCAGATTAGGTGGTGATGAATTTGGATTGCTGCTTACCAATTGTGACGTACCAAATGCACAAATCATTGCAGAGGAAATGCGCTCCATGGTAGAAGACTTCCGATTTGTACATGACAACCGTATGTTTAGAATTGGCGTCAGTATCGGCATAGTAGAAATCACCACAGAAATGCAAGACCTTGGCGACATTACCAGTTATGCAGATGCCGCATGCTACGCAGCCAAAGACAACGGACGCAATCAAATTCACCTGTTTAGATATCATGATGACGACCTTGCAAAACGCCATG
The DNA here is from genome assembly GCA_002414145.1 of Methylophilaceae bacterium UBA5127. Taxonomy (GTDB): domain Bacteria; phylum Pseudomonadota; class Gammaproteobacteria; order Burkholderiales; family Methylophilaceae; genus Methylophilus. The sequence continues at coordinate 48,279 of DHYP01000013.1, read as the reverse complement.
TTGAAATGGAGTGGGTATCTCGCATTAACTCTGCTATGGATGAAGATCGGTTTTGCCTTTACTGCCAACCCATATTGCCCTTGCAAGATGATAATAACAATATCTTTTATGAAATTCTCATCCGTAAAATTGATGTGGATGGCTCTATCATTTTACCTATGGCATTCATCCCCTCTGCCGAACGCTATCATCTCATGTCAAAAATTGATCGGTGGGTAATTAATAAAACGTTCTCTCTATACTTTCAGCTCATCAACACTAACGAAGAACATGACTTTTTGCTGACTATCAACCTATCTGGAATGTCATTAAGCGATAAGGGCTTGTTAAACTACATTAAAGAGCAATTTGCGCTTTATATGGTGCCGCCAGAAAAAATTTGCTTTGAAGTTACAGAAACTTCTGCCATTATCAACCTGACCAACACATTAGCATTGATGAAAGAACTGAAAGCTATCGGCTGTAAATTCTTGCTGGATGACTTTGGTAGCGGCATGTCATCGTTTGCCTACCTCAAAAATTTACCTGTGGATTTCCTCAAAATGGATGGTGGTTTTGTCAAAGACATTACCCGCAATGAAATCGATTTAGCGATGGCGAAATCCATTCAAAGTATTGCAGAGGCCATGAAAATTAAAACTATCGCTGAGTTCGTAGAGTGTGCCGATACCATGGTGCTACTGAAAAAAATGGGGGTCGATTATGGCCAAGGCTTTTATCTCAGTAGCCCAATGCCTATCGAAAATGCTTTAGGAAACTTCCGCCAACTTAGTCTGCTGGATCACGCATAAAAAAACCGCACGATTAAGTGCGGTTTTTTAACTTCACAATTACCAGTAATCATGATGACGATGTTTACGATGGCCATAACCTCTACCATTATCATGGTCGTCCCATCGCTCAGGCCTGTAGGCTACGTCTGATACGTAACCATTTTCTCTTACAGCCACATTCACTGTAATAAAACGACCAGGATCTGAATCAGTCACTGTAGTATATTGGCGACCGTTGTACTCATAGCTCACTAGGTAACCTGTCGTCACCTCCGACCAATGGTCTACGGTCACACAACGCTCTACTGGGCGAGTCACCACACGTTCACAGTGATCATTATTGCCACGTCTATCATTATCGACACGATCGCCAACAATCGCGCCCAAACCAGCACCAACCACAGCTGTTGCAATACGGCCACTACCGCCACCAAAACGGCTACCAAGCAAACCACCAGCAATACCGCCTACAATCGCACCTGTATTTGAGCGCTCACGGTTTTCATAAACACGCTCACGCACATATTCTGTTCTGCATTCTTGCGTTGGTGTATTA
>DHYP01000013.1:41379-46941 GCA_002414145.1 Methylophilaceae bacterium UBA5127 | reverse complement strand
ATAACACGCTGTACTTGTGGAGTCACAGAAAGTACACGTGCACGGTCCTGATATTCATCATCAGCTAAGGCTGGCAATGATGCTGTTGCCGCAACTAAACCTAACAATAACGTCTGACGTACTTTGATACTCATTTTAAATCTCCTCTTTTGAGTTACTCTGCAAATTAAGCAGATAAGCACATAACGATGGATTCATTCACGTTGACGACATTAAGTTGTTAATAATTTGTAACTCATGATTTTACTTAGTCAGGTTTCAGAAGTTAAAATTAACCGCTGACCCGCTTAAACGCTAAGTTCACTCAATCAAGAGATAGCTTTGCTGGCACAAAATATCACCCAAAGTTTTACTTAACTTCACAAATACAAACTTTATCTTAATTTTCTAGTTCTTTAGGACTAAGTCACGTCCGACGTATTGTCACAACAAGTCTCTAAATTACACACAAATAATAATAATTAATTAAAAAAAATTTCATCAACCAAAACGAGGAAGAAATACCATGTTTAAAAAAATCGCTTTAGCAGTTGCTTTAGCTTGCGCAAGCCAAGCTTATGCTGCTGACAATACGTACTTTGATAACTTCACACCATTGACAAGTTCATCAGGTGTACGTGCAGCAACTTCACCAATTTTGTTATCTAGCCCAAATTTCACACAAGAAATTATTTCAAATAGCTTAAACAATGGCATCTCACAATATGCACCAGCAGTAGCAAATAACGGTGGCGATGGTAACGCGCCAGACATGATTGATGCTGACCCAAGTGGCCGTTATATATTCATGCCTTTAGAGCAAGGTGCTGGTGGTGTATTACGTATCGACACACAAGACCCTAACTACAACACACGTACGACTGTAATTGTGACGCCAAACACTACAAATTCTCAAGGCTTTATCCGTGGTGACGCTTCACGCTTTACACCATGGGGTGGTTACTTAACAGGTGAAGAAAACTTATCAAATGGCACTGTAACTGGTGGCACTGGTCAAGGCCGTCTTTTCGAAGTCACTAACCCATTAACAGCGACTGCTGGTACAGGTAATTTTGTACAACGCAACAGCGTAATCCCACTCGTGGCGCACGAAGGTATGGCATTTGACTCTGCTAAAAACTTCTACTTTGTAGATGAAAACTTAAGCGGTAGCATTTACAAATTTACTTCTGCCAACCCTAATGCAACTAACGGTAACGATTATTTCTCAGCGGGTACTGTTTCTGCATTAAAATTAAACACTGGTGCTGTAGATGAAGGTACTACATTAACATTGAGTGGTGCAACAAGCTGGGTTGCAATTTCTGGTGTAAATGGTCGTGGCGCTGCTGATGCTGCAGGCGCAATTGGCTTTAACCGTCCTGAAGATATGGAGTTGTTGAGTTTAGCAAACGGTAATGAAGCACTTATTTTCGCTACGACTGCTGGCGACAATGATGCTAGCGCCGCTACAGGTAATGGTCACGTTTACTTGCAAAACTTAAACACTAATACATTAAGTCTATTTGCTGACAGTAATACGATTGACTTAGCCACAGGCTTAGCTGTTGGTGCTAGTTTCCAAAACCCAGACAATATCGCTATCGATGCTAACGGTAACGTATACATTATCGAAGACCGTAACGGCTCTACTGATGATGACATCTGGTTTGCTAATGACATCAACCACGATGGCGACTTATTAGATGCAGGTGAAGGTCTAGCACGCTGGGCTTCTAACGGTATCAACGGTTCTGAATTCACTGGCTTGTACTTCAGCAAAGTGGATCCTAACAAAGCTTGGGTTAACATTCAGCACCCTAATGGCGGTAACGATTTAACAGTTCAAATCGCTGCTGTACCAGAACCAGAAACGTATGCAATGTTGTTAGCTGGTTTAGGCTTAATGGGCTTTGCTGCACGTCGTAACAAAAAATAATTAGACACAACTCTAGTTGACTTAAAGCGCTCACCAAAAGTGAGCGCTTTTTATTTTCAGCATTGCTCTGTGACTTAAGTTACTGTGCAACTATATATTGCGCTTATACTCAATGATGCAATACATCAAAAATATAATTTCTAGGAGCGCGCGATGAAAACACTCATATATCAATATTTAAAGATTCTAATAGGTCTTTGTCTATTATCTTCCACCCAAATGAGCTGGTCAGGTGAATTGGGCAACAACTGTACGACTGGTCTTTCTAAAGGCGTAGTCATGCAAACAGATTGCAAGGTAAGTGCGCTATACAACGGTAAAACCTATTGTTTTAGTGGCCAAGCGGCTAAAGAAAGTTTTCTTGCCGACCCTGCTACGACAGTTGCGGCAGCAGAAACTTTTTATGCAAAGAATAAGGAAGTTGAGCGCATAAAAATCACGCAAGAAGAGGCGCTCGCACAAATCAACAGTAAAACCTGTGACCTAAGCAATAAAGATGTTGGCTATTTAATTTTTAATGGCATGGACTTAAGTCATTGCAATATGCAAAATATCAGTTTTTTTGGTGCTGAACTCAAGGGTGCAAATTTAAGTGGCGCTAATCTACAAGGTGCTTATTTAAATCTTGCGCGATTAGAAAACGCCAATTTTACTGGTGCTAATTTAAGCAATGCGATTATCTTTCAAGCAATCTTTAGTAAAACCAATTTTAGCAAAGCTAACCTTACTAATGCACGCATGATCGGCACTTTAGGTAACGTAGACATGAGTGGTGCCAATGTTGCAAAAGGACGTTTTGGTTTGGACATGGGCAACCAACCAATGGGTCAGATGAAGTTTGATTCTGTGGGTGGTAACTTTGCGGGAGCTAACTTTGAAGGCGCTGATTTAAACATCGCCGCTTTTGCCTTTGGTGATTTACGTGGTACCAACTTGCGCAATACCAATCTTTATCGTGGTGATTTGTCCAAAGCAGATTTAACGGGTGCGGATTTAACGGGTGCAAACTTAACTGATGCAGATGTCGATGGTGCTATTTTTAAAGATGTAAAAGGCTTAGCATCGGTAAAAGGTTGGAATAGCGTTAAAGGAAAATGTGTCGATTGTAAAATCAACTAGGCACTTACGAGTTCCATTAATTTTTCGCGGTCTTGTATTTCTACTTGACCGCGCCCCATGGAAATCCAGCCTTTCAGTTCAAACCGTTTAAGCTGACGACTCACCACTTCACGCGCCGTGCCTAACTCATCTGCAATTTGCTGGTGGGTTCTATTAATACTGACAGCACCCGAATCAATCAACAATTTTGCTAGGCGTGCGTCTAGTGTATGAAATGCAACTTCGTCTAGCAAAACGATTAAATCACTAATCAAAGCACCATAATTTTTCATGACATAGCGTCTAAATACCATAGAATCTAGCATGAGCTGATTAAATGCTGACGCTGGAATAATCACATCTCGAATCGCCTCTTCTACAATCGTAGAGGCTGGGTAGTTACTATTACCAAGTAAACAGGTGGTCGTAATGACACAGGTTTCTCCTGCGGCAACGCGATATAACAAAATTTCCCGTCCACTGGCTGACATTTTAAATACACGTGAAAGACCAGCCAAGCGCATGACGTAAGCGCCGCACGCACCTCCTTCGCGATAACCTACCGTGCCGACAGGAGCCTCTACGATGCGCGCATACTGTGCCAGCAAGCTTTTAGCGTGTGGCTCCATTGCCATTAATTCAGGAAATGTAGATAACCAATCTAATGAAGTATTCGTGCTCAGCATAACGCTCTCCCTTTGTGTGGAAGGATTGTAACGCAAAACGCAAAAATCATATTACCCTTGCAACATATCCTCTTCGTAAACGCCACATTTTCGATTTGCTGGCACGGCAATGTCTATCATTTTGGGTTGGGGTAAATTAAGCTGTTGCATCAGCGCAATAAACTCGTCACGTGACTTGCCTGCAAGGCGCTGATTCGATATTTTTTCTTGGCCGATAGAACTTACACGCTTGCCGTTGTAATCATGGCCTGGATACACTAGGGTTTCTTCTGGTAAATCAAATAATTTTTGCGTAATGCTGTCATACAGCGTGCCTGCGTTTCCACTCTGAAAATCGGTACGCCCACAACCATTGATCAGTAGCGCATCTCCTGTAAATACTTTGTCCTGCCATAGAAACGAAACACTTCCAGCTGTATGTCCTGGTGTTGCAATCACGGCAATTGTTTGTAAGCCTAATTGCAACTGATCGCCATGATTTAACTGAATATCTGCATTTACTGCACCGCATTGCTGACCCACAGCAGTCTGCAAGCCAAGCTTCTGGCGCAACACACCACTCGCAGTAATATGATCTGCATGCACATGTGTCTCTAAAGCATACTTTAATTTCAAATCTAAGGCTTTCGTCAGCTTCATATAGTCGTCAGCATGCCGATCTACTGGATCAATAAATGCCGCTTCCCTGCTCTGATCATCTACAATTAGATAGGTTAATGTGGATGACTCACTATCAAAGAGTTGCTTAAACATATATACTCCTATTAAAATACCTAAACATATTATATATATAAATATAATGTATACATACCAAACTCACAAATAAATATGACAATGATGACGATGACTGCTACATCAACCCTCCACTTTGAAGAGCTGCGTGCCTCTGCAGATAAAGCTTGCAGCCTGATGAAAGTCATGGCGAATGCAGATAGGCTCATGTTACTGTGCCAATTATCGCAAGGCGAAAAATCAGTCAGTGAGCTAGAAGAGTCTCTGAGCATTCATCAGCCTACCTTATCACAGCAATTAACTGTACTAAGAGAAGCCCAGTTAGTATCAACGCGCAGAGAAGGTAAAAATATCATATATAACATATCCAGTGAATCAGCATTGGCGGTCATGCGCGTGTTAAGTCAAGAAATCTGTAAATAGCCACTTATGAAAGTACATCTATGCCATTAAATATCAACAAAATCACAGAAAATTACTGCACCACAGCACAAATTAGTGCTGATGATATTGCAGAAGTCGCCGCACTGGGTTTTAAAACCATCATTAACAATCGCCCAGACCATGAGGGTGGTGCAGAGCAACCTACCAGCGCTACTATCAAGCAACATGCTGAGCAATTGGGAATTCAATATCATCATATTCCAGTCATCCCAAACCAGATACAGGCACAGCAAATTGATGCATTTACACAGGCATTTGCCACAGCACCTAAACCGATTCTTGCTTTTTGTCGCACAGGGAATCGTGCTGCGCGCATGCTGGAACTGGCTCAGGCCAAACAAGCAAATCAATAATTAAAATTTAATCATAATTAAAAGTACGAGGAGCGCGTAATGTCAACACCTTCAAATTCTTACGATATTTTAATCGTCGGCGGCGGGGCTGCTGGTTGCGGCGTTGCGGCAAGCTTACTCAAACGCGATAAAAATTTGAATATTGCGATTATTGAGCCTTCATCCAAGCACTACTATCAACCGGCCTGGACTTTAGTGGGTGCAGGTGAGTTTGACGTAGCACGCTCTGTGCGCAACATGGCGGATTGCATTCCTAAGCGTGTGCAATGGTTACAAGCAGCATGCACAGGCTTTAAGCCAGAAGAGAACATCGTGACTGCAGATGTCTTAG
>DHYP01000013.1:36791-41346 GCA_002414145.1 Methylophilaceae bacterium UBA5127 | reverse complement strand
TGATCGTCGCGGCCGGCTTAAAACTGAACTGGGAGGGTGTTAAAGGGCTTAATGATACTTTAGGAAAAAATGGAGTCACTTCAAATTATCGCTTTGATCTCGCACCCTATACTTGGGAACTGGTGCAAAAGCTCAACACTGGTAAAGCTATTTTTACTCAACCACCCATGCCGATTAAATGTGCTGGGGCCCCACAAAAGGCTATGTATCTATCGTGTTTTCACTGGGAGACCCATGGCAAACCATCCAATATTGATGTTGAATTTCATAATGCAGGGGGCGTACTTTTTGGTGTGAAGGATTACATTGAACCCTTAATGCAATACGTCAACCGCTATCACGCGCAATTAACTTTCAACAGTAACTTAGTAGAGGTAGATGGTCCCAGTAAAACAGCCTGGTTCAATATCAAAGATGCTGATGGCAACGTCACTAAAGTAAGCAAAACTTTTGATATGCTGCATGTCGTGCCTCCACAAACCGCACCCGATTTTATTAAACAAAGTCCACTTGCCAATGCAGATGGCTGGGTAGAGGTAAACCAGCACACACTACAACATACACGCTATCAAAACATCTTTAGCTTAGGTGATGCTTGCTCCACACCCAATGCAAAAACGGCAGCTGCAGTACGTAAACAATTAGTCGTCGTAGCGGAAAATCTACTCGCAATGCGTGCCAGAAAAGAGTTTCCTTCGCGTTACGATGGCTATGGCTCCTGCCCCCTCACGGTAGAAAATGGCAAAATTATTCTGGCCGAATTTGGTTATGGCGGCAAACTAGTACCAACTTTTAACTGGGACTCTACTGTGCCTCGCAGATCTGCATGGCTACTAAAGAAATATATACTCCCATGGGTCTACTGGAACCTCATGCTCAAAGGCCGTGAATGGTTAGCACGCTGTGGTGCTTGTGGCTAAGGAAAATGCCTGACGTTCAACTCATTAGCATCATATTAGGATTACTAACGGGGCTTACACTTGCACTTACGGGCGCTGGTGGGGGCGTGTTAGCAATCCCCCTACTCGTCTTTGGTTTACACCTCAATATCAGCCAGGCCGCGCCCATTGCTTTACTGTCTATCTTTTTTGCATCAGGTATTGGTGCATTACATGGCCTCAGCAAAGGTATCGTGCGTTACAAAACAGCGATGCTCATTGCTGCATTCGGCATTGTTTTCGCACCTGTAGGCGTCAAGCTATCCAGCTACCTACCTCAAACAATACTCAGTATTACGTTGGCCTGCACGCTGTTGCTTATCGCAAACCGTACTTGGAGATTGTCCAATCGAATTGATGAAAGCAATATAGAATTACCGCCCCCTGTCTGCACTATTAATCCAGCAACTTCTAAGCTTTTTTGGACAGCCGATTGTACCAAACGATTGATTGCGACAGGTAGTATCACTGGCTTATTATCAGGTCTGCTGGGTGTTGGTGGTGGTTTCATCATTGTGCCTAGCCTAAAAAAGGTGAGCAATTTCAATCATGCCACTGTCGTTGCTACGACGCTCGCAGTCATTGCTTTAATCTCTACTAGTAGCCTAGTAAGCTATATGCATCACACCAATATTCACTGGGGAATTGCAATTCCGTTCGTCATCAGCACAACACTTGCAATGCTCGTCTTGGGGTTACTTCGCCACAAAATCCCTGAACGCTTCAGTCAAAAAGCGTTTGCATTACTTTGTTTAATCGCAGCAATTTATTTAAGCGCAAAATCTTTTTACTTCTGATCCAGAAGTTGCTTAATGAGCGCTAACCCGAGCCCAACACCAAAACCATTTACGCTAGATTGCACTGCCCCTAGCCCTTCTTTACGATTGTAAGAAGATAAATCCACATGTAGCCAAGGTACTTCGTGCTCAATAAACTTGGCCATAAAGCGTGCCGCATGAATATGGTCAGCACCACCTTCTAAGGTACATTGCTTAATATCCGCAATGTCACTGTCTAAATCACTATCATAATCTTCATCAAATGGAAAAGACACCACGCGCTCTCCTGAAGACACTCCTGCACCGACTGCTTGACAGGCTAGCGCTGGTCGATTTGATATCACACCACTCATGCGGTCACCCAGTGCTGTGTGCATGCTACCCGTTAAAGTAGCAAAATCCATGATCACGTCAGGTTTTTGCCTGCTTGTCAACGTCAGCGTATCGGCAAGTACCATACGACCTTCCGCATCAGTATGCACCACTTCTATGGTCATACCATTTAGAGCAACAATCACATCATTTTGCTTGTAAGCGGACGGCCCAATATGGTTTTGCGCAATCGCCAGCCAGCAATCTATCTTAATCGGCAGCGCTTGCTGAGTCGCCGCCAATAAAATTCCAACCGCAACCGCACTACCATTCATATCCTCATGCATGCCACTCATATATTTGGCTGGTTTAAGATTGTGTCCGCCTGTGTCAAAGCAGATTCCTTTACCCACCAGAGCAGCGTGTTTAGTTGCGTTTTTGGGCGCATAAGTTAAGTGCACAATCGCTGCATCTTGTGGCTCAGAGCCTTGTGCCACAGCCACAAAAGCACCAGCACCCATTTTCCTGAGCGCCTCCATATCATATTCTTCAAACGTCCAATCATTGGCATTCGCTAACTCTTTAAGCTTAGCGCGATAAAGCAAAGGCGTTAGATCATTTGGCGGCAACAAAGTTAAACTTCGACATAAGGTATTGCCAGCCACGCGCGCATTGACATCGTTATAGTCATGATTAGTTTGATAACCATAAATATGTACTGCTTTTAATAGCTTGTTTTTATTCTCTTTTTTTCTATTTGGCAATACCGAGGCATTCACCGTAGTGACGTAATATGCAGCGCAGGCATGTGCTGCACGCATCGCCTCATCACCATACACGCATATCGCTACAGACTCTGGATGCTCATCAAGCAAAGGCACCACAGCCTTGCGTAGCAAATCGTGTTTTTGAAACATGTTCAGCTGCTTGCCCAATATCACATAACTTGCCAAAGCGCCATTTGGTAACTCAATTTGTATCGGGGTTTTACCTAAATATTTAAACGCATCGCCTATACGTTTTAGCTTATTGAAGAGAATTTCACTAAATGGGAAGCCATTTTGCGTTTCTTCATCCAGTACAAAAAGTAAGTGATTTTCTGAACTTAATGTATTTTCACTACCAATTTCAGAATTTTGTGATAATTTTAACGACATTTAAATTTCCTTTACTCATCTATATTATCCATGCCAAATCTAGCAAAATCGGATTTATACGCCACTTAACTGATGGTTTTAACTTGACCAATAAGCATAAAAAAGAGACACTTATGCCTTAGGGAGAACCCTATTCACATTTAAGTTGCTGCAGTTTAATTCAATTATACGCGCAGCAATCACGCTCTTGTTATTGACGCGCTACTTTGCGCGATGGAGAAATCTCACGCATGGCAATAAACCCGAGTAACAACTTACAAGAAACCGATCCATTAGAAACGCAGGAATGGTTAGATGCACTAACCTCTGTGATTGAAAACGAAGGAACCGAACGCGCGCACTTTCTATTAGAAGCAATGATAGACAAAGCGCGTCGCTCAGGCAGCAACCTCCCATATAACGCGACTACAGCTTACGTAAACACGATCCCGACACACTTGCAGGCCAAACTACCTGGCGACCCAGAGATGGAACGCCGTGTACGCGCACTTGTACGTTGGAACGCCATCATGACAGTATTACGTGCGAATGAAAAATCACCAGGCGTAGGTGGTCATATTGCCAGTTTCCAATCTGCTGCCACACTATACGATACTGGTTTTAATTACTTTTTCCGTGCGCCTAACGAGAACTTTGGCGGTGACTGCATTTACTTCCAAGGCCACTCTTCACCTGGCGTGTATGCACGTGCTTTTCTAGAAGGCCGTATTACTGAGGAGCAAATGAACAACTTCCGTCAGGAAACGGGCGGCAACGGTTTGTCCAGCTACCCTCACCCATGGCTCATGCCAGATTTCTGGCAATTCCCGACTGTGTCAATGGGCTTAGGTCCTTTGGCTGGCATCTACCAAGCACGTTTCCTAAAATACATTCACGACCGTGGCATTGCAGACACCAGCGACCGCAAAGTGTGGGTATTCTGCGGCGATGGTGAAATGGATGAGCCTGAGTCATTAGGCGCAATTTCACTCGCCTCACGTGAGAAACTGGATAACCTGATTTTTGTCATCAACTGTAACTTACAGCGGCTAGATGGTCCTGTGCGCGGCAATGGCAAAATCATTCAAGAATTGGAATCCGATTTCCGTGGTTCTGGCTGGAATGTGCTCAAAGTGATTTGGGGTTCCTACTGGGATCCGCTGTTAGCTATGGATAAAGACGGTATTCTGAAAAAGCGCATGGAAGAATGCGTAGACGGTGAATACCAGAACTTTAAAGCCAAAGGTGGCGCTTACACCCGTGAGCATTTCTTTGGCAAGTATCCTGAACTTAAAGAAATGGTTGCCGCTATGTCTGACCAAGACATTTGGCGCCTCAACCGTGGCGGTCACGACCCGCATAAAGTATTCGCTGCCTATCACGCTGCGGT
>DHYP01000013.1:36414-36777 GCA_002414145.1 Methylophilaceae bacterium UBA5127 | reverse complement strand
AGTGAACCACAAAGGTCAACCGACTGTGATTCTAGCTAAAACCGTCAAAGGTTATGGCATGGGTGACGCTGGTGAAGGTCAAAACACCACGCACCAGCAAAAAAGCATGGATATTGAATCATTAAAGAAATTCCGTGACCGCTTTGACTTACCACTGAGCGATGAGCAAGTAGAAAACTTATCGTTCTATAAACCAGCTGATGATAGTCCGGAAATGAAATACATGGCGGAACGCCGCGCTGCAATGGGGGGCTTTGTACCACAACGCCGCCGCAAAGGTAATGAACTCACAGTGCCAGACCTTTCTGCCTTTGAAAATATGTTAGGGGCTACAGGCGACCGTGAAATTTCCACCACCATGGC
>DHYP01000013.1:35853-36231 GCA_002414145.1 Methylophilaceae bacterium UBA5127 | reverse complement strand
ATTACAAAGAATCTAAAGACGGTCAAATCCTAGAAGAGGGGATTAACGAGGCTGGTTCATTCGCCAGCTGGTTAGCGGCCGCAACGTCTTATAGTGTCACTGGCACACAGATGATTCCGTTCTATATTTACTATTCCATGTTCGGCTTTCAACGGATTGGCGATTTTGCATGGGCAGCTGGCGATAGCCGTGCACGTGGATTTTTGCTTGGCGCAACCGCTGGTCGTACTACATTAAACGGTGAGGGCCTGCAACATGAAGATGGTCATAGCCACTTGATGTCGGCGACGATACCTAACTGTGTTTCATACGACCCAACATTTGCCTATGAGTTGGCTGTGATTATTCAAGAAGGTTTACGCCGCATGGTGCAACTAG
>DHYP01000013.1:35461-35825 GCA_002414145.1 Methylophilaceae bacterium UBA5127 | reverse complement strand
TCACCCTGATGAACGAAAACTATAGCCACCCTGAAATGCCAAAAGACAGTGCAACAGGTATTCTTAAAGGCATGTACAACTTTAGCAAATCCAAAGCCAAAGGTCCGAAAGTGCAGTTGATGGGCTCGGGTGTAATCCTGCGTGAAGTCATTGCCGCAGGCGAATTACTTGAAAAAGATTGGGGCGTTTCTGCGGACGTGTGGAGCGTCACCAGCTTTACCGAATTGCGTCGCGAAGGCATTGATACTGAGCGCTGGAATATGCTTAATCCTGACAAACCACAAAAAGAAACTTATATTGGTCAATTATTAAGCAAAGCCGAAGGTCCTGTGATTGCATCAACCGATTACATGCGTTCTTTTTC
>DHYP01000013.1:35029-35293 GCA_002414145.1 Methylophilaceae bacterium UBA5127 | reverse complement strand
AAATTACCTGCAACAAAAGCAGCGGAAGCCATTAAAAAATACAATATTAATGTTAACCGCGCTAACCCTAGCACCATTTAGTCTAAGCAGTTGAACACATTGGACATAATTTAGGAAACTAATTAAACATGGCAATTAAAGAAGTTCTTGTTCCAGATATTGGTAATTTTGACAGCGTTGATGTCATTGAAGTGCTTGTAAAAGCAGGGGATACGATTGCTAAAGAAGATTCACTGATTACAGTAGAGTCTGATAAAGCCTCCT
>DHYP01000013.1:34537-34913 GCA_002414145.1 Methylophilaceae bacterium UBA5127 | reverse complement strand
CCGCAGAAGCTGCACCAGCAGAAAAACCAGCGCCTCAGCCAACTACGACACCAGTCGTATCTACAGTTAAAGTAGATGAAAAAGCAGTGACGATTCCTGAACCTAGCCATCCAGTCGCAGAACCCCCTAAAGTGATACAACCTAAAGCCACCCCGAATCCTGTGGCTGAAACCAGTGTAGGCATTTCAGGAAAATTAGCCCACGCCAGTCCATCTGTGCGTAAATTTGCACGTGAGTTAGGTGTTAATCTGGCTTTAGTCAAAGCCAGCGGCACTAAAAATCGTATTTTACAAAGTGATGTACAGTCTTTTGTAAAAAGTGAGCTGGCAAAACCGCGCACCGAAAATATGGGTGGCGGTTTATCCACATTACCAGC
>DHYP01000013.1:34175-34504 GCA_002414145.1 Methylophilaceae bacterium UBA5127 | reverse complement strand
GTCATTGATTTCAGCCAGTTTGGTGTGATTGAAAGCAAACCGCTTTCCCGCATTAAAAAACTTTCTGGCGCAAACTTACACCGCAATTGGGTCACTGCACCTCACGTGACGCAATTTGACGAAGCGGACATTACAGATTTGGAAGATTTCCGCAAATCCATGCTGGCAGATGCAGAAAAACGTGGTGTAAAACTCACATTACTAGCCTTTTTGATGAAGGCGGTAGTTAACGCATTACGCACCTACCCTAACTTTAATGCCTCACTATCACCTGAAGGCGACAACCTGATTTTGAAGCAGTATTACAATATAGGCTTTGCCTGTGATAC
>DHYP01000013.1:30140-34095 GCA_002414145.1 Methylophilaceae bacterium UBA5127 | reverse complement strand
CCGTGATTTAGCAGAGCTTTCTGGTAAAGCCCGCGAACGTAAACTCAAAGTAGAAGAAATGCAAGGCGGCTGCTTTACCATTTCCAGCCTTGGAGGCATTGGCGGCACCATGTTCACCCCCATCATCAACTGCCCAGAGGTTGCTATTTTAGGTGTGTCACGTGCGTCTATGCAGCCAGTGTATAACGCAGATAGCAAAGGTTTTGAAGCAAGACTGATTATGCCACTTTCGCTTTCTTATGATCACCGTGTGATTGATGGTGCCGATGGCGCACGTTTCACTAGTCATTTGCGCATGATGTTGAGTGATGTGAGAAGATTGTTGTTATAAAAGCGAGCTTGTTAGATAGAATGAATAAATTTATTATTATTTGCACCCTTGTTTTTTGCAACGTATTACATGCGGAAAAGGTTATTGGTGACTGGAAAGTCGCTGAACTGGGAAACTTTATTGTTGCTAAAACTACTAACGCCTCTAATGAAACAACTGGGGTATTCTGTGGTGATGCAAGTAAAGCTTGTTTTCCTTACTTGATACTTTCTAATCGTTGTTCTGAAAACAAAGTATCTGTATTGTTAATTAACAGCTCTGAAGGTGTCTTTACAGTGCAAACGACATGTATGCTTATTGAAGATAAATATGTAAGCATTTTTGATGAAAGTTATAGCAAACAAATTTTGGAAGTATTTATTGAGGGGCAACCATTTGGTTTTGCTGCTGCACTTGATAACGGATACTTTAAAAGTATCCGTTTTAGTGGCATAGGTGCAAAAAAAGCTTTAGAAGAAGCTAATAAACTAAGAAGTATCAAAAAAGAGAATGAGACTAAATCATTCACTTTCTAAGTTTTAATATCTGTCTTTTATTCTGTTTACGCAAGAAACAAAAATAGCTTGCAACAAATGTTTTCCATGAGAATGGAAGTGGCGAATTTGTAAGCATTTGAAAATCATTAATAACTCTTACCAAGACCGTTGCAACATCCGTATAAGTAGCTATTTTTATTCTAGATAGCCTGTTTACTCTAACATTTTCCTCAAATAGCAACTCATCATAAGCTGCATCAAAATTCATTTCCTCAAGAACATCTTTAAGAAAATTGATGTGTCTATCTAATGATGGTAATTTATTTTCTAACCGAAGCTTCTTGCATTGGTAGTCTTCTATTGTTAATGCAAGTTGAAGTGCGAGATTATGATTTTTACGATAGCAAAGCTTTATCGATTGTTGAATCAACTGAAGTTCTATATTCATATTTGTATCTCCATAAAATAATTGTCTAGCGAATTGCCAAACATTTAAATTTTAGGAGATCACATCAACTTCCATGGGATACCTTAATTATTACAACTCAAAATCCAATTATGAAACTTCTAAGATTGCATTAACTGCCACTCTTTCACGCGCGCGTGACTAATCACATCTCCTCTTCGAATTGCGTTACGGGGCGGCACATCAACACAACGGGCATGTGGTGCTCTCTTGCAAGACCATGGTTGAGCGGAAGGCTTGCAACTCACTTAACTATGTTTACCAGTGTTTAAATAGTCTGCACTATCCCCCGAAAAGTCATAGATGCCTAATAACAAAGGCCAGGTTTTGAAGCCTACTTGTGTGGCAAGTACCTCAAGGGCGTCTCCACCTAGCGCGAAAATGGTGTTTGCTACTCTAGCGAATCTAGGCTTAATAAAAAGCACCAATATTGGTGCTTTTTTCATTGCTGTTTTTTTTACATTAACCAAATATCACTTTAGAAAACTAAGTTTGGTTTTCTTAGGTTTGGTTTAGTTTTCTTAGGCTTAATTTTTAAGACTGATTTTCAGAAATTAACTGACAAGCCAACGCACTCCAGTAAGGCAAAGACTGTAGCACCAACATAGACACCCACAGTTGAGCATCCAGATTATGGAACCCGCGTGTCACAAGCATTGCAATGCTACTGCCAATAAGCGCTACTAAAATAATCATCTCTTCACGAATGGGATCTAATATCTTCCAATTGCTCACCTTAGATTTTGTTTTGGCAGTCACCACAAATACGCCTGCTCGCTGAATCAAACCCATAATAATGCCACGTGCAATGGCATGAGACAGCCCCAAACTTGCCAATGACGCACCAAAAATATCTTGCCAGCTACACTGCATGGTTTTTCGATAAAGCATAGGCCCTAACACTGCCTTAATTGCCAAAAAGCATAGAATCGGCACAATCATCACGACCACTGGCAAACTGAATTTATCTGGAAACAACAGCATTGCGAGCGTCCAAAAAACGGAGCCTATGGTAAAAATCAGCTGTAACGCCTCACCAAACCAACCAAACCAACCCGTTAGAAAATGGTAGCGTTGACTGAAGTTTAACGTGGATTTGCCGATGAGCTTGGGCATATGATGTTTGAGAATTTGCATCGCGCCAAAAGCCCACCGATTACGTTGCGATTTAAGCGCCTTGAAGTTGGCTGGCGTTAAACCACGACCAAATGTGTCATCCATGTAACGTAGCTCCATATCATTCTCAAGCAAACGCAAACCAAGTTCAGTATCTTCGCAAATACACCACTCAGACCAACCACCAAAACTTTGTAACGATTCACGTCTAATCAAGGTCATCGTACCATGCTGAATGAGCGCATTACGCTCATGCCGGTGATGCATGCCAATACGAAAGAATCCTTCGAACTCCCAATTACACATGCGGTGGAAAAAGTGTTTCTCCCAATCACGGTGTGCCTGCGGCGCTTGTACTACCGCCACCTGACTCTCCAAGAAATGCGGCACAAGATCAGACAGCCAGTCATGTGTTACCACATAGTCTGCATCTACCACACCCACCACTTGTGCATTAGGATGAGTTTTGCTCAAAGCAAAATTGAGCGCTCCAGCCTTAAAGCCTGGCCAAGAAGGTAAGTGATAAAAATGAAAGTGTTCGGGCATAGTTGCCATATACGCTTCAATGGGCTTCCATTTCGCCTCATCTTTGGTATTGTTATCCACCACAATCACTTCATAACGCGTGTACTGTAAGTTTTTTAAACTTTCTATGGTCGCAATCACCATTTCTGGCGGTTCGTTATAACAGGCCAAATGAATCGATACAAACAGCTCCTGCTCTGGAGGTAAGGGTTTAGCGCGTTTAAAAAGGCGGCGCCACTGTGGCTTAAACATGACCTAACTAAACTCCACTGCATAAATCATTAGCACCAGCGAAGTAAGCGTAATCGCTAAAATCAAGCCAACCAATACGACAAAATCACGCAAAGTATAGTAATAATCACCAGGCAGATTCCACGTGATTACTAGCGTAGTGATACAAGCCTGAAACAAAATTGCCATAGACACTACACCACCAATACCCCAATGTTTAAAGCGCCAGGCAATAAACATCATAGGCAAAAAGGCGATTAAGGTTGACCAAGTTGCTTTAGCAATCCAGCGATTATCCTTGGGTACTGCGCCTTGTAACGAGTACTTCTCGTGACGGTTTGCATCGAACATACCCCAATAGGCGCCTGCCCAGCCCTCAATCTGCACTTTCCACGGCTGGTCAAATGCTTCCATCAAATAAAAATCCAACTCTTCTGTTGCATTGCGTGCCAGAAACTCTCGCACAAAACGCGCTTGATTCACTTCACTGGCTACAGAAGCGCCAATGGTAGGGCCGCGGCTAGGCCAGCCTATTTCCGTAATGACAATTTTCTTTCTTGGGAATGCATCCATCAGCTCGTGGTAACGGTCTATCGAGTACTGCACCGCATTTTCGATTGGCACGCCCTCGTGGTAAGGCAGCAAATGTATCGCGATATAGTCGACATGCTTAACCAGTTCAGGATATTTAATCCAAATATGCCAAGGCTCTGCGGTGGAAATTGGCACATCGGTGGAGGCTCTTACTGCATCCAGATAAACAATCAGGTCTTCTGGGCTAATATCGCCACGCAAAATGGCTTCGTTACG